>JAIPDO010000068.1 GCA_021737645.1 Desulfarculaceae bacterium
TGGCCGAGTTGGCCGCCCTGGTGGAGCCCCATCCCCTGACCCCCGAGGGCCTGATGCTGCGCCGGGCCAAGCTACCGGCGGCTCAGCTGCCGGGCTTTGAAAGCGGCCTGTTCTCCATACAGGACGCGGCGGCCCAGGCGGTGAGCCATCTGTTGGGGGTGGCGCCAGGCATGGCCGTGGCCGACATCTGCGCCGGGGCCGGTGGCAAGACCGGCCATCTGGCCGCTTTGCTGCGAGGCCAGGGAAAGCTGTTGGCCGTGGACCCCAGCCAGGCCCGCATAAGGGCTTTGCGGGGCAACCTGGGCCGTTTGGGGGTGCAGTGGGTTTCAGTAAAGCAGGCCGACGCGCTCACCCTAAAGGGAATGGACCAAGGCTTCGACCGGGTGCTGGTGGACGCCCCCTGCTCGGGCCTGGGGGTGTGCGGCCGCAGGCCGGACGTGCGCTGGCGGCGCACCCCGGACGACCCGACCCGTTTGGCCGGGCTGCAACTGGACCTGGCCGCCAAGGGAGCCGAGCTGCTGGGGCCCGGCGGGGCCATGCTCTACGCAACCTGCACCGTGACCCGCGTCGAGAACCAGGAAGTGGTGGCCGGGCTGCTTGCCCGCTGCCCCGGCCTGCGGCTAGAATGGCCCCAGGACTTGGCCCCGGAGCTTAGGGCCTGCATAGGCGAAGACGGCTATTTCCGCACCATGCCGCACAGGGACGATGCGGACGCCTTTTTTGCGGCCAGGTTGGTGAAAGAATAAAACCGCGCTCCGGCGACCGGCGCGCACTCCATATTTGCTGGAGAACCCCATGATCAAAATTGCCCCTTCCATCCTATCCAGCGACTTCGCCCGCCTGGGCGAGGAGGTGCGGGCCGTGCAAGAGGCCGGGGCCGACTGGATTCACGTGGACGTGATGGACGGCCACTTCGTGCCCAACCTGACCATCGGCCCGCCGGTGGTCAAGGCGCTCCGGCCGGTGACCAAGCTGCCCCTGGATTGTCATTTGATGATCTCCAACCCCGACGACCTGCTGGAAGATTTTGTGGCCGCCGGGGCGGACTGGATCAGCGTGCACATCGAGGCCTGCACCCACTTGCAGCGCACCCTGAGCCGCATCCGCGAGCTGGGGGCCAAGGCCGGGGTGGCCCTGAACCCTCACACCCCCCTGGACGGCCTGGAGTGGGTGCTGGGCGATCTTGACTACGTCTTGATGATGAGCGTGAACCCCGGCTTCTCGGGCCAGGCCTTCATCCCGGCGGTGGTGGACAAGGTGGCCCGCTTCACGGAAATGGCCGCTATGGCGAATAAGGATATTCTCATCCAGGTGGACGGCGGCATAGATGCCTCCACCATCGGGCGCATGTACTCCGCCGGGGCCCGCTGCTTCGTGTCCGGCTCCTTCCTTTTCGGACATCCGGGGGGCTACGCCGCCGGGGTGGACGAGCTGCGCATCAAGGCCGAACAGGAGTTGTGATGCCCCAAAAGAGCCGCGCCTGGGACCTGGCCTTGTGCCTGGCCTGGGTGGGGCTCATTTTTTTGGGCATGTACTATGGCCGGGCCTTGGGCCCCTGGTTCCGGGGGGCGCGGGGTGTTTGGGCCATGCTTCTGCTGACCCTGGCGGGCCTGGGCTTTATGGCTTGGGTGGTGTGGCGGGTGCGTCGGTTGCCCGCGCCGTCCCGTGCCGGGAAAGGCCTCGGCGCGGTGCTGTGCCTAGTGGGCCTGGGCCTGGTGGCCTGGTGGCAGCCGCTGCTCATCGAGCGTTCCCACCTGGTGCTCTACGGGGTGCTGGGCATCCTGGCCTGGCGCGTGGCCGGGCACTGGACCTCGGGCGCGTCGCGCCTCATCTGGGCCGGGGCCTGCTGCGCCCTGGTGGGCCTGGCCGACGAGGTGGCCCAATACTTCCACCCCCAGCGGGTCTTCGACCCCCGCGACATCCTCACCAACGCCCTAAGCGCTTGGCTGGCCATGGCCGCTGTTAGCCTGTTGAGCCTGCCTCGTTTTCACCGCGGATGAAAGAAACTGTTGGGTTTCGGGCTGGGAAGCCCTCTACGCCAACCTACGCTATTTGTATATAAAATTAAGAGATGTGTAGGTTGGGTAGAGCGAAGCGAAACCCAACAATACCTTTTCCCTTGTCATGCCTATGCCAACCAGACACGGCCAAGTCACCCTACAAGCCCCGCGCCCTCCCTTCTGGGGGAAGGCGAAGATCACCACGTCGCATCTCTTCGGAGATGCTCCTCGTGATGGCGGCTGTTGCTGGATGGGGATTTTTCAGGATCGTGTAGGTCGGGTTGAGCCAGGCGAAGCCCGACAAGTGCCTACACCCTTAAATAAGAAATGCCCGGCTGGAATCCCAACCGGGCATTGTTCTCAATACCTAAACATCTTTAGTGATGCAGAGATCGCTTCGTCGCTGCGCTCCTCGCGACGACAAAGCGTTTAGCGGCTTGGTCAGGTGTTCGTGGGCAAGGCGTCCGGCGAGCGCAGATCGCAGGCGTATTGTCAATACGCCGAGATCTAAGCGATGCCGGCAACACACCCCACGGGCAGCTGGCAAAGCCGCCCTCTAACGAACACGCCCGGTGAGCTTCACAGTGAAGGCCCGCTGTCCCGTCTGCACCAACAGCGATTCGTCAAAGGGGCCCTTGGGCAGGTTCTCCAGGATGGGGGTGACCACCAACAAGAGCTCCTCGCCGGGCTTCTGCCAGAAGCGCTCCACGATGAACAGCTTCTTGTTGTAGTCGATCAGGTCCATCTTGAGATTGTCCGCGCAGGCCTTCTTGACCAGCACCGAGCGCTGGGGCGGCTTGGGGTTGTTCTGGGCGATGGTGCCGAACATCACCTCATGGGGGCGCACGGTAAAGGGCCCGCGCACCTCGGCCACCACCCACACGCTAACCGGCGGGCCGCCGGGGGCCTTGAGGAACAGGGGCCCGGCAAAGTCCATGGGCTCGGTGGCCTTGGAGACCAAGTCCAGGCTGTAGGTCTTGCCGTCCTTGCTGGGGGTCAGCTTCACGTCCAGATAGTCGGACATGGGGTTCTCCACCCCGGTGATCACCAGCTTGTCGCCCTTGGGGTCGCTGAGCACCGCGTTTGCGGTGATGGGTGCGCCCAGGCAGCCCTTGAGGCTGACGCGCCGCCCGTTGCTTACTTTTATGCGCCCCATGGTTTCGCCGGTCATGATCAAGATCACCACCGGGTTGCCGGGGTCGTTGGTGGCCACGGAGGCGGTCTTGCGGAAGGAGCCGCCGATGCCGGTGGTGTCCAGCAGCAGGGTAACCGTGCCCTTTTGGCCGGGAGGGGTCACCTTGTCCCAGCGGCTGGCGGTGCAGCCGCAGGAGGGGCTTACCTTGTCGATGATAAGGTTCTGATCGCCGGTGTTGGTGAAGGTGAACACGGCGGTGAGCTCCTTGCCCTCCACCACGTCCTTGAAGACCACCTCCTTGGAGTCGAAGGTGATCCTGGGGCCTTTGAGGGCCAGGGCCACGGAGGCCAGCAGGATAAAGCTGAGGAGCAAAGAGGCGGTCAGGATAAGGCGTCGGGTCATGTTCTTCCCCCGGGCGTGGTGCTCACATGGGCAATCGTGGTAACCTTCTGGCGAGAATAACACAGGGGCCGGGGACCGTCCACCCGCCCCCTCGATGATGGGAAAGCAGCATGGTTCGCTCTAATTTATTTCGCAAGCAAATCTTCACCCGCATCTACCTGTGGCGGCACCCCGAGGTGCGCGGCGGGGCCGATGGAGTGGTGTTCGGCCACACTGACGTGGCCTTGAGCCGCCCGGGCGCCAAGCAACTCAAATCCATCGCGAGCCACATGACGGGCAAGAAGCTGGCCGCGGTCTATTGCAGCGATTTGCAACGCTCAATGCTGGTGGCCGAGGCGGTGGGCAAAACCCAGGACCCTCGCCGCAAGCCCATGATCCGCCAGGATCTGCGGGAGCTGAACCTGGGCCAGTGGGAGGGCCTAAGCTACAAGACCCTGGAGAAGGAGTACCCCGGGGAAATGGAGGCCCGCTGGAAAGACCTGGCCGGCTATCGCATCGCCGGCGGCGAGTCCCTGGAGGATATGGCCGAGCGGATCATACCGGTGTTTCAGGACATCATCCGCGAGAACCAGGGGCGCGAGGTCTGCGTGATCGGCCACGCCGGGGTGAACCGGGTGTTCCTGG
The DNA here is from genome assembly GCA_021737645.1 of Desulfarculaceae bacterium. Taxonomy (GTDB): domain Bacteria; phylum Desulfobacterota; class Desulfarculia; order Desulfarculales; family Desulfarculaceae; genus Desulfoferula. Next base: position 4,162 of record JAIPDO010000068.1, read on the forward strand.
CCAAGCTGTTGGGCATGCCCATGGACCGCATCTTCCGCCTGGACCAGGAGTACGCCTGCTTGAACCTCATCGACGTGTTCGAGGACGGTATCCCCCTTGTGCGCAGCATCAACCAGCGCGCCATCGACTAAGAGCCTTGCCTTACAGCAGATAAGCGGCGGCCAGGCGCGGCCCCTGGGCGGCCACCTCCAGGCTCGGCTTTTGGTCCACCTCCACGGTGACCACCTGGCCCGGTCCCGCCTTGCCGTAGCCCGCCACCAACGCGGCGGCCAGCTCCAGGTCCGGGCCTTCCAGAGGGCCGAAGTACAGGCCCAGGGGGCCGGGCAGGCCCTGGGTGATCAGCCAGTGGGCCGAGGGCGGGGCCAACGTTTCCAGTATCTGATTTTCCCGCTGATTGCGCCCCACGATGAGCTTGGCCGCCGGGCTCAGGCGCAAATGCCGCCCGTGCTTGAGTAGCTCCACCTCGGCCAGCCCGGCCAGGGGTTGGTGGGCGAGCAGATCTCTCAAGCGGCGGCTGAAGCCGGGCTCGGTGAGCAGGCAGCCTCCGGCCGGGGCGGGGTAGTCGCTGATGCCCAGCTCGGTGGCCAGAGCCATCTGGGGCTTGCGGCTGCGCCCGCTTATGCCCAGCAGCAACTCGCGCTCCACCAGGCCCCGCTCCTCCACCGGGCTCACCGGCAACACCTGGGCCGACAAGGGCCTGAGGATGTGCTCGGCCATGCCCGATAGCTTGGCCACCTGGGCCAGGGCCTGCTTGTTCTGGCTCATGGGCCGTTGGCCCAGCACCTCGCCGGAAAAGAGGAAGTCGAAGCCCTGCTCGGCCATGATCTTGCCCGCCTGGGCGAACATGAAGGCGTGGCAGTCGATACAGGGGTTCATGTTGGAGCCGTAGCCATGCGGGGGGTCTTTGACCAGCTCAAGATGGGGCCCGCCCACCTGGGCCACCTGCAAGGGCGCCCCGATGTGCTTGGCCGAGATGACGGCCCGCTCCGGGCTGAAAAATGGCGTGGCAAAGGTGACCACCTCCACCTGAACCCCGGCGCGCTGCAAGACCTTCACCGCCAGCATGGAATCCAGCCCGCCGGAAAAGATGCCCAACCCCCTGCTTTGTTTCGCTTCGCTCATGCCGTCTCCAAGCTGATCATTTGCGGGCAAGGCTCCATGCCCCTGATTATGGCCCCGGCCAGGTCCAGGGGCCGGGACACCGTGTCGATAAGGGGGCCGTCGCCGCTTACCACGATGCCCTCGAAGGCGGCCAGCTCTTTCTCCGGCGCGGTCACCGCACTGGCCTGGCCCGCCAGCCCGGCCCGCTCCATGACCTGGCGGACCACTCCGGCCAACTGCCCGCTGAAGGGTAGCGGCGCATGTAAGAGTATAACCGCCCGTGCCGCGCCCGCCTCGGCCAAGGCGTCTATCATCAGCCGGGCTGCCGCCTCGGTGTGGGGTCCGGGTCCGTAGTTGCGGCCGCGTTGGCCGATGTCGCGCACCGGGCCGTCGTCGGCCTCTACCAAAACCGCGCCCGTGAGCGCGCTCTCCAGGGTGATGATGACGTTGTGGCCGTCCACCCCCACCGCCCGGCCCTTGAGGGCCGCGAGCGGCAGCAGGCGCTCGCGCCGGGCGCGGGCCAGCTCCGGGGCCAAGACGCCCCGCCTTAGCACCTGGCGCTGGTCCGCGTCCAGGCCCCAGCGGTCGCCGGTGAGCTTCAGGCCCAATTCGCGGGGATAGCCCCGCCCCAGCAGATAGCGCAGGTCCTGGGCCGCCTGGCCCAGGGGTTCTAGCTCAAAATTGGCCATGCCTCATATTTAGAGCAAAACGGTGGAATTGGCCAGGGGCGGCTGACGGCTGCGCCAGCAAGCGCCATGCCGCATTGTCGGCGGCGCTCAAGCCTCGACGTAGTAAAAACTACGCCTCCGGCTTTCGCTTGCCGAGCGCCTTGCCTGGCACTCCCTGACTGTGCCGCGAAGATCTAGGCAATAGCGTAGGTTGAGTTGGGCGAAGCGAAGCCCTGCGAATCCTTTTCCCTCGTCATGCCTCAATTAAGAAGACATGGCCCGACCATACTCCACGCCCCAACCATCCCCGCCAGGGGGAAGTCGAAGATCGCCACGTCGCATCTCCCCAGAGATGCTCCTCGCGATGACGGCTGTTACTGAAATTAAAGAGGGCGGGGATAAACCCCGCCCCTACATCGGTGGCCTGTTTAAACCCGGCACAGCCAAGCGCCGCAGGGCAAAAGGCGGCAGGTGAGCGAGGGACGCAGGGGTAGTAGATCTACCCCGAGGACCGAGCGATGCCGACAACGCAGCCATGTGGCGCTTGGCTGTGCCGGCCTAAGGTACCTCGGCCTGCTTCCAGGAATAGCACGACACGCCCTGAACGGTTTCCAGCTGCTCCAACATCTTGCGCCAGCCCGAGCCCGAGCGGATGGAGAGCGACATCTCCACCTCCTCGGTGTTGTCCGGCAGGCAGCGCTCCCGGCCCACGAAGAGGATGTGGGCCTTGTGCTCCTTGAGCAGGGCCCGGATCTGGTCTTCCGCCGCCGTGTCGTGCAGCTCAAGGCGCAGCATCACGTTCTGCTCACGGGGCAGGAAACGGGCGATGTCCCGGAAAATCTTCAGCGCCACCAGGGTAACCACGGTGGCGGCCAACGCCGGGAGGTAGAGCCCGGCCCCCACGGCCAGGCCGATGCCGGTGCAGCCCCACATGGCCGCCCCGGTGGTCACCCCCCGGGAGCGCAGGCGGCCCTGGATGATGGCCCCGGCGCCCAAGAAGCCCATGCCCGCGATGGCGTAGGAGGGCAGGCGGCCGGGGTCCAGGCGCACCACGCTGCTGTCGGCGGTGGCGGCGAATATATGGGTTAGATACAGCGACAGGCTCATGAGCAGAGCCCCGCTCATGGCCACCAGCAGGCAGGTCCTGAGGCCGGCGGCCCGGCCGTGGATCTCCCGGTCCAGGCCGATGATAAGCCCCAGCCCGGCGGCCGTGAGAATGCGCCAGATCATGGTCCATTCGTCAACCATCATGGCGCATCCTCCCCGCGATCAGACGTGAATGAAACTCCCGCCTAGAACTTTACCTTGGGGGCCGTCTGTGCCTCGGCCACGGCGGCGAATCCTGTCTTGGGGGTGTAACCCAACAGACGGGCCAAGATCAAGGTGGGGAAGCGGCGTATGGCCGTGTTGTAAGACAGTATGGCTTGGTTGTAGCGGGTGCGGGCCACGGCGATGCGGTTCTCGGTGCCCTCCAGCTGGTCCTGCAAGGCCCGGAAGTTTTGGCTGGCCTTGAGGTCCGGGTAGCGCTCCACCACCACCATCAAGCGGCCCAGGGCGCTGGTCAGCCCTTGGTTGGCGGCCAGCTTGCCCTCCAGGGTGGGGGCGGCGGCCACCTGCCGGCGGGCCTTGGTCACCCCTTCCAGGGTTTGTTTTTCATGGGCGGCATATCCCTTGACCGTCTCCACCAGGTTGGGGATAAGGTCCAGGCGGCGCTGCAGGGTGACTTCGATGTTGCTCTTGGCCTGGTTCACCTGTTCGTCCAGGTTGACCAAGCTGTTGTAGGGGCTTACCAGAAGCAAGAACAAAAGCAGGGCGACTACGCCGATGCCTATGGCCCACTTGGCTCCACGGCCCATGACACTCTCCTTGCGGCCTCGGGGCCGCGAAAAAACTAAACTTGCAGCTTGTCCACTTGATGGCTGATTTCGTCCAACTCTGCGATGCCCTCTTCCCAAAGGGCCACCAGCTCCGGCGGGCTGGGCTTGATGGCCCCGGCGCGCACTTGACCCAGCTTTTGGAAGGCTTCCACATTGAGCCCGGTCTGGGTGACGGCGTCCAATACCTTGGACGGGTCGCTGGGGAAGCCGCCGGTGGTCAGCTCCAAATAGGCCTGGAAAAAGGCCACGAAAGCGGGCAGGGCCTCCCGGCTGAGTTCGGTCAGCGCCCGGGCGTCGCCGCCGCTGCCCAAGAGTCGGGTGCGCAGGGCGGTAACCTTGCCCTTGATCTCCCGCTCCAGTTGCAGGCGCAGATGGGCGGGCTCCAGGGAAAGCGAGGCCAGGGGGTCTTCGCCGTGCAGGGTCTTGTGGTTGGCGGCCATGACCAGAAACTCGATGGGGAACACGTCGGTGCTGGCCGCCAGGTAGTCCGGGGTCATCACCAGGGGCGGGGCCACCCCGGCCGGGGCCCATTTGCCCGCAAAGGGCAGCAGGCGGCTGGTGGTGCGCTGGGCTCCCTCGGCGGTCATGATCAAAAGATTCATGTCCGAGCGGCCCTTCACATAGCGCCCGGCCGCGGCCGAGCCGAACAGCACCACGGAAACCAGGTCCGTGCCCAGGGCGTTTATCAGATCTTGCAGCAGCTCGTCGAAGATGTCTTCGGGCTGCTGGGGCGGTTTTTTGGCCATATGCTTAAATTCTCCTCTACCAGGAACCGGAGGCGCCGCCGCCTCCGCTCATGCCGCCGCCAAAGCCGCCGAAGCCCCCGCCGAAGCCGCCGAAGCCGCCTCCCCGGGAGAAGCCGCCGCCCATGCCGCCGCCCATCATGGAGCCCAGCAGGATGGCCGGGAGCAATCCGCCGCCGCCCCGCCCACCCCGGCCGCCGCGCTTGCCGAACACGCGCATGACCAGCCAGAAAATGAGCAGCACCACGAACAGGCCGCCCAGGCTGAAGCCACGGGAAACCCCACGCTTTATCTTGACCTCGGGAACTCCGGTGAGTTTGACGCCTTCGCTCTGGGCCACCACCGAGGCGATGGCCGCCTCACCGGCCAACAGGCCCTGAGCGAACTTGCCCTTCTTGAAATAAGGCAGCAGATATTGGTCGCGCACCGCCCCGGAGGTGGCGTCGGTGAGCACCCCTTCCAGGCCATAGCCCACCTCGATGCGCAGCTTGCGCTCGGTGGGGGCCAGCAGGATGAGCACGCCCTTGTCCTCGCCCTTTTTACCGATGCCCCACTTCTGGAAAAGCTGCACCGCGGCCTGTTCGATGCTCTCGCCGCCCAGGGAGGGCACCGTGGCCACCACCACCGCCGCGCCGGTCTTTTGGTAAAGCTCGGTGGCGATGGCTTCCATGGCCTGCTTGGCCTGGGGGGATATCATCTTGGCGAAATCGCCCACCGCGCTGGGCCTGCCTCCCGGCCCGGTGGGGCGGGGATAGTCCAGGGCGGCCAGGGCGGATGTGGCCAGGGCCAACAAGGCGGCCAAGGCGATTATCAGCGTAAAAAGACGGCGGGGTATCACAAGCCCTCCTCGGACAGTTTCTCCAGCAGCTCTTTTTGCTCTTTGCTCAGGCGCTTGGGCACCTCGATGGCCACCCGCACAAAGAGATCGCCCCGGCCCGAGCCCTTGAAGCTGGGCAGGCCCTGGCCCTTGAGGCGCAGGCGGGCTCCCGGCTGGGTGCCTTTGGGCAGCTTCACCGTGAGCTCTTTGCCTTCGATGGTGGCCACCTCCACGGTGGCTCCCAGGGCGGCTTGGCTGAAGGGGACGGTAACCGTTCTCTCCAGGTCGGCCCCCTCCCGCTTGAACTGGGGGTTGTCCAAAACGTTTATTTTGATGAGCAAATCACCGGACGGCGCGCCCATGGGGCCGGGCTCGCCCTTGCCGGCCAGGCGCAGCTTCTTGCCGCTTTCTATGCCCGGTGGCACCTTTACGCTGACCCGCTCGGTGCGGTCCCCCAGGCGGTAGGAAACCATTTTCTCGCCGCCATGGAACACCTCTTCCAGGCTCACCGGCAGCTCGTACACCAGATCCGTGCCCTTGGCCGGGGCTCCGCCCATGCCGCCGTAGGGCTGCTGAAAGCCGCCGAAGCCCTGGGCCCGTGGTCCGCCGCCGGTGGTGTAGGTGCGGAATCCGCCCCTGCCGCCTCCGCCGAAGAATTGGCTGAAAGCGTCGCCGCCCAACCCCATGCCCCGGAGGATGTCGTTGATATCGCTGCCCCTGTAGATGTCTTCCTGGCTGTAGCGCTGCTTGAAACCGCTGGAGCCGTAGGTGTCGAATTCCTTCTTTTTCTTGGGGTCGCTGAGGACGGCGTAGGCCTCGTTGATTTCCTTGAACTTGTCCTCGGCCTCTTTATCGCCCTTGTTGCGGTCCGGGTGATACTTGAGGGCCAACTTGCGGTAGGCCTTCTTGAGCTCCTCGGCCGAGGCGCCTTTGGCCACCCCCAAAACCTTGTAGTAATCTTTGGCCATTTATATCTTTAATCGCTTCTCGCGGTTAAAGCCGCCAAACGGCGACCGGATGTTTAGGCAATATCTTATCAGACAGGCCGTCCGCCTGGGCGGCCCGCTGATTTTTAATATAGGTCCGGTCCCTGGGGGTGTCAAGAAAGCCCAGCGTAATTGTTCCGTTTTGCCGAATGCTTGCGTCCCTGCCGCGCCCCGGCCTTGGTGGGGGCGCGGGGGGTGTGCTAGATTAGCCTCTGGAGGACGCCCGTGGACCGTGTAAAGGTGGAATACGTCAACCTGCGCCAAGCCCGCGCCGGTCTGGAACAGGCCGCCGCCCGCCTGGCTGAGCGCCATTGGTCCAGGGGGCAAAAGGTGCTGATCCTGGCCTCCGATCCGGCCCAGGCCGAGGTTTTGGACCGCGCCCTGTGGAGCTATGAGCAAAACTCCTTTTTGCCCCACGCCCAGGCCGGGGGGCCGGACCAAGCGGACGAGCCCATACTCATCGCCACCGACTTGGCCAACCCCAGCCAGGCCCCGGTGCTCATCAGCGCCGCGCCCCTGGAGGCCATGCCCTGCGCTGATTTTCAATACCTGATCCAGCTTTTGCCCCTTGACGACGATGCCGGGCTCCAGGTCTGCCGGGAGTGCTACAAGGCGCTGAACCAGGCCGGGCAGGTGGAGCTCACCCACACCACTACGATTTAGTCCGGCTGCGCCAGACTACACATGGCGGCGTTGTCGGCATCACTCGGTCCTCGGCGTAGATAGACTACGCCTGCGTCCCTCGTTCGCCTGCCGCCTTGCCTCGCGCCGCCTGGCTGTGCCGGGGGATTATATTAGTATTAGTGGCTTTTTTGTCGTGGCCCGGCTTGGTTTAAATAGGTGGTTCCAGCGGACCCGGGCGGTCCCCAACTCGCGGCGGGAACAGATTTTCCCTTGCCGTGGCCCTTTTTGTCCGGTATATATCTGGTCTCCGTAAAGCCCTGCGGCTTTTATGCCGCTGGAAGCGAACCGCACCCAAAAAGGTTGATTTCATGGGTTCTGTGATCAAGAAGCGGCGTAAGAAGATCCGCAAGCATAAGCATCGCAAGCTGCTCAAGTCCACGCGCCATCAGCGTCGCAAGTAGTTAGCTTGTTTTAGGGGCCGGTCCCTTCGGCCCCAGAGCGCCACCCGGCGTCCGCCGCCGCCCCGGCATTAAGGGCGGGACTGGTTCGGGCTCCGGGTGGTGGTGTTTTTTCTCTCAGGGCCAGACTGGCCCGATTCCCGGTCATGCCTTCGTTGGCCGGATGCGGCCAGCCTTTCCCCATGCCCCTAACCACCCCGCCTGGGGGAAGTCGAAGGTCACCACGTCGCATCTCTTGCGAGATGCTTCTCGTGATGACGTCTATTGCTGAAAAGCTAACAAACGCGGAAAGCTATGATCCCCGCCGGGCTATGAAAACCGGGGGGCAACGCGATATGCCGCTGGCTGATGCAGCCGAATGCGCTGTTTATTTGGAAATGAAACCCTAGAACTTGGCTCTGGCGTTGTATCGGGCGCGGAAGAGGTCCAGGTTTTCCATAACCTCGTCCACATACTGGCGGGTCTCGGGAATGTCGGGCATGCCGCCCGCCTCGGCCACCCTGGCCGGTCCGGCGTTGTAGGCGGCCAGGGCCAGGCGCAAGTTGCCCCGGTGCTCCCGGTACAGGCTGGCCAGATAGCCCACTCCGGCGTCCAGGTTGGCCTGGGGGTCCAGGGGGCGGGCCAGCTTGAGGTGCCGGGCGGTGACCGGGTTTATCTGCATGAGTCCCTGGGCTCCGCGATTTGAGCGGGCCTGGGGCAGGAAGCGGCTCTCGGTTTGGATTACGGCCATGACCAGGGCGGGCTCCAGGCCGTGCTTGTGGGCCGCCCGCCGGGCCAGGGGCCACACCGCCTGCTGGCGCTGGCGCAGGGGCAGCACCAGGGTGAGCCTCTGGCGGGCCGCGGCCGCGGGATCGATCACCTGCCAGGAGGCAGAGGCCTGCACCGTCACCCGGGGCGCGGGCTCAAAAAACATTATCCCGGCCAAACCACTAAGACCGGCCATGATGGCGACCAGGGTCAGGCGGGACATATGGGGTTTCAGACATGACATAGTCAGCCTTTATGCCCCAAAATATGGTAAGCCTGCTCCAATCTGTCAATGGGTATTTGTTCACCAAAAGGTTACAATCTTGTATGGCTTGTAATCACTAGTAGTTATGCAGGATAAAAATCTCTTGACCTGGAGCCTTGGGGCTGCTTTTTTGGGGCTGACGAGGCTAAACGGCAATTTTTCCCAACATGTTGGGGGTCAGATAAATGCAACACCAAGATGCTGTATCCCAAGCGGCGGATTACCTCAGAAGCCGTCTGCCCGGAGGATTCACCCCTGGGGTGGCGGTCACCCTGGGCACCGGCCTGAGCGGCCTGGGCCAGGCCATCGAGGACGCGGTGCGCGTGCCTTACGGGGATATCCCCGGCTTCCCGGTTTCCACGGTTCAAAGCCACGCCGGTGAGCTGGTGCTGGGCCGTCTGGCCGGCCGTCCGGTAGCCGCCCTGGCCGGGCGTTTCCACCTATACGAAGGCTACAGCGCCCGCCAGGTCACCATGTCCATCCGGGTGCTGGCCCTGTTGGGGGTTCAGACCTTCATGGTCACCTGCGCCTCCGGCGGCCTGGACACGTCCATGACCTCGGGCCGGGTGATGCTGATCACCGACCACATCAATTTGACCGGCGACAATCCCCTGATCGGCCCCAACGTGGACCAGTGGGGTGAGCGCTTCCCGGACATGAGCCAGGTCTACGATCCCCAACTTTTGGCCCTGGCCCGGACCGTGGCCCAGGCCCAGGGCGTCTCAATGTACGAAGGGGTTTACATTGGAATCAAGGGCCCCAGCATGGAGACCCCGGCCGAGACTCGCATGCTGCGCACCCTGGGGGCCGACGCGGTGGGCATGTCCACCGTGCTGGAGGTCATCGCCGCCCGCCACATGGGCCTAAGGGTCATGGGCCTAGCCGCCATCAGCAACGTCAACGATCCCGAGGACATGCAGCCATCGCCCATTGATCTGGTGATAGAAAACGCAGGCAAGGCGGGCCAGGACATGGCGCGGATAATCACGGGCGTGCTGGAAGAAATGTAGGCGGCCGCAGCGGACGTTTTGTCTGGCTGTGGTTGACTGTACAGCCGTTCGGATAATGAATTTTATAATGGTTTAATGAGAAAAATTATATTATGGTTTGTCTGCATAAAAACTAATTCTTTTAAGTGAGGTGTATCTTAAGTGCCCGCTACACAGGGATATGCCGAAAAAATTGAACCGTAAACAAACGAGGCGTCCATAGGTAATCTAGGGCCTTTATAATCGTTATCTCGGGGGGGATATCATGCAAAAGAAGAGTGTCGTTGCGTCCAATCGGCAGATTGGCCGCATCGCCGTTTTGGCGTGTCTCGCGGTTGTTACATTTATCAACGTTGCTTACAGCGCAGGTGATCTGCGTGCAGCCCAGGAAGCGAGAGGAAAATTTAAAGACGCCATTAGGGAACGAGTCTATGCGGTTGATAAAATGATTGACCGAATTGACGAATTCAAATCGGCTATCAAGAAAGTTATGCGGGAAAATGGAAATAACGAGGCTTTGGTAAAAAAGGGGGAGAGAATTTTATCTAAAGCCGACTATATTCAAAGGAAGCTCAAAAGTGCAAAGGGATCATTGTTGACCAGTATTAGTCGTCTTACAGACGCTCCCGTTATCGGTAACTGGCAGAATAGTAATGACATCTATAATTATATGAAAGCGGAAGCAAAAAGAGTGGAAAATGCCATGGCAAAGGCTCAAAGGGCAGCGAAAGAATTCCAGGAGTTGGTCGCTAGTTTGAAATAGAGGCGCCTCGGCCTTTAACGGCTGCCGAGGCGGGGCGGATTGACAAAAGAAAAGGGCCGGGCATGTACCCGGCCCTTTTAATGCTGGCGAGCCCGCCCTCTAACCCACGACCCACACCGCCATATCCTTAGCCTTGCCCATGACCTTGTCGCTGACATGGCCCAGGAAAAAGGAGCGGCTCTCGCCCCGGCGGCCCAGGATCACGGTGCCGTAGCCGCCTTTTTTCACCTCGTCCATGATGGCCCCGGACACCGACATGCCGCCCTCGATGGTCTTGGTCTCCACCTGCTCTGGGCTAAGGCCCGACTGCTCGAGCACCCTCAGGGCCCTGGCGTAGAAGTCATCCATGCACTGGGCGTCGGAGTGCATGATGTCCGCCTCGATGCCCTCGGCCAGTTCGGTTTCCATGAAGTCCAGGGTGCAGTAATTGCCCAGGGAGGCTCCCACGTGCAGCAGGGTAATTTTGCACTCGGGGTTTTCGCCCAGCATGAAGGCCAAATGGTCCACCGCCTTTAGCGAGCCCTCGCTGCCGTCCACCGGGCACAGCACCTTCAGGCTGGTTACCTGGCCGCCCACCACCCACAGGGGCAGGCGCTCGGCGTGCTGCACCACCTTGTTGGTCACGCTGCCCAAAAACAGCTCCTGGGCCTTGGAGATGCCCCGGCGGCCCAGCACCAGGGCGTCGTAGAGCCCCTGCTCGGCCTCAAAGAGAATGTCCCTGGCCGCGTCGCTGGAGCGGGGCAGGGGCTTTTTCTCCACCGCCTCGGGCGCCATGCCGTGGCGCACCAGGTGCTCGGTGCATTTGTCCAGAACTTCGGCGGCCTGTTTACGGTTGCGCCCCTCCAACTCGCGCAGGCGCTTGAAAGACTCGGGGTCCCGCTGGCCATCCCGGCGCAGATAGGGCGGCACCGGGTTCATTATGTAGAGCAGGGTGACCTTCAGCTCCCGGATCATGGCCCCTTCCATGAGCCCCACGTAGTCAACCGCCTTCAGGGCCGCGGGTGAGCCGTCCACCGCCACCAGGATTTTTTTGTCCACCGTGCTCCTCCTTTAAATAATGCCCAGCTTCATGGCGCCGATCTTGGCCCGCAGATGCTGCATCTGGGTGCCCAGCATCATCTTGTTCTGCTTCAACCGGTGAATCTCGGCGGCGTGGTTTTCTCCGTGGGTTGCCTCGGCGATCATAAGCTCCTTGACCTGGGCGGCGCATTGGGCCTGTTCCTGGGCCAGGGCCTCGATCTCTATTTCCAGTTGGGTGATATCGTGCTGCTGGTCGTTTGTTTTCATGGCTGCTTTTCCTCGGCGGCCCCGGCCAGGGCCGGGCAGGCGTCCAGATCGTGTTGGTCCAGTCCCCTGAGCTTGGCGTCCAGGCAATCCAGCAGGGCCACCAAGTCGTAGGGGTTTTTGATTTCGTCCTTCTTTTGCTCGGCCACCCGGTCGCGCCAGTCGTAGTCCAGGTAGATGAGCCCGGTCAGGCCCCGGCGCCACTCCATATCCAGGCCGGGACGCCTGGCGGCGGACAGGCGCCGGTAAGAGCGCTCCATGGCCTGGTAAAGAGCCAAACGGGCGGCGGCTATCTTGGGGCGGTCTTCGGGCGGAGTGCGGGCCAGATCGCGTATGGCCTCCTCCACTCCCAGAAAATATGGTTCCAACTCCTGAGCATAGTAATATAAACGGAGCTTTTGAAAATATGATAATTCCCGGCCCTTGGCGATAAGCCCGTCCCGTCCCAGGCGGCCGGATCGAACCCCCTCGGTAATCTCCATCTCTCCGTCTACGGCGGGCGGCCCCTGTGATGCTTCTTCCTGGGCCAGGCCGGGATGGGCCACGGCGGCCAACAGGCTCGCCAACAGCAAAGTTGGTAAGTATATTATGCGTATCATGACTAAAATTCTAACCTCGCTTGACGGCGGGCACCAAGCCTCCGTTGGGCCAGGTAGGGGTTTTTATAAAAAAAGATTTACAAAACAGCCATATTATAGCTACATTGCTCGGGCGGTTTGTTGTCAACCCCGGCTAAATGGGCTATAAGGAAATTACTAAGGTTAGACCTTAGGCCTAAAGGGCGGTTGGCCCTTTTCGGGGAGGTTGCATGCTTTTTCTGACTCCTGAACAACATGAACTACACCAGCGGGTGAAAGCCATGGTGCGCGAGAAGATAGCTCCCATCGCGCGCCGCATAGAGGCCACCCCCGAGTTTCCCCAGGAGGCCTACCAGGCCCTGTCTGGTGAAAAGCTCTTCTGCCTTTCCATGCCCAAGGAGTACGGCGGCGTCGAGGGAGACGCCACCAGCTTGGCCCTGATGGTGGAGACCATAGCCACCGCCAGCCCCAGCTCGGCCCTGATGGTGTTCGTGACCAACGCGGTGGTGCGCACCATAGCCATCACCGGCACCAGGGAGCAGAAGAAGCGGATGTTCGCCGAGCTCAAAAGCGGCGACGTGCCCATGGGCTTTTGCCTCACCGAACCGGACTACGGCTCCGACGCGGCCAGCCTGCAGACCAAGGCCGAGCCCACCGAGGGCGGCTATCTGCTCAGCGGCAGCAAGACCTACATCACCATCGGCCCCCACGGCCGCTACTACCTTATCTTCGCCCGCACCGGCCCCGGCCCCCGGGCGGCGGGCATCAGTGCCTTTTTGCTGGAACGGGATGCCCCGGGCGTTAGCTTCGCGCCCCCGGAAAAAAAGATGGGCCTGCACGGCTCCATAACCAGCCAGATGTTCATGGACAAGGTCTTCGTGCCCGAAAACATGCGCCTTTGGCCCGAGGGCGACGGCTGGCGGGTCTTGGCCGACGTGTCCAACCCCATGCGGGTGTGGGGAGCGGCCTCTCTGGCCCTGGGCACCGCCCAGGGGGTCTTGAACGACTGCCTGGAGTACGCCGCCGACAAACGGCTGTTCTCCGAGCAGGGCATCGCCTTTGTGCTGGCCGACATGGAGATGAACATCGAGGCCTGCCGCAGCCTGAACTACCGCGTGTGCCGCCTGGTGGAGGACCATCGCTCCAGCGCCCGCCAGGTGGAGTCCATGGTCTCCATGGCCAAATGCTTTGCCGCCGACACGGCCATGAAGGTGGCCGACCTGGCCTACAACGTGCTGGGCAACGAGATGGCCAAGGCCGACAACGCCTCGGCCCAGCTTTTCCGCGCGGCCAAGGGCATCCAGATTTTCGATGGAAGCAACCAGATCCAACGCCTGATCGTGGCCCGCAACCTGGCCGCCAAGGGCAGAGAACTAGTATAGGACGCCCGGATAATCCGGGCCAAACACATACCAGGCCCAAACCGAGGGGACCCAAAGACGGCCCCTACTTTTAGGGAGGATTAAGCGAAATGGATTTCAAGCTGAGCGAAGAGCTGACCATGCTCCGGGACATGGTGGCCGATTTTGCCAAAGAGCAAATCGCCCCCTTTGCCGACGAGTGGGATGAGAAACACTACTTCCCCTACGAGGAAGTGGTAAAGCCGATGGCCGAGTTGGGCCTGTTCGGCACGGTCATCCCCGAGGAATACGGCGGAAACGAGATGGGCTGGCTGGCGGCCATGATCATCACCGAGGAGATCGCCCGAGGATCGAGCAGCCTGCGCGTGCAGATCAACATGAACACCTTGGGCTGCGCCTTCACCATCTTCCGCTACGGCACCGAAGAGGCCAAGAAGAAATACATCGAGAAGCTGGTCACCGCCGAGTACATGGGCGGCTTCGGCATCACCGAGCCCAACGCCGGCTCCGATGTCATGTCCCTGAAGTCCACCGCCGAGGACAAGGGCGACTACTGGGTGCTCAACGGCTCCAAGACCTGGATCTCCAACGCCTCCACCGCCCACTGCGTGATCTACTACGCCTACGCCACCGTGGGGGACAAGAAGAAGCTGTGCGCCTTTGTGGTGGACCTGCGCAACGAAAACGGCGACCAGGCCGAGGGCGTGAGCGTGACCGACCTGGACAAGATGGGCAGCCGCTCCAGCCCCACCGGCGAGATCTACCTGGACAACGTGAAGGTGCCCAAGGAGAACCTGCTGGGCGCGGTGGGCGACGGCGCCAAGATCGTC
>JAIPDO010000069.1 GCA_021737645.1 Desulfarculaceae bacterium
GGCCTGGTCAAACTTGTTCTGCAGCTCCGGACTCCACTCAATCGGGGGGCTGGGAGGCAAGGGGGAGGGCACAAAGGCGCTGACTTTTTCGCCCACTGTGGATACAGTCAAATAATGTCCTTGCAGTTGCCGTTTCATGTCACCTGGTCGAACTCGAATTAAGGATTGACGTTAATTTGAGATAACGTATTAAACTAAATTAATGTAATGGGTCGGATGATTCAAGGGAAATTTAGAAAAAAGGCAATTGGGGACCAAAACTGTGCCAGGGGGTGATCCCAAAGTGTGCCAAAACATGCCCTAAAATGCCCTAAAAAAGGCTCTCCCGGAAGACTTTAGAGGATCTTCCGGGAGAGCTGTAACCGCCTGAAATACGGTTATTTTCTTGGTGGGCTGCCGGAGAATCGAACTCCGAACCTACGGATTAAGAGTCCGTTGCTCTGCCAGTTGAGCTAGCAGCCCTTGAAGTCGTGAAGCTGTATTTATCAGCCGAGACCGATTACGTCAACAGTTTTCATCGCATATCTCACGGCACAAAGCCAAGACGGCGTCCCGGCCCACTGGTTGGTTCTCCAAATCGGCCAACCAAGCGCCTGGTAGGGCCTCCAGTCCCCAATAGGCGCCGGCCATGGCTCCGGCCATGGCGCCGATGGTGTCGGTGTCTCCCCCCAGGCTCACGGCCAAAGAGATCGCTTGCTCGGCGTTTTGGGCCGCCAAAAAAGCGCCCAAGGCCGGGGGCACCGCTTCGGCGGCGGACACATCGCAGGCATAGGAGGCAGTAAGGGCCGCCCGGGCCGCCTGCTCATCGCCATGGGGCAGGGGAGGCATGGCCCGTAGCCTTTCAGCCACGTGTCGGTCTATGGCCTGGATATTCGCGGCGATCCGCTCCACGAACCCAGCGGCGTTTGATTGGCGGCCTGCTGCGCCAAGGTTGGCGGCCAGCCGCACGGCCAGGGCCTGGGCCGCGGCTCCGGCCAAGCCTCGCGAATGGGTGTGGGTGATGCGGCACTGGGTCAGGGCGGCATTGAGACAGGCCGTCTCGTCATCAGCAAAAAACACCCCCAGCACTCCCACCCGCATGGCCCCGCCGTTGCCCCAGGAATCGGTGGCCACTTTCTCCCAGGGGTCCCCGGAGGCCAGGCGGTGCATGAGGGCATTTATGCGCCCGCCATAGCCCCGAATGGGCTCGTACACCGCCAGAAAGCGCCTGGCCAAGTAGGCTGGATCCAGGCCGCCTCGATGGGCCAGGGTCTGCAATATGGCGATCATCATCTGGGAGTCGTCGGTGTAGGAACCAGCGGGAAGGCGGCCGGGGGTCATGCTGTCCAGGCGGCCGAATGTTTGTTCTATCCGGGCGGCGCTCCAGCCTTCCACGGGCATGCCCAGAGCGTCGCCGCACATGGCGCCCAGGGCGGCCCCGGCCAGTCTGGAGAAGCTGAAAGCTGGTGGAAGTGATTGGCTCATTAAGTGATTATAGCAGGCTATTGTCTGGCCGGGCTGCTGGGGCCGTGGTACCATTTCATCCCATCAGGAGGATTCAGCATGGCCACTCAACCCTGCGTACCTTGCGCCGATTACCGCGCCGGTCAGCGGCTGCTCAGCATGAAGCGCCAGTTGGCTGGCGACGATCTGTCCGAAGAGCAGCGGGACCAGCTTGAGGCCGAAGTGGCCGAGCTGGAGCACCTGTTGGACATGGATTAGTTCCCGGGAATTACAGCAACCTGCCTCGCCACTCCGCGACTCAGATAGCATCTATTAAATTTAGACAGGAAGTGCTTATTGCCGAAAGGTTGACCATCTGGCAGGGTGACCACAAGGTGGAGTTCATTAAGCGCCTGGATCAGTAAAGGTCAGCCGTACTAGTACCCCTTCATTAGTCCTTCCCGGCCCAATACAGGATTATTTTTCTTCAGCAAAGCAAAGACCGATGCCGAAGGCGACCAGGGTCGCACCGGATATGCGCTGACTGAGTCTCTTGAACCGCTCTGATTTGAATATCTTTGCCGCAATATTTCCCGCATAGGCGTAAACCATCTCAATCAAACCCGACACCAATATAAGGGCCAGGCAAAGAATGATCATTTGCGGCATCAACTGCGCCTGGGTGTCGAGGAATTGTGGGAAGAACGCGCCCGCGAAAAGGAATCCTTTGGGATTGGTGGCCGAAACCAGAAAGCCCTTGAGGAACAGCTTGCCTTTTCCAGCCTGGGGCAGATCCGCAGAAGAAAGGGGTTTGAAGGAGGAGCGTATCTGCGAGATGCCCAAATAAACCAGATAGCATACGCCCGCCCACTTAATAATCGTGAACAGCCAGGAAAACCAAGTTAAAAGCGCAGCTAGCCCGACCATGGACAGGCCCACCAGAAGGAGGTTCCCGGCTTTGATGCCCAGGATGGTAAGGAGGCCTTTTTTAAAGCCCACGTTAATGCTGTCGTTCACCACCAGCATGATGTTGGGTCCTGGTACCACCACAATGATCGCCACCGCGGCCACGTAGGCAATAAATACTTCCAAACTCATACGCGGACTCCTTATCCAAGGAGTTGAGGGCATGGAAAATATATTAACTCAGGCACAACCACCTATGGCTACCTTAAAAGACCCGAATGATGCCAGGCAAGGCATCTGCCTGGCCTTAGTCTCCCGACTCCAGCGTCTCCAACTCCAGAGCCATTTTCTCCCACTTGGCGGTCAGCTTTTCCACCTTGTTCTTGGCCTTGGCGTGGGCCTTGGTCAGCTTGGTCCAGCGCGCGGCGTCGGCAAAGGCCGCCGGATCCACCATTTCCGCCACAAATTTATCCAACTCAACCGTGGCTTCCTCCACCTGAACCTCAAGCTGGGTCACCTTTTCCTTGAGGGGCCTGAGGCGGCGGTAGCGCTCCTGGCGCGCCTGGGCCTCGGCCCGTTTTTGGGAGGAGCTCTTGGGGCCGCTGGCCGCATCGCCCTCAACCGTTTTTGGGGCGTCCGGGGGCTCCGGCGCCGAGGCCGGGGCGGTGGCGGCGGGCTTGGCTTTGGCCTTGGCGGCGTCGGCGTCCAGCCCTTGTTTCCATAGCCGCTCAAAGTCGTCGTAGTTGCCGGGCAGCATGGTGACCTTGCCCGCGTTCACATAGGCCACCTGCTTGGCTATGGCGTTGATCAGGTGACGGTCGTGGCTGATTAGCACCAGGGTGCCGTCGTACTGGCGCAGGGCGTCTTCCAACACTTGGCGGCTGGCGATGTCCAGGTGGTTGGTGGGCTCGTCCAAAAGCAGGAAGTTTGGCTTTTGGATGAGCAGCTTGGCCAACACCAAGCGGGCCCGCTCCCCGCCGGAAAGCACCTTGACCTTCTTGAAAACATCGTCGCCCTTAAAGAGAAATGCCCCTAGAATGCTGCGCTGCAGCCCCTGGGCCATTAAGCCGGACACGCTGCCCAACTCGCCGAGCGCCGTGTTTTCCGGGCTGAGGTCTTCCATGGTGTGCTGGGAGAACACCCCCATTTTCACCCGACCCCCCACCAGGCGGCGGCCCTTGCTGGGCTTTACCTGACCCGAAAGCAGACGCAGCAGGGTCGATTTGCCCTCGCCGTTGCGGCCCAGCAGGGCCAGGCGGTCGCCCTTGCGCAGCACCAGACTCAGGTCTTTGTAGAGCAGCTTGGAGCCGTAGCCGAACTCCAGGTTCAGCATCTCCACCACCACCTTGGCCGAGGGCTCGGGAGGGGGAAGTTCCAGCTTGATGGCCAAGTCCTCGGCCGGTTGCTCCACCCGCTCCATCTTTTCCAGCATCTTGAGGCGGCCCTGCACCTGCTTGGCCCGGTCCTTGCGCGTGCGGTTGCGGGCCACAAAATCCTGAATCTGCTTGATGCGCTCCTGTTGGCTTTCATAGGCCGCCCGCTGGGCCTCGCGGCGGCGCTCCCGCTGCTCCTGGTAATGGCTGTAGTTGCCGCCGTAGGAATAGACCGCGCCTGAGTCCAACTCCACGATGCGGGTGGCCACCTTGTCCAGAAACACCCGGTCGTGGCTCACCAGAAGCAGGGCTGCGGGGTTGGAGGTCAGGTAGCCCTCCAGCCACAGCAGAGACTCCAGGTCCAGGTGGTTGGTGGGTTCGTCCAAGAGGATCAGGTCCGGGGCTGAAAGCAGCAAACGGGCCAGGGCGGCGCGCATGAGCCAGCCGCCGCTCAGTTCACCCACGTCGCGGTTGAGCCGCTGTTGATCAAAGCCCAGGCCGGCCAGCACCCGCGAGGCCCGGGCCTCCAGGTCGTAGCCGCCAAGCTGCTCGAATTGGCTCTGCAACTGACCCTGGCGGGCCAGCAGCTCCTCCAGTTCGGCTTCGTCACGCACCACGCTAAGCAGCCGGTGCACTTCTTCCAGATCGGCCTCCACCTGGGGCAGGCTGTCGCCGGTCTCCATGGCCAACTCCAGCACGGTGCGGCCAGACAGGGTGAGCAACTCCTGGGGCAGATAGCCCAGGCGCAGGTTTTTGGCCTTGAACACCTCGCCGCTGTCCGGCTCCACGGTACCCAGCATCAGACCCAGCAGGGTGGACTTGCCCGCGCCGTTGGGGCCCACCAGTCCCAGGCGTTCGCCCGGGCTGATATGCAGGCTCACCTCTTTGAGGACATCTTGCTTGCCGTAGTATTTGCTGACGTTGTGCAGGGTGATCATGGGGCCAGAAGATAACATCCAGGTGGCTGGTCGGCAAGCGCGCCGGGAGCCCTAAGGGCGCATCGTCGTGCTATATTCACTGACGAACCAAAAACGGAGCGATCATGCAAAGCGCCCCCTGGACATACAACCTGATCTCCCTGGGCGGGCTGGTCGCCCTGGTGCTCATCGCCCGGCTGTGCGGGCTGCGCCGAGGGGTAACCGCCTGGCGCACCCTGCTGTGGGGCCTGGGCCTGCAACTGGCCATCGGGGGCCTGGTCTTCGCCCTGCCCGCGGGGCGCTACGGCCTGCTGGCGGTCAACGACGCCATGGTGGCCCTGCTGGGTTATTCCCAGGCGGGCATAAAGTTTTTGTTCGGCCCCCTGGCCGCCCAGCCGGGCGAGCCACATTACATGGGCTTCATGCTGGCTATCCACGCCTTGCCCACCATAATATTTTTCATGGCCCTCACCGCCGCCCTGTACCAGTTGGGCATCTTGCAGCGGGTGGTGCGCCTGTTTTCCCGGGTGTTCGTAAAGACCCTAGGAGCCAGCGGGGCCGAGTCACTGGGCGTGGCCAGCCTGATGTTCGTGGGGGTGGAGTCGGCGGGCATGGTGCGGCCTTTTTTGCCCAAGTTCACCCGTAGCGAGTTCTTTACCCTGCTCACCGCGGCCATGGCCACGGTGGCTTCCTCCACTCTGGGGGTCTACGTGATGACCCTCAAGGGCAGCTTCCCCAACATCGCCGGGCATCTGATCAGCGCCTCGCTCCTCTCCGCCCCAGCGGCCCTGGTGGTGGCCAAGCTCATGGAACCCGAAACCGGCGAGCCGCTCACCGCCGGGCAGGTGGTGGACCCGGCCCTGGGCAAGTACGGCGGCCTCATGGAGGCCATCATCGCCGGGTCCAACGACGGAGTGAAGCTGGTGGTGGGAGTGGCGGCGCTGCTGCTGAGCTTTCTGAGCATCCTGGCCCTGATCAACGGGCTGCTGGGCTGGCTCACCGGCCTGGCCGGTTTCAGCCTATCCCTGGAGATGATTTTGGGGTGGGTGGGCTATCCCTTTGCCCTGGCCATGGGAGTACCACCGGCCGACGCAGCCACGGTGGGCTCGCTTTTGGGTCAGCGGGTGCTGGTCACCGAGATACCGACTTACATGCAACTGGGTGAGCTTATGAAACAGGGTGGGATGGTTTACAGCCGCAGCGCCATCATAGCTTCCTACGCCCTGTGCGGCTTTGCCCACGTGGCCTCGGTGGCCATATTCCTGGGCGGGTTCGGGGCCTTGGCTCCGGGCAGAATAGGGGAATGGTCGCGCTTGGGCCTCAAGGCCCTTTGGGCCGCCACCCTGGCCACCATGATGACCGGCTGCGTGGCGGGCATCTTCGCCCACGGCGGGGTCACCTTGTTGGGCCTGGGCAAGTAGGGGTAATTAAAAGTGATAGGCTTTGGCTAAGGGGTACCACCTGGGGCGCAGGTAGGTTCTGGGCACAAAAAACCGGCGGCTGGCCTGAGCCAACCGCCGGTGGGGTTTCTTAAGTGGTCGGGACGACTGGATTTGAACCAGCGACCCCTTGAACCCCATTCAAGTGCGCTTCCATGCTGCGCCACGTCCCGACGCGAATGGTTTTGTACCATCAGGGGGGGGTGTTGTCAATCGCGGGAGGCATCCCGGAACAATCTTAGCAGCGCTTTTTCCATCATATCCCGGGTCGATGCCCAGTCGCCTCCCGTGCGCCGGGGCCGGGGGAACCAGGCGGCCAGGATTTCAGCGGCATCTGCCTCGGGCTCCTGCCCGCCCAAAAGGGTGGCCTGGGCCTGAAGAACCGCCTCGCCGTGGGCCAATATAGGCTCCAGGACCGCCTCAAGCTCCCCTTCCATCGAATCATCCCCCGCCCACAAGGCCAAGGCCTCGCTGAGGCGGGCCAACTCCCAAAATTCCAATCCCCGCGCGCCCCGTTGCCACAGGGGCATGACCGGATGGCGGGCCTCCCACAGCTCCAGGGCCTGGCCTTGCTCCCACAGGGCGGCGCAGCGGGCCGCCAGACGGCTCACAGCGGGCGATGGGGTGCTGGGCGGGGCCTTGGCCCGGCTTTGGGCATTTGGCCCCAACCAGGCCCTCCAGAGCCGATCCAGGGCTTGCCCGGCCGGTTCTTCGCCAGGGGTGTCCAAATGAGGGTAGGAAAGCAGCAGCCGCCCCTGGCCCAGGCGGGCCTCGATCACCGCCGGTTGCTCCCACAGGGGTGCCGGGTCCTGGGACGGGCCGGACAGGCGCATGTCCTGGGTGGGTCCGTGGTAGCGGGCCAGCACGGTTATGGCCGGGTCCTGGGGCTCGTTGAACTGGCCGGGCCACCACACCGGCCAGGAGGCCAGGGGCTCGCCGTGCTCCCATAGGGGGTGGCCTTGGGCCTCGGGGCAGGGGGAGATGAGCACCGGACCGCTGAGGCCGGGCAAACGCTGCGCCCCGGAAGCCCGGTCCAGGTTTACCAGGCCCAGGCCGTCATCCACGGACAAGGCCAGGCCGGCCCCGCCGCAAAAGCCCAGGTAGGCGCCGCCTTGTCGGATGAACTCTCTGATGGCTTCGGCACCCTCGGGACCCAGGGCCTTTTTTTTGCGGGCCGACCAGCCACCCGGCACCACCAACAGGCGGGAGCCTTCCAGGCCGCCAGCGGCGATCTGGGCCGCGCTGATAGGCTCCAGGGCCAGGCCCCGCTGCCAGGCCGCTTCCAGGGTCATCAGGGACCACAGGCCCCCGGTGTCCCAGAGCAGGCGGGCGGGGGAAGGCGTCAAGTGCTTATCCCTGCTGCTGGCCGCCCACAACCAGGCGGGGGATGCGCAGGGTGGGTTGGGCGTCGCCCACCGGCGAGCCTTGGCCGTCCTTGCCGCAGGTGCCCAGGCTCCAGCCCAGGTCGTTGCCAACCAGGTCGATCTGACTGAGCACCTCGGGGCCGTTGCCGGTGAGGGTGGCCCCGCGCACCGGGCGGTCCACCTTGCCATCCTTGATGAGGTAGCCCTCGCTAACCTCGAATACGAAATCGCCGTTGATGGTGTTC
Source organism: Desulfarculaceae bacterium (assembly GCA_021737645.1). Taxonomy (GTDB): domain Bacteria; phylum Desulfobacterota; class Desulfarculia; order Desulfarculales; family Desulfarculaceae; genus Desulfoferula. The sequence continues at coordinate 7,667 of JAIPDO010000069.1, forward strand.
ACCTGGCCGCCGCCCATCTTGCGCACGAACAGGCCCTCGCCGGTGGAGCGCACGATGCTCTCCGGGTCGTCGGTGCCGGGCGCGATCATGGTGTTGGTCATGCGCGGTATTGGCCGATGGCGGTAGCTTTCCCTGCGGCCGTTGCCGGTGGGCTCTGCCTCCAGCTTCCAGGCCGAGAGCCGGTCTTGCAGATATCCGGTGAGCACGCCTTTGTCGATGACCACGTTCTTGCGGCAGGGGGTGCCCTCGTCGTCAAAGCCGCCCGAGCCCCGGCGGCCGGCCACGGTGCCGTCGTCCAGCACGGTGACCAGTTCGCTGGCCACCTTTTCGCCGATGCGGCCCGCGTACACGCTCATGTTTTCGTATACCAGATCACCTTCCAGGCCGTGGCCCACCGCTTCGTGAACCATGGTGCCGCCCGCCTCGGCCGAGAGCACCACCGGCATGGACCCGCCCGGAGCCGGGTCGGCCTCCAGCATGAGCACCGCCCGCCGGGCCGCCTCCTTGGCCACCTGGGTGGGGTCCTTGCGCTCGAATATCTCCATACCCCCTATGCCGCCCATGGACTCGTAGCCAGTCTGCACCCGGCCGTCCTGGGTGGCCACGCAGTGCACCGCCATGATTATCTGGCTGCGCTCCTCCTCGGCCTCCACGCCCAGGGAGTTGAGTATGCGCACCTGCTGGCCGCGGTCCATGTAGATAACCCGCACCTGGCTGATGCGGCTGTCCACCTCCCGGGCCGCGGCCTCGGCCGCCTTGACCATGTCCACCTTGATGGCGGTGGCCGTGTCCTTGAATGGCTTCAGCGCCTGGGTGACTAGGCCCGGCTGCACCGGGCGCATCTCTTGGGGGGCCACAGGTTTGCCCTGAGAGAGCAGGGCCAGGTTACCGGCCAACGGCAGCAGCGCCTCCTGGCTGAACTGGTTGCCATAGGCATAGGCTGTCTTGAGGTCGTAGATCAGGCGCAGGCCCGCCCCTTGGTCCACCCCGCCCAATACCTTTTCCACCTTGCCGTCATCCATGACGATCATAAGGCCGGTGGAGCGCTCCAAAAACAGCTCGGACATCTGGCCGCCGCCGGCCAGGGCGGCTTCCAAAATAGGCAGGGCGTCGCAATCAAGGCTCATGATAAGCTATCCTATTGATTGATCTAATAAAGATTTAACTATACCGGGCCCGGCAAAAATAGCACACCCAAACAGGGTGGTCAACGCGGCGCACGGGGCCGGGGTCGCCATTGACATGCCAGGGCGCTGCGCGTAATATCAGCAAGCCAAGGTGAATGGTGGAAAAGGACTGGTATGACTCGTACAATCGCTATTATTGCCATGGCCTGCCTGTTGGCGCTGGCCGCGCCCGCCCTGGGCAAGCAGACGGCCGAGCCCATTACCATAAGCGTGTTGGAGGCGGCTCAAATGCTGGCCTCCCAGCCCAAGGAAGTGTTTCTGGTGGATGTGCGCACTCGCCCGGAATACGCCCTGTTGGGGCACCCTCCCCAGGGCTACAACGTTCCCTGGCGCCTGGCCACCAACGATTTTCAGATCAAGGGCGGCCCCTACCAGGGAAACAAAGCCGCCTACACCGGATACCAGCTGAGCACCAAGCCCAACCCGGACTTCATCGGGGTGATCAAGTCCCTGTTCAAACCCGGCGACAAGCTTCTTATACTATCCACTGCCGGGGTGCAGGGCGCCGAGGCCGCCGCTGCCTTGAGCAAGGCCGGTTTCACCCAGGTCTTCAACCTGGAGCACGGCTTTTTGGGCCAGCCGCTTTTGGTGGATAAACAGGCCGAGTTGGCTGAGAAGTATTCGCCCCTGTACGGCAGCCAAGGACGCCTCAACGGTTGGCTGTTCTGGGGCCTTCCGGTGACCCACCAGATGGACCCGCGCTACATCTACCCGCCCGACACCAAACGTATGCAGACCCAAAAATAGGTTCGCCGCCGCTGTTATTGTGAATCGGCCTCACCCGGCCCGGCGGGATAGCTCTGGCCTGCGCCGGACCAGCCGCCCGCCAGGTCCACTATCTGCTCGATGCGCTCCAAAAGCGGCGGCAGGGTCTTGGGTCTGATGGCGCTCACCACCACCCCGCCGTAGCGATTGGCCAGGCGCTCCAAAACTTCGGCGGAGGCTGCGTCGGCCTTGTTGAGCACCACCAGCCGGGGGGCGTCGGTGAACTCCATCTGATCCAGAATAGACTCCACCGCTTGTATCTGCTCCTCCACCTGGGGGTTGGAGGCGTCGGCCACGTGCAACAGCAGGTCGGCCTGTCCCAGTTCCTCCAGGGTCGCGGCAAAGGCTCGCTTTAGCTCGTCGGGCAGGTCGCGAATGAAACCCACCGTGTCGGTGATGATCACCTCCCGCTCTTTGGGGAAGCGCAGGCGGCGGGTGGTGGGGTCCAGGGTGGCGAATAGGCGATTCTCGGCCTTGACCGTGCTGCCGGTCAGCGCGTTGAGCAGAGTGGACTTGCCCGCATTGGTGTATCCCACTATGGACAGCACCGGCAGGCCGCCCCTAGCCCTGGCCGAGCGCCGCTGCCCCCGCTGACGGGCGATCTGCTCAAGGTCCTTTTCCAGGCGGCCCAGCTTCTTGCGCACCCGGCGGCGATCCATTTCCAGCTTGGTCTCGCCGGGTCCACGGCCGCCGATGCCTCCGGTGAGGCGGCTCAGGCCGTCGTCACGGGAGCCCAGGCGGGGCATGAGGTATTTGAGCTGGGCCATCTCCACCTGGAGTTTGCCCTCGCGGGTGGCGGCCCGCTGGGCGAAGATGTCCAAAATGAGTTGGGTCCGATCGATGAACTTAAGATCGGCTCCAGTGGCCGCGGCCAGGGAACGGGCCTGGCTGGGGTTGAGTTCCTGATCCAGGACCAGCACGTCCGCCCCTTGGCGCAGGGCGGTCACCAGCACTTGGCTGAGCTTGCCCGGACCGATGAGGGTGCGCGGGTCGGGCTTGCGGCGGCGCTGCACCACCCGGCCCATCACGCTGAGCCCGGCGGAGCGGGCCAACTCGGCCAACTCGTCCAGGCGCTCTTCGGCCTCGGCGGCCGGTCCGCTGGACACGCTGACCAGCAGGGCCGCTCCCGCCTCGCCCACCTCTTGGGCCGAGGCCGAGCGGGCCAGTTCGTCTTCCAGGCTGCGCACCAGGCGGGCCAGGTCCTCGGGGGCCCGGCCGGGGGCAAAGGGCTCCAAGAGGCGATGGTCGTTATCGCCATCGGGTTGGGGCAGCAGGTGGGCGGCGTGGATGAGGCCGGGCAGGCCGTCGGGGCCCACCTCCATCCCGGCCACCAGGTCCCAGCGCTTAAGGGACAGATCGCTCAGGTCGGACTGGAACAGGCCGCCCTCACCCAGGGTGGTGTGCAGCCAGGTGAAGCCCGCCAAACGGCTGGGGCCCCGGCGCAGGCGGCCTGGCTCCGGCGAGGCTATGCCCTGGGGTGAGCCCACCACCACCTGCACCACCTCGCCCCGGCGGCTGAGCACCAGGCCCAGGGGCCGGGCCAGCTCGGCGCTCAGGCGCGACAGATCCAGGGCCTGCTCGGGCAGGATAAGCTCGTCCGGGGGCAGGCGGCGGCGATAGAGGTTGTTCAGCCGCTTGAGCTGGCTGGACTTGAGGCCAGTGGTGTGGCCCAGAAGTTTTGCCAAGGGCTACTCCGGCACCGGGTCGTAGGTGAGGTCTTCGAAGCGGGTGAGGTCGTCCAAAAAGGCCATGCGCACCGTGCCGGTGGGGCCGTTTCGCTGCTTGCCGATGATGATCTCGGCCACGTTGTCGTCGTCCTCTTCGGGATCGTCGCGCTTTTTGTAGACCTTCTTGCGGTAGATGAAGGCGATTACGTCGGCGTCCTGCTCGATGGCCCCGGACTCGCGCAAATCGCTGAGCATGGGCCGCTTGTCCCCGCCGGGGCGCTCCTCCACCTTGCGGTTGAGCTGGCTTAGCGCCACCACCGGCACGGAAAGCTCCTTGGCCAGGGCCTTGAGCGAGCGCGAGATGTTGCTGATCTCCTGCTCACGGCTCTCGGTGGAGCCCCGGCCGCGCATGAGCTGGAGATAGTCCACCAGGATGAGCCCCAGGCCGTGTTCCAGCTTGAGCCGCCGGGCTTTGGCTCTGAGGTCCAAGACCGACAGGGCCGGGGTGTCGTCGATGAAAATAGGAGAGCCGTGCAGACGGTCAGCCGCCTGGGTAAGAGCCGGGAAGTCCTGGTTGTGGGACAAAAAGCCGGAGCGGATCTTGGAGCCGGACACCCTGGCCTCGGAGGCCAACAGGCGCATGCCCAGCTGCTCTTTGCTCATCTCCAGGCTGAAGATGGCCGTCACCACGCCGGAGTCCAGGGCCGCGTTGGAGGCTACGTTCAAGGCGAAAGCGGTTTTACCCATGGAGGGGCGGCCCGCGATGATGATGAGATCGCCTGGTTGCAGGCCGGTGGTGAGCTGGTCCAGGAGCTTGAAGCCGGTGGGCACTCCAGACACCTGGCCTTTGTTCTTGAAGCGCTCCTCGATGATCTTCAGGGAGCTGGTGACCACCTCGCCAATGGGGCTTACCTGTTGGCTGAGGCGCTCCTGGGTGGCCGCGAAGATGGCCCGTTCCGCCCCTTCCAGGGCGATATCCGGCTCGGCCTGATGAGCGTGGGCCTCGTCAATGGCCTTGTGAGCTGCATTGATGAAGCCCCGGAGCAGGGCCTTGTCCTTGACCAGGGTGGCGTAGTGGTCAACGTGGGCGGGGCTGAGCATGATGTCGGCCAGCTCGGCCAGATAGGCCGCGCCGCCCACCGCGTCCAAACGGCTCTCGTCGTTGAGCCGGGAGGTGACGGTGATCTCGTCCACCGGCTGGTTCTTATCGTAAAGAGCCAGCATGGCATCGTAGATTTGACCGTGGCGGCGGTCATAGAAGTCCGCCGGCTTGAGATGGGAGGCGACTCCGGAGAGCACCTCGCTGCCGTGGACCAACACCCCTCCCAGCACCCCGCGCTCGGCGGCGAGGTCCTGGGGGGGGGCGTTGCGGCTGGAGGCGCCGTCTGGGTTCACGCCTTACTCCTTGGCCTGCTCCTCGGCTGATTCCTCGGCGGGAGCCTCGGTCTCTTCGGCGGTTTCCTCGGCCACGGCCTCTTCGGCCTGGGCCTTGGGAGCGGCCTCTTCGGCCTGACCGGCCTCGGGATACACTTCCAATTCTATATCAACCACCACCCGGGGGTGAAGCTTCACCGGCAGGGTGTAGGTGCCCAGCTTCTTGATGGGCCCTTCCGCCATGATGATACGGCGGCGGTCGATATCAAAGCCCAGGGCCGCCAGGGCCTCGGCGATCTGCATGTTGGTCACCGAGCCGTAGAGCTTGCCGCCCTCACCGGAACGGGCCTCCACCTTCACCTGGGTGCCGGCCAGGGTCGCGGCCTCGGCCTTGACCTTGTCGGCCTCGCGGGACTGACTGGCCTCGATGCGCTGGCGCTCGGCCTCCAGGGTCTTGATGTTCTTGTTGGTAGCCATCAGGGCCAGCCCCTGGGGGACCAGGTAATTGCGGCCATAGCCGTTCTTAACCTGCACCACCTCGCCGGGATCGCCCAAACCCAGCACTTCCTGGGTAAGGATTACCTTCATTTCTATTCCTCCGACCCGGACGGCTTGGCTTGTCCCAGCCGTCTCAGATTTAACCACATATCAAAAAGCCCCGTGACGGCCAGTATAGCGGCCACGTAAATTTCCAGAGCCACCATCAGGTACAACGCGGCCCGCAAAAGCGACGGCGCGTTTTTGCGGCGCAGCCAAAAGTCCACCACCGCCAGCCCCTGGAAGAAGTAGAGCACGCCCATGACCAGCACCACATTGGCACCCAGCCAAAAGAGCCAGCCACTACCCAGGGCCATGACCCCCCCGCCCAGGATGAGCAGCCAAACCAGGCGCTCGGGAGTGCGGTAGAGGTTCATGGGGACGCCGATTTCCCCGGCACCCAAACGGCGGCTGATGCGCCGCGCGGCCAGGAAGTTCAGCCAGGCCACCACCAGCGACACCGCAGCCAATATGCCCGGAGCCATCCTAAGGATGATCCGTCCGGCCATGGCCAGACCCTGCTCCAACTGGCGCAGGGTCTCCGGCTCCAGGTCCATGGAACGGTACATTTCCATGACCATGGTCATCTCGCTCTGCCACTGGGCCTTCCAGAGCTGCCAGGGGCCTATCTCGTAGACTATGGAGCCCACCAGGAGCACCAGCACCGAGGCGGCCATTGCCGTGCCCGCCGCCGTTCCCACGGCCCAGTGTTCGGGTAGGCCCAGGCTCCACATCTCGCCCAGGGTTCCGGCCATCACCAGGAAGTAGATCAGGTAGTAACTACCACCTGGGGGGCCGGCCACCTGTGAGAGCAGCAGGGCGGCCGCGGCGGCCAGGATCAGCGACCTACGCCCCGTGCCCTTGCCCCGTGCGCCGTAGGCCAGCAGCAGGGGCAGGGGAGAGGCGAAGGTGATCACCGATCCGGCCAGGGGCAACATCCAAGGCACCGTGAACAACACTACCGCACCGGCCGCGGCAGCCGCAGCGGGCAGCCACTCACCGGGTAGAGCGCGGCTCATCAGCGCCGCCGGCATAAACCGGCTAGTTGGAACCCTGGGCCGAGAAGGGCAACAGGGCGATATGCCGGGCCCTCTTTATGGCCAGGGTCAGTTCACGCTGGTGCTTGGCGCAGCACCCGCTTATGCGCCGGGGGATGATCTTGCCCCGTTCAGTGGTGTAGTAACGCAGGGTGCGCGGCTCTTTGTAGTCGATGGTAATGCTGGAGTCGGCGCAGAACCGGCAGACCTTGCGGCGACCGTATTTCCTTCTTTTCAGTGTGATCATGCCGCTCTCCTAGCCCTTGTCGCCGTCGTCTTTTTTGTCATCATCGTCATCGTCATCATCATCGTCGTCATCGTCGTCGTCATCGTCCTGATCAGCAGACCGGTGCTCTGTGTCCTCGTCATCTTCCTGCTCAGCACGTGCGATGCCCTTGGCCTTGGCCTCTTCCTGCTCGGCAGCCGAGGCGGCCTTGGCGGCTTCGGCCTCCGCCTTGAGCTGGGCCATGGCCTCTTCGTCGAAGCTGTCGGCGATCTTCACCGTGAGGTAGCGGATCACCTGCTCGTCGATCTTGAAGTTACGTTCGAGCTCGTCAACGGCTTCGCCGCTGGCTCCGTACTCCACGAGGACAAAATAGCCCTTGTTGTGTTTCTTCACCGTATAGGCCAACCGCCGGCGTCCCCAGTGGTCTTCCTTTACGATGAAAGCGCCGTCTTTTTCCAAAAGTGCGCGGAACTTTTCCACGCAGGCGGCGGTGTCCTCCTCGCTCAGCTCAGGATGGACGATAAAAATAGTCTCATAATGTCGCATAAGGCCTCCTCTCGGTCTAGACGTCCCCGGCCACGGCCTTAGGCGGTCGGAGAAAGGAGTGGGTTGGAAGGCTAATTGACTACCACCCGTGGCCGGAATTGTCAAGCTCACCGGCAGATTTAAGTCGTTCCAGCAGGGCGCGGTCGGTGGGGCATAGTTTTAGCCCCAGGGCCTGGCTTGGCTCGCGCCAGGCCAGGGCGCGGTGCTCCAGGGGCTGGGGGCTTTGTCCGTTCAGGCGGCAGGCGAAAGCGTGCAGGCGCAGAGGGCGCCCTTGAGGAGTCAGGCCCTCCTGGGTGGCCAGGCACGGGCCCACTTGGGCGGTGACCGCCAACTCCTCGCTTAGTTCCCGGGCCAGGCAGGCGCTCAGGGTCTCGCCGGGCTCGGCCTTGCCGCCGGGCAGCTCCCACAGGCCGCTCTGCACCCGCTGGGCCAAGAGCAATTTGCCCTGACGCACGATGACCGCACAGGTCACCTCCAGGAAATCGGGCTCAGGGGTGGGTGCGGTCATTGCTTGGCCGGGTTTTGGCCGGAATGGCGCAGTTGGCGGGTGCGCACGCTCAAATAGCGCTCCTCGGCCTGGGGGAAGGCGGGGGCCGCGTCCAGAATCGCCTCGTAAAGCTTGAGGGCCTCGGGGTCGCGGTCCTCGGCCTCCAGGAGCCCGGCCAGTTGGAACTTGAGCTCCAGGTCCTTGGGGGCCAACTCCACCGCCTTGGTCAGGGCCTCGATGGCCGCCTGGGGCTGCTTGTCCTCCAAGGCCATGGCCGCCTTCAGCTTGTACAGCCTGCCGCTGCCGGGGTTTTTTGCCAGCACCTGCTTTAGCAGCTCCGAGGCCTTTTCAGGCTGGGCTTGGGACAGTTGATCCAGAACCGGCAGCCACAGATTCAGGTCCTGAGGCTTCAGCTTCAGCAGTTTTGTCGCGGTTGCCAGGGCTTGGTCCCAGCGTTTTAGGGACAATAGCAGGCGCAGCTTTATCTCCAGTACGTCGGCGTCCCGGGGCCGGGCCTTTTCCACCGTGGCCAGGCGTTTCAGGGCCAGGGCGGGCTTGTTGTCTTCCATGGCCAGCACGGCCAGGTTGTAGGCCAGGTCCGGGTCGCCTGGTTGCAGCTTGTCCAGGCGGCGGTACACCCCGGCCAGTGCCTGGCGGTCGCCGATCTGTTCGTAGAGCTTGGCCAGATTCAGCAGGGGGGCGGGGTTCTCCGGGTCCAGGGCGGCCACCTTTTTCATCTCCCTGGCGGCCTTGGCCTGGTTTCCGGCTGCCTGGAAGGCTTGGCTAAGCTCCAGGTGCAGGCCGCGGTCTTTGGGAGATAGGGCGGCGGCTCGTTCCAGGGCCTTCAGAGCCCCGGCCTTGTCTCCGGAGCCGCCCCGCAAGCGGGCCAACTCCTGCCATAAGGCCGGGCGGCTGGAATCCAGGGACACGGCCTGCTCCAGGCTGGCCAGGGCCCGCTCTCCCTGGCCGTAGCTTTCCTGGGCCTTGGCCAGACGAGCCATGGTGTCGGCCTTGTCCGCGCCGCTTTGCAGGCTGGAGAGCCTTTCCAAGAGGGTGGCGGCCTCTTCCCAGCGGCCCAATTCCTCGTAGAGCAGGGCCAGACGCTCCATAAGGACTGGATCGCCGGAGCGCAGGGCCACCAGCTTGCTCAGGGCGGCGGCGGCCTGCTCTTTTTGCCCGGCCGCCTGGTACAGCTCGGCCAGGCGCTCCAGCCAGCGGGGGTCTTTTTGGCTTCTGCCGTGGCTGGAGAGCAACTCCGCCGCTTGGCCAAAACGCCCGTCTTCAGCGTAAAGGTCAGCCAGGCGCTCCACCATCAAGGGGTCGTCAGGGTTAAGAGCCAGGGCCTTTTCGGTGAAGGAGATTTTTTCGCTTAGTTGCCTGGCCTGGGCCGCGCGGCGCAGCCAGTCAATGGGCAGTAGTCGCACCAGTAGGCTCACCGCGCCGATTTTTTGGCCACTCTTGAGCACCTCCAGGGAAAGGCTTTCGGTGTTGTAGAGGCGCGGCCCCAGAATCTTGGTCAAGGTGTGGTAGTGGTTCAGGTCCAATTCGGGAAAGCCGGCCAAACGGAAGGCGAGGCCGTAATCCAGCCAGGAGTCGCTCTTGGCCCCCAAGACCCTGAAGGGCGCGTCCGGGTGCACCGTGGCCACCCCGCCCGCCCGTACGGTCACCGGCAGGCCGCCGATGGACAGCTCCACGGACAAAAGGCGTGGTCCGCCGTTGCCGTTGCCGTTGTCGGCGTATGTCGGGGATAAGCCCAGGCAAAGTAAGGCCGCCAAAAATATTAGGGCCACCAGGCATGGGCGGGTTCCAGGGCGCACGCTTAAGCTGCCTCCCAGGCGAGCAAAAATTACCGCTCCAACTTTACAAGAGCCTGTGAGGCAAGTCAAAAGCTACCCCGCAACACCGGCTGGCCGTCTTTCTCGGCGCAGCCGGTGATGGTCACCCGCAAGCTGGTCCCGGTGGGCGGAGCGGCGGGCAATTGCACCAGGCAGTAGTTGGCGCCGCGCCCCAAGCCTGAGCCCTCCACGATCACCTCCAGGGTGCGGCCAACCTGGGCTTGATAAAAGGCCCGTTTTTTGGCCAAGCCCAATTCGCGCAACACGGCGGCGCGGCTTTTGCTCACCTCCGGCGAGGGGCGGTTCGGCATATCCGCCGCCCTGGTGCCTGGCCGGGGGGAGTAGGGGAACACGTGCAGATAGCTTATGGGCAGGCTGGTGAGCAAGTCGTGGGTGTCGGCAAAGTCCTGTTCGCTCTCGCCGGGAAGGCCCACCAGCACGTCGGCCCCCAGGCACAGGCCGGGCAGGGCTGCCGCGGCCGCCTGCACGGTGCGGGCATAGTCCTGCGGTCCGTAGGGGCGCCCCATCGTTTTGAGCAGACGGGCGCTGCCCGACTGCAAAGGCAAATGAAAGTGAGGGCAAAGGCGGGGCTCGGAGGCGGCCAGGTCGATTATTTCCTGGGTAAACTCCTCGGACTCCAGGGAGGACAGGCGCAGGCGCGGGGCTGGGTGGGCAGCCAGCAGGGCCTTTAGCAGCGTGGCCAACTCCTGGCGGGGCGCAAAATCCCAGCCCCAGCGGCCTAAATGAATGCCGGTGAGCACCACCTCGGCCGCGCCGCTTTGGCCCAGCCCGGCAAAGGCCAGGGCCGCCTGTTCCAGGGGCAGGCTGCGCGAGCGCCCCCAGGTGCTGGGCACGATGCAATAAGCGCAGTGGGCGTTGCAGCCGTCCTGCACTTTCAAAAGGCCTC
>JAIPDO010000014.1 GCA_021737645.1 Desulfarculaceae bacterium
TTTGGGGGCAGGTGTCCAGTTCCCTGGTGCGGGATGCACAAGGCAAGCCGCAATATTTCGTATCACACATAACCGATATCACCGCCCGCAAGCAGGCCGAAGAGACTCTCCAAGCACGCGAGGCGCTGCTCAACGAGGTGGGCAGTATCGCCAAAATCGGCGGATGGGAGATGGACCTGGCCACCCGCCAGGCCACTTGGACCAAGGGCACCTACGATATCGTTGAGATCGACCCCGGCCAGCCCGTGCCCGGCCCGGACGATCACCTGGATTACTACCTGCCGGAACATAGGCCCGTGGTCGCCGAGGCCATGCGCGCCCTTGTCGAGCAGGACAAGCCCCTGGCCTTCGATGCCCAACTCAAGACCGCCAAGGGGAGACAGGTTTGGGTTCGGGCGCTGGGGCGGGCCGAGCGGGTGGATGGCAAGGCGGTAAAGCTCTACGGCACCCTACAGGACGTCACCGAGCGCAAAAAGGTCGAGCAAGCGCTGCAAGAAAGCCAACAGCAGTTGAAGGGGATTGGAGACAACCTGCCAACCGGCATGATCTATCAGATTGTCAGAGAAAAAAATGGGCTGGAAACCTTTACCTATGTGAGCGAGGGGGTTAAAGAACTTTTTAATTGCACTCCTGAAGAGGCGATGGCGGATGCCAATTACGTCTATTCCCAGGTGCTGGAAGATGATGTTCCCAATCTGGTGAAGGCTCAGGAAAAGGCTGTAGCCAGCCTGTCAATTTTCGATGCTGAAATGCGTGTGAAAAAATCCGGTGGTGGCTTCCGTTGGATACGCGCGACTTCCAAGCCAACTCGCATTGGAAGCGGGCGGACTTTGTGGAATGGCGTGGCGCAAGACATATCCAACGTGAAAAAGCTTGAAGAGGAACGATTTAACCTGGAATCCCAGCTCCGCCAATCCCAAAAAATGGAGGCCATAGGAACGCTTGCCGGTGGTGTGGCTCACGACTTTAATAACATCTTGTCGGCCATTATTGGTTACACCGAGCTGACCCTGGATGACCTTGGGGATGCCTATCCCGTCCGAGACAACCTAGAGCAGGTGCTCAAGAGCAGTTGGCGAGCCCGCAACCTGGTTTCCCAACTCCTGGCCTATAGCCGCAAGCAGGTCTTGGAGATGAAGACATTCACCCTCAATGACTTGATAAAGCAAAACCAATCCATGCTCAGCCGTATTATTGGTGAAGACATAAGGCTAAAAGTATCTTTGTCCCCGGATGCGGGGTTCGTGCGGGCCGACTTCAATCAGATCGAACAGGTAATGCTGAACCTAGTGGGCAACGCACGTGACGCTATGCCTGAAGGGGGCAGGTTGACCATAGAAACTTCCAACGTGGAGTTGGATGAGGAATATGCCTCCAACCACCCAGGGGCCGAACCAGGCTCATACGTTATGCTGGCGGTCAGTGATGACGGCCCAGGGATTGCGGAAAATATTCGCGAGCACATATTTGATCCATTTTTTACGACCAAGGAAGTTGGGAGAGGCACCGGTTTGGGTTTGGCCACCGTGCATGGCATAGTCAAACAGCACCTCGGCAATATCTACGTTTACAGCGAGCTGGGCCATGGCAGCACTTTTAAGATTTACCTGCCGCGTACGGCGGAGCGACCTGAAATTATTACCAACCGAGGAGAGATATCAAATCTAGTTGGCGGGGCTGAGACCATACTCGTGGCAGAGGATGAAAATGTAGTGCGTGAGTTCATCGTCAGAGTTCTAACCCGGCTGGGGTACCGGGTGTTGGAGGCAGAGCACGGCCCGGCAGCCTTGGATCTGATGCGCGAAGCCGACAACCAAGTGGATATTCTTTTGACCGACGTGATCATGCCCAAAATGAATGGAAAGGAACTTTACGAGCGTCTGAGGGTGGAGAAGCCAGGGATCAAGGTGCTTTACATATCTGGCTATACCGACAACGTAATCGCCCACCACGGTGTGCTTGATGATGGGACGGCTTTTCTCCAGAAGCCCCTGGCTATCGCCACCTTGGCCAAGAAGATCCGGCAGGTGCTGGACGCGTAAGAAACTTTCAGATATCAGCGGCAGTGGACCTTTTGGGCAGGCTGTCCGGTCCAGGGCCGTGACAGGCGCTTCACGTAGATGACCTTGTCGTCCCCCGGGGCGTAGAAATCGGCCAGCACCGCCTGGGGCGCATAGCCCAAGCTCTGGTAAAAACGCCGCGTGGGGCGGTAGCGGGGCAGGGAAGAGGTCTCCACGTAGAGCCGCTCGCCATCGGCGCTCCATACCCGCTGCTCCACCAACTCCAGCAGACCGCTGCCCAGGCCTTGGCCGCGCAGGTGTTTTTGCACCACTATCCAGTACAGGTCCCAGGAATGCAGGGTGCCCGCGATGGGCCCGTAGCAGGCGTAACCCAGCACCTGGGGGCCCTCCTGGGCAAAGATGAACAGATAGCCGCTGGCCGCGCCCTTGGCCAGGCGCTCGCTGGCCAGTTCGGCGGCCACGGCCACCTCCGCGGGGCGGAAGAAACCGCTGGCTGCCGTCATATCCTGGATCACCGCCACGTCCGAGGGCAATACGTCTTCCCGCCAAAACATGGAGGGTTGGGCATGTGCAGACATGATTGGGCCTAGGCCCGTCCTTGCTTGGGTTGATGGCGATCGGCCAGGATGTCGGCCACCACGGCGGCTTGATCCAGGCCGGCCTGGGATGCGGCGGCGGAGAAACCGGCGTCCGCGGCCAGGCAGGGGTTGGCGTTCACTTCCAGAATCCAGGGATTGCCTCGGCGGTCCACCCGAAAGTCCACCCGAGCCCAGCCCCGCAGATCGAACAACTTCCAGCAGGCGTGGGCCAGGTCGCGCAGACGGTCCAGCAAGGCCCGGTCACAGTCGGGAAATTCGAAGCAACGCGGGGTGTGGTGATACTCGTAGGAGGCGGCCTCCCACTTGGCCCGGTAGCCCACCACCCGCAGCTGACCCGAGGCGTAGCCCTCGAAGAGTATCTCCGCCGGGGGCAGCAGGCGCACCCCGCCCGGCCCGGCCACCAGGGCCAAGTTGAATTCGCGGCCCTCGATATAGGCCTCGGCAAAGCAAGGGCCGCCCACCTGGGCCTGTTTGGCGGCCAGGGCTTTGCTCAGGCGCCGGGGCCTGCCCGCCGGGACCAGGGACTCGTCGTCGATGCCCAGGGAGCCGTGCTCCCACACCGCTTTGATCAGCCAGGATCCTTCGTGCTCGCCGTGCCCCTTGCCGATAGGCGCCCGCCAGGCCGGGGTGGGCAGCCCTGCCCGCGCCAGGGCCCGCTTGGCCAGGAGCTTGTGGGAGGTGACCAGCATGGCCCGCCCCCCGGCCCCGGTGAAGGCCAAGCCTTGATGAGCCAGCCAGATGGGCGCGGTGTGAATTCGCGCCGCCCGGCCCAGGGGCTCCTCCACCAGGTTGAACACCGCGTCCGGCCTCTGAGCGGCCAGGCGCTCCAGGCTGGCCCAGGGGGAGCCCTCCCAGGGGCAGAGCGCGCCAAGGTGGCCGCCAGCCGCGAGGGCGGCAGCCACCTCGCGGGCCTGCACCAGGTTGTCGTCCTGGTCCGGGCGGGCCCCAGGGGGCAGTGCGTCGTGTAGTACCGATACTCTCATAACCGCTCAGCAGTTCCCCGCCGCCAGGCGCTGGGTGGGCCGGGCGTCTGCCTGTGCTCTTTCCCAGGCCGAGGCCACGATGCGCTCGATGAGCTTCTGGTAGGGGTAGTCCACCAGGGAGCAAAGGATGGGAAGGTCCGAGTGCTCCGGGTGCAGCCCGGCCAGGGGATTGACCTCCAAAAAGTTGGGCTGGCCATGGGCATCGCAGCGCAGATCCACCCGCCCGGCGTCGCGGCACTCCAGGCCCCGCCAAGCGGCCAGGGCCAGTTCTCCGGCCTGACCGGCTTCGAAGCCCTTGACCCTGCGATAGCGCACCAGGTCGTCGCACTCTTCCTTGTTACGCAGGGTGTAGGCGTCCGGATCGGCCCCGGACCCGGCCCTGAGGGTCACTTCCATCACCCCGATGACCCGTGCCTTGGCCCCGGTGCCCACGATGCCCACCGTAAATTCGCGTCCCGGCAGATATGTCTCCACCAACACCGGCTGGCGGAAGCGGCCGATCAGCTCGATGCAGGCCAGGGCCAACTCCTCGGGCCCCTTCACCTTGGAGGCGGAGCCAATGCCCCGGCCGGTGCCCTCGGCCACCGGCTTGACAAACAGGGGATAAGGCAGACGCACCCCGGCGGCCTCCTTGGGCTCGGACACCACCGCGAAATCCGCGGTGGCCAGGCCCAAGTCGCGCACCACCCGCTTGGCCATGCCCTTGTGAAGGGTGAGGCACAGAGTCATGGGATCGGCAAAGGTGTAGGGCACCCCATAGTATTCCAGCAGGGCCGGTATCTGGGCCTCGCGGCTGTAGCGTCCCAGGCCCTCGGCGATGTTGAACACCAGGTCCCAGCGATCCCCTTGGGCCAAACGGCCCACCAGGGAAGGAAGGGAGCCGATGCGGTCGCACTGGTGCCCGGCGGCCCTCAGGGCGTCTTCTATGCCCTCCACGGTGCGGGGGCTGTCGAACTCGGCAACCTCTTCCTCGGAAAATCCTTTGGCCAGGTATTCCGAGCGCAGGTCATAGGTCATACCCACCAACATGGCCGTATCTCCTTGGGCTCAGCAGGCAGCCGGGCCCCATTCCCCGCCTTGGTCGGGGTAAGCGTAGGTGTCGCCTTGGTAGTTTTTCAGCAACAAGTTGCCGCCGTCGCGGCCGGCCACCGCCTCGGGGTACAGGGCCACCTTGCCGCCGCCGCCGGGGGCGTCGATGACGAAAGTGGGCACCGCGTAACCGCTGGTGTGGCCCCTGAGGCCCTGAATGATCTCCAGACCCTTGCTGACCGGGGTGCGGAAATGCCCCGACCCGGCGATGGGATCGCACTGGTACAGGTAGTAGGGCCTGACCCGCATCTTCAAAAGCCCTTGCATAAGCCGGCGCATCACCGGCACCGAGTCGTTGACTCCGGCCAACAGCACCGTCTGGCTGCCCAGGGGAATGCCCGCGTCGGCCAAGCGGGCGCAGGCCCGGGCCGTCTCGGGGGTCAGCTCCGCCGGGTGGGTGAAGTGCAGGCTCATGAACAAGGGATGGAAACGTTTAAGCCGTTTCACCAGATCCTTGGTTATGCGCTGGGGCAACACCGCCGGGGTCTTGGTCCCGATGCGCAGCATCTCCACGTGGGGTATGCGGCGAAGCCTGGTCAAGAGCCACTCCAGGCGGTCGTCGGCCATAGTCAAGGGGTCGCCGCCGGAGATCAGCACGTCGCGCACCGAGGGCGTGGCCTCGATGTAGGCGATGGCCTGCTCCATGTCGCCCCGGCTGTGGGCCATGCCGTGGTTGCCGCCGCCCACCATGCGCGAGCGGGTGCAATAGCGGCAATAGGCGCTGCAAAAGCCGGTGGCCAAAAACAGCACCCGGTCCGGATAGCGGTGCACCAGCCCCGGCGCGGCCATGTCGTGCTCCTCGCCCAGGGGGTCGTTGCTCTCGCCGGGGTTCACCACTGCCTCGAACCAGGTGGGAACCATGGTGCGGCGCAGGGGATCGGCCGGATTGTCCGGGTCCATCAAACTAAGGTAATAGGGGGTGATTCCCACCGGCAGCTTGCCGGAGTTGCCGCTGAAGGCCCTCTCCTCGGCCGGGCTGAGCCGCAGATAGCGGGAAAGCCCGTTAAGGGAGGTGACCCGGTTGCGCACCTGCCAGCGCCAGTCGTTCCACTGGGTGGCGGTGAGCCCTGGGAAGAAGCGACGGCGGAATGAGGCCGCCGGGCGGATAGCGGATGGGCGAGGCTCCAGGGCCTGGCCTAGGGCCAACGCCAACGGCGCCGGCTGGGTCAGAGTTTGGGCGGAGCTGCAACCCTGATGGGGAGGCTCCGCGGCGGCAACGCTATTTTCGCTTCGACTCATTGGTCGGTCCTTCCACTGCTCACCGGGCTCCCGCCCGCGGGGCAAAGCTTTTCCGCCCGGGCACGAGGCCCGGACGGAGTGCGCACTTACTTCAGGCCCAGGGCCTTTTTGGTGGCCGCGTCCACCTTGCCGGTGACCTTCAGGCCGTTTTGTTTTTGGAAGGCTTTGAGGGCCATGCGGGTCTTTTTGCCCATGATGCCGTCCACCTTCAGCTTGGCGCCCTTGCTGTTCAGGGTGTCTTGCAGCATACGCACCTTGGGGCTGCGTTTTACCGCCTTCATGGCCTTGGTCTTGGCCGGTTTGGCCACTGCGGGCTTGGCTGCCGCCGGTGCGGCCATTGCCGGTTTGGTCATCGCCGGTTGAGTTGCGGCCCCTTGGTCGGCGGCTACAGCCACCGGGGCGGCAGTCAACGCCAGACCGACCACGGCCGCCAGGGCCAGACCCGTAATTTTGCCTTTGCTGCTCTTGCTCATCTCATATCCCTCTATCAAAATTGTTTTTCCATCAGCCAGACACTCCACCCGGCCCCAAACCGTCACTTCGCGCTTCAAGCGGCTCGCAAGCTCCGCCCCCAAGCCGCCCGGCGCCACCCGGTAGTTGGACTCGTCATAGGCGGCGATGGCCACGGCCTTCACCTTGCCTCGCTGGTCCCACTCCACCGGGAGAATCAGTCCCGTGATCTGTTGGGTTTCGGCTTTAGCGCCCACCTTTTGTCCTTTCCCGTTCAGGTGCCGGTTCTCCTGGGGGATAAGCAATTGGTGTGCCACAACGTATATAGCTGTATTTTTTAGATTTATTGTAGGGCGTAGTTAGAAAAAGGAAGCCGGTTTTCCGGCGGGGCCTATTTGAAGTGCTTGGAGGCCAGGCCGTATTTGGTCAGCAGGTTACGCAGTTGACGGGTGGTGACCCCGGCCTGGGCCGCGGCGTGGTCCACCCGGCCCTTTTTGGTGGTCAGCAGCCGCTCCAGATATCGCCGCTCCACCTCTTCCACCGCCCGGCGGCGCACCTCGGCCAGGCTCTGCCCATCGCCGGCCTCGTCGGCCTCGCCGGGATGCTCCAGGGCCACCAGGTCGGCCGGGAAGCTGGCCGGGCTCAGGCGGCTGCCCCGCTCCAGGATGTAGGCCCGCTCCAAAAGGTTTTCCAACTCGCGGATGTTGCCCGGCCAGGCATAGGCGCCAAGGACCTGCATGGCTCGCTCGTCCACCCCGGTGATGCCCTTACTGTAGTTGCGGTTTAGCCGCTCCAAGAGGGTGGACACCAACAAGGGCAGGTCTTCGCGGCGGGCGCGCAGGGGGGGCAGCTCGATGGCAAAGACGTTGAGCCGGTAGTAGAGGTCGTCGCGGAAGCTGCCGTCGCTGATTTTCTTGGCCAAATCCACGTTGCTGGCCGCCACCACCCGCACGTCCACCGAAACGTCCTGTTCCCCGCCCACCCGGCAAAAGCTGCCTTCCTGCAGCACCTGCAAGAGCTTGATCTGGGCCGCCGGGGAGATGGTGCCCACCTCGTCCAGAAAGATGGTGCCCTGGTCGGCGATCTGAAACTTGCCCAGCTTGCGGCGCTCGGCTCCGGTAAAGGCACCCCTTTCGTGGCCGAAAAGCTCGCTTTCCACCAGGGTGTCGGGCATGGAGCCGCAGTGCACCGCCACCAAGGGGCCTCCCGAACGGGAGGAATGCATGTGGATCAAACGCGCCAGGAGGCTTTTGCCGGTGCCGGTCTCGCCGGTTAGGAGCACCGTGGCTCTGGTGGGGGCCACCATCTCCAGTTTTTCGTAGACCTCGCGCATGAGCGGCGAACGGGTGCGCACCAGGCCTTGGGCCTCGCCCCGCCAGAAACTTTCGCGCAGATACTCCAGCTCGGATTCGATCTGCCTCCGGGCGTTGAGCCCGGCGATGACCAGTTCCACCTCATGGGGGTCCACCGGATAGGTGAGGTAGTTGTCCGCCCCTGCCTTGACCGCGGACACGGTCTGGCGGATGCGCTCGGCGGGGGTTAGCACGATGAGCGGAGGGCCGCCGCTGGAACGGCGGAAGGGCTTTAGGGCGGCGGCGTAGTCGGTATCTTCGCCGGGGATCAGTTGCTCGTTGATAAAGGCGATATCCACGAAGGCCAAGTCGAAACGCCGCCGGGCCATGAGATCCAGGCATGCCTGGGCCGAAACGGCTTCTTCCAACCGCTGCCCGCGCTTAAGCGCGCTACGCAGACTGGCCTTCACCGAAGAGTCGGTGGTGGCCACCAGCATCGACTTCATGGCCCACCCCTTTAGTAGACAGGTTTTCAGGTCGAATATTAGCGCCGCGCCACGTTTTTTCCCACCACAAAAACGCCCACTCTCCCCGCAAGAAACTGAGGAATCAGCAATTCCTCTTTATTTAACTTTACCAAAAATATTCAAGCAACTAGATCAGTTATCGAGTGGCACCTAAATTGCCTATAAGCAGGGGGAGGCTGCGAGGGCATTTTGCCCGTCCCCACGGCATAGCAACAACACACAGGATTTTTTAATGGCCACTTTTCCCGCGGTTTCATCCAAAGCATTGGCGGCTCCGGCCGGCATTTTTTCCAAGACCGGCACCCTGCTCACTCTTCTGGCCCTGGCGGCCCTGGGCCTGGGAGCCTGGTATTTTGGTGACGAATTTTTGGACGAGTTGGAACTACTCAACTATCAGCTGGAGGATTCACCCTGGCTGAGCCTAGCCCGCCTTTCGCTTCTGGTAGCCATTTTTGCCATGGTATGGCGTATTTACCTGGCTGTGGCCTATCGTGACATGGCGGCGTGCCCAGACGAGGAACTTCCCGAAGTCACTGTGGTGGTTCCCTCCTACAACGAGGGGGCGCAGGTGCTGGCCACCCTCAGGAGCCTGGCGGCCAGCGACTATCCTCCCCAGAAGCTGCATCTTGTGGCCGTGGACGATGGCAGCCGCGACGACACCTGGGAGTGGATGAGCAAAGCCGGGCAAGAACTGGGCGATCGAATGGAACTAGTGCGCCTGGCCTCCAACCGGGGCAAGCGCCACGCTTTGTATCAGGGATTCGCCAGGGCCCGCGGCTCGGTGCTGGTCACCGTGGACAGCGACTCCGAGGTGCTGCCCGCCACCCTGCGCCACCTGGTCACCCCCCTGGTGCGCGACCCCCGTTGCGGGGCGGTGGCCGGTAACGTGCGGGTGCTCAACCGCGGCCAGGGCATCATCCCCCGCATGATGGAGGTGAGCTTCGTCTTCAGCTTCGACTTCATCCGGGCGGCCCAGAGCCGCATCAACACGGTGATGACCACGCCCGGAGCCTTGGCCGCCTACCGCGAAGAGGCGGTGCGGCCCCATTTGGATGCTTGGCTCAACCAGCATTTCTGCGGCCGACCGGCCAACATCGGCGAAGACCGCGCCTTGACCAACCTGGTTCTCAAGAGCGGCCATCATGTCCTTTTCGCCCGTCAGGCCGTGGTGTTGACCGAGGTGCCCCTGCATTACAAGGGACTGTGCCGCATGTTTTTGCGCTGGGCCCGCAGCAACGTCCGCGAGACCCTGGTTATGACCAGCTTTATCTTCCGGCGCTTTCGCCAGACCCCGGCCCTGGGTGCGCGGGTGAACCTGCTCATTCATCTGTTCCGCATGACCGCCGGGGAGTGGCTCAAGCTGGGTGCCCTGGGGGTGATTTTGCTCAGTCCCCAGGTCATGGCGGTAAACCTGCTGCTTGGGGCCTTTATCGGCGGAATTCTGCCGGCCCTGGTCTATGTGCTGCGCCACCGCAACAGCAACTTTCTCTGGGCCTTCCCCTACACCCTGTTTTGGATGGTGGCCCTGTCCTGGATCAGCCTGTGGGCCCTGCTTACCCCCCACAAGAACGGTTGGCTCACCCGTGGCCTGGCCCAATCACCCCATGAGGTCGCCGCCTCAGGGTTGGCATGTCCGGCGGCAGCCAAGGAGGAAACGGAATTTCATCCTGGCAACCGCATGTAATAACAGGACAAAATTCCATCAACCATCAATCGGGCCCACGATAGCGGGCAAAAAGCGGAAATCGGATTTCCGCCAGGCCCCCTTTGCCGGTAGCGCGGTAAGTGTTTTCGGCAGGTTAGCGTTCTAGCACGGATATTGCTAAGCACTTGGCCAGGGTTGATAAGCCCGTCACATTCAGGAGGTGACCCATGTTCGGCAAGCTGTTTAAACGCGAAGACCAGACCAAGCACGAGAAACAAGTGGCGACCGTCCAGGCTCCCGGCGGCGCGGGCAAGGGCGAAAAGCCCCGTGATATTCACGCCGCGGTGGGCCGGGAACTGGTGGTTACCTACAAAGAAGATCCCGACTGGGTCTGGAAGCTCAAGCAGGTGCAAAAACCCTCGGCCCAAGGCAAAGACATCAGGGAGTTCCGGGCCTACGACGCCAGCATGGCCGCTGGGCGCGGCGTAGCGGTGCGCGATTTCGGTAGCCTGGACAACCACCCCGAGTTGATCGTTTACCACGGCTGGCTGAATAAAAAGAACAACGATGTTCAGGTAGTCGCCGGTATGGGTGAGCAGCAGCGGGCCAGCTAGGCCAGGCACCAACAGAGGCCGCATCAAAGCCTGCTCGCTAGAATATTTCAAGGGCATTAGCCTTGGCCGGTTCGGTTTTCGCCGGCCGGCTAAGGCAGCCCTTATGCTGCGCTCTCGCCTCCAAGCGGCGCTGTAAAAAAGCCCTGTGTCGGCGGTCCAACTTCGTCTCTCGCCACCAAAGACATCAATGGTTTATGCCCTTTGGCCTGGGCCATATTTTTGGCTCGTGCTATATTTGCGCAACCATTGCGCCGCAATTTGCCGTAAAAAATGAAGGAAGGGCCTGGTTGAAGAACATCGATCGATTGCACGTCCTGACGGACACTGAGTTGCAGCAGCGCTACTCCCACGAAGAGTTGGCCCAGTTGGCCATCGCCGGGGGGGCGGGCGTGATCCAGTTCCGCCAAAAGCTGGGGTCCACCCGGCAAATGATCGAGACTGCCCGCCACATGCAGGCCATCTGCCGCCGCCAAAAAGCCAAGCTCATCATCAACGACCGGCTGGACGTGGCCCTGGCCGCCGAGGCCGATGGGGTCCATCTGGGCCAAGACGACTTTCCCCTGGCCCTGGCCCGGGAAATCATGGGGCCGGACAAGATAATTGGCGGTTCGGCTTCGAACATGGACCAGGCAGGGATTTGCCTGGCGGGCGGGGTGGATTATATCGGGTTGGGCCCGGTCTATCCCACCACCTCCAAGGCCGATGCCAACCCGGTCGGCGGCCTGGATATGGTGCGCCGGGTGTCGCGCGAATTCGGCCTGCCGGTGATCGCCATAGGCGGCATCAACGCCGCCCGGGCCGCCGAGGTTATGCAGGCGGGAGCCCACGGCATGGCGGTCATCTCGGCCGTATGTTGCCAGGCAGACCCCCAAAAGGCTGCCGCCCAGTTGCTGCGGGCCATGCTCGGCTAGAATCAAACCACGAGCCGCCGCGGTGGCAAGGACTGTTCCTGTCACATTATGGGAGAGACATCATGGAGACTTTGGCCCAAAAAGCGGCGGAGTGCCTGGCCAGGGTCCGCGAGAAGCAACCGCTGGTCCACAACATCACCAACTTTGTGGTCATGAATTCCACGGCCAACGCTCTGCTGGCCTGCGGGGCCTCTCCGGTGATGGCCCACGCCATCGAAGAGGTGGAGCAAATGGTCTCATTCGCCGGGGCGCTGGTGCTCAACATAGGCACCCTGACCCCGCCCTGGGTCGAGTCCATGCTGCTGGCCGCCAACAAAGCCCGCGCCCTGGGGGTGCCGGTGGTTCTGGACCCGGTGGGCTCCGGCGCCACCGAGCTTCGCACCAACTCCAGCCGCCGCATTATCGACGAGGCCGGGGTGAGCGTGGTGCGCGGCAACGCTTCGGAGGTGCTCTCGCTGGCCGACTACGCCGGTCAGACCAAGGGCGTGGATTCGGCCCACAGCGTTGATGAGGCCTCCCAGGCCGGCCGGGACCTGGCCCTGGCCATCGCAACCCCGGTGGCCATCACCGGCGCGGTGGACCTGATCACCGATGGCAGCCGCACCCTGCGTGTGGCCAACGGCCACCCCCTGATGACCAAGGTCACCGGCACCGGCTGCTTGGCCACCGCCATCATCGGCGCGTTTTTGGCCGTGGAGCCCGATCCCCTGGAGGCCACGGCGGCGGCCCTGGCCTACGTAGGCTTGGCCGGCGAGAAAGCCGCGGCTGTCTCCAGCGGCCCGGGCAGCCTCCAGGTGAACCTGCTGGACGCCCTGTACAACATCTCTCCCGCCGATCTGGCCCAGGGGGCCAAAATCACCGTCTAGCCCCCAGAGCGGCTGGTGGGTCGGGGCGCAGGCTTAGCTACGCAAGCCAGGCGCTCCGGTCCTGATGCGACCAGTAGTCCGTGGCTCCACCATGCTCCTTGGCATCTAGGGCGCGAAGAACCACCTCCGGGGTGGCGGGCACCTCGTGAATCCAAACCCCCACCGCGTCGTGGATAGCCGAGATGATGGCAGGCACCGGCGCGGTGGCGCTGCCCTCGGAAAATCCCTTGGCTCCCTTGACCCCCATGGGGTGGGGCACCTCTTGGATGCCGTGGATCAGCTCGGGCGGGTAGTCCATGAAGGTGGGCATGGGGTAATCGGCCAGGGCCTCGATGCCGTGGGTCGGGTCCGGGTAGTGGGGGAACAGGTTTTCCCGCAGCGCAAGGCCCATGCCTATCTGCAAGCCGCCGTTGATCTGCTGCTTGACCATAAGCGGGTTGATGGCCTTGCCCACCTCCCATACCTGCACCAGCTTGGTCACCTCCACCTCGCCGGTGCCGGTGTCCACGCTCACCTCGGCCACGCAGCAGCCAAAGGATATGACGCTCTCCTGGTCCAGATAGCCGGTCTCGGGGTCGTGGCCCTGCACCGGGGAGGGTTGCCAGGCTCCCGTTCCCACCAGGATCACGCCCTCGCCCAGGTTGGCGATCATGCCGATATCGGCGAAGGTCATGTGGTGGTGGGGATTGTCCTTGGCAAAGGCCTTGCCGTCGGCCAACTCCACATTTCCGGCGTCTATCTCCAGGCGATGCGCGGCGAAGGCGGCTATCTTGGCCCTGAGGTCCTTGGCCGCCTCCACCACCGCATGGGGGTCCACCAGGGTAACCCGGCTGGCCGCGCTGCCCGCGCTGAGCGGGGCCAGGTCGTCGGAGCGGTTGCTGGCATACACCGTGGCGATATCCACGTCCATGGCCTCGGCGGCCACCTGCCGCAGCATGGTCAAGGCCCCCTGGCCGAGATCCACCGCCCCTACCTTTAAAAACAGGCTGCCGTCGGGTTTTAGCTGAATGATGGCCTGGCTGGGGTCGCCGCCGCCTTTTCTTCCGGTGGGGTGCAACACCAGGCACATGCCCACGCCGTTCTTTTTCATGATGCCTGCCTCCCCCGCGAACTCATGGACATGAGCTTGTCCGGCAGCTTTATGCCTGCCAGTTCCGCCGCCTTTTTCATGGCTTCCAGGGCCCCGGCCCCGCGCACTTTGTAGCCGGTGACTCCCTGGTCTCCGTCGCGCCAGGCATTGGCGAAGCGCAACTCCCAGGGGTCCATGCCCAGGGCCTCGGCCACCCGGTTCATGTGAATCTCCGAGGCGATCTGGCCGTTGATAACCGAGAAGCCGCGCATGGAGCTGGATATGGGCCGGTTGGTGAATATGGTGCGCGCCGTCACTTTGACGTGCGGGAAGTCATAGGGCCCCGGCGCGAACATGGCGCACTTTTCCAGGCCATAGGGCGACATGCCCGCATAGGCCCCGGTGTCGTGCCAGATGTCGATGCGGCAGGCAGTGAGGCGGCCGTCGTTTTTCACCCCGGTCTTGAAATCCAGCACAAAGGCCCCGCGTTTGGTGGTGAACTGCAAGTCCTCTTCCCGGCTCAGGCGGTACTTGACCGGGTGGCCGAACTTGAGCACCGCCAGGGCGGCGATGTGATCGGTGTGGATGTCGTTCTTGCCGCCAAAGGCCCCACCCACCCGGCCGCCGATATAGCGGATCTGGCTCATGGGCATGGCCAGGATGGCGCAGAGCATGCCCAGATGGGCGTAGATGGTCTGGCTGACGGTGTGGATGACCAGACGGTCCATTTCATCGCGATAGGCCACCGACACGTTGGTCTCCATGGGGGCGTGGTCCTGCACTCCGGTGGAGTAGCGGCCATGGATCACCTGATCGGCCTGGGCCATGCCCTCGTCCACCCGGCCTTTGACCATGGTCACCTCGGTGATGTCCGGCGGGTAGTGCACCCATACGTTGCTCTTGGAATCGTGACGAACCAAGGGCGCGTCGGGCTTCATGGCCTCGAACATGTCGAATACCGGTGTCTGCTCTTCTATGTCCAGGCTCACCAGGGAAAGGGCCTCCAGGGCCGTGTCCTCGTCCGCGGCCACCACTGCCGCGATAGGCTCGCCGCGGTAGCGCACCCGGTTTTCAGGAGCCAGGACCGGCATGTCCTGGAAGCGGCCGTAGGCGTTCTTGCCGGGTATGTCCTGGGCGGTGACAAAGCCCACCACGCCGGGAACCGTCATGGCCTTGGAAAAATCCAGATTTTTGATGACACCTTTGTGCACCGGGCTGCGCAGCACCTTCACGCATTTCATGCCTGGCACCTTGATGTCGTCCACGTAACGCACTTTGCCGGTCACATGGCCTTGGGCATCGTAGCGCGGCATGGCCTTGCCGATGTATTGGTTCATGGCCTTGCCCCCCTACTCGCCCTTGCGGGCCGTGTCCAGAATGGCCTGGGTTATCTCCTCGTAGCATCCGCAACGGCACAGGTTGCCCGACATCTCCTGGGCGATCTCCTGACGCTGGGGATGAGGGTTTTTGGCGAGCAAGGCCGTGGCGCTCACCAGCATGCCCGAGGTGCAAAAGCCGCACTGGCTGCCACCGTGGGCCATGAAGGCCTCCTGCAGGGGCTGCAATTCGCCTTCCCGGCTAAGCCCCTCCACGGTGACCACCTGCTTGCCTTCCACGGTGAGCGCGCAAGTGAGGCAGGCGCGCACCGCCGTACCATCGAGCAACACGGTGCATGCCCCGCAGTCCCCGCTGTCGCACCCTCGTTTGGGGCTGGTCACGTCCAGCTTTTCCCGCAGTACGTCCAACAGGCTGTCGCTGGGCTTGACCAATGCCTGCACCGGCGCGCCATTGAGTTGAAAACTAAGTATATGAGTCATGGGGATGGAATACTCCTCCGCAAATAATGCCTCGACAAGCGCCGGGCTGGTTTTTCGGTGCGTTAAGTTCCCGCAGCCATCCGGCCTGCCCGGCGCGCCTTGCTGAAATACTACCCTGAAGAAAGCAAAAGCGTCATGCCCTAAACGGATTGCAACGTCGGGGGCGACGCTACAATCTGCCCAACATGCGAAATATATTGATTATACACCTGACCATCTCATCCTGACCGGCTGTGAGCGACAATCACACGCATCGCATCGCCGGGCCGTCATGCCTCCAAGCCCGCCGGACACCTTTATATATCGTATGATACTATCAATTAGCATCCCTCTGGTTAAACTGTCAACCGAAAAGGCCAAAGCGCTTCCCACTGGCCGCCAGGGCAAGTCTATTTAGAGTTTTAATATGTTATTAATAACTGTTATGGGCCTTAAATATTTTTTGGCCATTTTGTTTTTCCCGGTTTTTTTTTACCTCTGGCCGGCACATCGGGGCTTGACACGCAAAATCATACTTTGATAGTAATGTACTATCATAAGACTTTATGGGGTTCCACTCGGAGCATTTCACCGGCATTCGCCCAGGGAACCTACGATTTTCCCTGCACTTTCTAGGTGTTTGGCTAACCATGGCGGCAATGCTTCTGGAAGTACAACAAGTGGGGCTCAACTTCGGCGGGGTTCAGGCCCTGATGGATGTCAGCTTCTCGGTGTCTCAGGGAGAGTTGTTTTCAATTATCGGCCCCAACGGAGCAGGGAAAACTACTCTTTTCGACTGTATTTCAGGGCGTTATACGCCAAAAGGCAGCATCAGGATCAATGGGGCCGAGTTGGTGGGCCAAAAGTCACATTTGCGGCCTAAGCTAGGGATAATGCGCACCTTTCAAAACATCGCCTTGTTCCCCAACGAAACCGTCGAGGACAACGTCCTTGTGGGTAGCGACTACCGGCTTCGCAGCGGCCTGCTGCGTTCCTGCCTTTACTGGAGCCCTTTGGGTTGCAGCCGCCAGGAAGGCCGCCACCGTGCCCAGGCGCGGGAGATCATGGCCGAGCTTGGAGTGGAGCAATTCGCCGATGTGCCCGCCTCGGAGCTGGCCTACGGCACCCAGAAAAGGGTGGAGCTGGCCCGCGCGCTGGTGGCCCAGCCCGACCTGTTGCTCTTGGATGAACCGATGGCCGGCATGACCTCCGGCGAAAAGATGGAGATAGCCGCCCTGGTGCAAAAGCTCAATCAGGATCGGGGCATCACCGTGGTGATGATCGAGCACGACATGGGGGTGGTGATGGAGATATCTCACCGCGTTTTGGTGTTGGATTTTGGCCAACGAATCGCCTTGGGCCCCCCTCTGGAAGTAATTGAAGACCCTCAAGTACGCCGGGCTTACCTGGGTGATACGGTCTGAGGTTAGGTAAGCAATGGATTACTTCCTAGGCCTGATCATCAACGGAATCGTGGTGGGGAGCATCTATTCCATGGTCGCTCTGGGCCTGGTGCTCATCTACAAAGCCACCGAGGTGGTGAACTTCGCTCAGGGCGAGTTGCTGATGATCGGCGCCTATATTTGCCTTGAGATAATCCAGGTCACCGGCATGCCTTTTCTGGTCTCGTTTCTCATGACCATGGGATTCATGGTCATCCTGGCCCTGGCTATAGAGCGCTTGGTGCTTCGGCGCATGATGGGCGCTCCCGCCTTGGCGGTGATCATGGTCACCATCGGCATCGGGATCATCTTGCGAGCAGTGGTGCTTGGGGTGTGGGGCGCCACCTCCATACCTTTTCCCGAGGTGTTTCCCCGCCAGGGAATCGACTTGGGTGTGGTCACGGTCAGTCAACTTTATTTGTGGTCGTTCATGCTCTCCTTGGCCTTCATGGCCATGTTCGGGGCATTTTTCAAATTCACCCGCGTGGGGTTGGTTATGCGGGCCACGGCCAGCAGCCGCAAGGCGGCTGAAAGCATGGGCGTGCCCCTGACCAAAATATTCGCCATCGCCTGGATCATCTCGGCGGTGGTTTCCGGGGTGGGAGGGGTGCTCACCGGCAACATCGCCGGGCTAAGCCCAGAGCTTTCCTTTTATGGCGTGAAGGTGTTTCCGGCGGTGATCCTCGGTGGCCTGGACTCCATCGTGGGAGCAACGATCAGTGGGGTGATCATCGGGGTTCTGGAAAATTTGGGCGGCGGATACTTGAAGGACCTCACCGGCCTGCACGGGCTGGGTCCGGTGGCCCCATTCTTCATCCTGGTGGCGATCCTGTGGGTGCGTCCCACCGGCCTGTTCGGCCGTAAAGACATCGAGAAGCTTTAGGGGATGGCGTTGTGATCGAAACAGTCCTCCGCGGCAGGCCCCTGTTGGCCGACAGATTCGACCGCATCGGCGCGGTGGCCCTCATCGCGTGCCTCGCCGTGGTTTCCCAGTTCATGGGGGACTACCACCTGGCCCTGCTCACCCAGATCACCGTCTTCGCCCTGTCGGCCATGGGCCTGAACATACTTTTGGGCAACACCGGCATGATTTCCATTGCCCACGCGGCCTTCATGGGAGTCGGGGCGTTTTCTTCCGCCTACCTCATTCAGAACCTGGGCCTGCCCGCCCTGCCGGCCGTTTTATTGGCCGGTCTCATCACCTCGGTGGTGGGCATGGTCTTCGGCCTTCCCAGCCTCCGCCTCAAGGGGGTGTATCTGGCCATGGCCAGCTTCGCCGCCCAGATCATTCTTTATTGGGCCTTCGAGCAGTCCCGCTGGCTCACCGGCGGTCAGGACGGCCGCTTCGCGGAACGCCCGGTGATGCTGGGCATCAGTTTCATGGACAGCCACCGTTTCTACCTGCTGGCCCTGGCCTTTGCCGTGCTGGGAGCGGTGGCCAACCTCAATATCGAACGTTCGCGTCTGGGACGCGCCTTCAACGCGGTACGGGATCGCTCCCAGGCCGCGGAAATGATGGGCGTCAACGTTTTTCGCACCAAGATGGCTTCCTTTGGCCTGGCCACCTTTTATGCGGGAGTGGCGGGAGCCCTGTTCGGGCAATACCTGGAATTCGTGGCCATACAGGCTTTCAGCCTATCCGTGTCCATCCAATTTCTGGCCCTGGTGATTATCGGGGGGCTGGGCTCCCTGGCCGGATCGGTGCTTGGCGCGGCTTTCATCGTCCTGGTTCCAGAAATCTTGGACACCATCATTTTGATGTTTTCCCATAACACCGGCGAAATGGCCCCCATACGCCTGGGGGTGTTCGGTTTGATTGTAGTCGTTTTTTTGCTCTTCGAGCCGCAGGGCCTGGCCCGTGCCTGGAACCGTACCCGGCAATGGGCCCTGAATCACACCGGCAAGGGGAGCCAAACCCGCTCATGAATCTTCACCTCCCAGATAACTCCAGCAGCGGGAGTACTGGCAATTTTACGGCGTTTGCCCCGGCGGAAGCCGCCAGTGACCAAGCTAGAGATTTAGTAACGCAAAGGAGGAAGACATGAAACGGAAATGGTTCTTTGGCATGGCCCTGGTCGCCATGGCCCTACTCGTGGTGGGCACGACCGCTCAGGCCGAAATCGTGCTGGGCGGCATATCCAACCGCACTGCGCCCACGTCCGACTCGGGCATCCCGCACATGGACGGGGTGCTGGCCGCCTGGAAGTGGATCAACGCCAACGGGGGCATTGACGGCGAGAAGGTTAAAGTAGTGGAGATTGAATGCGGCTACGACGTTCCCAAGACCGTGGCCGCCTTCAAGAGGCTGGCGGGCCAGTACAAAGTGCCCCTGGTGCACGGCTTCGGCACCCCGGATTCCATCGCCGTCATTCCCTTCAGCACCAGGACCAAGACCATCTATATGCCCGTGTCCTATGCCAAGGAGATGGTGGACTCCAAAAAGGCGCCTTACTACTTCATGACCAACGCCGACTACTCCACCGCCGGCCGCAGCGCGGTGCAGTTCGTCAAGCACAAGAACGGCAACCTGGCTCTGATCTACAACCCCGGCGGCTTTGGCGAAGCCCCCATTGCCGACATCAAGGATGAAGCCAAGAAGGACGGGGTGGCCGTCGTGGCCGAGGAGAACATCGGTTACGTGCCCACCGACGCGGTGCAGCAGGTGCTCAAGTTCAAGAAAGCCGGCGCCAAGTACATCTGGATGGGCAACACCGACAGCGCCATGGCCGTCTTGGCCAAGGACCTGAAAAAGCAAGGCGACAACGCAAAGATCATCGGAAACGTATATGCGGGCACCGAGGCCTTCATCAAGAATGCCGGCCCCGATGCCGAGGGTCACTACACCATGTACGGATCGGTCCCCTACGGCAGCACCAACACCCCGGCCATGAAGGCCATCGAGGCCTCGGGCTACCCGGATAGGGCCAACACCCACTTCATCCGAGGCTGGGCGCAGGCCATGATGGCCGCCGATGCCATGCGCATGCTCAAGAAAGCGGGCAAGCCCATCAACGGGCCCAACCTTAAATGGGCCTTCGAGCAGATGAAGGATTACTCACCCGGCGGTTTGGTGCCGCCCATCACCTTTACCCCCACCGATCACCGCGCCTCCATGGTGGTGCCGGTGTACCAGGTGCAAAACGGCAAGTGGGTGAAGGTCTGGGATAACACCCTGCCCCGGTAGGGAGCCATATAAGCAATAACCTCCGGCCGGGCCAAGCGCCCGGCCGGACCGGAAACACTCAGGCGGGAAACGCGGCGCATGCTACAGGTGCAGGACCTCAGGGTAATCTACAACCGGGTCGTCCGGGTGCTGGACGGCATCTCCTTCGAGGTGCCGGCCGGACGCATGGTGGCCTTGTTGGGAGCCAATGGGGCAGGCAAGTCCACCGCTCTAAAAGCGGTTTCGGGCATGTTGCGTAGCGATGGCGGGGCGGTGGCCTCCGGGCGGGTGCTTCTGGAAGGCCGGACGGTCACCGGCTACAGCGCGGTTCGCATGGTGCGCCTGGGAGTGATGCATGTCATGGAGGGCCGCTTCCTGTTTCCGGACCTGACGGTGAAGGAAAACCTGGAGATGGGCGCCTACTCGCAGAAGGACCGGCGCCGCATCGCCAAGGACTTGGCCCAGTGGCTGGAGTTCTTCCCCCGTCTGGCCGAACGCAGATCCACCCCGGCGGGTTATCTCTCCGGCGGCGAGCAACAAATGCTGGCCATCGCCCGGGCCCTCATGAGCCGCCCCCGCATGGTTTTATTGGATGAGCCCTCCATGGGCCTGTCCCCCCTGTTGGTGCGGGAGGTTTTCCGCATCATCCGCCAGATACAACAATCCCAGGGCCTGGCTTTTCTGTTGGTTGAACAGAATGTGAAACTGGCCCTGGAGATAGCCAGCTACGGCTACGTGCTGGAACAAGGTTGCATTCGGATTGAGGGAACTTCGGATGAGCTTAAACAAAACAAGCATTTACAGGATTTCTACCTGGGCATCAACGGCAACGGAACCGATCGCTGCCAGCAGGCGGCGCCGCAATAAGCTCGAGGTTATTGATGCTATTGGTATATGATAGGACGCGTCACCCAATTAACTTGTGAGGTCTCTCAGCAACGGCCATTTGGTGACCTATAACCTGCATGCGAGGAAAAATGGCGTCCATCAACAAAAAAAAACTAGCGGATCGGGTGATCGAGGAAATTAAGCGAATGATCACCGGCGGTGAGTTGTCAGCGGGAGACAAGTTGCCCAACCAAAACGAATTCGCGGCCCAGCTGGGAGTCAGCCGCACCGTGCTGCGCGAGGCCCTGCACACCCTGGCCATCTTGGGCGTGGTGGAGCAGCGCCCCAAGATAGGCACCGTCATCGTGACCAGCGCACCCTTGATATACACCGAGCACATCAACGCCCCCCTGATGGCGGATCCCAACGCCACCATGGAGCTGATCGACGCCCGCCAGGTCATAGAGGTGGGGTCGGTGGAGCTTGCCGCCCGCCACGCCACCGATGAACAGCTCCAGGAAATGGGGAAATTGATTCAACAGATGAATCTGTTGCTGGAGGCCGGCGACACCGACGGCTACAGCCAAGTGAACATGGCCTTCCACCTTCTAATCGCGGAAAGCTCCGGCAATCGTTTCATGGGTCATTTGCTGGCAACCATTCGGGGGTTCATGGAGCGCTGGACCTTGGAGTCCCTGTCGGTGCTGCCGGGGCTGTTCGGGCGCTCCACCGAGGCGCACCGCCAGATATATCGCGCGATCATCAAGCACGACCCCGCGGCGGCGGGGGAAGCCATGCGCCGTCATTTGGAAGATTTCAAGACCAGCGTAGAGGATTATTACCGGCAAAAGTCCGAAAAGGGGGCCGCTGCCGCGGGCAAGTAGCGTCCGGGAAAAGGCGGCGGACAGGCCCGTTGGCAACAAACGGTAATGGGGCGGAAACGATGACCCAATGCAAAATTAATTCCCCCAGACCGCCTATCCGGAAAGGGAAGGACAACTCCTCATGGCAAACATACGTATCCCTTACGGCGTAAAGGGCGTCCTGGATTTCGACCTGACCGGCGAGAACCTGGCCCTGGACACCGCCAAGAGCTTCCCCGGTCCCTTGCCCGACCTGGGCCGGGCGGTGATGGACGCCCTGGAGAACCCGGTGGCGGGCCCACCCTTTAGTCAGCGTCTGGCCCAGGCGAACACCGTATGCATCCTGGTGGATAACTTCGCCCGCCTCACTCCGGCCCACAAGCTGCTGCCCCCCATCATGAAAGCCATTGCCGACGCAGGTAAAAAGGCGGAGATCCTGGTGGCCAGCGGTTTGCTTCGGGAAATGAGGCACGCCGAGCTGGAGCGCAAGCTGGGCAAGGAGATTTTGGCCTCGGGCGTGCCGGTGTACCAGAGCAAGGCCCGGGAGACCTGGGACTTCGACTTCGTGGGGGTCACCACCTACGGCACTCCCCTTAGTTGTCACAAACGCTTTATGGGGGCCGACCTCACCCTGGCGGTGACCATGACCCAGGCCACCCTGTGGGGCTACGGCGGGGGCGGGTCCATGGTGGTGCCGGGCGTCAGCTCCTTTGAGACGGTGGAGTGGAACCACCGGCTGATGACCTCGCCATACTCCAACGTGGGCTACGAACCGCCGCTCAACCGCATGCGCGAGGACATCGAGGACGCCTGTCGCCTAAGCGGTTTGGATATGTCCCTGCTGGCCGTGCTGAACCCGGACCTGGAAGTGATGGAACTCACCGCCGGGGAGACCATCGCCGCCCACCGGGCTTCGGTGGCCAAGTACGACCGGCACTACACCTTCGACGTGGAGAGCGCCGGGGGCAAGGTGGATCTGGCCATAGCCGGCAGCTTCCCGGGCGACTTCTTTTTCGCCCACGCCTGCTGGCCGGTGGCCAATTTGGACCACTTTGTAAAGGACGGAGGCACCATCATCCTGGCCACTCCGGTGCCCGGCGGCATGGCCCACTATTCCTACGCCAAGGACTACATGCCCCCCACCCCGGAGGCCATCCGCCGCCTGTTTGAAGATGTTTTCTACGGCAAGCAGGCCCTTTGGCACGCCTGCCTGTGGATGCCTATCATAGAGATCATGGCCCGCAAAGAGGTGATCGTGGTCACCGAGCCCGAACGCTTGGAAGACTTCGCTTTGAACCGCATCACCGCGGTGACTTCCCTGGACCAGGCCTATCAACTGGCCCAGGAAAAGCACGGCCCCGCCATGCGGGTGGGCAACTTCCCCTACGGCAAGTGGGTGCTGCCCACCGGCCTGAACGACCCCAACAAAAGACCCGAAAGGTATTAGATATGAACCTGCGCTTCACCCCCACGGTGCGGGGGCTCCTGGAAGGAGCCTGCGATATTCACATTCACTCCGCGCCCGACGTATACCCGCGCATCATGAACGATGTGGAGCTGGCCCAGTGCGCCCAGGAAGTGGGCATGCGCGCCATCCTCATCAAAAACCACTGGACCGAAACCGCCGCCAGGGCCCAGGTGGCCAGCGATGTCACCGGCTTCCCGGTGTTCGGCGGGGTAGCCATGAACCTGTCGGTGGGCGGGGTCAATCCCCAGGCGGTGGGCCCGGCGCTCAAGATGGGGGCCAAGACGGTGTGGATGCCCACCCTGCACGCCAGGGAGTTCGTGGCCAACAAGAGCCACGTCAAGAACCTGGCCGGGGAGCTCAGCGCGGACCTCAAGGGCCTATACCTGCTGAAGGACGACGGCAGCCTCATGGACGAGTGCTACGCCATCTTCGACCAGATTATCGCCCACGGCTCATCCCTGGCCACCGGGCACATCAGCAAGCCCGAAGCCAAGGTGCTGGTGGCCGAGGCCGCCAAGCGCGGGGTCAAAAAGATCGTGGTCACCCACCCCATGGCCAGCTTCGTCAACTACAGCGTGGATGAGATGAAGGAGCTGTTGGACCTGGGCGCCACCTGGCTGGAGCACGTTTTCAACGACACCACCCGCCAGGTGGGACACCCCATCACCCGCGAGGCCATGTTTGAGGGCATGAAAGCGGTGGGCGCCGAGCACTGCATTATGAGCACCGACAGCGGCCAGTGGCTCAACCCCATCCCCGCCCAACAGATGGGCATCTACATCACCGACGTTTTGAACTTCGGCTTCAGCCAGGCCGAGGTGAAGAAAATGGTGCAAGACAACCCCGCGGCCATGCTGGGCCTGGAATAAGGACATACATCATGAGCACGAAAATCGGTTTCATCGGCCTGGGCCAGATGGGCAAATGGATGGCGATCAATCTGGTGAAGGCCGGATTCGACACCACGGTGTTCGATCTGAATCAGGCGGCGGTGGATGAGCTGATCCAGGCCGGGGCCAAGCAGGCGGCCAACCCGGCCGAGCTGGCCCAGGACAATGAGTGGGTGTTGCTCAGTCTGCCCAACACCGCCATCGTGGAAGAGGTCATTTTCGGTAAGGACGGCTTGGCCTCCACGGCCCAGCCCGGACTGATCATCTGTGACTGCGGCACCACCAGCTATCTGCCCACCCTGGAGCTGGCCGAGCGCCTGGCAGGGCAGGGCGTGGTTCTGGTGGACGCGCCGGTGTCGGGCATGGAGGCCAGGGCCATCAGCGGTGAGCTGACCGTCATGTACGGTGGCTCATCCGAGGTGTTCCAGGCGCTCACCCCGGCCTTTGAGGCCATGGGCAACAAGGTGCTCAACATGGGCCAGGTGGGCAGCGGCCAACTTACCAAGCTGGTGAACCAGCTTCTGTTCAACATCTCTTGCGCGGCCATCGCCGAGATACTTCCCATGGCCACCAAGCTGGGGCTGGACCCGGAGAAAGTTACCCAGGTGGTGACCACCGGCACCGGGCGCAGCTTTGCCGCCGAGTTCTTCGCGCCTCTGGCCCTGGAGGGCGTGTTCGATCAGGGCTATCCCCTCAAGCACGCCTACAAGGACATGATCAGCGCGGCCGAAATTTCGGCCAATAAACAGATTCCCCTGCCCATGACCTCCGCCGCCACCACCACCTATCAGATGGCATTGGCCGAGGGCCATGGAGACCTGGGCAAAGGCGCCATGTTCAAGGTGTTCGAGCGGCTGCTGGACGTGGAGTTCAGGAAAGTTTAGGTATGGCCAAACATCGCGGCGATGCCGCCGACATTACCGAAGCCTATTACCGGGGGCTCATGCACTCGGTGGGCTACCGCTCGGCCGATTTGGCCAAACCCATGATCGCGGTGGTCAACTCCTTTACCGAGGTGAACCCGGGTCATTCGCCCCTGCGCGATTTGGCCGCGCGGGTAAAGGAAGGCATCTGGGCCGCCGGGGGCGCGCCGGGCGAGTTCAACGTGCCCGCCCCCTGTGACGGCATGGCCCAGGGACCGGGGCAGCGCTACATTCTGCCCCAGCGCGACCTCATCGCCGGCAGCATCGAGGCCATGGTGGCGGCCCACGGATTTGAGGGCATGGTCATGCTGGCCTCCTGCGACAAGATCATTCCCGGCATGCTCCTGGCCGCCGCCCGTCTGGATCTCCCCACGGTGTTCATCACCGCCGGTGCCATGCTGCCCTGCCGCCAGGGCGAGCGCCGGGTGGTGACCAGCGACCTCAAGGAGGCCATCGGCAAGCGGCGCAACGACGAGATGGACCAGGAGACCTTCCTGGGCTGGCAGGAGAGCTTCTGCCCCACCGCCGGGACCTGCTCCATGATGGGCACGGCCAACACCATGGGCTGTTTCTTGGAGGCCGCTGGACTGGCCCCCTTTGGCTCGGCCACCATGCTGGCCTTTGCCGCGGCCAAGGTGCGCCAGGCCCGGGACGTGGGCGAGGCCGCGGTGGAACTGGTGCGCCGCGGGGTGAGCTTCCGATCCCTGCTGGGCCACGGCTCCCTGGCCAACGGCGTGAAGTACGTCTCCGCCTCTGGCGGCAGCACCAACGCGGTGCTGCATCTGATGGCCCTGGCCCGCCGCCTGGACCTGGAAATGGACCTGGCCGCCTTTGACCGGCTCCAGGCATCGGTGCCGGTGGTGGCCAAGTTCAAACCATCCAGCGCCTACAATCTGGAGGATTATCACGCCGCCGGCGGGGTGCCTGTTCTACTCAAGTCCATCGCCCGGCACCTGGACCTGAGCGCGCCCCTGGCCATGGGCGGCATCCTGAAGGATGCCCTGGAGGCCGCGCCCGAGCCGGAC
Source organism: Desulfarculaceae bacterium (assembly GCA_021737645.1). Taxonomy (GTDB): domain Bacteria; phylum Desulfobacterota; class Desulfarculia; order Desulfarculales; family Desulfarculaceae; genus Desulfoferula. Next base: position 25,704 of record JAIPDO010000014.1, read on the forward strand.
GGTCAGGTGATCCACCGCGCCGACGATCCCCTGGCCTCGGACGGCTGCTTCGGCCTGCTTACCGGCAGCCTGGCCCCGGCCGGGGCGGTGGTCAAAAAGACTGGGGTGGAGCCATCCATGCTGGTGCATCGCGGCCCGGCGGTGGTGTTCGATTCCGAAGAGGACGTGCGGCGCTTCCTTATGGAAAAACAAGTCAAGCCCGGCAGCGTGCTGGTGGTGCGCCACGAAGGGCCCAAGGGCGGGCCCGGCATGCGCGAGTTGTCCATACCGGCGGCCATGCTGGTGGGCATGGGGCTGCACACCTCGGTGGCCATGGTAACCGACGGGCGCTTCTCCGGGGCCACCCGTGGCCCTTGCGTGGGCCACGTCTCGCCCGAGGCTTGGGAGGGTGGCCCTCTGGCCTATGTGCAAGACGGCGACGAGATCGCCATAGACGTACCCGGCGGCCGTTTGGATCTGCTGGTGCCTGAGGATGAAATGAATCGCCGCAGGGATGAGGGCCTCAAGAGGCCGGAGCATCCCGCCCTCGGGGTGCTCGGGGCCTACCGGTCGGGAGTGGCCGGTGCCGAGGATGGAGCGGTTTGGTTATAGAGTCGTTTTTTAGGTTGTAGTAAAGCGGGAAAACAAGGCCTGCTCACGATGAGTTGAAAAGTCGACACAAGGTTTTTACTTGTTTTCAATTCCATATCAGGAGGAGATCTGTCATGGCTGAAGGTGAATTCTTCCGGGCCGCCAGCCCACAGGAGGCGGCCGGTCTGCTGGCCCAACACGGCGGGTCCGCTCGTGTGTTGGCCGGGGGAACCGACCTCATGGTCGCCGTCAACAAGCGCATGTTCAAACCCCAAGTTATCATTTATCTTGGCGACGCCGGGATGAGCGGCATCAGCCAGGAAGGGGATGCTTTGCTCATCGGCGCGGCTACGCCCCTAAGCGTGATACAGGCCTCGCCCCTGGTGGCCGACAAAACACCGCTGTTGGCCGCGGCCATCAAGCAGATGGCTTCCCCGGCCATCCGCAACGCCGGAACCATCGGCGGCAACCTGGCCAACGCTTCTCCGGCGGCGGACACGGCCACGCCTCTGTTGGCTCTGGGCGCGTCCCTTAAGCTGGTGGGCGCCAAGGGCGAGCGCGAGGTGCCCCTGGCCGAGTTCTTCACCGGCCCTGGCCAGAGCGTGCTGGGAGCCGACGAGATCATCGCCCAGGTGAAGGTGCCGGCCCAGCCGGCCGAGGCCAAGTGGGCCTACCGCAAGGTGGGCAAGCGCAAGGCCCAGAGCCTGTCCGTGGTGTCGGTGGCGGTCTACTGTTCCATTAGTGGCGGCCAGGTGAGCGGGGCGGCCATCGCCCTGGGCGCGGTGGCCCCCACCCCCCTACTGGCCCAAGATGCGGCGGGCCTGCTCCAAGGCAAGACCCTGGACGAGGCGACCATCGCCGCGGCGGCCAAAGCAGCGGCCGAGGCCACCAGCCCCATCGATGACGCGCGAGGCACCGCCTGGTATCGCAAGCGGGCCTCCGAGGCTGTGGTCAAGCAACTTCTCACCGAGCTGGCCGGCTAGAAAGGAGGGCTCCATGCACACTCTGGAACTCACCGTAAACGGTCAGGGCCACAAGGTGGAGGTGGGCCTCAAGACCACCCTGCTGGAGGTCCTGCGCGACAAACTGCACATCACCAGCCCCAAGGTGGGCTGCAACACCGGCGACTGCGGCACCTGCTCGGTGCTCTTAGACGGCGTTCTGGTGCGCTCTTGCATCACCAACGCCCTGTCGGTCCAGGGTAAGTCGGTCACCACCCTGGAAGGCATCATCGAGCCCGGCGACATCCATCCGCTGCAAAAGGCCTTTCACGAGAATTACGGCAGCCAATGCGGCTTCTGCACCCCGGGCATGATCCTGGCCTCCAAGGCCCTGCTGGACGCCAACCCCTCGCCCACCCGGGACGAGGTCAAGGAGGCGCTCTCGGGCAACCTGTGCCGCTGCACCGGCTATGTCAAGATCATCGACTCGGTGTTGGCCGCGGCCGATGAGATGAAGAGCTAAGGGGGGGTGAGCACATGAGCAACGTAATAGGACAAAGAGTCACCCGTTACGACGGCATGGCCCACGTTACCGGCGAAACCAAGTTCGTGGATGACCAAGTGGTGCCCGGCACCCTGACCGTCAAGGCCCTGCGCAGCCCGGTGAGCAAGGGCAAGATCAAGAACCTGGACATCAGCGCGGCGGAGAAGATGCCCGGCGTGGCCGGTGTAATCACCGCCGCCGACGTGCCCTGCAACGCCTTCGGCCTGATTCCCGACCAGCCGGTGCTGGTTGGCGAGGACATCCGCTACAAGGGCGAGGCCATCGCCGCGGTGGCGGCGGTGGACGAAGACGCCGCCATGGAGGCCTTGGAAAAGATAGGCCTGGAGATCGAAGAGCAGCAGGCGGTGCTGGACCCCCTGGAGGCCATGAAGGATGGCGCGCCTCAGACGCGGCCCGAGGGCAACTTCCAGATTTGGGATGACAACAACTACCGCCAGGTGAATCTGGGCGACGTGGACAAGGCCTTTGAGCAGGCCGACGAGATCGTGGAAAGCGTCCATCTGCATCCCTCGGTGGAGCACGCTCCCATGGAGCCCATATGCTCCCTGGCGGTGCCCCACGCCGGACCCAAACTGACCATCTACACCGTCAGCCAGGCCCTGTATTTCCACCTGGGCATGCTCTGCGGCATTCTGCAGATGGAGCCCGGCGACCTGCACTGCAAGCAATGGAAGGCCAAGACCGGCAGCGCCTGGCGCCACAACACCGGCTACGCCGACCTGAACTACGTGGGCGGCACGGTGGGCGGCGGCTTCGGCGGCAAGAACGACATCATGGCCGACCACGTGGCCGCCCTGCTGGCGCTCAAGACCGGCCGGCCCTGCAAGTGGCGCTGGACCCGGGCCGAGGACCTGCTCTACAGCACCTTCCGGGGCGCCTGGCACATCACCATCAAGGACGCGGTGACCAAACAGGGCCGCATCATCGGGCGCCAGATGACCTCCATCCGCGACGCCGGCTCCTACGCCTCGCTCAATCCCTATGTGGTGGAAAAGCACTGCTACCTAGGGGCGGGCCCCTATTTCATACCCAACGTGAGGGTGCGAGGCTACTGCGTATATACCAACAAGCCTCCGGCCAGCTCCATGCGCGGCTTCGGCATCACCCCGGCGGCCTTCGCCACTGAGGTGCAGATGGACCAGATCGCCGACCGCCTGGGCATGGACCCCTGGGAAGTGCGCATGACCAACGCCTTCCGCAAGGGGGAGTTCACCCCGACTAAACGAATTCTCAACAGTGTGGCGGTGATCGAGGTGCTGCAAAACCTGGCCGCCAAGGCGGGTGTGGAACTTCCCGGCCATCTGAAGGCCATGGCCTCCACCCAGGAAAGGGGGTAGCCAAATGAAAAAGCGAGGAAAAGGACTAGCCGCGGGAATGTACCCTTCGGGCATGAGCGGCGGTGGCGACTCCAGCCAGGCCATGGTCAAGGTGCAGCCCGACGGCTCCGCCGTGGTCACCGTGGGCTCATGCGACATCGGTCAAGGATGCAAGACCATCATGGCCCAGATCACCGCCGAGGTGCTGGGCATCGACTACGAGGCGGTGAAGGTGGTCAACGACGACACTGACAACTGCCCCCTGAGCTTCGGCACTTTTGCCAGCCGGGTCACCTACGTGGATGGCCTGGCCACCAAGTTGGCCGCCGAGGACGCCCGGCGCATCCTCTTTGAGGTGGCTGCGGTGATGTTGGAGTGCTCCGAGGACGAGTTGGAAGCGATAGACAACCAAATCAGGGTGAAGGGCAACCCGGACAAGGCTCTGCCCATAGGCGAGGTGGCCGGAGCCGGCACCTTCGGCATGCGCAAGCTCATCCTGGGCCTGGGCCACTACATGCGCGACCCCGCAGCCATGGACCCGGAGACCGGCGAGTGCGATCCTTTCTGCACCCTGGCCTGGGCGGCAAGCTATGCCGAAGTGGAAGTGGATACCGAGACCGGCGAGGTGGAGATCTTGCGCCTGGTCAACTCCTATGACGTGGGCAAGGCCATGAACCCCACCCACCTGGAGGGCCAGATCGACGGCGGGGCCACCATGGGTGTGGGCGCGGCCATGTCCGAGAACCTGCACCCCTTCTACCCCAGCCTGGACTTCCAGCCGGACAACCTGGGCGACTACGCCATTCCCACCACCATGGACGTGCCTGACATGGAGTCGGTAATCTACGAATGCCCCTCCACCAACGGTCCCTACGGGGCCAAGGGAATCGGCGAAATGACCGCCAACACCCCCGGTCCGGCCATAGTCAACGCCATCCACGACGCGGTGGGGATTTGGATAACCAACCTGCCGGCCACGCCGGAAAAGGTGCTGCGCGCCCTGGACGCCAAGGGAGCCTAGCCCAAGCCTGAAACATCGCTCCGCCCCGGTCCTTAATGGGCCGGGGCGGATTTTTTTGTCCCTTGAGATGAGACAACCACAACCTTGCGTGGAGAGTGGGCCGGCTGTAGATGCTAAGTTAAACAGCAAACCACCAAGCTGACAACAGCTAGTCCGCGCGACCTTTTTTTATGGCCACGGCCAGGCATGCGGCAGCCCCGCCCAGAGTTACCACGAATCCGCCTATCAGCATTATCCATGCGCCCAGAGTCATGACCAAGCTCCTTGGTTAGTAGGCCCAGCGTTTGGCGGCCAGCCACCAAGCGCCCAGGCCAATGGCGGCCATGAGCGCCCAGCCAAAGGCGATGAGCGCGGCCAGGGGATAGCCGCCGTAGGGCTGGGCCAAATCGCCCACCAGGTTGGACACGGCCATTACCCCCAAGGTGAGCGGGGTGACTACCTTTAGACAGAACGGCCACCAGCGGCCCAGGGGAAAGTCCGAAACCCGGTTTATGTACCCGCGCATTTCAGCCAGGCGGCCCAACCAGGCGATCATGATGATCTCGGCCAGGCCGCCGAAGACTATGCCGAAGTTGTTGATGAAGTGGTCCACGATGTCCAAAAGCAACAGGCCGCCGCCGGTGGAAAAGGCCAAGCTGCCCACCAGACCCAAGCCGCATAACACGCCCACAGCCCGGCCCCGCGTCCAACCCAGCTTTTCCATGAGCGGGGCCACGCAGGCCTCCACGATAGACACGAAGCTGGAAAAACCGGCGAACAACAGCGCCAGGAAAAACACCCCCCCGAACAGCCCGGCGGCGGGCATCATGTTCAGGGCCGCCGGGATGGTGGCAAAGGCCAGGCCCACTCCCTGGGAGACGACCTCCTTGATGGGCACACCCTGTTGGGCCGCCATGAAGCCCAGCACTCCAAACACCATGGTGCCCGCCAACAGGCTGAAGCCGCAGTTGAGGAACACGGTGATAAAGCCGTTGTTGGCGATGTCGGCGTTGTCCGGCAGATAGCTGGAGTAGGCGATCATGATGCCGAAACCAATGGACAGGGTGAAGAATATCTGGCCGTAAGCCGCGGTCCAGACCTTGTAGTTCCACAGGTTGGAGAAGTCCGGTTTGAACAGCCAGTTCAGGCCATCGGCCGCGCCAGGCAGGGTGACGGCCCGGGCCAGGAGCGCCAGGACCAGTATGAAGAGCACCGGCATGAAAAACTTGTTCACCCGCTCGATGCCCGCCCGCACCCCCCGCCACAGAACCAACCAGGCCGCCAGCCAACACAAGACGTTGGCCGCCACGATGGGCCAGCGCATGCCTCCCGGCTCCAGGGGGCTGGCGGTGAGGTGCAGGAAGTCCTTGAAAAAATATGACGAGGGATCGCCGCCCCAGCCCTGGTGCAGACTGAGGAAGAAGTAGCACACCGTCCATCCCAGAATGACTACATAGTAGAAGGAGATGACCAGGCAGACCAGAACCTGCCACCAGCCCAGGAACTCCCAACGGGCCTTGATGGCGTGGAAGGTCAGCGGAGCCGCGCTTTTGTAGCGGTGGCCCAGGGCGAACTCCATGATGAGGAAGGGCACTCCGGCGGTGAGCATGGCGAAGAAATAGGGGATGAGAAAAGCGCCTCCCCCGTTCTCATAGGCCATGTAGGGGAAGCGCCAGATGTTTCCCAGGCCCACCGCCGAGCCCACCGCGGCCAAAACAAAGCCGGTGCGCGAGTTCCACTGCTCTCTCATGATCCTCCCGAAACCATCAGCCGCGATTACGCGGCGGCCACCTTAGTCTCGTTGCGAAACCCGGACCATTATAGGACACGCCCAGTCAATAGTCATCGCCGCATCTCCGGCGGCCTATAGGTCATGGTCGCAGTCTATATTCAGCCGGTTGATGCGGTTCCACACCGTGGCCCGGCACACCCCCAGCAACTCGGCGGCCTTGCTCTTGTTGCCCCCGGCCTGGCGCAGGGCCTCGATCAGCTCTTGGCGCTGGGCCATGCGCCGCCCCTCCTGGGATGCGGCGGCGGGTTGCGCGGCAATGGCGTGGCGCAGTTTGGGCGGCAGATGCTCTGCGGTGATGAGCCCGCCGGGGCAGAGCACGCAGGCGTACTCCACCGCGTGGCGCAGCTCGCGCACGTTGCCCGGCCAAGGGTAGGCGTCCAGCAGGTCAAAGGAGTCCGGAGACATTCCCACGATGTTTTTGCCGGACTTGGCCACGGCCTGGGCCATGAAGTGCTCCACCAAGAGGGGAAGGTCCTCCCGGCGCTCGGCCAGGGAGGGCATCTGCACCGGGACCACGTCCAGGCGGTAGAACAGGTCCTCTCTAAAGGCGCCACGGCGCACCAACTCGGCCAGGTCGCGGTTGGTGGCCGCCAGGATGCGCGCGTTCACCGGGCGGGGTCGGTTCTCGCCCACCCGCTCTATCTCCTTCTCCTGCAACACCCGAAGCAGCCTGAGTTGAGTGGCCGGGGGGATCTCGCCGATCTCGTCCAGCAGAATGTCGCCGCCCTCGGCCGCCTCGAAGCGGCCCACCCGGTCCCGGTCCGCCCCGGTGAAGGAGCCCTTTACGTGCCCGAAAAGCTCGCTCTCCAATAGGTTGGGGTTCAGGGCCGCGCAGTTCACTTTCAGATAGGGCTTGCCCGCCCGGGGCCCCCGGCGGTGGATGGCCTCGGCGGCCAGTTCCTTGCCCGTGCCGCTGGCCCCCTGGATCAGCACCGGGTAGTCGGACTGGGCCACGGTATCGATGAGGCGGTACAGGCTGGTCATGGCCGGGGAATTGCCCACCAGGCCCTCGAAACCGTCATCACCGCGCAAGGTCCGGCGCAACTGGGATATCTCGCGGTCCTTCTCATGCAGTTCGGTGAGGTCGGTGAGGGTCTCCACCGCCCCGGTGATGTTGCCCTGGTCGTCCTTGAGCACGCTGGCTCTTTTGAGCACCACCACCCGCTCGCCCGCACGGTTGGTGATGGTGCAGCGTTTGGAGCGAACCTCACCGGCGCTGAACAGGCCGCAGTAGTCCACCCCGCTGCCCTTGCCGATGATTTTGCAGCCGGTGCAGTTGAGCACCCGGCAGGATTGCCCCTCGATCTGCTCGCGGCTGTAGCCGGTCAGCTCTTCACCGGCCTGGTTGATGCGCACGATGCGGCCTTGGGGGTCAACCACCAAAACCGTGTCGTGGAGTATGTCGGCCACTGTGCCCCAATAGGAGGCGATATTTACGTCCATGTCTACCTACCGTCTAAACAATGTTTAAACATAAGATAGTCTACTTAAACACTTGTGATTGAGCAAGTCTCTCGGCCAAAAAATAAGAATAAAAATAACAGATACTTACAAGTCATATTAAAAGAATCGGCTTTTGGCACGTTCCCTGCTCACATGCTGAGAGTAACAAGTTGCAGAACTTCATAACTTGGGAGCTTCAAAAGGCCGAATATGAGCAGCCTAGCCGAAAGCCAGCAACGAGCCGACGCCATCACCGAGATGGTCAAGGCCATCGCCCACCCGGTGCGCCTGAGGATCATCTCCCTGCTGTGCCAGTCGGACCAGCGGGTGATCTTCATGGCCGAGCGCCTGGAAAGAACCCCGGCGGCCGTATCCCAACAGCTTCGCATCTTGCGCATGAGCGGGCTGGTGAGCACCGAACGCCGCGACGGCGAGGTGTACTACACCCTGGCCCGGCCTCAGTTGCGCCAACTATTGGCCTGCCTGGACGGCTGTCAGGCCACCTGACAAGGCCGGTCCCCAACCTTTTAGAATCAATCGCCCCTGGAGGAAACATGAACGCTGAGCCTGCACACAAACTGGAAGAAACGGCCCCCGCCCCCAAACCGGCAGGCGTGGCCTTGGAAAACAAGCTGTCCATGGTGGTCTTCTCCGGCGACCTGGACAAGCTTCTGGCCGCCATGATAATCGCCACCGGCGCCGCGGCCATGGGTATGAAGGTCGTTATGTTCTTCACCTTCTGGGGCACCGCCGCCTTGCGCGACGCCAAGAAGAAGGTGGACGGCAAGGACTTCATGTCCAAGATGTTCGGCTGGATGCTGCCCAAGGGCCGTAACGCCCTGAAGCTGAGCCAGATGCACATGGGCGGCATGGGCACCGCCATGCTCAAAAGCCTCATGAAAAAGAAGAACGCCCCCACTCTGGACCAGCTTTTCGACATAGCGGCCCAACTGGGGGTGGAGATCAAGGTATGCGAGATGTCCATGGACCTCATGGGCTTCAAGCATGAAGAGATCATCGACTATCCCAACATCGACTATGTGGGCGTGGCCACCTTCCTGGCCAACTCCGGCAAGTCCTCCAACCAGCTTTTCATCTAAACCGTAGAAATAAACGCCTCAACTTCACGGCAAAGCCACAAGGAGAAAGAAAGATGTCCGATATCAACGCCGCCAAGGTTCTGGATCTCAAAGGTCTGCCCTGCCCCATGCCCGTGGTCAAGATGAGCCAGGAAATCGGCTCGGTGAACGTGGGTGACGTCATCGAAGTCCACACCACCGATCCCGGCTCCCTCTCTGACTTCCCTGCCTGGGCCGAAACCTCGGGCAACGAGGTGCTGGACACCGAGCAGGGTGGCGAGTTCATCAAGATCTTCGTCAAGCGCAACAGCTAGGCTCGGGACGCGAAGAGCATGGTCAACCAGATCTTCTATGTAATCACCGTGCCCATGGTATATGTGGCCGTGGCCTGGTGCCTCGTGGGGATCGCGGTGAAGGTGGCGCGGGTGGCCAAGGCCCCCGCCCACCCCTTCACCCTCAAGGTGTTCCCGGACAAGGACCACCCGGTGCCCAGCGCCGTGTGGGGAGCCCTGAGCATGCCCACGGTGCGCCGTTACAACCCTACCTTCTGGGTCTTCCTTATCCTGTTCCATCTGGGCGTGGCCGTGCTCATCCTGGCCCACCTTGACCTCATGCCCTGGTTCAACATCTACCCCGCCGACTCGCCGCACATGATCGGCAACGGCGCGGTGGGAGTGGTGGTCACCGCGGCCATCCTCTATTTCCTGCTGCGCCGCTTCGCCTCACCCCTGCGCGAGATCTCGGTGCCGGCCGACTATTTGCTGCTGTTCCTGTTGTTTTGCGTGGCCATGTCCGGCGACATCATCTCCTGGGCCAACTCCTGGAGCGAGAACGGCTTCATGCTGACCAAGCAGGACTTCGGCGGCTACCTGAACGGCCTGTTCCACTTCTCCTGGGCCGACCCGGCGGAGACCATCGATGGCGGCCACTACGTGGTTCTGGTGACTCACGTTTTCCTGGCCAACCTTTTCTTAATGGTGCTGCCCTTCAGCAAAATAATGCACACCTTCTTCGCCATCCCGCTGAACAAGCTGAGGAGGGGCTAACCACCATGGATGCCAAGCTGAAACAAGAGCTTATCCAGACCTTTTCCGAGCGCCTGAGCCAGGCGGCCAAGATGTACCTGGAAAACTGCTCCCGTTGCGGGCTGTGCATCGAGGCCTGCCACGCCTACGCCTCCTCGCCCGAGACGCGCTACACCGCCGTGGGCCGCGCCCAGAACATCAGGCGCATCTACGAGGAGTACTTCAAGAAGGGCAAAATCGCCAAAAAACTCAACGAGGCGGTGGAGCTAAGCGACCACTGGATGGAAAAGGTCTACGAGACCGCCTACACCTGCACCGGCTGCCGCCGCTGCATGACCTACTGCCCCTTTGGCATCGACACCGGCGTGATCCAGGGCATCGCCAAGATGCTTCTTATCACCGCGGACCAGGAGCCCAAGACCCTGACCATGCTGGCGGACATGTCCATAGCCAAGGGCAAGACCATCGAGAAGACCAAGGAAAACTTCGCCACCGCGGCCAAGAACCTGGAAAAAGAAGTGCTGGAGCGTTGGCGCTCCGAGGGCGGCGCGGAGGTGGTGCCCCTGGATGTGCAGGACGCCGACGTGCTCTACGTGGCCCTGGCCGGCAAGCACTCCATCATCCCGGCGGCGGCCATCATGAACGCAGCCGGGGAGAAATGGTCGCTCAGCTACTTCGAGGCGGTGAACTTCGGGGCCTTCGTAGGCAACCCGGCCAAGACCAAGGAGATCGCCGGGCGCATCGTCGAGGAGGCCAAGCGCCTGAACATCAAGGAAGTGGTGATCTGCGAATGCGGCACCGCCTACCGGGTGATGAAGCACATGAGCGGCGAAAAGCCCTTCAAGGTCATCACCTTCGCCGAGCTAATCGCCCGCTACGTGGAACAGGGGCGCATCAAGCTGGACAAGAGCAAGCTGCCCGGCAAGGTTACCTATCACGACCCCTGCCAGATCGCCCGCCAGGGGGGCATCTACGAACAGCCCCGCTACGTGCTGAACCAGCTCACCGACAACTTCGTGGAGATGACCCCCAACCGCCAGGCCAACTGGTGCTGCGGCGGGGGAGGCGGCCTGGTGGCCATGGGAGAGAAGGACTTCCGCATGAAATCGGCCAAGGTCAAGGCCGATCAGGTGAAGGCCACCGGGGCGGAGGTGCTGTGCACTGCATGCGAAAACTGCCATACGCAGCTTTCCGACCTGAACGAACACTACGGCCTGGGAGTCAAGGTGGAGTACCTCTCCGACCTCACCGCCAAGGCCCTGGTGCAAGACTAGGGCAGGGGAGCCCGGTTGTTCAGGGGGGCTCCCTGGCCGTTGGCCGTTATTGGCGCGGACGAGGGCAATACATCACGCAGGGCGAGGCCCAGGGCGTCGAACCGCCCGAGATCGAAACGGCAGAGGTGTCGTTTGATGGCCCTGGCCTCTTCCTGCGGGACCCTGGCCAAATGCTCGGCCACGCTGGCGCCCTCGGCAAGGTTGAGCGAGGTGATATGGCACAGCGCCCCGGCCACGCGGTCCAGGCGCAGTTGGAAATCTCGGCAGGTTTTAGGGGGGCGATGAGGCCACCTGCTCAGGTCGCCCAACAGCAAAGGCAGCAGCGGTTCAACCTCGATGACCAGCATGGTCTGGCTCTTGAGCCAGAGCGGCAGATTCGCGCCGGCCGGGGCCAGGCCTCGCACCTGCTCGGTCAGGGCTTCATGACGAACCAGGCGCAAGGGGACCGGCCGGTCGCGCACATATAGCGTCTTGCGCGGCGGGTTGAGCAACAAGTCGCCCACGGCCTGAAACTCACCGGCATCGGCCAGGCAACCGGCCCACCACAGGGCCAGCTCGCTCAGGCGCGCCAGGGTTAGCCAAAAGGATTGGCCTTTGGGGCCCGCATGTTCATGGAGCTGATCGCGCAGGCGGGTCAGGCGCTCCTCGTCGGTCCAACCGGACGAGGCCTGCCGCTGCATCTCTTGATTGATTAGCTGAAGGCGCTGGGCGTTGGGTGCTCCAACCTTATAACAATGCTTGCTTGTCAAATTTTGTGCTTTCGATAAATAAACAACAATTGAATAGTAAATGATATGACATATGTCACGAGTGGCATATTTGCAGAAGTGGAAGGCCTTGTCAATATTCCGATGGCCTTCCTCACGACGATTTATTTGTACGAATTATTTTGAGAAGATACGCGCCAGGACCTTGGCGCTAGACAGCCCCCCCCGGGCCGGGGCGCTTCGCTCTTTAGGGGGCGCCTCGGCCCACCTCCTTGGCCAACAGCCGCCGTCATACGCCCTCCCATCCCGTCGTGGGGTGGGAGGGCTTTCGCTGGCTCAGTCCTCCCAGATCGGCTTGCGCTTTTCAAAGAACGCGGTGCGGCCTTCCTTGGAGTCGGTGGTTTCGCTGACCATAACGACCATGTTTCTCAAGTAGGAGATGGCCTTGGAGTATTCCAGGTCGCCGATGTGGTTGAAGGCCTCCAGGCCCAGGCTCATGATCGACCGGCTCAGGCCCTTTAACTGGTTGGCCACTTGCAGCACTTCGTCGCGCAGCTCGTTGCGCGAGGTCACCTTGTTGATCATGCCGATGCGTAGCGCCTCCCGGGCGTCGATCTGCTCACCGGTGCAGATAAGCTCCAGGCCCTTTTTGCGGCCCACGGTGCGGAACAGGATGGCCATGACCATCATGGGCCAAACCCCGACCTTGATCTCCGGAACCCCGAAGACCGAGTCATAGGTGGCTATGCTGATGTGGGGTAGCATGGCCAGGCCGCAACCTCCGGCCAGAGCGTAGCCGCTGATCATGGCTATGGACGGCGTGGTTATGCGGTTGAACACCAGGCAAAGGTCGGCATAGCCCTGTAGGTTGTTTTTACCGGCCAGCACCGAATCGGAGGCAAAATCGCCGATGTCCCCTCCGGCGCAAAAGGCCTTGCCTCCCTCGCCGCTGATGACGATCACCTTTACCCCGTGGTCTTTGTCGGCCCGCTCAACCGCTTGGGCCAATTCTCTCATGGAAGCAAAATCGAGCCGGTTCATCTTCTCCGGCTGGTTTATGGATATCCAGGCGATCTGGTCTTCCACACGGTACAGAATCGGTGTGCCGTCCATGCTGAACTTCCCTTCTTGCATGTTCTCGGAAGCGGGCCGCGCTTCAAAATAAAGGACTAAAATATACTGGTATAGCGCCCATTGTTCAAAACAACCCAGAGGCCCTGGGCATGGGCCGCCGAGGGGGGCGCTTCCTGCGAAGTGCTCGAGGAAAAGCTGGGATATGCACCATCAAGGCGTGGCGAGAGCCTAGTCCTCGCACACGCCCATGAGCTCGTCTATGAGCCCTTTACTCGGTTCGGGTCCGGCCAACACAGGCTCCACCTGGGGGACGCCGCCCATCACCTGGAAGGCCCGGGCTAAAATCCTGTCCTGGTGCACTGAGGTCAGGTCGCGGCGCGTGAGGGCCTGGGCCGTCAGCGCCGCCCCCAACCCGCCCAGCATGCCGGCCACCATGTGGTTGGCCAGATTGGCCACCGGTTGGCTGCTGTTGGGATCGTTGAACATGCCCAGTTGGCTCCCAGACAGCCCCCGGCGATTGAGGATAAGCCAAGCCAGGGACATGAGGTCGTGGGCCACCACCGAAGTGGAGGCCATTACCAGGCCCACCTCCGGCGACAGCACCTGGCCCTTGTCCGGCCCATAGGTGGCCAAAATCTTGTCCGCCGCGCTAACCACCAAACGCTGCTTGGCGAGCAGAGTGCTTACCGTGTTGGCCTCGGCGGTCATTTCCTGGATATGCGCTCCCTGGTGGTGGTATTGCCCGCGAGTGTCAAAGCGCATGTAGCCCACCACCGCCTTGAGGCCCAGGGTGCTGCCCAACAAGGCGTGGCGGCTGCAACGGGGCATGAGCACGATGTGGTCCACCTGGCGCAACACCAGGGGCAGCATCAGGCCGCCCTTCCAGTGGGAGTCTGGCGCGGGATGGTCCTCAAAAAAAGCATCCCAACCGGCCTCTTCAAAGAAATGCAGTTCCGCTCCTGCTTGTTCGGCGGCCTGGGCCATACCGGTGGCCACGGCCAGACGGCGGGTGCTGCCTTTTACCCCGTTCGGGCGCTGCTTGACGTGCCCGATACCGCCCATATCGCCCACCAGAACCCGGCCCGCCCCCTTTTGTTTGAGTAGGCCCACCATGGCCGCCACGGCGGGCGGGCTGGTGGTGGCGGGGTAGGGGTTTCCCGAATTGATCACCGGTTTGATGAACACCGAGTCTCCGGGGGCCAGCCAGGCGAAATCGTCGGCCGCTTCCGCCGCCCGCCGTGTGGCTGCCTGCACCTCTGACGGCGAGGCGTCTCGCTCCACCTGGGCAAAACTCACCACCGCCTTGGGGTTATTTGCGGTTGAGGGCAATTGGTTGCCTCCAGGCGTTGCGGCATTCACAGATAGGCGGCGGATGGAGCCGCCATGGGTGCTAGATTAAATTCTAGCATAAGCCTGGTGAATTAAAATCGCGCATGGCTTTTCGCTACAATCGTCAAAGCGAACCCACGCCGATCATGAACAATCGCGCCAAGCAGGGTATGATTCCCCCACCTTATTAACCGGCGAATAAAGACAGCCAACCCGGCGGAGCGCATCCTTGGCCCTTATCAATCTATTCGACGTCAGCCTGGCTTTTGGCGGCCCCAACCTACTGGATCGGATCGGCTTCCGGGTGCAACCCGGCGAGCGGGTATGCCTTTTGGGCCGCAACGGGGCGGGCAAATCCAGCCTTCTCAAGGTATTGGCCGGCACCATTCCGCCCGACTCGGGCGAGGTCAGCCGCGAGGTGGGCCTGGAAACCGGTTATTTGCCCCAAAACGTCCCCGGCGGCATGGAGGGCGAGGTTTACGAAGTGGCCGCCCAGGAGTTGGGCCCCATGGGCGATACCCTCATTGACTTGCGCCGGGGGCAGGGCGGGGCGCAAAGCGCCGAGCAAGGCAACGACCAGGATTTGTGGCTGGCCGACCGCAGGTTGCGCACCGTGCTGACCCGCCTGGGCCTGGACCCTGGCTCGCGGGTGGAAACCCTCTCCGGCGGCCTAAAGCGCCGGGTGCTCTTGGCCAGGGCCTTGGCCATGAGCCCCCAATTATTGCTCCTGGACGAGCCCACCAACCATCTGGACATCAAAGCCATCGTGTGGCTGGAGGAGTTCCTGGCGAACTACCAGGGGGCCATGGTGTTCATCTCCCACGACCGGGCCTTTGCCCGCAACCTGGCCACCCGGGTGGTGGAATTGGACCGGGGAAGCATCTACGACTGGAACTGCCCCTACGACGAGTTCCTGCGCCGCCGGGAAGAGGCGCTCAACATGGAGCAGGAACAGCGGGCCAAGTTCGACAAAATGATGACCCAAGAGGAGGCATGGCTGAATCGCGGCCTCAGGGCCCGGCGCACCCGCGACGAGGGCCGGGTGCGGCGGCTCATGCAGATGCGTGAGCAACGGGCCAAGCGCCGGGAGGTCCTGGGCTCGGCGAGGCTGCAAACCCAGCAGGCGGGGCTGTCGGGCAAGGTGGTGGCCGAGGTCAACGAGGTGGGCTTTGCCTATGACGATGCCCATCCGCTGATCAAGCAGTTCAGCACCCTGATCCTCAGGGGAGACAAGATCGGCATCATGGGCCCCAACGGCTCGGGCAAGACCACCCTGCTCAAGATCCTGCTGGGTGGGTTGGAGCCCCAGTCCGGTGATATCCGCCTGGGGGCCAACCTGGAGATAGCCTACTTCGACCAGATGCGCGAGGAGTTGGACTACGACAAGACGGTGCAGGAGAACCTGGCCGAAGGTCAAGACACTCTGGTTATAGGCGGCCGCCAGCGTCACGTAATCAGCTACCTAAAGGATTTTCTCTTCAGCGCCGACCGGGTGCACAGCCCGGTGCGGGTGCTCTCCGGCGGGGAGCGCAACCGTCTGCTGTTGGCCAAGCTGTTCGCCAAACCGGCCAATCTCCTGGTGCTGGACGAGCCCACCAACGATCTGGACCGCGACACCCTGTTGTTGCTGGAAGACCTCCTGGTGGAGTTCGAGGGCACCGTGCTCCTGGTCAGCCACGATCGCCAGTTCCTCAACAACGTGGTGGCCGGCACCCTGGTCCTGGAAGGCGGGGGAGTGGTAGGCGAGTACGCGGGCGGCTATGACGACTGGCTGGCCCAGCGGGCTGGGGCGTCGCCATCAGAGCAGCCCAAGGCCCCCAAACCAGCCAAGGCCAAGAAGCGGCCTCCCCAGGACCGGCCCCGCAAACTGAGCTTCAACCAAAAGCGGGAGTTGGCCGGGTTGCCTCAACGCATTGAAGACCTGGAGCGGGAGCAGGCCGAACTGCACCAGCGGGTGTCCGACCCGGAGCTGTACGCCAAGGGAGGCAAAGAGGCGGCGGCCATCAGCGCCCGGCTGGAGGAACTGGAGCGGGAAATGGAAGAAGTCTTCTCCCGATGGGAAGAGCTGGAGGCGATAGAAGGGTAGAACCCGCCCAGCAAAAGCCGGTTTGCCGGGCCTCCTTTTCCAACCCGCAGCGACCCTACCGCTCTTGCCATATCTCATTTCAGACGATGCTATAATATCTGCCGACACTCCCAAGCACCGAGCCGCAACCCGGCGATTGTGATGATGGATGATGGAGCTTCGTTTGTGCCTAAGCTAAGGGTTCCGCTGGTTTCAGTTGTAGTCACCAGTTTCAACTACGGGCGTTTTGTGCGCCAGGCCCTGGAGTCGGTGGTCGCGCAGGACTATCCCCACTGGGAGTGCCTGGTGGTGGACGACTGCTCCCGCGACGACTCGGTGGAGGTGATCGCCGATTTTATCGCCCAGGAGGGTTCGGGTCGTTTTCGCCTGGTGCGCCACCCGCACAACCAGGGCCAGATGCAGGGTTTCAAGACCGGTCTGGAGCAAACCAAGGGCCATTTTCTGGCTTACCTGGATGCCGACGACTGGTGGCTGCCCGACATGCTCTCCACCCACGTTCGGGCTCACCTCCAGGGCCAAACCCATGTGAACCTGTCCTGCGCCGATCTGGCCCAAGTGGATGCTCAGGGCCAGGTTCTGTCGTTGACCGGCAATATCCGCCACGTGCTGGGAATAATAGCCCCGGAGCGGTCCCTGCCCGAGCCCCGGGCGCGGTGGGGCCAAGACGGGCGGTTGGCCGTGGAGCAGCAGGCCTGCGCGCCGATCTTGGTCAGGCCGGAGGATCGGGGCGGGTTCGAAAATTTGTGGACCGCCACCTCGGGGATGTTTTTTCGGCGCAGCGCCCTGGAACTGATCATGCCCCAAGACGCAGGGGCCTTGGCGGTGTGCGCCGACAGCTACCTGGCCTACTTTGCCCACGCCCTTGGCGGCTCATTGCTCATCCCCACGGCGCACGGGTGCTACCGCCGCCATGGGGCCAACAGTTACGCCCAGAGCATCAATTCCATGTTCATTCTGACCGGCGACGTGTCCAGCCGGCTGCACACCAACCTGGTTTTCCCAGAGATTTTGCGCCATCTGGACAGTTGCTCAGACCAACTGCGCCACCGCCTGGGCCCCGACCAATACCGCAACCTTCGCCGAAGTTTTTTGCTGGAGGAGCCGCCGTGTCCAACGGCCAACGCCGGGAAGGCCCAGGTGGGCGGTGCCCAGGACGTAGGGGACGGCCTGGGTCCGCGCGGCATGGTGCGCGCCGCTGCCCGGCGTACCCTGGGACGCACGCCATGGGGGCGGGGCCGGCAAGGGCGTCGGCTTTGGGTGGCTCGGCTGCGGCGGCGCTACAATGCCCAACACCGGAGTCAGGGGCGCTTGGTGGCCGACGGCGCCTCGGCGGCTTGGCGTGCTCTGCTGACCGATGGGTCTGAAGATGGCTCCCTACCCCTGTTCGATCAGGCCTACTACCTGAAGCACAATCCAGACGTGGCCCGCTCGGGCCAAGACCCCCTCGCGCATTTCCTGTTCCGGGGAGCCTGGGAAGGCCGCAACCCCCACCCCCTGTTTCATTCGCGCTTTTATTTGAGGCGCTATCCGGACGTGGCCCGCTCCGGGGTCAATCCCCTGGCCCATTGGCTGGTGCATGGCCAGGGCGAGGGGCGCGCCCCGCATCCGCTTTTCGACCCGGCCTGCTATGCCCGCTCCCTGGGCTGCCCCTTCACCAACGGCTTGGCGGCCTTGGCGCACCTGTCGAGCAACCAAGGGCCGGTATGGACCGACCCCCATGTTTTGTTCAACTGCCGCCACTACCTGGACAACTGCCCAGACGCCGCCTTGTACGGCAGGCATCCCCTGTTGCATTACCTCTCCCGTGGTTGGATGGGCGGCCATTCGCCGCACCCGCTTTTCGATCACGATTTTTACGAGGCCGGCAACCCCAGCACCGCGCGTGAGGACCCGGCGCCTCTGGTGGACTTTGTGCTGCGGGGCGGGAGGGATCGCTTACGGCCCAGCCCTTTGTTTGACACCTCCTGGTATATGGACCTGCACCCTGCCCACAGCCGGACGCCGCTGAACCCTCTGGAGCACTATCTGACCCAGGCTGAGCCCTTGGGCATTCAGCCCTCCCGCTATTTCATGCCCAGCACCTATTCCGACATGACCGGCGAGCCCCAGGACGGCGCCTGGGATCGCCTGTCGCACTTCCAGTTGAATTGGTTGAGCCAAACCGCGAGCCCTGATCAGGGGAAGACGCGGAGCAATGGACGCAAGGCGCTGGTGGCCCTGGCAGTCAATCCTCGTGGTTATCAGGTTTTCAAAGAGTTGCAAGAAATGCTGGCCCAAGGCCTGCGTCAAACTGGAGCCGAGGTGTTGACCATGGGCTCTGACCAGGAGCCGCCGCCGCCCAAATGGCGCACCGTAATCATCGGCCCCCATGAGTTTTTCGACAGCACCCTTGGGGCGTCCTGGCTGGGATGGGAAGGCCTGGGCAACGCGGTGATGCTCAACACCGAACCCTTGCACTCATATTATTTCGAGCGTGCCGTGGCGCATTTGCTGGCCGCTCCGGCGGTGTTGGATTTGGACTGGCACAACACCCTGCGTCTACGCGAGCTGGGCATCAAGGCCCATTTCTTGCCGCCGGGATGGGTGGACGGCGGCCCGGCAGAGGCCGAGGCGCGCTGGGGAGAAGGCCTGGAGCGCCTATGGCTGCCCGAGGAAGTGCGCGGCTTTGCCAACTGGCGCGACGCCTCCTGGCGGGACCGGCCCATCGATGTGTTGTTCCTGGGCCAAAACAGCCCCCGCCGCAGCCGCTTTTTCGCGGCCAACGCCTCCTTGTTCGCGAGGCTCAAGAGCTTTTTGCATTTGGTGGAGCCCAAGCTGCTGCTGGCCACCAGCTGGCCCCAGGCCCTGGATAGCGAGGCCTCGCTGTTTTTGGCGCGGCGGGCCAAGGTGGTGCTGCACGTGCATCGCACCCCCAGCCGCTACCTGCCCGGCCACCGGCTGCTTTTGCACGGCATGGCCCAAGGAGCGCTGGTGCTCACCGAGACCTGCGACACCCTGCCACCCCTGGCAGCGGGCCGTGATTATCTACAGGCTCCACTGGACCGACTGCCCGGGTTGCTGGAGGAGTTGCTGACCAGCCCGGAAGGGCTGGCGCGCGGAGCAGGCATCGCGGCCCAGGGCGGGCAAACCATGCGCCAGCGCCTAAATCTTTCGCCCCGCCTGCGCACCCTCATCGACACGGAGGTGCTCTAGCCATGGAATCTGTTGCCGTGGAGCGCCTTTTTTTGCAAGAAGGCCGAGCCCGGGCCAAGGTGGCGGTGGGCGTTACGGTTTACAATTACGAGCGCTATCTAGCGGCTTGCCTGGCCTCGGTGGCTGCCCAGACCCTGCCCGAGTTGGACCTGGTGGTGCTGGACGACTGCTCCGGGGATGCTTCCTGTGGCTTGGCTTTGGCTTGGCTCAAGACCCATGCTGGGCGTTTCAACCGGGTGGAACTGTTGCGCACCCAACAAAACTCCGGGGTGGCGGCGGCCCACAACGCCACGGCCACGGCGGCGCGCTGCGACAATGTGCTGCTGTTGGATGCGGACAACGAGCTGTTGCCGTGCGGCCTGGAAATGCTGCTGTCCGCCCTGGAAGGCAGCGGGGCCGATTTCGCCTTCGGCCTGCTGGAGCGTTTCGGCGAAGAGGCGGCCGTCATGCACAACGTGCTTTGGGACCCTGACCTGCTGGGCCGCTGCAACTACTGGGACACACTGGGATTGATCAGACGCGATACCCTGTACAAACTGGGAGGCTTCAACGACCTGGAGGGCCTGGGTTGGGACGACTACGTGTTGTGGTGCAAGCTGGCTCCGGGCGGCGGCTGGGGTGTTCACGTGGCCCAGTTCGTGGGGCGGTATCGGGTGCATCCCAAATCGATCTGCTCCAGGCTGGATGACCTTGAGGTCCAGCGTCATCTAGACGTACTGAGCGCGCACTTCCCCGAGGTCTTCAAACAAAAATGAACCCGTTGCCGGCCAACTTCAGCCTGACCATCGGCCCTGGCCCTTTGCCGCCGGAGCCTCCGCTGGCCACGGTCATCATCGTAAGCTATAACAGCGGCCCCATCCTGAATCACTGTTTGCAGGCCCTGGCCGCCCAGAGCGAAAGGCGCTTTCGGGCCGTGGTGGTGGACAACGCCTCCAGCGATGGCTGGGCCGGGCGATTGCGCCTGCCCGACGCCCGCTTCGTCCTGGTGCGCTCTGGGCGCAACCTGGGCTTCGCAGCCGGGGTAAATCTTGGGGCCGCGCTGAGGCCAACGCCTTGGGTGGCCACGCTGAACCCCGACGCCTTGCCGCTCACCAATTGGCTGGCCGAGTTGCTGGCCGCGGCGCGTAACAATCCTCGGGCCGCTGCCGTGGGATCGTTGCAACTTTATTTGGATAACCCTGAAATCATCGACGGCGCGGGGGACTGCTACCATCCCAGTGGAACCGCCTGGCGCGGGGGGCACGGCCAGCGCCTAGGTCGCTTGCCCCAGGTGGCCGAGGTGTTCGCGCCCTGCGCGGCGGCGGCGCTGTATGACGGCGCGGCCTTGCGCGAGGCGGGCGGCATGTACGAGCGATTGTTCTGCTACATGGAGGACGTGGACCTGGGGTTCCGCCTGCGCCTGGCCGGGCGCATCTGCCTGCAAGCCAACCAGGCGGTGGTGTTGCACCACGGTGATATCAGCGGAGGCAGCGCTTCGGGCCTGGCCCGTAGGCTGGGCTTTCGCAACCGCCTGTGGGTGCTGACCCGCGACATGCCCGCCCCGTTGCTGTGGGTGGCCGCACCGATGTGGCTGCTGGCCCAGGCGGCGCTTTTGGTTCAGGCCGTGGGCCAGGGACAGGGGGCCTCGGCCTGGCAAGGGCTGATGGAGGGGCTACGGGGATTGGGCGCGGTTTGGGCTGAGCGCCGCAAGGTGCAGGCCACGCGCCGGATTACCCTGGCGGGGCTGATGCGGGCCATGACCTGGCCGCCGTTGGCCGTGCTGCGCCGGGCCGTTTGCTCTACGCTCCGCCCTCCCAGGGTCTAGCGACACGCGGGGCCACCGGGTTCTGCTGCAGGGAGCCGTAGGTCAGGTTGGGGTTGTGAAAAGGATCGGCAGCCAAAAGCTCCCCCCAACGTTGCTCCATTAGCTCCGCCTCCTTGGCGGCGGCGCCATCTCCCTGGAGTCCCAGAAGGGCGGCCAATGGTCCGCCGTAGGCAGGCCGGGCCAAGCCCAGCCGGGCGCGTGGCGCCCACACCACCGCCAAACCCTCGCGCCTCAATCGCAAGCAATAGTCCACATCGGCAAAGGCGAGATCAAGCGCCTTAGCGTCCATGCCTCCCAAGCGCTGAAAAACTTCGCGCTTGGTGAACAGGCATGCGCCGCTCACCGCGCTGAGGCGCTGGCGGGTGGTATGGCGCATGAAGCCGCCTAGGCGCTCCAGGGTTGCGCCGTGATTCACCGGCGCGGCCACCCGGCCCGGCAGCAGAGTCAGGCCCGCCTGCAGCACCGTACCGTCTTGCTGCAACAGCAATCCTCCCAGCGCGCCGTTGCCGGGCATGGCCAGCAAGGCGGCGGCTTCTTCCAGCCAGGCCGGGCCGCCGGGGGCCAGGCCTGGGTCCACCAGCCCCAAAACACTCCCCTGGGCCACGGCGGCGGCTGCGTTGACCAGCGAGGCCCAGCCTCCCGAGGCTTCCACCAGCCGTAGCGGCACGCCTGGGTGGGGCCGTCCCGCCGTGTGGGCCTGCTCCAATCGGTGAGCCGGGCCTGCCGCGATAACCTCCAAATCCCAGCCATCGCGCAGCGGGGCCAGGCCCTTGAGCATGTGTGCCAGGGGAGGGATTTGGCCGGAGCCGTCATCGGTCAGCGGGGCCACCAGGGTGATCGATGGCCGTGGATCGGGAAGAGTGTAGCTCACCACGTAGTGGCCCCAGTTGGAGCCGATCTCCACCTGGGCGGCAACGCCGCGCCGGGTCAGGGCCTCGCTGATGGCCTGACGGGCGCGGCGGAAGGCGTAGGCCTTGGCTTGGCCGCCGCTGGCCGTGGAGGAGGCGATGGCCCGCCAGTGGTAGAGCACCCTGGGGATGTGGCGCACCCGAGTGGCGCTGCTGCGCTCCAGAGCCCGCAGACACAGGTCGTAATCCTGAGAGCCCTCCAGGCCAGGGCGGAAGTCGCCGATCTCCTCCAAAAGGCTGCGGCGGTAGACTCCCAGGTGCGAGACCATGTTTTGGCCCAGGAACAGCTCAGGGTCCCAGTCGGGCTTGAAATAGGGACCGAAGCGGCGGCCCTGCTCGTCGATTTTGTCTTCATCGCTGTAGATGATATCCGCCTCGGGGTGGGCCAGTATTTCTTCGGCTACAAGGTACAGGGCATGGGGAGGGAGGATGTCGTCGTGGTCCATAAGGGCCACGTAGCTGCCCCGGGCCATGGCCAGGGCGCTGTTGCTGGCCGCGGAGATATGGCCGCGTTTTGGTCGGTGAATCACCCGCACCCTGGGGTCGGCCTGGGCGGTCTGGCCCAAAACGGCCGCCACCCGGGGATCGTCCGAGGCGTCGTCGGCCGCGCAAAGCTCCCAGTGTGGATATATCTGACCCTGCAGGGAGGCCAGGGCCTGGCGCAGGCAATCCGGAGGTGGGTTGAATACCGGCATCACCACCGAGATGAGGGGCGGCTGGTCCATGGCCGCCACCCGCCGGGCCATCAGCATTCGGTCGCGTTGCCCCAGGGTGTCGTGGCGGTTCACCCAGTCGGTGTAAATTTCGCGTTGCAGCAGGCCCTGCAAGAACCTGCTCTTGGTCGAGCGCCAGTTTCCGCTCACCAGCCTATCGCGCATTTGCTTGGCCAGGGACAGGGTGGCCCGTGGACTGCGCAGGGCTTGGTGCACCTGAGGCAGGGCCAAGCGGGCCAGGGCCCAGGCCGTGCCCAGCCGCCAAAAGGCCAGCCCCTTGGGCGGCCCCGTGTGGGGCGGCAGCCACAGATACATCCCCGCGCAGCCTTCGGGCAGGCGCAGCGGTGGTCCGACGCTCAGGGCGTCCAACTCCACCACCATGGTATCGCCGCCGAGCCTCAAGGCGACTAGGCGCCCCTTGCTCACGCCGGTCCAGCCCCGCCCGGCCAAGCTCACCCAGCGCAGAACCGGCCCAGGCTCCGGGGAGAGGGACCACCATTGGCCGGTCTCGGCCCAGGCACCGGCCAAGGCGCGCAGCTCATCTGTTGCGGCCGGTGCGGGCCGCAGCTTCACGCGTCCGATATCCCACATGCGGGCCAGACGGAGCAGGCCTGGTTGCTCTGGCGTATTCAGTTGCCTAGTCATGGGGTGCATGCAAAATCTTTCCGGGTGGTGCGGCGAGCCGTATAATTCTAATCGTCATCGTCCGGCGGGGTGTCATAGTCTTCCAGGCGGACCTGCATACTCAAGTCAACCAGGCCGTAGGTGCGCGGGCGCGTGCCCATTATTTTCAGATGCAGGGCGTCGTAGCGCCGGTCCAGGGGAACCGCCTCGCCTTGTTCCTCGGCTGATACGCCTACGCTGACAAGGTAGTCGCCTTGGGCCAAGCGCTGTTCCATCTCAAATACGGCACGCACCACCTCTCCGGCTGCGGCGGGGCGCATCAAGGGCCCGCCGCTGAAGTCGCGGGAGTTGTCGGCGTAGACCATCACCCCATCGGGAGTCTTTATCTGCAAGCCGTAGATTGGCCTTGGCTGGGCTTGGTGGTGGCGCACCCAAACCTCCACGCGCAAAGGGCGGCCGGCTTCCAAGTTGACGCTATGGCCTGTGCTGCCGGAGCTGAGGCACACGTCCAACACCTCGGCTTGGCCGTTGCCCCAGCGGTATTCCTCGGGGTTGTAGCCCGCCCGCAGCTCCAGAGCCTCGCACACCGAAGCCGCCGGGGCCGAGGTTGGGGAGACATCTGGTTCCTCGGGCTCCGCGCCGAGCATCAGGTCAAGGTAGCGGTTCACCGCCTCACGGGGCGCGCCTTGCATTAGCGCCTCGCCGCCGTCGAGCACCAGGGCCCTGGTGCAGTGGCGGGTGACCTGCTCTGGGTCGTGGGTAACCAGGATAACCGCGCAGCCCTTGGCCAACAGGTCGTCCAGGCGGCGGAAGCATTTGGCCTGGAAGCGCACGTCGCCCACGGCAAGGGCCTCGTCCACAATGAACACCTCCGGCTCCACACAGGCTGACACCGCGAAGGCCAGGCGCACGTACATGCCGCTGGAATAGGTCCACACCGGCTGCTCCATGAAATCGCCGATGTCGGCGAAGGCCACGATGTCCTCGTAGCGCTGCTCCAATTCGCGGCGGCTCAGGCCCATGATGCTGGCGGTTAGCTGTAGGTTTTCCCGCCCGGTGAACATGGGGTTGAATCCGGCGCCCAGCTCCAGGATAGCGGTAACTCGCCCGCTGGCGCGTACCTGCCCAGTAGTGGGGCTCAAGGTGCCGGCCAGGATTTGCAGCAGGGTGGACTTGCCCGAGCCGTTGCGCCCCAGCACTCCCAGGCATTGGCCGCGCTCCACCTGGAGCGAGACATCGGTCAGGGCCCAAAAAGGGTGGTAATAGGCGCGCGGGGCCAAGCCCAGGGCGCGGCGCAAGCGGGGGATCACGGCCTGCTTCAGCCGGTCGGCGGGGCGCTGGTAAATGGTGTAGCACTTGCCCACGCCCAGGGCTTCCACCGGTGGGTTAACCAGCATAATTCACGAAAGCCAGGCGTCCGGCTGCGCAAGCCATCGGCATACGGCGTTGTTGGCTGCGCTCGTGCCTTGGCGTAGCTACGGCTACGCCTGCAGCCCTCCCTTGCCGGTCGCCTTGTCTGCCGTCGGCTGGCTGTGCCGGTGAAGGATACAAACCGTACATTGGTAATGTGTGCACCTTTTTTATATCGGTCCCATGAATAATCGCTTGTGGCCGGGTGCCACCCAACCTTCCTGAAATATCCGGGTTATATGACATCGGCGAATCCTCTGCGCACCCGCTGGAACCACCAGAACCCGGCCCATGCAACCGCCAGGCCACAGGCCAAATAGATGCCCCAAGCCATCCAGTCCGGTGACTGGCCCAAAACGAAAACCTGGCGGGCCTGCTCGATGACCAGAGTAAGGGGATTGAGCAGCAGCAGACCCTGGAACTTTTGGGGCACCGCGCTCAGAGGATAGAGCACCGGCGAGATGAACAGCAGCAAGGTGGAGGCCACGCCGGTTATCTGGCCCACGTCGCGCACGTAGACTCCCAGCCCGGCCAAGAACCACAAGACGCTCAGGGCGAAAAGCGCCAGGGGAGCCAGCACCAGGGGCAATAGGGCAGCAGTCCAAGGTATGGCTTGGCCCAGCAGCAGAGAGCCCGCGAACAGAACTATTATGTTGACGGCCAGATGGAAAAAAGCCGAAGCCAGGGTGACCACGGCCAGCACCTCCAGGGGAAAGATGACCCGCTTCACATAGCTGGCGTTGGCCAGGATCAGGCTGGGGGCCCGGCCCAGGCACTCGCAGAAAAAGCCGTGGCTGATGATGCCGATGAACAGCATGACCGCGAACTGGCCCCGGCCCTGGCCTGGCGTGTCGCCCCACCTGGCGTTAAAGACCTCGGAAAACACGAAGGTGTACACGCCGAGCATCACCAGGGGAATGAAGAACGACCAGGACAGGCCCAGGAAGGAGCCTCGGTAGCGCCCCACCACATCGCGTTTGGTCAGTTGCCAAAGCATATGACGGTGTCGCCAAAGGGTGGTGGCCAAGGCCATGGGCGAGATGCGCCGCCGGGTGTGGTGGTTCACTGCCGCCGTCCCTTCAGCCACCCGGCAGCCAAACGCAGTGGCTGGGTGGCGCGCCAAATCCGGCTGCCCATGATGTGCTCCAACTGACGGCTCTGGGCTGCCAGGGCCTCGGCCAGCCGCTGGTTATCAGCGGTCAGCTCTCGGATATTGGCTTGTACTTGTTGAATGGCGGCTTGGGATTCCAATGCCTGGCGAAGGATCAGCGGAGCGCAAAGGGAGGCGGCCTGGTCCAACTCGGCCCTGGCCTGGGCCAATACCGATTCGGGCGCTCCTTCGAAGCTAGCTCCGGATTCCTGCAATATTCCATGCACTCTGGCGGCCATGTGGCCCAGGGGAGTTGCAGGTTGCTCGGCGTCTTGATTCCCGGCATGGTGATGGCGCATGCTCGGCGACAAAAACTCTTCCACCGCTGATCTGGCCTGTTCCAACTCCACGGGCCAGGTTAGGCCCAGGTCGCGCCCCAGGCGCCGGACCACGGCGGCCCAGTCTGACAACAGTTCCTCGTAACCACACATGGCGCGGGGTAGCTCCCGGGTGTGGGCCTCGGCATCCAGCACGTGGCGCAGCCACAGCAGCATGGAGAAATCATGGTCAAAGCCGTTGCGTTTGTTCAGGGAAAGAGCCACCTCCCAAGGGTGGCGGTGGATGAGGACCGTCTTGACCTCGCGCCCCTGCTGTTCGAGCACAGGTAATACCAGAGGAAGTAGGCGGCATAAGCGCGGGTCCTTGAGCACGGCCAGCCGGCCTGTTGGAAGCTCGTGGTCCAGCACCCTGGCGAGGTTGCGCTGGGCCTTGGCCACGGAAGGCCGGTCGGCGGCATCCGGGGGCAAGGGCGAAAAGTCGAACCAGACACTGTCCGTGGCCGCCAGCAACTTTTGGTTGGCCTCCAACACCGAGCTTGACTCCCAAAAGCCCGAGGTGTTGTCCGGCCCATGGGGCAACAGGTCGCTGCACAGTCCGGCTCCCAACAGGCTTATCACCCTGGTCAAGGCCGAGGTGCCGCTACGGTGCATGCCCAGCACCAAGATGACGCTTTTGTGGTTTGCGTCGCTCATCGCCTGGGCCTCACCTTTCGCCTTCGGTAGCGCGTTGTTTGTCTGGAGGCAATTTCCAGCCAAGCCAGCCGGGCTGTATGCATCGTAATGACCGCAGCCAGCCGCAGGCCCAGCAGCATCGCCCACACCGGCAACAGGGCCCGTTGGGCCGGGGTGCCGTGCTTCTTGAGCCATAAAAAGGCGCTGCGGTGGAAATGCCATATGCTGCGGATCATGTTGGATCGGCGGCTGCCGCCCACCTGATGCACCACCGTGGGGCGGGGATAATAGATCACATCCCAGCCAGTTTGATGCAAGCGTGCGCACAGATCAGCGTCTTCCCAAAACAGAAAGTAGTCTTCGTCCATGCCCCCGATCTGCTCAAAGGCTTCCCGCCGCACCAGCAGGCAGGCGCCGGAGATCCAGTCACAGGCCATAGGCTCCCGCGGAGGGCCGGTTTCGGTCAGAATCTCGCGCCGGGTGGCGGCGTTGCCCGGCAGCAAGCGGCTCAGCAGGCTGGAGCGGCCGAAAAGGCCGGTCAACACTGAGGGAAACTTGCGGGCCGAGCCCTGCACCGTGCCTTCCGGGTCCAGGATCAACGGGCCCAAGCCGCCGACCAGGGGTTTGGCTTCCATGTAAGCCAAGGCTTGGTCGCAAAAATTTGGTTGGAGAATGCAGTCCGGGTTGAGCAGCAGCAGATAGGGGGCTTTGCCGAGGCGGGCCAAGCTGTTGATGCCCCGCGAATAGCCAATGTTCTCCTTGCCTTGGACAAGTTCCACCCCCAGCATGCCGCGCACCGCCTCGGCGCGGTCCTGTGAGGCGTTGTCGCGCACCAATATCCGCAATCGCCCTGCCAAGTTTTGCTCAACCAACGAGGCGAGGCATTGGCGCAGGAATGGGGTGCTGTTGTAATTGACCAACAGGACATCGATCAGGATGTCTTTGCTGTGCATGCTGGATCCACTCATGAATATTGATTGAGGGGCCGGCCATGAGTGACGCCCCTATGTGGTCACCGCCGTAAGAGCTGGGGCCCTGTGTCGTGCCAGCGCTTTGTGTGCGGTTGTTCCCCACGCGCATAGGTTCTCAGCTTAAACTTGGGTCCGGCAAAGGTCAATGGTTTCCGGCAAATCCGCCACCAGGAGGCGCGGCTTGGCGGGGCGCTTACAGGGGGGAAATATGTCGGGAATGCCGCCGCCGGGCGGGGCGATTTCTCAGGCCCTGCCTTCTTGCAAGGCTTTCAGGATGGTTAGCAGGGCCTTGTCCCGCGCCTTGCCGGGCGGGGCGTCCACCGCGCCGGGCGCGGCGTCTGCGTAGCTGAAAAAGCCTTGGCCGGACTTGGCCCCCAGTTGGCCACGTGCCACTTTTTCGCGCAAAACTTCCGGCACCTCGGTGCCGCCGGCGATGTGTCCGAACAGATAGCCGCACCCCTTGAGCATCAGGTCCAGCCCGGCCAGGTCCATGGTCTTGAGCACCCCCTGCACCGACAGGCGCAGGCCGAAGCTGCCCATTATGGCCCGGTCGATGTCTTCGGCCGAGGCCACGCCCATCTCCAAAAGGGAAAGCACTTCCCGGAACATGGCGGTTTGGATGCGGTTCACCAAAAAGCCGGGGATTTCCTGGTTCACCAGCACCGGCGTCTTGCCGATGCGGCTCAGAAGATCGCACACCGCCTTTTTGGTTTGTTGGCGGGTGCCCTGGCCCATCACCACTTCCACCACCGGCACGATGTGGGGCGGGTTGAACCAATGGGTGATGATGAGCCTGCCGGGGTCGCGCACCTCGGAGCCGAAGCGGGAAATGGAGAGCATGGAGGTGTTGCTGGCCAGGATGGCTTGCTCGGGCGCGTGGCGATCCATATCCGCGAACAGGGCCTGCTTGAGCTCCAGAATTTCCGGGGCCGCCTCCAGGGCCAGGTCGGCGCTTTCCAGCGCCGAGGGCAGGCTGGTGGTGGTGCTTATGCGCTCCAGAGCCCTGGCCGCGCCATCGGGGGTCTCCAGGCCCATCTCCACAAAGGTGCGCAGATTTTCCTCGATAGACGCCGTAGCCTTGGTAAGCAGATCTTCGCCCAGGTCGTAGAGGGTCACTGCCAGGCCCTTTTGGGCAAAGGCCTGGGCGATGCCGTGGCCCATGAGCCCGGCTCCCACTACGGTGATGTTGTTTATCTCGGGCATCGGCGTTCCCCTCGCGCTAGTTTTGCTCCATTGCCTTCATATCGGTGATAAAGTCGCGCACCATGTCCTCGGCGGTGCCTTCCAGCTTCCAGCCCCATTCCCTTTGGGCGTTGCCGCCGTCGATGTAGCGCGGGATGTACTGGAGCACCTCCACCGCCTGGGGATCGGGTTTGAAGCTGATCTGAGCGCCGGGGAAAAAGCCCTTTACGATCTCGGCCAGTTCAGCGGCCGTGGGCGAGGGGGTGATCTGCCCCAGGTTGTATATCCTGGTTTCCAGGGCTGAGGCGTCGGCCTCGTATAGCTCGGCCAGGCTGCGGATACCGTCGCTGATGTACATAAGCGGCAGCACCGTGTCCTCGGGCACCCAAACCTCGTAGGGTTTGCCCTGGGCCGCCGCCTCGATCATGCCGGGGTTGTACTGGCCGAAGCCTCCGGCGGTCACGCCCGGTCCCACGATTTGGGGCAGGCGAACCCCCCGGAAGTCTATGCCGAACTTGCGCTGATAGTAGCGGCCCAACAGCTCACCGAAGACTTTGGTGACGCCGTAGATGATGGTGGGCTGCTGAATGGTCTCGTCGGAGATGTTGCCGTCGTGGCCCATGCCGTAGGAGCCCATGGAGCTGGAAAAGAGGAACTTGCCCACCCCGCAGATGCGGGCGGCTTCCAGGGCGTGGTAGGTGCCTTCGTTGTTTATCTTGTAGGCCCGCCAGGGGTTGGCCTCCGAGGGGGCCGAAAGAGTGGCCGCCAGGTGGAAGACCTCCTTCACGCCGTGGTCGCGGAAGGCGTTGAGCACCTCGCTGAAGTTGGTGATGTCGCCTTGGACGTGGGTGACCTTGGAGGCCAGGTCGGCGGGCAGGGCCTGGGCCGGGGTTACGTCGAAGGTCACTACCTTCCGCCCTTTTTCCACCATGATGCGCGCCAGGTTCGCGCCGATGAGCCCGCAGCCTCCCGTGATGATTATGGACACCAAAATCCTCCCATGGTGATTTGACTCGTTACTTGAAGAAGCGTTCCTTCAACTCCTTGACCACTCCGCGCCGGAAGGTCATGACCGAACCCACATACAGGACTCCCATTATGAGAGGCCAAATATCGGTCTGGGAACTGAGCAGGTCCTTGACGTACACGATGGACATCGCGCCGATGACCGGCCCGTAGATGGTGCCCATGCCGCCGACCAGGGTCATCAGCACGATTTCGCCTGATATGTCCAGGCCCAGGCTGAACAGGGGCACGAAGTTTTGCAGCATGGCGTAAAGCCCGCCGGCCAGGGCGGCGAATCCGGCGGAGATAACGAAGGAAATCAGCTTGTACTTGCGGGGATCGTAGCCCACGCTCATGGCCCGGTCGGTGTTTTCGCGCATGGCCTGCAGGGCCTTGCCAAAGGGCGAGCGGATTATGCGCACTCCCAACACCAAGGCCAGGATGAACATCAGCAAGACAAAGTAGTAGTAAACCAGGTCCGAGCTAAGGTCCACGGGGCCCAGGGAGGGCCGGGGCACGCCTTGCAGGCCGTCGTCACCGCCGGTGAGCGAACGCCACTGAAAGGCGATGAAGTAGATGAGCTGGGCAAAGGCCAGGGTTACCATGGCGAAATAGATGCCGTGGCGCTGGGTGGAAAGAAAGCCCATGGGTATGGCCACGGCCACGGCCAGCAATATGCCCATCCCCAGGGCCAGGGGCACGGAGCTGGTCAGGTGGAGGAGGCTCAGGCCGGTGCCGTAGGCCCCCAGGCCGAAAAAGGCGGCATGCCCAAAGGACAAGAGCCCGGTGTAGCCAAAAAGGATGTCGAACCCGATGGCGAAGATAGCGAAAATGAGCATCTGGGTGGCCAGCGCCTGGTAGGGAACCAGGTAGGGCGCGGCCAGCAAAAAGACCGCGCCGACTATGATGCCGGCTATTTTATGGCGTGCCTTCAGTTGCATGACAGCTCCGGATTACTCAAAGAACGATACCCGCCCGAAAAAGCCTCTGGGCCGGGTCACCAGGACCAAGGCCATGAAGGCGTAGATCAAGGTGGTGGAGCCCGGCGGCCAGAACACGATGGAGAAGGTCAGGATCTGGCCTATTACCAGGCCCGCCAGGATGGAGCCTCCGATGCTGCCCATGCCGCCGATGATCACCACCACGAAGGTCTGCACCAGGATGTCCATGCCCATGGCCGGTTGTACGTTCTGAATGGGCGCGGCCAGCACCCCGGCCAGCCCCGAAAGACCCGCCCCCAGGCCGAAGATCAGGGTGAAGGTCCAGGAGATGTTGGTGCCCAGGGCGTCGGCCATCTCGGCGTTGTCGGTGCCCGCCCTGATGATGGCCCCCAAGCGGGTTTTCTCGATGAACAGCCACAGGCCTCCAGACAACATCGCGGTGACTATCAAGATGAAAAGCCGGTATTTGGGGTAGTACATGAACCCCAAGTTGATCGCGCCTTGCAGCAGATCCGGGATGTTGAAAGGCTCGCCCTCGGGGCCGAAGAATATCTTGATGGCATCTTGAATAATGAACATGAGGCCGAAGGTCAGCAGCAGATTGTAATAGTGCGGCAGCTTGTAGAGCTTGCTGATCAACAATTTTTCCAAGACCATGCCGATGACGGCCACGATCACGGGGCACAAAATCAGACAGGCCAAGAAGTTCAGCTGCAAATGGGTGGCTACGGTGTAGGCCGCGTAAGCGCCCAGCATGTATAGGGCGCCGTGGGCGAAGTTGACCACCCCCAGGGTGCCGAAGACCACGGTGAGCCCCAGGGAGAGCAACACGTAGATACAGCCCAGCACCAGGCCGTTGAAAAATTGGCTGAACAGAAAAACCGGTTCCATGGCGTCTTCCAGCGGGGCGGGGCGTCAAATGGCGCCCCGCCCCATGCCGGTTGGAGTTACTTGTTTAGCTTGCAGCCGAATTGGCTGGGCTTGCCGAAGGCCTGCTCCGCCGGGAGGGAGCCGACGATCTCGAAGTAGTCGTCCTTGCCCTTCACCTGGTCGGGCTGCTTTACCCTGAGCAGATAGGCCTTGCCCACCTGCTGGTGATCCTCGGGGCGGATGTAGCCGGGGTTGGCGAACATGTCCTTGAAGGTGTGGCCTTCCAGGGCCGCGATCACCTTGTCGGGGTCGGCGCTGCCGGCCCGCTTGACCGCCAGGAGGTATTGGGTGACCGCGCTGTAGACCGCGGCGGCCATGAAGTGGGGGCGCTCGCCGGTCTTCTTAAGATAACGATCCGCGAAATCACGGGCGCCGGGGTTGTCCACGGTCCAGTTCCAGGGGGCGGCGGTGTAGTCACCGGCAAAGGTGGCCACGCCCGCGCCGCGAATGCTGGGCTCGAACAACAGGGCGTGCACGATGACGACTTTTTTCTTCAGGCCGTACTCGGCCGCGGCCTTGGTGGAGTTGACCGCGTCTTTGCCCACGTTCAATAGGGCCAGCACCTCGGGCTTGGCGTTCATGGCCTTGAGGATATAGGGGCTGTAGTCGGAGGTGTGCAGGGCCACCATGTCGTTGCCAACCAACTCGCCGCCCATGGACTTCACCGCTTCGCTGAAGTGCTTGAGCAGGTTGTGGCCCCAGGCGTAGTCGGAGGTGATGGAGTACCAGCGCTTGCCCAGGCGCTTGGCGCCCAGGATGCCCACGGTGGTGGCCATCATATAGTCGTTGTAATTCCACTTGAACACGTAGCGGTTGCAGGCCTTGCCGATAAGATCGGTGGTGCCGGCGGAGGTGGAGATGAACAGCTTTTTGTGGAGCTTGGCCTGCTGGGCCACGGCCAGGGCGGCGGCGCTGTTGGGGCAGGCGATGATGACATCGACCTTTTCCTTCTCATAGAGCTCCTTGGCCTTTTCATTGGCCACGCCGGGGTTGTAGGCGTGGTCCCGGACCACCAGCTCTATTTTTTTGCCCTTGATGCCCTCGAAATCGGCAACCGCCATTTCGGCGGCCCACTTTTCCCCGTTACCGATGACCGCCACCGGGCCGGAGAGCACACTGACGATACCCACCTTGACGGTGTCCCCGGCAAGTGCGGGCACCGCGGCCATCATCAGGGCCGCGGCGGACATAAGCGCCAATACCAACTTTTTAACAGGCATTTAACCTTCCCTTTCTAGTAAGCAACGTTCCCTCTGGGTTTTGTTCCGGCCGGTAGTCACGCCCAGGGTAGGCACCTCCCGGGTATTAAGCCCAAAGGATTGACTCAAACTCCCAAATATTTGTGCTGTATCTCGGTATCGCGCATGAATTCATCATTGCTGCAGGTGTGCACGATTTTCCCGCCATAGAGGATGTTGTGCCTTTCGGCGACTTGACAAGCGAATCGGGTGTTCTGCTCCACCAGAAGCACCGTGAGCCCCGATCCCTTGATCTCCTTGAGTATGGTGCCTATGGTTTCCACCAGCAGGGGGGCGAGGCCCTCGGTAGGCTCGTCCAGAAGCAACAGATCCATCTTGGCCCTGAGGATGCGGGCGATGGCCAGCATTTGCTGCTCCCCGCCGCTGAGTTGGGAGCCCTTGTGGGAGGCTCTTTCGTGCAGCCTGGGGAAAAAGTGGAATATGCGCTCCAGGCTCCAGCCGGTTTCGCCCCGGCCCCAACTGGGGAACATCAGGTTTTCCGACACGGTCAGGCTGGGGAAGATTCCCCTTTCCTCCGGCACATAGCCCACGCCAAGCTTGGCGATGCGGTTGGGAACCAGGCCGGTGATGGGACGGCCGTCATAGCTGATGCGGCCGGACAAAGGCGTCAGCAGCCCCATGATGGTGCGCAGAGTGGTGGTCTTGCCTGCGCCATTGCGCCCCAACAGGGTGACCAACTCGCCTTTGGCGATCTCCAGGGAGACCCCGGTCAGCACCTGGCTCTCGTCGTAGGCCGCGTGCACGTCTTCTAGTCGGAGAAGCGTCATACTCCCCCCAGATAGGCTTCTTGCACCTTTTGATTGCCCTTGACCTCTTCCGGCGAGCCCTCGGCGATGATCTCGCCCTGATTGAGCACCGTAATCACGTGGGAGATGGAGGTCACGATGTCTATATTGTGGTCGATGAGCACCACGGTCATGGTTTCGGCCATGTTCTCGATGAGGTGGACTATGCGCTCGTGATCGGCGGCTTGCAGCCCGGCCAGGGGTTCGTCCAGCAGGACCACTTCCGGTTCAGTGGCCTGGGATATGCCTATGTCCAGCACCCGCCGGTCGCCGTAGGAAAGGTTTTTACAAAGTTGATCCCGTTGTTCGATCAGGCCGATACTCTCCAACACGGCGTCGGCCTTGGCAGCCGCCTGCTTGAGATGCTTGTAGTTGACCAGAAAGTTGTACGGGTTCTTCTGAGTAGCCTGGGCAGAGACCCGCACGTTTTCATGCACCGAGAGCTCGGGGAAGACGCTGGTGATCTGAAAGGATCGGGCCAGGCCCATCTTGGCGATGCGAAAGGGCGGCAGACCGGTGATGTCCTTGCCTTGGTAGATTATCTCGCCCTGGGTGGCCTTTAAAAAACCGGTGAGCAGGTTGAAAAGGGTAGTCTTGCCCGCCCCGTTGGGCCCGATTATGGAATGGATGGCCCCGCGGCGCACCTGTAGGTTCACCCCGTTGATGACCTGTAGGGCCCCAAACCATTTTTTGAGGCCCTTGGCCTCCAAGACTACCTGGCTGTCCATCTTCAAGATTCCGTGGTGTTCGGTTATTGCTTGGCCGGCAGGCCCAGGATTTCCCTGGCCTCTTCCGGGGTGGCGACCTCGCGGCCAAGCTCCCGGGCCATACGGACTGTCTTTTCCACCAACTCGGCGTTGCTCTTGGCCAATACGCCGGGGCTTAGGTAAAGGTTGTCCTCAAAACCCACCCGCACGTGGCCGCCCATGATCATGGACAGGGCGGCCATGCGGAACTCGTTCAAGCCGACGGCGCACACCGACCAGGGAGAGCCCTGGGGTATGCAGTGAACCATGTGCATCAGGTTCTCGGGAGTGGCCGGAATTTGGCCCAGTATGCCCAGCACGAACTGGAAATACATGGGTGTTTCCATGTGTCCCGTCTCGGCCAGGTGCACCGCGTTGTTGATCATGCCCACGTCGTAGCACTCCAACTCCGGCTTCACCCCGCAGGCTTTCATGGTGTCGGCCATGTGCACCATGTCCGGGAAGGAGTGCACCATCACGAACTTGAGCATGTATTCTTTTTTGCTGGCGCTGTAAATGTCGATTACCGGTGAGCCCGCATTGAAGGAAGCCAGGTCGGGGGCGGCCGCCGGGTTCTTGCACAAATCCGGCACCACCGCCAGACGGCCCTCCACGCTCTCCAGGGGAAGCTTCTCGTAGAGATGGTCCCCGTCGCAACGCCGCCCGGATCCGCCGGTGCTCACGTTGACGATGATGTCCGTCTTTTCGCGAATGGGCAGGATGGCCTGCTCCAGCCACTCGGCCTTTTGTTCACCCCGGCCGGTCTCGGGGTTGCGGGCGTGGATGTGCACCACCGAAGCGCCCGCGTTGTAGACGTCTATGGTCGCCTGCGCCTGCTCGGCGGGAGTTTTGGGCAGGTTGGGGTTGCTCTCCGGGGACGCGCCACCGGTGATGGCTGCCGTGATGATCAACTTGTCCACAGCGTGTTTCCTTTCAGTCTCTATATCCGTCAGTCGCTGGGGCCGTGCGGGCCGGCCCCAACCGAAATGCAATTGATGGGAAAATTACGGGTCAGGAGGGGCTCCCGCCACCCGCGGCAATAACCAGCATGGCCTCGACTTGCTCATCGCCCAGCGCGTAACCGTAGTGCGGGATGCTGGCATCAAGATAGACGCAATCACCAGCTTCCAGCAGAAACTTCTGTTCTCCGACATGCAGTTGGAGCCTACCGCTCAATATCAGCATCAACTCATGCCCCTTGTGCTGAAATACCTGAGCCTTTTCAGCACTAGGCAGTATGTTGATGAGGTAGGGGTCCATCAACCGTTTTGGAAAAACCGGGGCCAGCGGGGAATAGGAATAGCCGGCCTCGATTCCGTAGCGGTAGCTGGCGTGACGCTCATTTTTTTTCACCACAGTGACCATGGTCGTGGGCTCGGCGTCCGCAAAAATATCGGCGACGTGCACCCCCAAGGCCTCGGCGATGGCGGCCAGGGTTGAAACCGGGGGGGCGCTTTTGGAGTTTTCCAGTTTGGACAGATAGCTGCGGCTGAGATCGGTCCTCTCGGATACCGCCGCCAGGGTGAGGC
Source organism: Desulfarculaceae bacterium (assembly GCA_021737645.1). Classification (GTDB taxonomy): domain Bacteria; phylum Desulfobacterota; class Desulfarculia; order Desulfarculales; family Desulfarculaceae; genus Desulfoferula. The sequence continues at coordinate 62,004 of JAIPDO010000014.1, forward strand.
CGCGGTCGATGCGAAGGCTCTTTATGCGAGCCCCGATTTGTTCTTCTTTGAAGGTAGCCATGCTTGGAATAACTCAACAATTTAAATCGCTGAGCATAGGGCTGAACAATGCCGGCACACCTCTAGTTGACCCTTGTTGCCCAATTGGAAAACGCCTGTTTACTATGGGAAAACAACCGTACACTATGGAATATGGCAGGGTCAACCCCATTTGACCCCAACGCGCTTTTTCCCAAAGGCTCCCCTGGCCATGGCAAAGGGCGTTGGGCGGTGAGGCGCGGCCCCCTGACCCGCGGTAGGCCGACCCCAGCGGCGAGCGGCGCAAGGCTTGCCAAAAACAGCTTCGCCACGTTAAAACAAAGCAGCCAATCGCCGGGGAGTTAAGTTCATGCCCATCTACGAATACGAGCCTGTAAATGTGGAGCAAGGCTGCCCGCGATGCCGCGAGGGCTTTGAGCTGGTTCACCCCGCTGGAGAGCCTGCCTGTTCGGTCTGTCCGGATTGCGGGCGGCCGGTGCGCAAGCTTATCTCCCGGGTCAGGGTGGTGGTCAGGGAATCAGACGGAGAAAGTGCTAGAATTATAGACAAAGTTCGCGGATATGAAAATGAGGGGATGTGGTCTCATGCCGCCGAGCTGGCCGACAGCCATGCAGCCAAGGCCAAGGACTCCGGCCTAAAGGAACGGGCTCTGGACAACTACAAGAAGGCGGGCCTGGACCCGGAATAATCCCACCGGTATTCGGACCGGCGCCAAGCCTTTGTCAAACCAGGCCGCGAGACAGGCGTTGTGGGGACTCGGGCCTCGCCGAATATTGGTCATCCACTTGATTCCCCGCCGGACGGCACCGGTTGCGGCGCCGGCCGACGGGGTGGCAAGTATTATTCAGCCAGGGCCTCGGCTCTCATCTTGAGCCAAAACTCCTTAAAGTTCTTTTCCTTGATTTTCTTGGCCGTCTTTTCTTCCAGGGCCTTTTCCCAGACAACTTGCAGCTTGTTCATGTGGGCCACGCGTGCGTCGTTCCAGGCCTGGGCCTCGGCGGTCCAGACACCTTTTTCCTTGAGGTAGCGGATGGCGCCCTCGTGGAAGGGGGCGTCTGCCGGGGGCACGCCGGAGTCCTTGATGTTCCACAGGGGCATTATCTTGTGGGCGCCCTTGTACATATCAAAGGTCTCGTCCATGGCCTTGATCATGTTGTAGACCCAGTTGGGGTCCTTGTCCGCATAAACGGTGATCTGGGGATAGCGGTAAGCAGGCAGCCAGACAGGCTTATCCTTGACGATGCCCGCGCCGATGGTCTCTTGGAAGGGAGTCAGATAAGGGGCCAACTTGGTCATGCGCTTCCAGCCGGCCTTGTCGTCCGGAGGGAAAGGCAGCCAATGCAGACCCCGGGATGAGGTCTCCAATTCGTACATGAGCGAAGCGCTGGTAATGACCACCGCGGCATCGGTCTTGCCCTCGATCAGGCCTCGGCAAGCAGCCCCGTAACTGGGGAACTCCACCTTTTGGACGTCCTTCCAGGTGAGGCCGCCAAAGGCCAAGAACGCGGTCATCTTGACATTGAGAGTAGGCGCGCCCGGTACATAGGTGATGCGCTTGCCCTTGAGGTCCTTGACGAATTTGATGCCGGACTCTTTGGTGGTGGCCACGGCGATGGAGGAAGGGTGGGCCAGGACCAACCTGAGGTTCTGGGGGCCCCACTGCACGGCGGCGAAGTCATAAATGCCCTCTGCCGCGAAATAGACCTCGCTGGCCAAGAAACCGCAAGCTACCCGGTTGGCGGCCAAAGGCATCAAACGGCCGATGGAGGTTCCCGAGGGAAGCAGCCGGATTCTGGTGCCGAACTTCCTAGAAAAAGCGTCGGCAATGGCCGAGGCCTGCATATAGCCGGAAGCGCCTACGTCATAACAACTCCAAACCATCGATTTTGGTAGTTTTGACTCGGCGTTCGCTCCTGACACCGCCAGGAAGGCGGCTAGTGCCGATGCCATAAGTGAAAGCAATAAGATCTTTTTCAACTTTGCAAAAATCATATCGTCTGCCTCCTTTTTCTGACCAAATAGGCACCAACGCTTGTTGGCTCCGCCAAAACAATTTCGGCGCAGATATTTGCGCTTCCGTGCCTCCTAATTTACCGATTGGAAAAATTTTCCAAACGATTGCCGGAACAGCCGTAAATCCCCCAAATTAAAAATTAAAAATTTAATCATATTAAATTTTAGTAAAAAAATTTTGGCTGAATTGCGCAACATTTTTGAAAACTTGGTTTACGCCTATAAGTTAATTTGAGGATAAGGGCCATCGTAGCCAAGCCCGAGCGATATCTGCCGCCCCACTTCAAAAAAAGCGGACATGGACGAGCTGAGCTTGGCCTTGTCGCCCTTATCTTTTATGGGCACGGACAGACCGGCAGCGGCCACAACTTTTCCCCGCCCGTCGACCAGGGGAATGCCGATGGCATAAAGGTCCAGGGAAAGCTCCTGGTTTGAAACAGAGTAGCCCCTTTGCCTGATCTTGTTGAATTCTTGAGTTATTTCGGTTCGGTCCGTAATGGTTTTTGGGGTCACTTTGGTTAGCACGATGCGGCTTAGAACGTCTTCCAGCTTGTCATCTGGCAGGCTGGATAAAAGCACCTTGCCCGTTGCCGAGCAGTGAGGCGGAAGTTTCGATCCCGTATAGATGGCGTAGGGTAGATATCTGGCTTTTTCTTTTCTGTAGACGACCAATATCTCATTGTCTTCCATGACACTCAGGGTGATGCTGTAGGCCAACTGGTCGGAAATCTTTTCCAGCAGCGACTGGGCCTGCTTATAAAGATTGTCTTTTTGCAAAAGTTGAAAGCTTAGCGCCAGCACTTTGTTGCCTGGAACGTAGCGCTTGCCCTCGATTCGTTTGAGGTAGCCCAAAGCCAGCAGCGTGTTGATAAGTCGCTGGGTCGTAGTCTTGGTGTGCCCCAGCTCTTTGGCGATCTGGGTGAGGGTGAGGGGGTCGGCCGATCGGACCAACAACTCCAAAAGGGCGAACCCCTTGCCAACTGATTTGATAAGCTGATTGTTACTCAATGCGGTACCTCATCCCGTATTGCGTTAATCTTAATATTTTGCTCAGATCACTGTCAAGCCTGCGGTTGGATCGGCCCCTTGCCGGAACGCCGAACCCTCGAAACACCACCACCGGGTTTGTTCGATGCACGACAGAACAGGCACGGGGGGCAAATCAACCTTGACTGTTGTCGACAATCAACATATATTGGACGCATAGCATCATGAACAGCATCATATGTTTAGTTGATAAGGATGGCCAATGACGGATTTTCGCAAGCCCAAGTCCATGGTTGATCAGATTTATATCAGTCTTTTCAATGCCATCACGGCTGGTGCCCTTGAGCCGGGCTGCCGTTTGGTAGAGCAGGATTTACAGAAAGACTTCGAGGTTAGCCGTGCGCCCATCAGGGAGGCGATTCGTCTTTTGGAGGCGGACGGTCTGGTGGTGGTGGACGCGTACAAGAAAAAGCACGTGCGCAACCTCACCCGCGAGGACTTGGTGGACAACATCCCGGTGTTGGCCTGCCTGGAAAGCCTGGCTGCCAGGCTGGCCACCGCCAAGATCACCACAAAGCAAATTGATGAGCTTGAGGGGATCAACCAGGAAATTCAACAGGCTTTTTCCGCTGGGAATTTTTCAAAGTGCGCTGAATTGAACTTTGCCTTTCACCGGGTATTTCTCAAGGTGGCGGACAACAAGGCCCTGCACAGAGCCATTCGTTCAATCGTAAAGTCGACTCTATGGCTGTGGCTGGCAAGCCAATATTACAAAAACAACGCCATCATCCCATCCTCCATCGAAGAGCATGCGCTTATTTTGGAGTCTTTCAGGAGTAAAGACGTCCGTCTGGTGGAAACCAGGGTACGCGAGCACATCGAAAACGTGCTGGAACGCTTTCTCAAGCAGTCCAAGTTCGACACCGAGGGAATCTACCAATTCGGGGGGGCCATAGGGCAACCCGGCAATGAGCCCTCTGAAATTTAATTGCGCATCGGACGCCGACAGCACGGTAAAACGCCAACCTTGAGGAAGACCGGTTTGAACGAATTTACCCCCCTTAAGCAAATAAAAGTCTTGGACCTGACCGCCCTGCTGCCCGGCCCCTATTGCACCATGCTGCTGGCCGCCATGGGGGCTACGGTGCTCAAGGTGGAGAACCCCACGAGCGGCGACCTGATGCGCCGGATGGCGCCGGGCACCTTTGAATACTTGAACGCCCAAAAAGAGCTTTTGAGCCTGGACCTGAAAAGCGGGCGCGGCCGCGAGATGTTCCTGGACCTGGCCCAGGAGTGCGACGTGGTGGTGGAGGGCTTCCGCCCCGGCGTGGCCGCCCGCCTGGGGGTGGACTTTGACTCCGTGGCCCAGGCCAACCGGTCCATAATCTACTGCTCTCTTTCGGGCTATGGCCAAAGCGGGCCCTATGCCGGGCTACCGGCCCACGACATCAACCACATGGGGGTGGCCGGTCTGCTGGCCATTTCCGGGGAGCCCGCCTCGGGCAAGCCCGAATACCCCTACGGCCCGCAGTATTCAGATCTGGTTGGAGCGCTGTTCGGGGTGAACGCCATCCTGGCCGCCCTGGTGGGGCGCGGGCCGGACGCCGAGGCCCGTTTCCTGGACATATCCCTCACCGAAAGCGCGGGCATGCTGGTGATGCCCCGCTATTTGGACTTTCTGCAACGGGGCCGCCCACGCAAAAAGGAATTCATGAGGCGCGGGCCTTACGAGGTCTTTGAAACCCGTGACCACAAGTTTTTGACCCTGGGCATCGTGGAAGACCACTTCTGGGTCAATTTCTGCCAGGCGGCGGGACTGCCCGAGCTGGCCCACGACCCTGAGCTGCAAGGCTGGGACGCTCGCAACAGCCAGGCCGAACGCATCAGGCCGTTGCTGGAGGAGGCCTTCCAGAAGCGCGACCGGGCCCAGTGGCTGGAGCTGCTCGGAGCCGCCGACGTTCCCGCCGCCCCGGTGCACGGCATGGAGGACTGGGCCGCCGATCCCCAGCTATTGTCGCGCGGCTTCTTCCGCCCGGCCACCCAAGGCGGGGATGCCATGGCCGCCATGCCCCGCCTGCCGCTTCCCGGCCTGGGCGGGCAGGTAGATGCTTCGGATTCGGATATGGAGATGCCCCAGGGCCGCGACACCGAAAAATGGCTCCTGGCCCAGGGAATCGATCCCCAAGAAATAGCTTCCCTGCGGGAGCAAAAGATCATTTGAAGTTGAAGTGGGAAGTTCAAAAGCCGAGGTGATTGCTAGATGGAAATTGAACTGAATCAAGAGCAGCGGATCATAAAAGACAGCGTGCGGAAGTTCCTGGCCAAGGAGATAGCCCCCTTGGTGGAGGAATACGAGACCGAACGCAAACTGATAACCAAGGACATCATCAAAAAGCTCGAAGACTACGGCTACGCCAGCGGTCTGGTGCCGGAAGATCAGGGCGGCTTGGGCCTGGACTACCTTACCTACGGGGTCATGGTGGAGGAGCTTAGCCGCACCTGGGCCTCGTTGCGCACCCTGGTGACCTCCTCGGCCCTGGCCACCAAGCTCATCGCCAGGGTGGGCAGCCCCGAACAGCAGGAAAAGTTTTTGCCCCGGCTCATGGCCATGGACGAGCTGGCTTGCTTCGCCCTCACCGAGCCCAACGTTGGTTCGGACACCGGTTCGCTGGAAACCAAGGCCCAGCGCGACGGCGACTACTACGTGATCAACGGGACCAAGACGCTGATCACCGGCGGCAGCCTGGCCGATCTGGTGCTGGTCTACGCCAAGGTAAAGGGCGGCAAGGGGCTAACCGCCTTTTTGGTGCGCAAGGGCGAGTCCGAATATGAGGCGCGCGACATCCGTAAGATGGGCATGCACGCTTCGCCGCTTTCCGAACTGGCTTTCGTGGACTGCCGGGTGCCGGCGGCAAACCGTCTGGGCCAGGAGGGCGAGGGCCAGCGCATCGCCTTGAGCGGGCTCAACGCGGGGCGGGTCAACGTGACCTTCGCGGTGGTGGGACTGGGCCAGGCCGCCCTGGAGGCCTCCATCCGCTACGCCCAGGAGAGGGTGCAGTTCGGTAAGAGCATCGCCAATTTCCAGCTGGTGCAGGAAATGATCGTGCAGATGGCCCTGAAGGTGGACATCGCGCGCATGCTGGGATTCAGGGCGGCTTCGCTTTTGGACCGGGGAGTGGACTGCCGCCGCGAGGCCTCCTATGCCAAGCTCTACGCCACCGAGGCCATGGTGGATGTGTGCAACCAGGCCATTCAGGTGCACGGCGGCTACGGCTACACCGCGGAGTTTCCGGTGGAGCGCTACTTCCGCGACGTGCGCCATCTGACCATGGCCGAGGGAACCACGGAAATACAAAAACTCTTGCTGGGGCGCGAGATTCTGGGCGTCTCGGCTTTTAAGTAGACCTGGGGGGGCGCCAAGCGTTTACGCGGAAATTTAAGGAGGAAAAAATGGACCTGGGAGTAAAAGGTAAAAACGTATTTATCAACGGCGGCGGCGAGGGAATCGGAGAGTTGGTGGCCCAGATGCTTGCCGCCGAAGGGGCCAAGCTGGCCCTGGCCGACATAAACGAGGAAAAGGTCAAACAGACGGCTGACAAAGTGAAGGCCATGGGCGGCGAGGCCCTGTGGTTCCAGGTGGACGTGACCCAGCAGGACCAGGTGGAGCAGGCCGTGAAACAGGCCGTGGAGCAGATGGGCAACATCGACATCCTGGTGCACATCCCCGGCCGGGGCGAGCGCAAGCCCTTCCAGAAATCGGGCAAGGAGGATTGGGACTTCGCGCTGAACCTGAACCTCATGGGGCCGCTGTATTCCACCAAGGCGGTGCTGGACGGCATGATCGCCAACCAGGGCGGTTCCATCGTCTACGTGGTGTCAGACGCGGGCCGGGTGGGCGAGGTGAACAACCCGGTGTACTCGGCGGCCAAGGGTGGAGTCATCGCCTTCAGCAAATCCCTGGCCCGGGAGCTGGGCCGCCATCTTATCCGGGTGAACTGCGTGGCCCTGTCGGCCATGGACACCCCCGGCGGGCGCATCTATCAGCAGCAGATCGCCGAGCGCAAAGGTATTTCTCTGGAGCAACTGCAAAAGAGCTTCATGTCGGTCTACCTGATCCGCCGTTTCGGAAAGCCCCAGGACGCGGCCGACGCCATCTGCTTCCTGTGCTCCGAGCGGGCGGGATGGGTAACCGGCCAGACGCTGAGCGTAAACGGCGGCTACGCCCTGTTCTAGGCGACGCTTTGCCAAGATGGACCGCGAACAAAACCTGGAGGGAGGCGCCGTGAACCTTATCGCGGAAATGCTGGGGACCAGATACCCGGTGATACAAGGGGCCATGGGGGTGATCTGCAATCCGGAGATGGTGGCGGCGGTGTCCCGGGCTGGAGGCTTCGGCGTGTTGGGCTCGGCTTTTCAGGAGGACGCCGAAGAACTGCGCCGCCAGATAGAGCAGGTGCGCACTCTCACTGACAAACCCTTTGGGGCCAACCTGACGGTGCTCAATCCTCGCTGCGCCGAGATGGCTCAGGTGATGGTGGAGATGGGTCTGAAGGCCATCACCACCAGCGCGGGCAATCCCGGCCCCTTGGTGGAGCAACTCAAGCCCCACGGGGTGAAGGTGCTGCACGTTTGCCCCAGCGTGGACAAGGCGGTGAAGGCCCAGGCCGCGGGAGTGGACGCGGTGATCGCCGAAGGCGGCGAGTCCGGCGGCATCCAGGGGCCGGACGCGGTCTCCACCATGGTGCTGGTGCCGGCGGTGGCCGACGCGGTGGATCTGCCGGTGGTGGCGGCGGGGGGCATCGCGGACTCGCGGGGCTATCGCGCCGCCCTGGCCCTGGGGGCCCAGGGGGTGCAGGTGGGTACCAGGTTCATCGCCTCCACCGAGTGCATCGCCCACCAAAGCTACAAGCAGGGCATCTGCCGGGCCGGGGAGGGCGACACCTTCCTGGTGCAACGCACCGGGCGCATATTGGTGCGAGTGTTGCCCACTGACTTGGCCCTGCGAATCCGCCGGGACGCCGGCGGTGAGCTGGCCGCCTCCATCCCCCGGCAGAACATAGGCAGGGCCTGGCTGCACGGCGATCTGGATGCCTACACCCTGGCCGCCGGGCAGGTGGCCGGGCTGGTGCGCGAGGTCAAGACGGTGCGCGAGATTATCGAGGAGATGGTTTCGCCCGGCGAAGCCTGATACCGGCAGACTCTAGATTTCACAACATCGGGGCTGCGTTCGGGAAGGGAAGCCCGGCCCACGGCCCGCTGAATCAATGGGGTGACCATAATGCTCATTAACATAAGCCGATTGATGAAACAGACCGCCCGCCGCTATTGGGACGAACCGGCGCTGTACAACGTGGAAAGGAACCGCAGGTTTTCCTTTGGGCAACTGCACGAGTTGACCAACCAGATATGCCATGTGCTGGAGGACAGGTTCGGTCTGGGCGAGGGCGACTGCTATGCCACCTTGCTGGAAAACGACAACATCGGCATCTTCCATCTGTGGATGGCCAAGGCCAAGCCCACCGCCCTGTGGCTGGGCATCCGCGACTCCAAGCAGGAGCATTTGCACCAGATCGACTGGGCCGAGGCCAAGGTGGTTTTCATCGAAGAGCCCCTGGTGGAGGAGTACTACCAGGACCTCAAGGATCGGGGTATGGAGATGGTGTGCATGGACAGGACCTCCCGGGAAATCCCGGATGTGCACTACTTCTGGGATCTGGTGGCCCAGGCCTCCAGCGAGGACCTGGACAACGAATTCGACTACGAGGACGCCGGCAAGCACTTGGCCTTTTTGCGCTTCACCGGTGGCACCACCGGCCAGCCCAAGTGCACCATGTACAGCATCGCCAACATGTACAGCGCCGGGCTGAACCCCATCCACTACATCGAGCTGTTCCCCTTTGATCAGCCCAAGACCCTACTCTCCACCCCCATCACCCACGCCGCCGGGGCGATGGTGCTGCCCAATCATTTCAAGGGCGGCGAACTGCTCACCTTGAACAGTGTGGACATCGATCTTATGTGCCGGACGGTGGCCTCGTCCAAGGTGGACCTCATCTACACCGTGCCCACGGTGCTTTATCGCATGCTGGATATGGGGCTAACCGACAAGTACGATCTGAGCAGCCTCAGGACCATCCGCTACGGCGCCTCGCCCATCTCTCCGGTCAAGCTGGAGGAGCTGATCAACCAGTTCGGCAAGATATTCGTGCAGGGCTACGCCTCCACCGAATGCTGGCCCCCGGCCACGGTGTTGGGCCGCGAGGATCACGCCTTTGAAACCGAGGAGCAGCGAAACATCATCAAGTCCGTGGGCTCGGCGGTGCCCGGCGTGGAGGTGATGATCTGCGATGAGGACGGCCGGGAAGTTGAAAACGGCGCAGAGGGGGAAATCTGGATTCGCGGCGGAAACACCATCGCCGGTTATTACAAAGACCCGGAGCAGACCAAGGCCAATTTCAGCGAAAACGGTTTCTGGAAATCCGGCGACATCGGCTACATGGACCAAAAGGGGCGCATCTATCTGGTGGACCGCAAGAAGGACATGATCATCACCGGCGGCTTCAACGTGTACGCCCAGGAAGTGGAGAATGTGCTTAACGCCCACCCGGCGGTGCAGAACTCGGCGGTGGTAGGCACGCCCGATGAATACTGGGGCGAGGCGGTGTGCGGGGTGGTGGTGCTCAAACAGGACGCCGTGGCCGACCAGGAGGAAATAATCGCTTTTTGCAAGGAAAACCTCACCCGTTACAAGGTACCCAAGAGCATCGAGTTTGTGACCGAGCTGCCCATGAGCGCGGTGGGCAAGGTGCTGCGCCGCGAGGTGCGCAAGAAATACTGGGACCGGGGAGGGCGCAACATCAACTAGCTCGCGCTTGGGCTATTGGGCGCGGGGGGATATAACTATTCAAAGGCCGCCATGGCCGCGATGAAAAATTAGGAACCTTTTGCCTGAAAGAAAATGAGTGCCTCAATGATTGAACAAGTCGCCCCCGATTTTTACCGCATACAGATACCCCTGCCGGGCAGCCCCCTGAAGTACCTCAACTCGTATTTCATCCTGGGCGAGCCGCGCAACCTCATCGTGGACACCGGGCTCAACCGCCCCGAGTGCCAGGAGGCCATGACCCAGGCCATAGCCGAGCTGGGCCTGGATCTGGACCGCACCGATTTTTTCATCACCCATCTGCACGCCGACCACTTCGCGCTCACCTCCAAGGTGGCCGGGGCCAACAGCATCATCTTCTTCAACCGGCCCGAGGCGGAGATCATCGAGGCGCACACCGGCTGGGAGCCCATGATCAACTTCGGCGGGCTCAACGGCTTCCCCCGCGAGGAGTTGGTGGCCGCCCTTGAGAACCACCCCGGCTACAAGTACGCCTCCGAGTGGGTGCCGGAACTGAGCCTGATAAACGACGGCGACCACCTGAGCGTGGGCGACTACAATTTCACCTGCCTGGTCACCCCCGGTCACACTCTGGGCCACACCTGCCTGTGGGAAGAGCAGCGGGGCATCCTGGTGGCCGGGGACCACATCCTGGGGGACATCACCCCCAACATCCAGTGCTGGAAGGACGACTACGATCCCCTGGCCAGTTACCTGGACAGCCTGGAGCGGGTGTCCAAACTGCCGGTGCGCCTGACCCTGCCCGGCCACCGCAGCCTGGTGGCCGACTGCACCGAGCGCATCAAGGAGCTGGCCGAGCACCACCACCACCGCCTGGCCGAGATAATCGGCATCCTGGGCACCGGCTCTTACAACGCCTACCAGACCGCCGCCCGCATGAGCTGGGACATCCGCTGCGACACCTGGGAGGAGTTCCCGGTGGCCCAGAAATGGTTCGCCACCGGCGAGGCCATGGCCCACTTGCGCTATCTGGAGAACAAGGGGGACGTGGCGATGGGTGAGCGCGACGGGGTCAGGGTCTACCGCCTACCGGGTTAATCCCTGGGGTGCCAGCGCTCCATGTGCTCCGCGTGGGTCTTCAAATAAGACCCCGGATCGTAGAACTTGTCATAGAATTCCAGGTCCAGGTGATGAGCCTGTAAATAGGTCAGCACGAAAATCGAAGGCACGGTTCCTGGGAACTTACCGAAGGTGTCCAAGACATATTGGGCTTGCAGGGCCACGCACGCGCGGAAATCCTCGTCGTGCACCTGGGCTGCCCCTCTCACCAGGGGAGCGTCCTTCCATGGTCCGGGCGTTTCGGAGTTAAATGGGCCGCCCGGGCCGAATTTGCGCTCGCAAACCGCATCCACCGCCGCGCGCATGTCGGGGTAGTGGGGCGGGCAAGAGCCTTCCATGACTCCGGCCAGGCCGGTGGGGTTGGGGTAGGGCCAGTCCGGGTTTTCATCGTAGCGGAAGCCAAGCCCCGGAGCCTTGGAGTCGCCGGAAGCCCCAAGCACGGTGAAGGGGTCCACGCCGTTGAACATCCAACCACCCAGACCCATGGCCTGCAGCATGAGGTTACCAGCATAGCAGCTGATGGAGAGTTCGGCGGTCAGCTCGGTCAGGGACCATTGCTCCACGAAACTCAGGGGCCAGAAGTTTTCCACGTCCACCAGGTGCTTGAACTTTTCCAGGCCCGGGATGGGGCGTCCGTTGATGTCGTCCCTGAGAACCAGGCCGTTTTGCAGCATGTAGCACAGGCCTAGGAGCACGTGCTGGGCCAGGTCGCCCACCGGGATCACCAACAGGGTGCCGGGGTGGTTGACCACCCAGGTGTTGTGGGCCTCCACAAAGGGGACTTCCGGAGGTATGCCCAAACGTCCCTCTTGTATCTTCCTGACCTTGCCTTGCAGGGATTTCAGCAAGGTGTCCAGGTCCAGGGCGCCATCGTCTTGCCGCTGGGCAAAGGGTTCGCTGTCGCGGGCGTCAAGCAGATACACCCCGTCGTCATCGGTGAAAAAGGTCTGGCTGGTGTGAAAGCCCGCAGCCGAAGGGAAGGTGCGGCCCCCGGCCGAGCCCGCGTAGTTGGACAGGTGCGGCGCGTAAATCTGGGCGCGGTAGATCAGGTGGTGCCAACTGGTGTTGCCCCCGCAGGCGGCCACCACCAGCAGCTTTTCCAGCTCGGACAGGGGCTTGATGGGTTGCCGGGACTTGTAGGCAAAGACCCCGTCGGGAATCTCGGCCCCCTGGAAAAACCTGCGGGAGCGGCGGCCGAGCAGGGCCTCGACCAAGCCGAAGGAAAGCATGTCCTGAAAGCCTTGGGGCACGTCTTGGGGACTCATGACCATCCACTCAACCATTGGGGTTAATGCTTACTCCGATAGTATGAATGATTGGCGAGGCCCAAACAATGTGGGCTTGGCGCTGTCTTTTGATATCGCGCCACGCGGGTAGCGGGCAGCCCAAACAGCCATGCTGTCTGAGTTGCGCAGCAGCAAGAGGTTCATTTGGAGATACCACATATTTTATCGCCTGCGTATGGTGCCGCCATGCCACCCATTTCTTGACACCCGCCGCCCACGGGGCTACCTTAAGAAATGCCTAGGCCACCTATCCCGAGAGGAGGGGATAACACATGATAGCCATTGAACAAATAGTCGCACGCGAAATTTTGGATTCCCGTGGCAATCCCACCGTGGAGTGCGACGTCATATTAGAAGACGGCTCCATGGGCACCGCGGCGGTTCCCAGCGGTGCCTCCACCGGCGAACACGAGGCCCTGGAGCTCAGGGACGGCGACAAAAGCCGCTACCTGGGCAAAGGGGTGCGCAAGGCGGTGCTCAACGTGGAGGACATCATCGCGCCGGAGCTGATCGGCCAGGACGGCCTGGATCAGGTGCTCATCGACTCCATCATGATCGACCTGGACGGCACCCCCAACAAGGCCAAGCTGGGGGCCAACGCCATCCTGGGCGTATCCATGGCCACCGCCCGCGCGGCGGCCGAGGCCCTCTTGATCCCCCTGTACCGCTACCTGGGCGGCGCCTATGCCAGGCTGCTGCCCATGCCCCAGATGAACATCTTGAACGGCGGCTCCCACGCCCCCAACAATGTGGACATTCAGGAATTCATGATCGTGCCCGTGGGCGCGGACACCTTCGCCGAGGCCCTGCGCATGGGCTCGGAGGTGTTTCACCACCTCAAGAAGGTGCTCAGCGGCATGAACTTGGTGACCAGCGTGGGCGACGAGGGCGGCTTCGCCCCCAACCTGGAGGGCAACGAAGAGGCCCTCAAGGTGATCATCCAGGCCATCGAGGCGGCGGGCTACACCCCCGGCGAGGACGTGGCCCTGGCCATGGACGCGGCGGCCAGCGAGTTCTACAAGGACGGCAAGTACGTATTCGCCAAGTCCGACGGCCGAGAGATGAGCGCCGAGCAGTTGATCGAGATCTACGCCGACTGGGTGGACAAGTACCCCATCGTGAGCATCGAGGACGGCCTGGCCGAGGACGACTGGGCCGGTTGGACGGCCATGAACCAGCGCCTGGGCGGGCAGATCCAGATCGTGGGCGACGACCTGTTCGTGACCAACCCCGAGCGCCTGGCCCAGGGCATCGAGCAGGACTGCGCCAACAGCATCCTGATCAAGCTCAACCAGATCGGCACGGTAACCGAGACCCTGGCCTGCATCGATCTGGCCAAGCGCAACGGCTACACCCAGGTGGTGAGCCACCGTTCCGGCGAAACCGAGGACACCTTCATCGCCGACCTGGCCGTGGCCATGGGCACCGGGCAGATAAAGTCCGGCTCCCTGTGCCGCAGCGAGCGCATCTGCAAGTACAACCGCCTGCTGCGCATCGAGCAGGAGCTGGAAGACACCGCCCGCTTGGCCCAACCTTTCTAAATCGCTCTATCGCGGCGGGAGGCCAACCATGCCTCCCGCCGCTCACTATTGCCTGGGAGAAGCGCCATAAGCGACGCCGCCTTCACTGCTGACCCAGCCCTGGAGCGTTTGCCCTTTTACGCCCGTCTATACAGCCGACGCGTGCAGCCCGCCTTGGAGCGGGCCAAGGGCAAGGCCACTCCGGTGATCGAGCAGCTGTTGGCCGAGAGCCAGACCTGGGAGCCCCAGCGCCTGGAGGCCTGGCGCTGGGGTGAGCTGAACAAACTCTTGTCCTGGGCCGTGGTGCAGGTGCCTTTTTACCGCCGCTGGTTCCAGGAAAGCGGCATCACTCCGCAGGAGATCACCGCCGCCCGGGACCTGGGCCCCTTGCCCATAATCAGCAAACAAATGATCCAGGCCGCGCCGGAAGACTTCCGGGCCGCCGCCCCTCCCGAGGGCAGCTATGCCAAGAGCACCGGCGGCACCCTGGGCCAACCTCTGCATTTTCTGGTGAGCCCTTTGTCCGACCAGTGGCGCATGGCCGTGAGCCGCCGGGGCTACGCCTGGGCCGGCTGCGTGCCCGGCCGCAAGCAGGTGCACCTTTGGAGCGGCGATCTGGCTCCCTTGTCTTGGAAGGCAAACCTCAAGCGGAGCCTGCATCGCCTCCTGCAACGCCAGCGCTTTGTGGACTACTACCGCATGCTGGGGCCCGCCGAAGTGCGGGCGGCCATGGAGGC
>JAIPDO010000002.1 GCA_021737645.1 Desulfarculaceae bacterium
TGTCCGGCTGAAAGGCCACCTTGCCGTCCACGTTCTCGCCCAGGGTGCCCGAGCGCAAAATCCGCACCAGCAGATCGAACTGCTGCTCATGGGCGTTGTACTCGTGGCGGAAGCTGCGCCCCACGAAGTGGGTCAGCTCGTCGCTGACGTAACGTTGCATACTCACGGCGGGGCTCCTCCCTACTCGGCCAGTCGCCAGCGGGTGCCCGAGGCGCTGTCCTCCAAGACCACCCCCATGGCCGTGATCTCGTCGCGGATGCGGTCGGCGGCGGCAAAGTCCTTGTCCTTGCGGGCCTGGGCTCGCTGGGCGATAAGCTCCTCGATCTTGGCCGGGTCTGGCCCGTCCCCGGCGGCCGGGGCGCTGGATTGCAAAAATTCCTCGGGCGACTCGCCCAGCAGGCCCAAGCGCCCGCCCAACTGCTTAAGACGGGCGGCGGCCAGGCCCAAAAGCGCCTGTTTGGCCGAGGCCTCCTTTTGCCCGCCCTTGCCCAGCATGGGTTGGCGGGGGGCCGGCTCCGGCGCGGCGGCCAGCTTGTTGGCGGTCTTGGCCAGGCTGAACAGCGCCCCCAGGGCGCGGGGGGTGTTGAAGTCGTCGTCCATGGCCGCCTCAAACTCCACGGCGTGGGCGTCGATCTCGCCCATCCACTCCAGTTCCTCGGGCCGGGTCAGGCGCTGGGCCACGACCTGGTCCGCCGGCGGGGTGGACTCGCGCAGGGCCAGATAGAGCCGCTCCAGGCCCTGCCCGGCCTCCTTGAGGGCCTGGTCGCTGAAGTCCAGGGGCGAGCGGTAGTGCTTGGACAACAGGAACAGGCGCAGCGCCTCGGGCTTCACGGTTTTGAGGATGTCGTCCACGGTGAAAAAGTTGCCCAGGGACTTGGACATCTTCTCGTGGTTCACCCGCACGAAGCCGTTGTGAATCCAGTAGCGGGCAAAGGGCTGATCGTTCAGGGCCTCGGACTGGGCCACTTCGTTTTCGTGGTGGGGAAACAGAAGATCCTCGCCCCCGCCGTGAATGTCAAAGGTGGCGCCCAGGTACTCCTGGCTCATCACCGAGCACTCGATGTGCCAGCCGGGGCGGCCCGGTCCCCAGGGGCTGTCCCAAAAGGGCTCGCCGGGCTTGGAGCCCTTCCACAGCACGAAATCCATGGGGTTGCGCTTGCGCTGGTCCACCGCGATGCGGGCCCCGGCCTGCATCTGGTCCAGCTCCCGGTGGCTCAGCTTGCCGTATTCGGGAAAGCTGTCCACCGCGAACAGAACGTCGCCGCCCTCCACGGCATAGGCGTTGCCCTTTTCAATAAGGGCCTGGACCGAGGAGATGATGCCGTCGATGTGCTCGGTGGCCCGTGGCTCCTGGGTGGCCGGGAGCACCTTCAGGTCCTGCATGGCCTTGGTGAAGGACGCGATATTGTCCTGGGTAAGCTCGCGCCAATCCTGGCCGGTCTCGTTGGCCCTCTTGATGATCTTGTCGTCGATGTCGGTGAAGTTGCGTACGTAAGTGATCTGCCAGCCCTTGGAGCGCAGATGGCGGTGGATGGCGTCAAAGGCCACGTAGCAGCGGGCATGGCCGATATGGGGCGAGTCGTAGACCGTGACCCCGCAGACGTACATGCTCACCTGGCCGGGGACCAGGGGCTGGAATTCTTCTTTTTGCCGGGTCTGGGTGTTGTAGATAACCAGGGACATCAGATTCTCCGCTTGCGCACGGTAGGTTGATTTTTTTATGACTGGGCGATGACCGCCGTGGCCCAGGCGGCCATGCCCTCTTCGCGCCCCACGAAGCCCAGGCCCTCGGTGGTGCTGGCGGCCAGGTTCACCGCCTCTGGCTCCAGGCCCATGGCACCCGCCAGCTTGGCCCGCATGGCCGGATAATGAGGGGCGATCTTGGGGCGCTGGGCCAACAGGGTCAGGCTAACCTGGGCGGGTCGCCAGCCCTCATCGGCCAGGCGGCGCACCACCTGGGTGAGCAGCTCCAGGCTGTCGGCCCCGGCCAAGGCCGGATCATTGTCCGGGAACATCTGGCCGATGTCCCCCAGCCCGGCGGCGGCCAACAGAGCGTCCATCACCGCATGGGTGGCCACGTCGGCGTCCGAGTGGCCCAAGAGGCCGGTTTCGTGCTCCAGCTCCACCCCGGCCAAGACCAGGCGGCGGCCCCTGACCAGGCGGTGGGCGTCAAAGCCCTGCCCCACCCGGGTGGCCGCGCCAATGAGGCCCTGGGCCAGGGCCATGTCCTCGGGGGTGGTGACCTTGAGGTTGTCTCGGCTGCCCATGACCAGCTTCACCTTTTCCCCCAGGCGCTCCACCAGGCCCGCCTCGTCGGTGGCGTAATAACCGTCCTTGGCCGCTTGGGCCAGGGCCCGCTGCAACAGGCCCCGCTCAAACACCTGGGGGGTCTGCACCAGCCAAAGCTTGGAGCGGTCCAGGGTGGCCTCGGCCAAGTCATCGGGGCCCGCCTGCTTGATGGTGTCCGCCGCGGGCACCGCCGCGATGGCCGCGCCGGTCTGGGCGGCCGCTTCCAGCACCCTGGCGAAAAGCTCGGGCTTGGCCAAGGGCCGGGCCGCGTCGTGCACCACCAGCCACTGGGCGCCCAGCCCGGCTGCAGCCGCCACCCCGGCGGTCACGCTGTCCTGGCGCTGGGCCCCGCCGGGCACCACGGCGGCCACCTTGGCCAGGCCGTAGGGCTCCACACAGGTGCGCCGGGTCTCCGCCTCCCCGCCGGGGGGGCAGACCACCACCACCGCCTGGATTTGGGGCGTTTGCTCCAGCACCATCAGGGTGCGGGTGAGCAAAGGGCGCCCGGCCAGGGGCAAAAACTGTTTGGGGCGCGTGCCGCCCAGGCGGGTCCCCGCCCCGGCGGCGGGCACCACCGCCACCACCATGCCTTGCATAAAACCCCTAAGGCAAATAATAGGAAGAATTCTAGTATCAACGGGCGAACGGCGCAAGGACGGGGATTTAATCCTCGCTCATGCGGCGGCTAACCTCGCGGTGATAGGCGGCGTTGACCTCGGAGTGGTCCAGCATGCCCAGGATGCGCATTTGGCCGTCTTTTTGCTCCATGACCGGCAATTGGCCGTAGCCGCTCTCCAAAAAGACCAGCAGGGCGTCGTATAAGCTCTGGTCCAGGCTCAGGCTGATCGGAGGGGTGCACAACTCACCCACCACCACCAGGTCCTTGAGGGCGTCCTCGAAAATCACGGTGCGGATGTTGGTCATGGAAAGCAGGCCGATCATGGTTCCCTGGTTGTCGGTGACCGGGTACACCGCCTGGCCGCTGGCCGCCACCGCCTGGCGCAGTTGGGCGAAGGGGGTGGCAGCGGACAGGGTGTGGAATGGTTTGTCCGACTTGAACACCTGGCCCACGGTGAGCTCCTCCATGACGTTCACCGTCAGGTCGCCCTGGTGGGCCGGGGACTGGAACTTGTTGGCCACCTGCATCTCATAGATGCTGCTGCCCCGGTTGAACAGGATGGCGATGACCGACACCAGCATCAACGGCGGCAGCAGGGCGTAGGACTGGGTCATCTCGGTGACCATGATAAGAGCGCCCAGGGGAGCCTTGGCCGCGCCGGAGAAAAAGGCGGCCATGCCCACCAGGACATAGGCCCCCGGCTGGGTGACGATCTCGGGAAACAGCATATGCCCCAACTGGCCCACCACCCCGCCGATCATGCCGCCGATGAACAAGGTGGGGCCGAACACCCCGCCGCTGCCCCCGCTGCCGATGGTCAGGCTGGTGGTGGCGATCTTGGCCGTGGCCGCCAGGCACATGATGAGGATGCTCAGTTGGCCGTAGATGGCCAGTTGCAAATAGCCGTACCCCCCGCCGATGGCCTGGGGTATGAACAGGGCGATGGCCCCCACCCCCAGTCCGCCCAGCATGGGGCGAAAATGCTTGGGAATGCTCAAGCGGCGGAAGGCGTCGCGGGTGCCGTAGAACACCTTTACGTACAGTCCGCCCACCGGGGCGCACACCAGGCCCAGCACCGCGAAGATGGCCAGTTGGCGGGGATCGTGAGCCACGAAACCCGGCGTGGCGAAGATGGGATCAAAGCCGAAGACAAAGGTGAAAATGGAAAAGGCTATGACCGAGCTGATGACGCAGGGAATAATGGCTTCGCTCTCGAAGTCCTCCCGGTAGAGCACCTCGACGCTGGTGATGGCCGCGCCCAGGGGCGCCCGGAAAATGGCCCCCAAGCCTCCGGCGCACCCTGCCAACATGAAGATGCGCCGCTCCTGCACAGAAAGCCTCAGCATGCGCGACACCCAGGAGCCGAACCCGGCCCCGATCTGGGCGATGGGGCCCTCCCGGCCGGCCGAACCGCCGGTGGCCAGGGTCACGATGGAGGCAAAGGCCTTGATAAAGGGCACCCTGGTGCGGATGAAGCCTTTTAAATTATGAAAGGCCGAGATCATGGCGTCCATGCCGTGACCCTCGGCCTCGGGAGCGAAAGTGTAGACCACCAGGCCGGAGATGAGCCCGCCGATGGCCGGGATTAGAAACAGCAGCCAGGGGCGGTAGGGGGTGCCTGCCACCAGGTGGACCAATTGTTCACCAGCAGGCTCTGGGGCCGGTGCCCCGGCCAGATAGGCCAGGCAGAACCAGCGGGACCATTCCAGGGCCACGAAAAAGGCTATGGCCCCCAAACCCGAAACCGCTCCGATGAGTATGCTTATGGCTATGCGCCGGGTGGCGTCCTGACGGTAAAACGCCACCATATCAGTAAGGTGAAAAATGGAGCGCTTGGTTTTGGTGGCCGCTGAATTCATATCGTTAGGGGCCTCTTTGGTTATCTTGTGGATACAACAGCGAAAAATACCACCACCCGGCCATATGTCAACGCAGTTACATTCCAGCCGGCCCTATTGCCAAGCTTTGTAACAAAGGTTAGGGTGATAGAAGTGGTTGGAGTTTGTAAGCTTTTCCTTGGAGAAAGTACATGGCCAAGGCTACGGTTTTGGTGGTCGAGGACGAAAAAGACATCCTCGACGTAGTTGATTTCAACCTGCGCCAAGCGGGATACCGGGTGCTCAAGGCTACCGACGGGGCCGAGGGCCTGCGCTTAGCCAAACATGAGAACCCGGATTTGGTGGTATTGGACCTCATGCTGCCGGGTATGGACGGCAAGGAAGTCTGCCGACGCCTCAAGGCCGGGGAAGACACTCGGGGCATCCCGGTGCTCATGCTCACCGCCCTGTCCGGCGAGACCGACCGTATCATCGGCTTTGAAATCGGGGCCGATGACTACCTGACCAAGCCCTTCAGCCCCCGGGAGTTGGCTCTGAGAGTGCAGGCCATCCTGCGCCGCAGCCAGGAGCCGGTGGTGGACACCGGCCATCTGGAGATAGCCGGGCTCAGCATCGACCCCGAGCGCCACATGGCCCAGGCCGGAGACAACGAACTGGACCTAACCGCCACCGAATTCAAGCTGTTGCACTACCTGGCCGCCCACGCCGGCAAGGTGCAGACCCGCGAAATCCTGCTGTCGCGGGTGTGGGGCTATGCCTACGAAGGCTACGCCCGCACCGTGGACACCCACATCCGCCGTTTGCGTAAAAAGCTGGGAGACCTGGCCGACCGCATAGAGACGGTGCGCGGCATCGGCTACCGCTTCCGGGAAGAACGGTGAAAGCGCGTCTAAGCTTCCAAGGCTGGATATTGGGGGGCTGCCTGGTGGTGGTGGTCTGCACCCTGGTATTTGTGGCCGTGGTCATGGAGCGCTCGCTCAGCAGCCACATGCTGGAGCTGGTGCGCAGCTCCATGCAGCGGGAAATCCTCACCGTGCGCGAGGTGGTTCGCGACCGCTGGCATCCGGGCGAGAGCATCGCCGCCGGGGACAAGCTGGCCGACGAACTGGGTCGCATCGTGGGGGCCAGGGTTACCCTTATCACCCCCCAGGGCAAGGTGGTGGGCGACAGCCAGATGGCCCGCGACAAGGTGCCGGAGATGGTCAACCACGCCAACCGGCCCGAGATAATCCAAGCCATGAAACAGGGAGAGGGTTCATCGGTGCGCTACAGCTCCACCCTGGGGCTGGACCTGATGTACACCGCCCTGCGCATGGACGGCCCCAACGGCCAAAAACTTCTGGTGCGCCTGGCCCTGCCGCTCAGCCAGGTGCAGCAGGCGCTTAGCCGCACTCGGGGGCTGGTGCTGTGGGCCGTGTTTTTGGGGGTGCTGTTGTCCATCGGGGTGGCCTATCTGGTGGCCCGCAGCCTCAGCCGCCCGGTGCAGAAGCTCACCCGCACCGCGGCCAGTATCGCCGCGGGCGATCTTTCCCGGCGCTTCACCCGCTACCCCCGCCACGAAATAGGCGAGTTGGGCCGGGCCTTCGACCAGATGGCCGACAATCTGCAAAGCACCATCAACGACATCACCAATTCCCGCGACCGCCTGGAGGCCATTTTGCGGGGCATGGTGGAAGGGGTGCTGGTCATCGACAACGACGGCTACGTGCTCTTGGCCAACCAGGCCTTGATGGATATGCTGGAGCTCAAGGCGGTGCCCCCCGGGCGCCTGCCCTCGGAGATCATCCGCAACGCCGACCTGCTGGAGGCCCTGGACGAGGCCCGGGCGGGGCGGGAATACGTGTGGCGCGAAATCCAGACCCTGGGCAACAACCCCCGTTTTCTGGAGGCCCACGTGGTGCGTATCAGCAGCGAGGCCGACGGGCCGGGCATGGTCTGCGTGCTGCACGACATCACCGAACGCAAGCGCCTGGAAAAGACCCGGCGCGACCTGGTGGCCAACGTTTCCCATGAACTGCGCACCCCGCTCACCGCGGTGCGCGGCGCGGCCGAGACCCTCCTGGACGGCGCCCTGGACAGCCCCCAATACGCCCGCCACTTCGCCGAGCTGATCCTGCGCCAAAGCCACCGGCTGGAGCGCCTGGTGCAAGACCTCATGGAGTTGGCCCGCCTGGAATCCGGCGAGTCGCCACCTCGCCTCAGGCCCATCGACACGGCGGAGTTGGCCGACTCGGTTATGGAAGGGGTGATCGACTTGGCCCAGACCCAGGGCATCGAGCTGGAGCGACGTCTGCCCCGGGAGCCCCTGGTGTTCGCGGCCGACGCCCGCCAGGTGGAGCAGGCGGTCCTGAACCTCTTGGACAACGCCATCAAATACTCCGGCAAGAAAGGCCGAGTGACCTTGACCATGGAGCAAATAGGCGACGAGATGGTGATCAGCGTAAGCGACACCGGTACGGGCATAGCCGCCGAGAACCTGCCCCGGCTCTTCGAGCGCTTTTATCGGGTGGACACCAACCGCTCCCGTGAGATGGGAGGCACCGGCTTGGGACTAGCTATTGTCAAACACATCGCCCAGGTGCATCATGGCCGGGTGGAGGTGGCCAGCGCCCTGGGACAGGGCAGCACCTTCCGGTTGATCCTCCCCCTGGTGCAGGAGGAGGGCGCATAAGCCCAAGCGGCGGAGTCCAGCCATGCTGCCACCTCTGAACATCGGCATAATCCGCGACGATAGATTCCTGAACCACCAGACCGGGCTGTCTCACCCCGAGGCTCCGCAGCGTTTGTCCGTGGTCCACCGCATGCTGGACTACGACTTCGCCGCCGCCTTTGATGAGCGCCCTGCCGAACCGGCCACCCTGGAGCAGGTGGAAGCCCTGCACACCCCGGACTACATCCGCATGGTGATCGCCACCGCCAGACGGCGCTTCACCAACTTGGCTGCCGACACCACCGCCAGCTCCGAAAGCTGCTACACCGCCTTTTTGGCCGCCGGGGCCTGTATTCGGGGGGCGCGGGAGGCCCTGGCCGGAGACTATCAGGCCGCCCTGGCCCTGGTGCGCCCTCCCGGCCACCACGCCCAGCCCGCCAAGGCCGAGGGTTTTTGCATCCTCAACAACCTGGGCATAACCGCCCTGGAACTCTTGCGCCAGGGGCTTAAGCGCATTCTCATCGTGGACTGGGACCTGCACCACGGCAACGGCCTGCAAAAGGTTTTTTACGACTCGCCCGAGGTGTTTTATTTCTCCAGCCACCATTTACAGTCCTACCCCCGCACAGGCGACTGGGAAGAGGCCGGGGCCGGGGCCGGCGAGGGCTACACCCTGAACCTATGCCTGCCGCCGGGTGCCGACGACAACGACGTGGTGGAGCTGTACCGCCAGTTGCTGCCCTCGGTGGTGGAGCGCTACCAGCCCCAGGTGATCCTGGTGGCCGCCGGATTCGACGGCCACGTGGACGACCCCCTGAGCAACCTGGCCATGACCGCGGCGGGCTTCGGGGCCCTGGGCCAGTTGGTGGCCGACCTGGGGCCACGGGGCTGCGGGGTGCCATTGCTCCTGGCCCTGGAGGGCGGCTACGACCCCACCGACCTGGCCGAATGCCTGCGCCAAGTTCTCCTGGCCTGGCAGGGAGACCCCACCATGCTCGAGCGCGCCTCCAGCGACCGGGGAGCCGAGTGGGCCGAGCGGGCCAGGGCGGCGCACCGCCGCTACGGCGTGTGGATCGATTAGGTTATGGAAAGAGCGCGCATAGCCAGCCGCCAGGAAGGGGCCAACCTTCCCGATTACACCGCGGCCCGCCGCCATTTCTCCTGGAGCCAGTCAGAGGCCGAGTTTTCCTGGAGCCAAAGCGGGAAGCTCAACATCGCCTTTGAGGCCATCGACCGCTGGGCCTCGGGCGACAAGGCCGGGCAGACCGCGCTCATCTATGCCCAGGGCAACGCTTCCCAGACCATAAGCTTCCGCCGCCTGCACCGGGAATCCTGCCGACTGGCCAACCTGCTCGCCTCCCTGGGCCTGGAGCAAGGCCAAAGCTTGGCCGTGTTTCTGCCCGCCGCGCCGGAAATTTTTTTCACCCAGGCCGCCTGCGCCCGTTTGGGAGTGGCCTCTTGCTGCCTTTCGCCCCACCTCACCCGTGATCAACTCAGGCAGCAACTGGCCAGCCTTGCTCCCGCCGCCGTTATCACCGATCCGGTCCTGAGCCAGCGCCTGCCCTGGGAATTTCGGCCTGCCGGCACCAAGGTGCTCTACACCAGCGAACCGGCAGGGGGCATGGACCCGGGCGATCTGTGCTTGCCCGAAGCCATGCGGGGTCAGCCCACGGAGCATGAACCGTGCTGGGTGGGGGCGGAGCACCCGCTGTTCATCACCTTCGTAAACCCGCCGGACGGCCCGGCCCAAGGAGTGGTGCACACCCACGGCGACATGACCGGGCAACTGATCAGCGCCCGCTGGGTGATGGACCTCAAGGAAAAATCGGTGCTGTGGTGCGACCTGGAGCCCTGGGGCATCGCGGCCACGGTTTACGGCACCTGGGCTCCCTGGCTTTGCGGAGTAACCACCCTGGTGCAGGCCGCGCCCATGCCTGCCTCCACCTGGTACCGCACCCTGGAGGCCTTCGAGGTAACCACCCTCTACACCAGCCCGGAACGGCTGCGCCAGTTGGCCCAGGCGGGCGACGACCTGCCCGGCCGCTACGGCCTCAGCCGCCTGTTGCACCTGGCCACCCTGGGCGAGCCCTTGGACGCCAAGCTCTTCTTCTGGACCCGCAACCAGCTGGGCCTGCCGCCCCACGACACCTGGTGGTCTGCCTTCACCGGCATCATCGCCCTGGCCAACCTGCCCAGTTTGGATATCCGCCTGGCCTCCTGCGGCAAGCCTCTGCCGGGCATCGAGGCGGCGGTGGTGGACGGCCAAGGCCGCCCCCAAACCCTGCTCACCCTGGGCCAGCTGTCCCTGCGGCCGGACTGGCCCGGCCTGGCCGCCGGGTTCTGGGACCAGGGGCGCATGATCCCCCTGGAGCACGACCCCAACCATTGGCTGCTCACCGGCGACTTGGCCTTGACCGACGAGGACGGCTACTTTTACGTGCAGGGGCGCAGCGACGATCTTATCCGGGTGCAGGACCACATGGTTGGGCCGCATGAGGTGGAGAGCCTGATCATGGCCCATCCGGCGGTGGAGGAGGCGGCGGTGATCGCCCGGCCCGGTAAGGAGTACCGCCCGGTGTTCAAGGCCTTCGTGGTGCCGGCTCCGGGCCAGGCCCCCAGCGCCCGGCTGCGCCGGGAGCTTTTGGACGATGCCCTATCCCGCCTGGCCCCGCTGACCCCCCTGGCCGACCTGGAGTTCGCCGACGCCCTTCCCCGCAACGCGGCCGGGCGTTTGCTTCGCCGGGCATTGAGGGCCGCGGACCTGGGCCTACCCTTGGGCGACATCAGCAATATGGAATAATTTTCAGTTCAAGGAATTGTAGGGGTCGCCCTGATCCAAGCGGCGGCTCAGGGCCTCCTGGGATTCGCCGCGAGGCACCTGCCCCTCCATCTTGGCGCTGACCACCACCTCGCCGCGCTGGTTGGTGTAGACCACCTCGGCCTTGGCCCAGCCGCGCTGGTCCACCGAAGTCACGGTGACGGTGCAGGTGATGGTGTCGCCGAAAAATACCGGCCGCCTGAAGCGGAACTCCATGGCCGTGGCCAGCCAGGCCAGCTGTCCCCCCACTTCGCAGACCATGCCCGCAGTTAAAAGCCCATGCAAAATAAGTTGGGGAAAACCCTTGATCCCGGCGAACTCCCGGTCGTAGTGCACCGGGTTGTAGTCCTTGGTCAGATGGCCGAAGGCCTCAGTTTCCTCTTGGCTGAAGGTGCGGGTCACGGTGAACACGTCACCGGCCTGTATGCCCTGGGCGGCTTTTTCACGCATGTGGCTCATGATTGCTCCTAGGTGGGCGGCTTTGGCCAGCATAGTCAAGCCTGGCCCCAGGGGCAAGCGGCGGATGCTCCCGAGTCTCATTATCGGGATTATCTATTTTAAATAGGACTATTTATCGGTTATTAAAATATATAAGACGCAACCGAAAGGGAGCCCACCGGCATGGCCGACCGCCGCAAGTGCATCTTGATTCTGTTGGACGGCTTGGCCGACCGGTCCCAGGCCTCCCTGGGAGGGCAAACCCCTCTCCAAGCGGCGGCCACCCCCAATCTGGACCGCCTGGCCGCCCAGGGAGCTTGCGGCCACTTCCACGCCCTGGCTCCGGGTCAGGCCCTGTCCAGCGAGGCGGCCCATTTTTTCATGATGGGCTATGCCCCGGAAGAGTTTCCCGGCCGGGGCTATCTGGAGGCCCTGGGCGAAGAATTGGCCTTTGGGCCGGACGACATTCTCCTGCTGGCCCATCTGGCCCGCTGCCTCCCCCAGGACGGGCGGCTGGTGCTCAGAGAGAAAAAGCCGCCCCTGCCCGAGGAGGACGCCAGGGAGTTTTTCTCCGCGGTCCACTCCCATGACGGCCCGGAGGGAACGGCCCACCTGGAGCGCACCAAGGGCTCCAGCGGAGTTTTGATTTTAAGCGGCGGGGCGCTCGCGGCGTCGATTACCGACAGCGACCCCATGTACCCTGGCCTGCCCCTCATGGAGCCGTTGCCCTGGGAGGGAGCCGAAAGCGACCCCGCCGCCCTTTGTTCTTGCCGCCTGCTCAAATCTTATCTGACCTGGGCCCACCGCCGCCTAGCCGCCCACCCCCGCAACGCCAAAGCCTCGGAGCCGGTGAACGCGGTGATCACCCAGCGGGCGGGCCGCGCACCCCACCTGTCCACACTAGAGGATCGCTGGGGCCTGGGGGCTCTGTCCATCTCCTCGGCCCCAATATACCGCGGGGTGTTTCGCGCCTTGGGGGCCCAGGCCATGGTGATTCCCGAGGCCGCCGACCCCGCCCAAGACTTGGCCGCCAAGCTGGCCCTGGCCGCCGAGCGCCTGGAAGAGTTCGACCTGATCCACGTGCACAGCAAGGCCCCGGACGAGGCGGGCCACGCCAAAGACCCCCAACGCAAGCGAGAGGCGATCGCCGCCCTGGACGCGGGCCTGGCCCAAGGCCTGGAGGCCCTGGCCGGGCGCGACATCTTGCTGGTGGTCACCGGCGACCACGCCACCGCCTGCTCCGGCGACATGGTGCACTCGGGAGAGCCCTCCCCACTGCTGCTGTGGGGACCGGGGGTGTGGCGCGACCAAGCCACCGCCTTCAGCGAAACCCGCTGCGCCCAGGGAGCGCTGGGGTTGCTCAGGGGGCCGGAACTGATGTACACCATCCTAAACGGCCTGGACCGGGGCAAGCTGTGGGGCCTTCGGGACAACCCCCGCGACCTGCCCTACTACCCCGCCGCCCGCCGTGCCCTGTTGCTGGAGAAGTGAAATCCGCCATGGATGAAACGGCCGCGCGCATATTCCGCGACAAGCCCGAGGCCCTGCCTTTGCCCCCAGCCGAGATGCTGCCGCCCGCGGTGGTGAAACGCCTGAGGCGCGAGTCCGGGGTGGCCGTGGTGGAGCTGGCCGGCCGCGACAGCGTGGCCGCCGCCCTTAGGGCGGCGCGGGAGATGGGCCTGACCACCCTGGTGCCCACCTACGTTTACACCGGCAGCGAACACGGCTCTTGGGACGAGGTGCCCCAGGCCTGGCAGCGCCTGCGGGGCCGCCTTCCCGCCGGGGTGGAGCTGACACCTTTGCTGGTGATGGGATCGCCCCGCTTCTGGCGGGCCCTCAATGGCCGCTACTTGCAGGAGTTGACCCGGCGCTTCGGTTTCTGCCCGGTGTGCCCCGGCTGTCACTTGTACCTGCACGCGGCGCGCATTCCCCTGGCCAAGCACCTGGGCGGGGTGCCGGTGGTGGCGGGTGAGCGGCTCAGCCACGACGGCCGGGACAAACTGAACCAGGTGGCCCCGGCCCAGGAGGCCTATCAGGAGCTTTACCGCGGCTTCGGCCTGGAGTTGGCCCTGCCCCTGGCCCAGGTGACCAGCGGCCGAGAGATCGAGGACATCCTGGGCCTGCCCTGGCCCGAGGGTGGGGACCAGCTGGGTTGCGTGTTCTCCGGCAACTACCTGGAGCCCGGCGGCGCCCTGGGCGTGTCCCCGGATAGCCTCACGGCCTATTTCCAGCGTTTCGCTCTGCCCCTGGCCCAGGATGTGACCGCCGCCTACCTGGATGGCCAAGCACCCGAGCACCTGGCCCTGGCCGGGGGGCTGCTGGCCGCCTAGGGGTCTTGGCAGAGGGTCTCGGCTTATACTAAGCTGTAGACAGGCAGGCCCCAGGCCAACTCACCCTAAGCGGAATCAGCCAGTGCCTCAAAACAAAAGCAGCGAACATCCCCCGCCGGAGGAGCCCTCTCGCCGTGGCCTGGGACAACAGGAGGCCATGCGCAACGTGGTGGCCTCCATGAGCGACGGCCTCATGGTCATCAACCAGGACGGGGAGATAAGCTTCACCAACCCAGCCTTGAGCGGCATCCTGGACCTGATGCCCGACGAAATGCTGGGTCGTGGATGGGCCGAGCTGTTTTTCAGCGAACCGGTGAACCGCGAATTCAACCAGATCATCGTGGACGTCATCACCGAACGCATCTACCACTACAATAAGCAGGTGACCTATAAGGTGCCTCACGGCGGCACCAAGGATCTGATCATCACCACCGCCCTGTTGCCCAGCGAAGACAAGGACAAGGAAGTGGGCGGAGTGCTGGTGATGTTCAAGGACGTCAGCGAACTAACCCAACTGCACCGCCGCTCCCGGGAGCTGCTGCGCCAGTCGCGGCGCCTGTTCCAAGAAAAACTGGAGAGCCTGGACCGCCTGGCTCGGGCCGTGGCCCACGAAATCAGGAATCCGGTGACCACCATAGGCGGCCTGGCCGCGCGTCTTTTGAGCGACAAACCGGCGAACAGCCGCGACGCCCGCTATCTAGGGCGCATTTTGGATGGCACCGCCCGCCTGGAGCGGGTGGTGGAAGAAGTGCGCAACTACGCCGACCTGCCCGCCCCGGTACACCGGAAGGTGAACCTGGCCAAGTGGCTGACCGATAGAGTGTCGCCGTTCAGGGACAAAGCCAAGAGGCAGGGGGTGCGGCTGAGCCTCAGCGGCACGGGCAAGGGGCGCCAAGACAGCGAGGCCATGATCGACCCCACTCTGCTGGCCGGGGTGGTGGAGATTTTAATTACCAATGCCCTGGAGGCCATGCCCCAGGGGGGGCGGCTCAAAATCGGCCTGATGTGCGACAGCGTCAGTGGAGTGATCACGGTAAGCGATACAGGCAAGGGAATGAGCCCGGCGGACCTGCCCTACGTCTTTGATCCCTTCTTCACCACCAAGGCCGACGCGGTGGGCATGAGCCTGGCCGTGGCCAAACGCATCGCCTTGGAGCACCAGGGCGACCTGACCGTGATCAGCCGTCCGGGCAAGGGGACCACCTTCACCCTGACCATTCCCCAGGACGGCGGCATGCTGGATGAAACCGCATTGTCGGTTCGCACCCGTCCGCCGGAAATGAAATAAGGCTATAAAATCATAGACCCAGGAAGGCCCGGCGCACATCGTCTGAGGCCAGCAGCTCCGAGGCCGGGCCCTGGTTGCGTATGCGGCCGGTTTGCAGGATATAGGCCCAGTCGGAAAGCTCCAGGGCCTCCAGCACGTTTTGCTCCACCAGCAGCACCGTGGTGTCGCCTTCGGCCTGGAGGCGGCGCACCGTCTCGAACACCTCCGACACCATAAGGGGAGCCAGGCCCAGGCTGGGCTCGTCGAGCATGAGGAGCTTGGGGCTGCTCATCAGGCCGCGCCCGATGGCCGCCATCTGCTGCTCACCACCGCTCATGGAGCCCACCGCCTGGCTCTTGCGCTCGGCCAGGCGGGGGAAAAGCTCGTATACGTGCTCCAGGTTGCGCCGCTTGGCCGCCTCTTCAGGCACGGTGTAGGCCCCCAGCAGGAGGTTTTCCTCCACGCTCAGGGGCCCGAAGAGCCGCCGCCCCTCGGGCACGTAGATCACCCCCAGCCGAACAATCTCTTCGGTGCGCAGCCGGTCGATGCGCTTGCCGTTGAAAAGGACTTGCCCCGCCGCGATTTTCATCGCGCCCATTATGGCCTTGAGCAGGGTGGTCTTGCCCGCTCCGTTGGCCCCCACCACGCCCACGGTCTGGTTCTGCTCCACCTTGAGGGACAGATCGCGCATCACCGGCAGGCCGGAATAGCGCACGGTGATGCCCTTGACCTCAAGCATCGCCATTCTCCTTTTGCCGCTTTACGTAGTGGTCGCCCAGATAGGCGCGCACCACCTCCGGGTCCTTGACCACCTGGGCGGGCTCGCCCTCGGCTATCTTGCGCCCGCTCTCCAAAACGATCACCCGGTGGCTGAGCTTCATGACCATCTCCAGCACGTGCTCGGTGAGCAACAGGGCCACCCCCCGTTCGCCGTGGATGCGCTGGAGCAGCTCGATAAGCCCGTCTATCTCCGAGGGGTTGAGCCCGGCGCCCACCTCGTCCAAAAGCAGCAGCTTGGGATCGCCGGCCAGGGCGGTGGCCAGGGCCACCCGCTTCTGGGCGGCCACGGGCAGTTCGGTCATCATCTCGCCGGCGGTGTCGGCGATGCCCAAAAAGTCCATGGCCTCCAGCGCCGCCCGGCGAGCCGCCCCCCGGGAGCTGGTGCGCATGAACGAACCCACCATGACGTTTTCCACCACCTTGAGGTCGCCCGAGGCCTGGAAAATCTGGAAGGTGCGGGCCAGGCCCAGGCGGGCCACCTGGAAGTCGCTGAGCGCGGTGATGTCTTGCTCGTCAAACACGACGCTGCCCGAGGTGACCTGGTGAAAACCGGCGATGCAATTGAACAGGGTGGTCTTGCCCGCCCCGTTGGGGCCGATGAGCCCCACCACCTCGTTCTGGCCCACCTGGAAGGAAACTTCATGGTTGGCCACCAGCCCGCCGAAGCGTTTGGTCACCTTGTCTACTTGCAACAGAGCCATGGCCTCACCTCCGCCGCGCCCGCATCGCTTCCACGATGCCGTAGACGCCGCGCGGCTGAGCGGCGGCGATAATCATGATGATGAGGCCGTACATGGCCAAATCCATGCCCGCGAACCCCGCCTGGCCCCCCAGCCAGGAACCCAGGTAGTTTTTCATGGGCACCAAGATGGCCGCGCCGATGATGGGCCCCCACATGGAGCCTGCTCCACCCAGCATGGCCATCATGGCGATCAACACCGACAGGTCCAGGCTCATGGTGTCCTCGGGCTCGATGTTGAAGTTGTAGCAGGCGTGGAAGGAGCCCACCATGGCCACGTAGGCGGTGGCCATGGCATAGGCCTTGATCTTGGACCAGTGCACGTCGATACCCAGGCTGCGGGCCACGTGCTCGTTGTCCTTGATGGCCCTGAGCTGGTAGCCCAGGCGCGAATGCCTGAAGCCGTTCATGTAGATCAGGCCGACCAATAACATGCCCAGCAGAATGTAATAGTAGTAGTAATCCTCGCGGAACTGAAGATAGAGCCAGTTGGGGAAGTCGCCCTTGAGCGGCAGTTCCAGGCCCCTGGCCCCGCCCACGAAGTCCCACACCTCGAACAGATCCTTGAGCACCAGGCTGGTGGCGATGGTGGCGATGGCGAAGTAGTGGCCCTTGAGCCTGAACAAAGGGTAGCCGATGATGAAGGAATAGCCCACGGCCAGGGCCATGCCCACGGGCATGGAGAACCAAAAGGGCACGTCCCAGCGGATCATCATCACCGCCGTGGTGTAGGCCCCGATGCCCACGTATTGGGCCTTGCCCAAATCCACCTGGCCGCCGTAGCCCCCGATTAGGTTCCAGCCCATGCCGTAGAGGCTGAACATGAGGAACTGGATCATGGTGGCCATGCCGAAGCTGGAGTGGGGCATGGCCGGAAACCACAGCAAAAAGGCCAACGCCGCCGCGGCCAGCCCCAGCTCGCTGCGGGGCATATCTCCAAAATCGAAGGCGTTTTTTACTGCTTCCATCCGAAGAGCCCCTGTGGCCGCAAGACCATAATCAAGAAGTAGACCGCGTAGACCATGGTGTACTTGAAGCTGTGGATTTCCAGACCTCTAAGGCCCGCCGCGTCGATGGATCTGAGTATGGCGTCCCACACCGGCGGCAGGTTGACGATGAAGCCGATAATGATGCCCGCCACCAGGGCCCCGCGCACGCTGCCGAAGCCGCCCAGGGCCACGGTGGCGAAGGCGATCATGGTGAACAACAGACCCACCCCCGGCTCCACCGGCCAGAAGTTGACCAGTAGGCCACCGGCCACTCCCACCGATGCGCCGCCCACGGCCCAGGCCAGGGCGTTCATGTATTCGGTGGAGATGCCCATGTAGCGGGCGCCCTCGGCGTCCAGGCTGGTGGCGGTGATGGCCTTGCCCACCTTGGTGCGGTTGATAAACCACCACACCACCGCGAAGCTGAACAAACTGAGCACCGCCGCGGCCAGTTTGGTGGACTCCAGGACCACCCCCGGCCCCACCAGGATGCTTTTGCCCACCAGCCAGCCCTCGTGCACGATCCTGGGCTCGCTTCCCATGAACAAAAGAGCCAGGTTGCGCAAAAAAATCATCAGGCCAAAGGTGCCGAAGAGCTGGGCGATCATGGGCCCGCGCAGCAAAAAGCGGATGAGCCCGAAATAGCACAGCACCCCAAGCACCGCGCCCACCAGCCCGGCCAGGGGCAGGGTGAGCACCGGGTCCACGCCCAGCAGGGGGCTGGTGAGCAAAGAGGTGTACATGCCCACCATCAAAAATTCGCCGTGGGCGAAGTTGACGATGTCCATGACCCCGAAGATCACCGTGAGCCCCAGGGCCACCAGGGCGAACACCAACCCCATGATAAGCCCGGAGACCGCGGATTTAAGGATTTGGATGCCTAGTTCTTCCATGCCGGCTCCGCGCGGCCAAGGATCAGCCTTGCCCCGCGCATGGGCATGCGTTTCCGGGCCGGGCCATATGCCAGGCCCGGAAACACAGCATGCTCAACTTTAACTTATCAAGCGTCCGCCTAGTATCCCTGGAAGGGATAGACCATGGGGGCGGTGGCGATATCAAAGGGATACACCACCTCCAGGCCGATCTTGCCGTCTTTTTGCTTTTGGTATTGGCCGATGAGGCCGCCACCCAGCACGTTCTGGCCGATCTCCTCGCCCTTGGTGGAGAACTTGATGCCCACCCAGGGCACCACCAACTGAGCGCCGGGGATGCTGATGGTGTTGCAGGCCGCCTGGATGGCCTTGGGCTCGGTGCTGCCCGCCTTTTCCAAAACGTAGACCCAGGTTTGCAGCCCGGTGAAGGATCGAGCGCTGGCCCCACCCAGGTCGTGGCCCATCATCTTGACGTAAAGTTCGTTCACCTGACCGGACAGGGGCTTCATTTTGACCACGCTGGGCAAGAACACCGAGCGGGTGAGGATGCCCACGATGTCGTCGCCCAAGGCCACGAACTCGGGTTTGTCAAAGCCGGCGTCCTGGCCCCAGATGATCTTGGGCTTGGCCTTCATGGACTTGAGGGTCTTGATCATCAAGAGGGCGTCGGAGGTGTAGGAAGCGAAGAGCATGGCCCCCGGCTTGGCCGCGATCATGCTCTGGACCTCGGAAGACAGGTCCGGGCTCTTGGCTGCGTAGAGGATGTTGGAGGCCAGGTTGAAGCCGTACTCCTTGGCGAAGTTTTTTATCTCTATGGCAACGTTGGAGCCCCACTCGGTCTTTTCACAGGCCGCGGCCAGAGTGTTGATCTCTGCCATGGGAACCGCCTTGACCCCCTTGGCCCGGCCCTTGGTCAGGCCAACCAGGAACTCGAACAGGTCCTTGGTGAACCACTTGTCGTGGGGCGTGGTGCGCCAGAACCATTTGAAGCCGCGCTTGGTCAGGGTTGGGCTGGTGGATGAGCCGTTGATCATGGGCACGCCGTAGCGCTCGCACACGGCGGACACGGTCTTGGTGACCGAGCTGTAATAGCAGCCCAGGATGCCCACCACCTTGTCGTCCAGGATGAGCTTCTTGGCCAGGTCCGCGCCCAGCTGGGGGTTGCCTTGGTGGTCTTTGATAATCAGGGTCAGCTTGGCCCCGCCCAGGGATTTGATACCCGCGTTCTTGGCCATATCCATGTTTATGCCGGGCATCACCTGATTGGCGATCTCCGCGGCCAACTCGGCCCCGGCCCTAAGCTCGCGCCCGGCGGCGGCGGCCGGTCCGGTGAGGGGATAGATCACACCGATCTTGATCTCCTTGGGAGCGGCCCAGGCCATGGCCGGCACCAACATCACCGCCAACAGTCCAATGGCGGCCTTTAGAGCTATTTTACGCATCTGGTTCTCCTCCTTTTGAGGCAGTAGATGGTTTTGCTCAACAAAATATTTTTACTCAGCCGCAAGCCACCAGGGCCTTGTGGCCGAGATCCTCGGCTTTGATATCGGTTATGAACATGTGCCCCGGAGCGTGGGTGAGGGCCAGCTCCACCCGGCTGGCGGCCACCGCCGCCTGAGGGGTGACCCCGCAGGCCCAGAACACCGGCACCTCTCCTGGCTCCAGGCGCACAGGGTCGCCGTATTCCGGGTGGTCCAGATCCACGATGCCGATGGCCGCCGGGTCGCCCGCGTGCACCGGCGCGCCGTGGGCCTCGGCAAAGTCGCCGGAGACCTGATGGGCCTTGGCCACCAGATCGGGAGGCATGGGGCGCATGGAAACCACCAGGGGGCCGTGCAGCCGCCCGGCCGAAGCGGCGGGCAGCGTGGTGCGGTACATGGGCACGTTCACCCCCATCTCCTGGTGGCGCACCGGCAGCCCGGCGGCCCTCAGGGCGTCGTCAAAGCTGAAGCTGCACCCCAGGTAAAAGCTCACCAAGTCCTCGCGCCACAGGTGGCGAATGTCGGCGGGCTCGTCCACCAACTCGCCGCCTTGCCACAGGCGGTAGCGGGGCAGTTCGTCGCGAACGTCGGCGCCGGGGGCGATAACTTTGCTGATGGGATCGCCGGGGTCCAGGACCTCCAGGATGGGGCAGGCCTGCTTGTTGCGCAGGCCGAACAGCAGAAAGTCGAAAGCCCAATCCTTGGGCAGGATCACCAGGTTGGCCTGGGCATAGCCGGGGCACAGGGAAGCGGTGTTGCCGGTGATCTCTCCCCTGGCTATGGCCGCGCGGACCTGGCGGGGCGGGGCAGTGCTAATGTCCAATATCCGGCCTCGCTGCTTGGCTGAGGGAAAACCAAATCCCGGCGGCGCCCGCCTTTTGCCCCGCGCGCACCGCCTGCGGTGAAAAAACAGACCCAAGGATGAAAATATCAACGTGTGGAAGTTTCATTATAAGGAATCGCTTCAAGTTTGACCAGCCCCTTAAGAACCTGATTCCACTAATCCATTGCGGCATTGCCTATCGCAGCGCCATTGGTTAGACTGACTTTCCATACACCATGCGAAAGGAGCTTCATGTTCATGGACCTCAACTGCGACATGGGCGAGAGCTTCGGCGATTACTGCCTGGGCTGCGACAGCGAGGTTATCCGCCACATCACCAGCGCCAATCTAGCCTGCGGCTTCCACGCCTCCGACCCCCTGGTCATGGACCAGACGGTGCGCCTGTGCGCCCGGCACGGGGTGGCGGTGGGGGCTCATCCCGGCTACCCCGACCTCCGGGGATTCGGACGGCGCAACCTGGACTCCACCCCTGAAGAGGTGCGCACCGACGTGCTCTACCAAACCGGGGCCCTGGCGGGCATCGCCAAGGCCCACGGGGTCGGCCTTCAGCATGTGAAACCCCACGGCGCGCTCTACAACACCGCCGCGGCCCATCCGGCCACGGCCCAGGCCATCGCCCAGGCAGTGGCTTCCTACGACCCCAGCCTGATATTGGTCACCCTGGCCGGCCCGGCGGGGGAGACCTTCCGCACCGTGGCCCAGGAAATGGGCCTCACCGTGGCCAGCGAGGCCTTTGCCGACCGGGCCTACACCTCCGAGGGCCGCCTGGTGCCCCGGGGCACCCAAGGGGCGGTGATCCACGACCCCGAGGTGGTGGCCGCCCGCTGCGTGCGCATGGCCACCGAGGGGGTGGTGGAGAGCATCGACGGCAAGCTGGTGGAGCTGAAGGCAGACACCATCTGCGTGCACGGCGACAACCCCAGCGCGGTGGAACTGGTCAAGGCGCTGCGCCAGGCCCTGACCCAAGCCGGGGTGGAACTCAGGGCCATGGGTGGGGCCAATTAGGTCCGCTCCGGAAAAACTGCCCGCCAAACCACAGGGCGAGGCCGCCCTGCTGGTCTACCTGGGCCAGGGTATAGACTTTGCCCTAAATTGCCGGGTGCGGGCCCTGGCCCGGCGGCTCACCGAGCGTCCCCTGCCTGGAGTGCGCGAGGTGCTGGCCGCCTACCACTGCCTTCAGGTGCAGTTCGACCCCATGCTCACCGACCACCAGGAGATGTCCGCCTGGGTGGAGCAGGAGCGCCGCCTCCTGCCCCAGGGAAAGTCCCAGGCCGGGCGGCGGGTGGAGTTGCCGGTGGTCTACGGCGGCGAGGCGGGCCCGGATCTGGACTATGTAGCCGAGCGCACCGGCCTGACCCCGGAAGAGGTTATCCGCCGCCACGGCGCGGTGGACCACCCCTGCTACGTAATGGGCTTCACTCCCGGCTTTCCCTATTTGGGAGGCCTGGACCCATCCCTGGCCGTGCCCCGCATGGACTCGCCTCGTTTGGACAACCCGCCCGGCTCGGTGGCCCTGGCCGGGGGCCAGACCGGGGTGTACCCCCTGGGCGGGCCCGGCGGCTGGTGGGTGATCGGCCGCACCCCCTGGCTCATGTACGACCCCCGCCGCGACCCGGCCACCCTGATGGAAGCCGGGGACATGGTGCGCTTCGTGCCCAGCCAAGAGTCGCATTTCCCGGCCCCGCCTCCCCTGAGCCTCGGCTGGGAGGCCAAGGGCTTGGAGGTGTTCGAGGTGCTGGCGCCGGGGGCCTTCACCACGGTGCAGGACGCTGGGCGCTGGGGGCACCAGTTCCGGGGGGTGCCGGTGTCCGGGGCCTATGACCAGTCCGCCCTGGCCTGGGCCAACCTTTTGGTGGGCAACGATCCCGGCGACGCGGCCCTGGAGATCACCCTCATGGGTCCGCGCCTCAAGGCGATCAGGCCCGTGGTGATCGCGGTAACCGGCAGCGACCTGGGCCTGAGCGTCGACGGCACGCCCGCCCCCATGCACCAGGCCCTGGCCCTGACGCCGGGGCAAGTGCTGGGCTTCCGGGGCCCCTGCCACGGCGGGGCTCGGGCGGTTTTGGCCATGACCGGAGGGGCGGCCAGCGAAAAGCTTCTGGACAGCCGCTCCACCTATTTGCTGGGCCGCATGGGCGCGCCGCTCGCCAAGGGCCAGGTGGTGCGGGCGGGGCCAGGCCCCCAGCCCCCGGCCGGAGCCGTTTGCCCCGCCCTGGACGAACCGGGGGAGGTGCTCACCCTGCGGGTGGTGCCCGGACCCAACCAGGAGTTTTTCTCTCCCCAGGGGTTGGAGTCCTTTTACGGCGCCCGATGGGAGCTGACCGCCCAGGCCGACCGCCGGGGCGCCCGTTTAGAGGGCCCGGCCCTGTCCTTTGCGCCGGGAAGCCCGGCCTCTTTGGTAAGCGAGCCCAACACACCCGGCGTGATCCAGGTGCCCAGCGGCGGCCAGCCCATCATCATGCTGCGGGAGCAGACCGTGGGCGGCTACCCCAAGATAGGCTCCGTGTTCGGCCCGGACCTGGACCGCCTGGCCCGGGCCCAGAGCGGCCAGGCCATCCGCTTCGCGGCCATGAGCGCGGACCAGGCCGTGGCCGAGGCCAGACGCCTGGGCCGGAAGTTCCAGACCGCGCGAGAAAGGTTGCCACGTTGAACCCCGGCGATATGATCCAGGTTCAGGGGCCGGTATGGCTTTTGGTGGGCCAAAGACGGGGCAACTTCCCCTTTTGTCACGGAGTGGTCATCCAGGACCAGGGAGTCACCGCCCTTGTGGACCCCGGCTGCGGGCCATCGGTTCTGGAGCCTCTGGCCGCCTCGGGCCGGGTGGATATGATCATCAACAGCCACACCCACCCGGACCACTGTTCGGGAAACCACTTTTTTGCTGGGTCCGAGATACTCATCCCCCGGGCCGCCTGGGCCTTCGGCGGAGACAAGGTGAAGCTTTCCGAGCGCCTGACCGAACCGGGCGCCCTG
This sequence comes from Desulfarculaceae bacterium, assembly GCA_021737645.1. GTDB lineage: Bacteria > Desulfobacterota > Desulfarculia > Desulfarculales > Desulfarculaceae > Desulfoferula. The sequence goes on from JAIPDO010000002.1 coordinate 22,928, forward strand.
GCCCAGGTATGGCGGGAGTTCGTCACCAACTCCATGGGGTTTGAAGATTTTGAGCCCACCGCCTCTTTCACCCCCGGCCAGGAGATAAAAATAGGCTCCACCGTGCTGGAAGTGGTGGCCACTCCCGGCCACACCGCGGATCACTGCTGCTTCTGGCTGCCTCAGCACGGCATACTCTTGTCAGCCGACATCGACCTCACCCCTTTCGGGCCTTTTTACGGCCACCGCGAGTCGTCTTTGGCGCAGGTAAGGGCCTCGGTGGAAAAAGCCCGCGGCCTGCACCCCAGGGTGCTGCTATCCGCCCACCGCATGCCCCTGAGCCAAGACCTGGACCAGGCCATGGACAAGTATCTAAGCGTCTTGGACAAGAGGGAGCAAAGAATCTTGAAGCTCCTGGCCCAAGAGATGACCGTAACCGAAATGGTAGAAGTTTCGCCAATTTACGGTGGCCACAACACCAGACCCCAGCTTACCCGCTACTGGGAGGGCCGCATGATCAGCGACCACCTGGACCTGCTTTTGGCCAAAGGCCATATCCAGGCCACTGCCGAGGGTTACCGAGCCACCGCCGGTTTTGTTACAAGTCCTTAACTTGCCGTCCCCTCGGGGGCAGTGTTAAGATAGGCATCGTTCTTCAAAAAAAGCGTTCTTTCGCCTCTCCCTGGCAGAGCGGTCAGGGCAAGGGGGCTTTATGGCCGGAGGCCAGCGATGACCCTACCAGAAAAAGTATTACATCTTAGTGAGTTAATCGCTCAAGGCGATAGGGACCGGCTGGTCCGGGAGATCACCGAGCCCCACCCGGCGGACGCCGCCGAGGTGCTGGGCGCCCTGGAACCAGCCGAAATAGCCAGATTTGTGGAGTTGGTGGGCACCGAAGAGGCCTTGCAGGTCTTTGAGTTCATGCCCTTCGAGACCCAGAAGGAGTCCCTGGAACACCTAAACCGCGCCACCCTGGCCCAGCTCATGAACACCATGAGCCCCGATGACCGCGCCGACCTGGTGGAGGAATTGGACGACGAGTTCCAGGAACGCCTGCTGTCGCTTTTGCTGCGCCACGAGCGCGAAAACGTCCTCAAGCTCATCAAGTACCCCGACGACAGCGCCGGGGCTCACATGACCACCGATTACGCCATTCTGCGGCCGGACAGCGACGTGCAGACCGCCCTGGAGCAGGTGCGCCTGCAGGCGGCCACCAAGGAGACCATCTACTACATTTATGTGGTGGACGCGGCCCGGCGGCTCTTGGGCCTGGTGTCCCTGCGCGACCTCATAGTGGCAAGACGGCACAGCCGGGTGGGCGACATCATGAGCAAGCAGCTCATCAGCGTCAAGGCCGACGTGGACATCGAGGAGGTGGCCAAGCTATCGAGCCGCTACGACTTTTTGGCCGTGCCCGTCTTGGATGACAGCGGCCGCATGCTGGGCATCATCACCTTTGACGACCTCTACGACGTCATCGCCGAAGAAGCCACCGAGGACATGTATCGCCTGGCCAACCTGGACACCGACGAGAAAATCGACTCGCCGCTGTTGCGCTCGGTCAAGCTGCGCCTGCCCTGGCTGCTGAGCAACCTGGGCACCTGCCTGGTGCCCGCCTATGTGGTCAGCCTGTTCTCGGGCACCATTCAAGACGCGGTGGCCCTGGCCTCGCTGATGCTCATCGTGGCCTCCCTGGGAGGCAACGCAGGCAACCAGTCGCTCACCGTGGTGGTCAGGGCCATGGCCTTGGGCCAGCTCAAGATGGCCCAAAACCGCCGGGTGTTGACCAAGCAGGTATTCATCGGCATGTTCAACGGGGTGATCGCCGGTTTGGTGATCGCCGTGGTGGCCTTCTTCTGGTTCGGCAACCCCTGGCTGGGCCTTATCGTGTGGATGGCCCTGGTGGGCAACCTGATCATCGCGGGCCTGTTCGGGGCCATGGTGCCCATCGTTTTGCGCCGCCTCAAGCTGGACCCGGCCCTGGGCAGTTCCATATTCGTCACCACCGCCACCGACGTGGGCGGCTACTCCATCTTCCTGGGGCTGGCGGTGATGGTTCTGCCCCACCTAACCGGGCAATAATCCCGCCTATAGCAAGCGCGCCCCCAACTCGGCCACTTCGCTGCGCTCGCCCTTTTTCAGGGTGACGTGACCGCTGATCTCCTGGCTGCGGAGCTTGTCCACCATGTAGCTCAGGCCGTTGCTGCTGGCGTCCAGGTAGGGATGGTCTATCTGCTCGGGATCGCCGGTGAACACGATCTTGGAGCCCTCCCCCACCCTGGTTATCAAGGTCTTTACCATGTGAGGGGTCAGGTTCTGGGCCTCGTCGCAGATGATGAATTGGCCCGGTATGGAGCGGCCCCGGATGTAGGTGAGGGCCTCGATCTCCAAAAGGCCCTGGGCGGTGAGGTAGTCGGCCGCGCCCATGGGCGGGCCCGCCTTGTTCTTGCCGCCGGTGGACTCACGGAACAGATACTCCAGGTTGTCGTACAGCGGCTGCATCCAGGGACGCAGCTTTTCCTCTTTTTCGCCGGGCAGATAGCCCAGGTCCTGCCCCATGGGCACGATGGGCCGGGTCACCAGCAGGCGCTGGTAGGTCTTGTGCTCCACCACCGCCTCCAGCCCGGCGGCCAAGGCCAAGAGAGTCTTGCCGGTGCCCGCCGGCCCGGCCAAGCTTACCACCTTCACCGCCGGGTCCAAAAGCAGCTCCAGGGCGAAGCGCTGCTCCTTGTTGCGCGGGCTTATGCCGAAACACTCGCCGCACCCGAAGCCGAGCGGCATCAGCCGCCCGCCCTGATGGCGGGCCAAGGCCGACTGGGGGGTGGCGGCCCGGCTCCTCAGCACGAAAAACTGGTGAGGCTCGGCCGGTCCCAGGCCGTTCAAGGTGACGAGCCCCTGGCGGTAAAAGGAGTCCACGACTCCCCCTTCCACCTCGACTTCGCGAATGCCGTTGTACAGATGGTCGAAATCAACCTTGTCGTTGCGAAAGTCCTCCGAGGGGACGCCCAGGGCGTCGGCCTTGACCCTGAGGTTAAGATCCTTGGTGACCAGAATCACCGGCAGGTCTTCCTGCTCCCTGAGGCCCCAGGCCACGCACAGTATGCGGTTGTCGGGCTTTTCCAGGCTCAGCACCGGGGGGAGGCCCCGGGCCAGGCGGGTGTGGTTCAGCTCGATACGCAGGGTGCCGCCCTGGCCGGTGGCCACCCCCTGGGCCAAAGGCCCCTGGGCGCGCATGCGGTCCAGTTCACGCGAGACCTGGCGGGCGTTGCGCCCGATCTCGTCCTGGCGTTTTTTCTGTTCATCGATCTCTTCGATGACCGCCAGGGGCAAAACCACGTCATTGTCTTGGAAAAGGAAAAGGCTGGAAGGATTGTGCAACAAAACGTTGGTGTCTAGCACATAGGTTTTTTTCATGGAACGTGCACACCTCCATAATGCGATGCGTTAAGGTTGCAACCACATTATATGGTGTATTTGCCGTCAGAACCAAGCATTGCCTGGACTGTAACTAAAATTTAACTCGCCCCCACGGCCCGCCTGCTCTTGGCAAGGTTGCCCCGAGGCCCTAAAATCAAAATTGAGTCCACCAACTGAACCTGATTATTCGCACACGAGGACTGACAATGAGCGCCATCTACTGGCCGGACGCCTACCAAGCCAAGAAACGCACCGCCGCCCAGGCCATTTCGCACATCAAACGGGGCAAGCGGGTGTTTGTGGGAACCTCCTGCGGAGAGCCCCAGACCCTGGTGAAGGAACTGGCCCGGCAGAGTTGTAACTTTACCGACGTGGAGGTGGTGCGGGTGCTCAGCCTTGAGACCGCACCGCTCACCCTCATCGCCGACGAAACCGCCTGCCGCAACCTGAACATCCGCTCCTTTTACCTGGGCTCGGCCAAGCCCAGGGTGCTCAGCGCCAGCAAGCGCTTTCTGACCCCCATCAACCTTTCCGAGGTGCCGCGGCTGTTCCAAAGCCGCCAGATGCCCATACACGTGGCCCTGATCCAGGTGAGCGAGCCCGACGACTTCGGCTGGGTTAGCCTGGGGGTGAGCGTGGATGTAACCATGGCCGCGGCCCGCTCGGCCGATCTGGTCATCGCCCAGGTGAACCCCTCCATGCCCCGGGTGATGGGGCGCAGCTTCTTGCACGTCAACGACATCGACCTGGTGGTGGAGGCCAACGAGCCCCTGCTCACCGTGGGCAGCCCGCCGGAGTTCGAATCGGCCAAGCTGATCGCCCAGCACGTGGCCCGCATCGTTGAGGACGGCTCCACCCTGCAGATGAGCCTGGGGGCCACCCACCAGGCCACGGTGTTGGCCCTCAAGGACAAAAACGACTTGGGCATTCACACCCAGTTCCTCACCGACACCATCCTCAACCTGGTGAGCCGGGGGGTTATCAACAACCGTAAAAAGGGCTTCAACGAAGGCAAGCTGGTGGCCAGCGGAGCCATCGGCTCGGCCAACCTATACGAATTCATGCACGACAACCCGGGCATCGAGTTTCACCCCAGCGACTACGTGAACAACCCCCTGATCATCAGCCGCCACAACAAGATGGTGGCGCTCAACGTGGCCATGGCCATGGACCTGACCGGCCAGGCCGCGGCCGATGCCCTGCCCTACAACCACTTCACCGGGGTCAGCGGGGTCATGGACTTCGTGCGCGGCGCCAGCATGGCCCCGGGCGGCAAGTCCATCCTCATGCTGCCCTCCACCACCCTGGACGGCAAGGCCAGCCGCATCGCGGTGCAGCTGGACAACACTGCGGTGGTGGTGCCTCGGGGCGACGTGCACTACGTGGTCACCGAATACGGGGTGGTCAACCTGTTCGGCAAGAGCCTGCAAGAGCGGGCCATCGCCATGATCAGCGTGGCCCATCCCAAGTTCCGCGACGAGCTGTTCCAGCAGGCCAAGGAGGCGGGGCTGTTGGGTAGCGAGCGCACCCTGGCCGAGACCATCAAGAGCGTCTATCCCCGAGCCGTGGAGGAGACGCGCAGCTTCGACGGAATCGAGGTGCTCTTCCGCCCCGCCCGGCCCACCGACGAGCGCCAGATCCAGGAGCACTTCTACAACCTGGACCGCGATGACGTGATGCGCCGCTTTTTGCACGAACGGGTCAGCTTCGCCCGTCAGGACATGCCCGAGATGTTCCAGGTGGACTATATCCACGACATGACCCTGGTGGCGGTGGTGGGAGAGCCGGGCTTTGAAAAGGTCGTGGCCGTGGGCAACTATTTCCTGGAACCGGCCACCAACCTGGCCGAGGTGGCCTTCTCGGTGGCCCGCGACTGGCAAAAGAAGGGCATCTCCACCATATTGCAGCGCAAACTGGCCAATGTAGCCAGGGAGCACGGCATCGGCGGCCTGGTGGCCTACACCCATCCGGCCAACCGAGGCATGATCGCCCTGTTCAAAAAATTGCCCTACAAGGTGCGCTCGGCCTACGACGGCGAGGTGATTACCCTCACCGCCCGTTTCGATGAACCCGCCGACCCCGCTGGAAGGCCTCCCGCCCCGATCCGCAGGTAGATTCCCCAGCGCGCCGTCCATTTGCTACAATACCCCTGGATTTTCCGGAGGTCTATCATGGCCAGGGCAGTGGACGGCGCCGCCCCCGGATCGGGCAGGCGGCTCAGGGCGCGGGTGCGCCGGGTGGTGGGGACCCCCGCCTTTGCGGTGTTGGTGTTCCTCATCAGCCTGGTGGTGTTCCATTGGCCCTATTTGGCAGAAGAAGACCGCTGGACCCCGGCCCACCTGTTCATCACCATGTTCACCGGCTGGGCCGTGGTCATCGCCCTGGTTTTCCTGCTCAGCCTGTTTCTGCCCTCCTCCGGCTCCGAGGATAAAAAACCACCCCCAAACGGTTAGGCGGAATGTTCGAGAGCCTGACGGTCATAAGTGTTTTCTGCTTCTACATGGGGCTAATCTTCGCCCTGGCCGTGTGGGCCGAGCGCCGGCAGGCGGCGGGGCGCAGCGTGGTGAACAACCCCCTTATCTACGCCCTGAGCCTCAGCGTGTTTTGCACCACCTGGACCTACTACGGGTCGGTGGGCTACGCCGCCACCAGCGGCATGCTGTTCATGACTATCTACCTGGGCCCCACCATGGTGGTGATCTTCTGGTGGGGGCTGTTGCGCAAACTGGTGCGCATCAAAACCAACCACCACATCACTTCCATCGCAGACTTCATCGGGGCCCGCTACGAAAAGTCCATCCCCCTGGCCGCCCTGGCCACTCTCATCGCCCTGGTGGGCACCATGCCCTACATCGCCCTGCAGCTAAAGGCGGTGCTCACCACCTTTGACATGATCACCCAGGACACCGGAGTGGCCAGCGCCTGGATCGGCAGCCACGTGGGGCCCATCGTCTTGGCCCTGATGGTGGTGTTCACCATTATCTTCGGGGTGCGCCGTTTGGACCCCACCGAGCGCCACGAGGGCATCGTCATGGCCGTGGCCGCCGAGGGCCTGGTCAAGCTGGTGCTGTTCATGGCCGCCGGGGTGTTCGTGGTCTATTACCTCTTCGACGGCTTCGGCGACATCTTCACCCGCTATTCCGCCCTGACCGAAACTCCCGCCGGTTTGGGGCTCAAGCCCAAAAGCATCGGCTTTATCACCTGGGGCAGCTATTTGATCCTGGCGGCCAGCGCGGTGCTGTTTTTGCCCCGCCAGTTCCACGTCGCGGTGGTGGAAAACCAGAACGAAGACCACATCAAAAAAGCCATGTGGATGTTCCCCCTGTACATGCTGCTCATCACGGTCTTCGCCTACCCCATCGCCCTGGCCGGGATCATCACCGGCCTGCCGGTGGAGCAGGCGGACACCTTCGTGTTGCAGCTGCCCCTCAACAGCGGCCACCAGCTGCTCACCCTGCTGGTGTTCTTGGGCGGCTTCAGCGCGGCCACCAGCATGGTCCTCATCACCGCCATGACCATGGCCACCATGATCAGCAACCACCTGCTGTTGCCCCTGGTGGACTGGATTCCCGCCCTGGGCTTTATCGAGCGCCATCTGCTCAAGTCCCGCTGGCTGGCGGTGACCTGTTTCATCCTCATGGGCTACTGGTTCGAGCGCCTGGTGGGGGGCCAGGTGATGCTGGTGAATATCGGCATCATCTCCTTCGCCGCGGTGCTCCAGTTCGCCCCGGCCATAGTGGGAGGCATCTTCTGGCGCCAGGCCAACAGCCGCGGCGCCATGTGGGGCCTGTTCGCCGGAGCCCTGGTGTGGGCCTACACCATGCTCCTGCCCGCCCTGGTCACCGGCGGCTGGTTCTCCCCTCACTTGATCACCGACGGGCCCTGGCACCTGAGCTTTCTCAGGCCGGAGCAGCTATTCGGGGTCAGCGGCATGGATCCGGTGAGCCACAGCGTGTTCTGGAGCCTGTTGGCCAACCTGGGGCTCTACATCCTGGGATCGCTCACCCAGCGCCCCAACCAGCAGACCCAGCGCGACGCCGAGGCTTTTGTGGGGGCGCTAATCGACGAGGCGGTGCTCAGCCGGGGCGGCCGCCACGAGGCCTACATCAGCCTGCCGGACAAGCGCCGACGCATCGAGGCTCTCCTGCTGCGCTATTTCGAGCCCGCCGGAGCGGCGGCGATCACCGAAAAATGCCTACGGGAAACCGGCCTCGTGGAACGGGAGCGCATCTCCATCACCGAGCTGGCCGAGCTGTACAACGAGGCGGAGAAGAACCTGGCCGGCGTGGTGGGCACCGCCGGAGCCCACCGCACCCTCACCTCCGCCGGGGTGTTCACCCCCCGGGAGAGCCAGGAGCTTAGCGAGGTCTACGGTGAAATTTTGGCTGGGCTCAGGGCCCGGCCCGAAGACCTGAAGCGGCGCATCAACTTTTTGCAGGAGCGCCACGAGCTGGCCAACCACCACGCCGAGGAGTTGGAGGAAAAGGTGGCCGAGCTGCAAAACCAGATTTTGCGGCGCAAGATGGCCGAGCAGCAACTCCGGGAGAGCGAGGAACGCTACCGCACGGCCATTGAATATTCCAACGATGGGGTGGTGCTGATCAAGGACAACATCCTCTGGTACGTGAACCATAAATTCGCCGAGATGTTCGGCTACAGCTCCCGGCGGGAGATCGTGGGGCGCTCGCTGACCACTGTCGTGCACCCCCAGGACCGGGAGCGGGTGGTGGAGATCAGCGGCACCCGCCGCGATGGGCGTCCCTCCCCGGCCCGCTACGACTTCAAGGGCCTGCGCAAGGACGGCACCTCCTTGTTCATCGCGGTCAGCGCCACCAGCGTCTTGTACAAGGGGCGCACCGTAAACTTGGCCTACTTGCGCGACGTCACTGACCGTCGGCGGCATGAAGACGAAATTCGTCAGCTTTCACGCAGACTTATCCAGGGTAGCGAGGACGAGCGCAAGCGCCTGGCCGCCGACCTGCACGACGAGTTCGGCCAGTCGCTGAGCGCCCTGCACCTGGGGGTGCGCTCCCTGGCGGGCTCGCTGCCCCAGCAATTGAGTGAACAACAGCTTCGCTGCGAGTCGCTCACCAACGTTATCGAAGAGCTGGCCGAGAACGTGCGCAAGATTTCCAGCGACCTCAGGCCGGACATGCTGGACCATCTGGGGCTGATCCCCACCCTGGAGTGGTATGTGCGCGAATTGGCCCAACGCGCCCCCCTGGATATTAAATTCGAAGCGGTCGGTTTTAAAAGAAGACTTGACCCCAGTGTAGAGATCGTCTTGTATCGTATTATGCAGGAGGCTCTCAACAACGTGGTCAAGCACGCTCAGGCGGACCAGGTGAGCATCCGCCTGACCTACAGCCACCCCACGGCCATCATGGTTATCAGCGACAACGGCAAGGGCTTTGACCCGTCCGACCCGCACCCGGACGCGGAGCGCCGCCAGGGCATCGGGCTTATCAGCATGCGCGAGCGAGTGGCCTCGGTGGGCGGCTCCATCGACATCCGCGCCGTGCCCGGCAAAGGCTGCTCCATACGGGTGGCCCTGCCAGAGCGGCCGCCCTTGGAAAGCGAACAAACCATGCAAGACCAGCCCCGTATTTGGAGGGAAGCTTGAGTCACAAGGCCATCAAAGTGCTCATTGCCGACGATCACGCCATCGTTCGTGAGGGAATCCGCCAACTGGTGGGGGCCCAGCAAGACATGGAGGTGGTGGGCGAGGCCGGCGACGGCCTGGAGGCCCTGGAGATGACCAAGTCTCTCAGGCCGGACGTGCTGCTGCTGGACATCGCCATGCCCGGAGTCAGCGGCCTGGAGGCGGTCAACCTCATCAAGGACGCGGTGCCCAGCTGCCAGGTGGTGGTGCTGACCATGCACAGCAAGGACACCTTCGTGCACCGGGTGTTGGACGGCGGAGCCCTGGGCTACGTGCTCAAGGCGTCGCCCACAGAGGACGTGATCAAGGCGGTGCGCGCCGCCCACAAAGGGGAATATTTCCTAAGTTCCAAGATCAAAGCCGAGGTGGTCAACGCCTATTTGGACAGCCGCAAACATGCCCCGGCGGTAAAGGGCTACGACCTGCTGTCCGAGCGCGAACAGCAGGTTTTTCGCCTGGTGGCCGAGGGCAACAGCACCAACCAGATCGCCGACGTGCTCTGTGTAAGCCCCAAGACGGTGGAGAAGCACCGCACCAACATCATGAAAAAGCTGGGGCTCAAGGACCGTTTGGAACTGGTCAAGATGGCTATCCGAATCGGGATAATCGACCCGCAACTCTGGGATAACTAGCCAGGTAGGCTGCCCGAGGCCCGGACTTTGTGAAAAAGTAGGGCCGTCCCCCCCACAATTACGGGTTTTCCCCCATGGCCCCCAAGCGGGGCCTTTTCCTACCATGATGCTCAGGGAAGCTGGCCTCGCATCCGTAGCGGCCGTAAAAGGCGCGGGGCGTCGCATAGATGGACGTCTCCAGCATTGAAGGGCTCCGAAAAACGGCGGGCCCCTTTCATACAGCCGCTTCCCGCCCCCATCGCCCGCCGCTTTTCAGCCCTTCGCGCCAGGCCGCCGCAGGCCGGTAATCCCCATAGAGCCGAGTAAGCTACGACTCTCGGGAAAGGAGGGCTAGGTGAGTAAAGATGTCAAGGAGTATTGGCGCAAGAACCTACGCATAATGGCGTGGTTGCTTGCCATCTGGGCATTTGTGTCCTACGGGTTGGGGATCATATTGGTCAACCCGCTCAACACTATCCACTTGGGCGGGTTCCCCCTGGGCTTCTGGTTCGCGCAGCAGGGTTCCATCTACGTGTTCGTGTTGCTCATCCTTGTCTACTGCAAGCTGATGCGCAAACTTGACCGCGAATACGACGTGGATGAATAGGGGGTAGTTATGGGTATTCTAGGTTGGACCTATGTATTCGTAGGCATAACTTTCGCCCTTTACATCTATGTGGCCTGGCGGTCCCGCGTGTCCGACACCAAGGGCTTCTACGTCGCCGGCATGGGCGTGCCACCGGTGGCCAACGGTATGGCCACCGCCGCGGACTGGATGAGCGCGGCAAGCTTCATCTCCATGGCCGGGCTCATCAGCTTCCTCGGCTATCCAGGGGCCTACTACCTGATGGGCTGGACCGGCGGCTACGTGCTGCTGGCCTTGCTGCTGGCCCCGTATCTTCGTAAGTTCGGAAAGTACACGGTGCCCGACTTCGTCGGCGACCGTTACTACTCCAACGCGGCCCGTCTGGTGGCCGCGGCGTGTACCATCTTCGTGTCCTACACCTACGTCTGCGGCCAGATGCGCGGTGTGGGCGTGGTCTTCAGCCGCTTCTTGGAAGTGGACATCAACACCGGTGTCATCATCGGTATGTGTATCGTGTTCATCTACGCGGCCCTGGGCGGCATGAAGGGAATCACCTGGACCCAGGTGTGTCAGTACTGCGTGCTGATCCTCGCCTACCTGATTCCCGCCATCGCCATCTCCATGAAGGTCACCGGCGTCCCCATTCCCCAGATCGGTTTCGGCGCCACCATTGCCGCCGGACACCCCGATGCGGGCAAGTACCTGCTGGACACCCTGAACATCATAGCGAAAGATTTAGGGTTCGTGCAGTACACGGCGACCTTTGCCACGGTGAACACCAACATGCTCAACGTGCTGTGCATCACCTTCGCCCTGATGGTGGGCACCGCCGGTCTGCCTCACGTCATCATCCGTTTCTACACGGTGCCGGGCGTGCGTCAGGCCCGGGCCAGCGCCGGCTGGGCCCTTCTGTTCATCGCCATCCTCTACACCACCGCCCCCGCCGTGGCGGCCTTCGCTCGCTACAACATGGTGAACACCTTGAACGACAAGCCATACATTGAGCGGCCCCAATGGTATACCAACTGGCAGAAGCCAGGCTTGGTGGCATGGGTGGACAAGAACGGGGACGGTATCATCCAATACCGTCCGGGAGCGGCTTTTGTGGGCCGTCCCAACTTTAAAATGGCCGACGGCAAGCGGGTGCTGGGCAAGTACGGCCAGCCTCTGCTGAACAACAAGATCACCACAAACAAAAACGAGCTCTACGTGGACCGGGATATCATGGTGTTGGCCAGTCCGGAGATTGCGGGGTTGTCCGCCTGGGTGGTCGGCTTGGTTGCGGCCGGTGGTTTGGCAGCCGCCTTGTCCACTGCGGCCGGTCTGCTGTTGGCGGTGTCATCCTCCATCAGCCACGACTTCTACTATCGAGTCATTAACCCGCAGGCCACGGAGAAGCAGCGCGTGCTGGTGGCCCGTATCTTCATCGGTCTGGCCATCGTGTTGGCCGGTTACTTCGGCATCTATCCTCCAGCGTTCGTGGCTCAGGTGGTGGCCTTCGCCTTCGGCTTGGCTGCCTCGAGCATCTTCCCGGTCATCTTGCTGGGCATCTTCAGCAAGAAAACCACGCGTGAAGGTGCCATCTGCGGCATGGTCGCGGGCATTTTGTTCACCGGCATCTACATCATCCAGACCAAGTTCATGGGTGTCGGCAACTGGTTCCTGGGCATCACCCCCGAGGGCATCGGCACCATCGGTATGATCATCAACTTGGTGGTCACCATGGTGGTCAGTTCCTTCACCAAGGCTCCGCCCCAGGAGATCCAAGACCTGGTGGAGAGCGTGCGCATCCCCAGGGGCTCCGGCGAGGCCACGGACCACTAGAAAGAAACGAGACCCGCAAGACGTGAAAACCTCATCCAGGGCGCACCGGATCTTTCCGGTGCGCCCTGCTTTTCTCTTGCCCACCGGCCTGCGGTACATCTAAAGTGAGGACCATGCAAAAAAGAACCTTGACGCCGGAAGAGATCACCTCCAAGTCCCTGGTCAAGGGCGGCCTGGCCGCCGCCGCGCCGGGTCTGGCGATGCTGGTCATCGCCTTCGCCGCGGACCCCACCTTCCTGCTCCAAAACGCCAAGCTGGGCTTTTTCGGCCTGCTGGCCGTGGCGGTGGAGTTGTTCGCCCTGGGATACCTGTTGCGCAAGGCCCGCTGGTGGGCGGGCATTCCCACCCTGGTGGCTTGCCTGGCGGCCATCGTATTTTTCATAACCAAGTTTTTGCGGCCGCTGTTGGCCTATTGGCGATACAACCCCATAAATAGCCTGGGCGACGCCCTGGAGCCCCTCATGCTCCTGTCGCCCCAACTGGTGCTGGTCCTGATTTCCCTCACCCTGGGCTTGGTGGTTTTAAGGACCATGCGCATTGCGCGCCACAACCCGCCCTTGCCGGTAACCCGCCTGGCTTGGGGAGTCATGGCCCTGTGGCTGGTGATATTGGCCGGGGACGCCTGGTATCAGAACCAGGGCTGGCAAAGCATGGGCGGGCCCAAGGATTTGGTGCTGCGCCTGTGCCTGGGCAGCGAGTCCGACCAGCGGACCGCCCAAAACAGGCTGCGCGAGTTGGGAGTGGAGGCCGCCCCCACTCTGGTGCAGGGGCTCAGCCTGGGGGGGCGGGCGGTGGCCCCCGTCATCGACTGCACCCGCGAAAAAAGCGGCCTGCTACTCCAGGAGATGGGCCGCCAGGCCCTGCCCGCCTTGCGAGACGCCGCTGCCAAGGGTGATGAAAAGGCGGCGGCTCTTCTGGAGCGAATGCAAAAGCCGGGGAGTTAGCCCAAATTAAGCCGGAATTGCTCCTTGAGGGCCGCCTTTAGTTCGTTGGTCACCGCGAAGGCATCTTTCAGGGTGTGGCGCTCCAGATCGGAGAGTTCGCTGGGGTCCAGGAAGTTGTTGGGGGGTAGCCCTTCTTCGTCCAGGCGCTGCTGATGCATTAGCCTGAGCTGCATCTGGAACTCGTAGGCCTGTATGGCCTCGGTGGTCAATTCCGGGGAAATGTGGCCGCCCTCGCCCAATAGCTGCAAGCGCTCCAGGGTGTTGGTTTCCTTTATGCCGTGGGCCAGGGACAGCACTCTGGCGAAGTCCACGAAGGGCACCAGGCCCTTGGTCTTGAGATCGATCTTGTTCTTGTGCTCCCCCTTTTTCTCCAATACGAAGTTGCGGAACATGGTCAACGGCGTGGGGGTGGTAAGGGCGTCCTTGGCCAACAGGCGCAGAAACACCTCTTGGCCACGCACCTCTTTGGTCAGGTGGTCGCGCAGGCGCTCGCCCAAGGAAAGCTCGCCGTGGCCAGGGCGGAAGTCGAAAAAAATGGTGGCGTAGAGCACTTCCTTGGGCTCGGGCTTGTAGATCCAGCGGTCGAACAGGCCGCGCCACTTGGCGTATGGTTGGCGCCACTGGGGGTTGGAGGCCATCATGTTGCCGGGGCAGCGGGGGAAGCCGCAGGACACCAAATGCTCGATGGCCTGGGCGGTGAAGGCGGTGAAGTATTCGTCGGCCCGCTTGGCCTCATCCGGGTCCTTGGAGTCGGCGTAGACCAGGCCGTTGTCCTGATCGGTGCGGAAGGTCTGTTCCTTGCGCCCCTCGCTGCCCATCAACAGCCAGCAATAGGGCACCGGCGGCGGGCCATGCTCCTGTTGCAGCAGGTTGAGCACCCGCTCAAGAAGGTAGTCGTTGAGCAGGGTGATCATGCGGGTGATGTTGCCCGGCCGGGCGCCTTCGTAGATCAGCGAGCGCACCACCAGGGGCACTCGCCGCGACAGGTCGTATATCTCGTCGAACTGGTCGGCGTTTAATATTTCGCGCAGCAAATAAAAGGGGCTGGACCCCTGGGCCACCATGAGGTCGTGGCCGCTGACCATGCCCTCTATCTTGCCGCGGCGCTCGATGGCCAGATGGTGCACCTTCAAACGCAGCATCTCAAGCAGGGCGTCGAAGCAGATGGTGTGGAAACCGATGGTGTGCACCGGAGCGCTCATGACCCCGCTCACCGGCCCACGGTGGTCCAGGTCTTCGGTGACCACCCGCCTCAGGTCGCGGTCGGTGATCACTCCCACCACCTTGCCCGCCTCATCGGTGACCAGCACGGCCCCCACCCTCCCGCTGGTCAGTTGGTCGGCGGCGGCCTGAATGGGCTGGTCGGCCCCGATCATTTCCGGGCGGCGGCGCACCAAGTCGCCCACCTGGGCGCTGAACAGATACAAGGCCCCCTCGCTGGATGAGGTCGCCTTGGGTCGGCGCAGCTCGGTGAGGGCCTTGCCCACGTAGTGTTCGGAAAGGTATTTCAGATAAAACTGAGCGAAGCGGGCGCTTCTTTCGGTGAGGTGCAAGAATCCCTCACGGGGGATGAGCAGGCACAGGGTGTCTTCCATGGCCTCGGCGTTGAGGTTGGAAAGGCTTTCCCTAAAGATGCCCAACGCCCCGATGGTCTCACCGGGGCCCCGTGTGTCCTGAAGGTTTTCCGAGCCGTCCTGGCCGGGCAGGAACAGGCGCACCTTGCCCTCGTAGATCACCAACAGGTGAGTGACCTGGCTTTGCCCGGCTTGCAAAATAAGCTCACCCGCGGCAAAACGCTGGGTGGATACGTTGCCCAACACGGATTCCAGGCCCGCCCGCCCCAACTCCTGGAAAGGCGGGGTGTCCAGCAAAAACGCCAGTAAGGTTTCCTGGTTCGGGCTACTGACCGAATCGCTTTGAGGCATACCTCCTCCCAGGGCAGTCACGCTTTACCACTACCGATGTGCTCATCCGGCCCCATCTGGTGGGACAAGCCGGACTCACGCAAGACCTAAGCCACCGCCCCCGGCGCTCCGGAGGCGGTGGCTGTTGGGTTTTACTTGCCCTTCATCTCCACCAAGGTGCCCACCACGCTGGGGTCGGCCAGGGTGCTGGTGTCGCCGAAGTCGCTTTCGCCGGCGGCCATCTTACGCAAGATGCGCCGCATGATCTTGCCCGAACGGGTCTTGGGCAGGGCCGGGGCCCAGTGGATCACGTCCGGCGATGCGATGGGGCCGATCTCCTTGCGCACGTGCATGACCAGATCCTTCTTGAGCTGCTCGCTGTACTCCTCGCCCACCTTGAGGGTCACGTAGGCGTAGATGCCCTGACCCTTGATCTCGTGGGGGAAGCCAACCACCGCCGCCTCGGCCACGGTGGGATGGCTCACCAGAGCGCTCTCCACCTCGGCGGTGCCCATGCGGTGGCCGCTGACGTTGATCACGTCGTCCACCCGGCCGGTGATCCAGTAGTAGCCGTCCTCATCGCGCTTGGCGCCGTCACCGGTGAAGTAGAAGCCGTCAAAGTCGCTGAAGTACACCGTCTCGAAGCGCTCATGGGAGCCGTAGGTGGTGCGCAGCTGGCCTGGCCAGGGGGCCTTGATGGCCAAGCGGCCGCTGACTCCGTTGCCTTCCACCTCGTTGCCCTCGTCGTCCAGCAGGCAGGGCTGCACCCCAAAGAAAGGCAGGGTGGCCGAGCCGGGCTTGGTGGGAATGGCTCCGGGCAGAGGGGTTATCAGGATGCCGCCGGTTTCGGTCTGCCACCAGGTGTCCACAATGGGGCTGTGGCTATCACCAACCTCCTCGTTGTACCAGCGCCACGCCTCGGGGTTGATGGGCTCGCCCACCGTGCCCAGAAGCTGAAGGGTCTTGCGGCTGTACTTGGTCACGAACTCGTCGCCCATGCGCATAACCGCACGGATGGCGGTGGGGGCGGTGTAGAAGATATTGACCTTCCACTTGTCCACCACGTCCCAGAAGCGTCCCGAGTCGGGATAGGTGGGCACGCCTTCGAACATGAGGCTCTGGGCTCCGTTGAGCAACGGGCCGTAGAGGATATAGCTGTGGCCGGTCACCCAGCCGATGTCCGCGGTGCACCAGTACACGTCGCCGTCGTGATAGTCAAAGACGTATTTGTGGGTGAGGGACACGTAGACCATGTAGCCGCCGGTGGTGTGCAGCACCCCTTTGGGCTTGCCGGTGGAGCCGCTGGTGTAGAGAATGAACAGCGGGTCCTCGGAGTCCATCCACTCCACCTCGCAGGTGCTCTCCGCGTCGGCCATGAGGTCGTGCCAGTATTGGTCGCGGCCCTCTTTCATGGGGCACTCGATGCCCTTGCCCGGCCCCACGCGCTCCACCACCACCAGGTTGGGCACCGTGACCCCTTCCTTGGCGGCGTTGGCCACTGCATCGTCGGCTATCTGTTTTAGGGTGACCGCCTTGCCGCCGCGATAGGTGCCGTCGCTGGTGATGACCAGGTTGCACTCGGAGTCCACGATGCGGTCCTTCAGGGATTCGGCCGAGAAGCCGCCGAACACCACGCTGTGGATGGCCCCGATGCGGGCGCAGGCCAGCATGGCGATGGACAGCTCGGGGATCATGGGCAGGTAGATGGTGACCCGATCGCCCTTTTTGACCCCAAAGCCCTTAAGCACGTTGGCGAATTTGCACACGTGCTCATACAACTGACGATAAGTGATTATCCGGTCCTCACCGGGTTCGTTGCCCTCCCAAAGCAGAGCCGGCTGGTCGCCCCTGGTCTCCAAGTGGCGGTCCAGGCAGTTGTAGGTCATGTTGGTCTTGGCGCCCATGAACCACTTGATACTGACCGGCCCCTTACTGCGGTGGAAGTTGTACTCCAGGACCTTGTCCCACTTCTTCTCCCAGTAGAACTCCTGGGCCACCTCGCCCCAGAAGCCCTCGGGGTCATCAGTGGAGCGCTTATACATCTCCTGGTACTGCTCAAAGCTGTTGACGTGGGCTTTGTCCACAAAGGACTGAGGAGGATAATACAGCCCGTTTTTTTCCAAAACCTTATCGTCAGCCATCACGCGTCCTTTCTCCCGTATCGCTTAACGGGTACCCAACTGGCCCAAACTGCATCGACCGCCTTCAAGCGAGCCGTTATCAGCTTGGAACAGGATAGCAAATTTCCACAAACTTTATTGCACCCCGGCCACCCTCACCAAATCACCCAAGGTTTTCCACCCCGCCCGCTCCATCTCCGGCAGCAGGCGCTGCAAGATCAAAGCCGTGGCCAGGGCGTCGCCCAGGGCGGTGTGCCGCTCGGGCACCTCCATCCCATAACGGGCGGCCAAGGCGTCCAAGCTGCAACGCTTGGCTCCTTTTTTCTGGCCATAGGGGTCGGGCTCGATCAGGGCGGCCCGGCACATCAAAACCGTGTCCACCACCAGATTTTGCAGGCGCATGCCGTACTGGGCCCGCATTACCCGGTTCAAAAAAAACATGTCGAAACGGGCGAAGTGGGCCACCACTATGTCCCGTCCCAAATAGGTCAGGAAATCGCGAAACACCTCCCAGGCCGGGCGGGCGTCGCGAATATTGTCCGGGGTGATGCCGTGCACCTTTATGGACTCCACCGGTATGCCTCTCCCAGGGTTGGCGAACTCGTTGAACACCTCGCCCAGGCGAATGTGCCCATCCACCACCCGGAAAGCCCCCACGCTCACCACCCGGTCCTTGGTGTGGTCCAGGCCCGTGGTCTCCAGATCCACCACCACGTAGCGTTGGGCCGAAGCCAGGGCCCGGCCGCTGACGCCGTCGAGCACCGAAAGGTTGGCCCGCGCCTCATCGGGCAGGCGGCGGTGGGCCAGGCGCAAACGGGTCGCCCGGTTGAGTAGCTTGGCCTGCCACAATGTCAACGCCTTCCTCTCTGTCCGGCCCTGAATTACTGGGCGTAGCGTTGGGCGGTGAATTCCTGCAGTTTGCTCACCACCTGGAAACTTTCCTTGAGCATCTTGCGCTGCACCCGGTTGAGATCCGCCGGGTCCAAATAGGCCCCCTCGTCTTTGCCGTTGTGGCCCTCCTCCAAACGGCGGGCGATCCTGAGAAGGGTCACAAAGCTGAAAGCCTCATAAAGATCATCGGAAATGCGGTCCTTTAAGAGGCCCAGGCGGGTCACCGCCCCCAGGCGCTCCAGGGTGTTGGTCTGGCGCAGCCTCTGGTCCAGGGCCATTATCCTCGCTGCCCCCACCACCGGCTGCAGGGCCACTTCCTCCAGATTCAGCCGGTCAAGGTAGGCGCCGTCGTGGTCCACCGCGAACTGGCGCAAAAAGCCCACCGGCGGGCGCGTCTGGGGACCTGCCAGGCGCAGGCGGCCCAGAAAATCGCGATTGGCTTCGATGGCATTGAAAATCTTATTCCAAAGCATCTCCACGAAGCCGGTCTCCGCGTACACCGCTCTGAGATCGAAGTATTTTGCCGCCATGGCCAGAGCCGGAGGATGGGCTCCCCCAATCCAGGCCATGAACGACTCCTCCCAGGCGGCCTCGCTACGGCAGCACAGGAGCGCATCGTTCATCACCGCTTCGGAGGTGCCCTTGAACCCGCAGGAGGAGAGCCCCTCGATCATGCGCCCAGCGAACTCGCTGAACCACACGTGCACCGCTTCCTCCCGGTCAGGGGGCACGTTGGCGTAAACCACCGCGTAGTCCTGACCCTGGTGAAGGGCCTGTTCCCGGCGTCCGGCCGAGCCCAGGGCCAGCCAGGAGAACTGCACCGGGGCCGGGCCCAGCCCCTTGTGCTCCATGGCGTTCTGGGTGAGCCGGATCAGGCGCACGGTAAGGCGGTCGTTGAACTCGCTGAGCACGTCCAGCATGTACTCGGCGCTGCCCCCCAGGCGAAGCAGCGTTTCCATCACCCGGTTCATGCGCCGGGGCAGTTCGGCCAGATCCTCCAGGCTGCTCACCTTGGCCACTTCCTTCATCACACCCACCGGCGAGGAGCCGGTGACCATGGTCAGGTCGTGGTCGCTGATCACCCCCACCAGACGCTGGTCCTCGGTCACCGCCAAGTGGTGCACTCCGTGGCGGGCCATCTCGATCATGGCCTCGAAAGCAAACGCCTGGGGCGAGATGGACTTCATCGAGCGGCTCATCACCTCGGCCACCGGCACGTCCGGAGCCACCCCGGCGGCCAGCACCCGCACCCTGAGATCGGTGTCGGTGAGGATGCCCATGGGCCGTCCCCCGGCCTCGCAGACCATGATTGAGCCCACCTTGCGCTGAGTCATGAGTATGGCCGCCGCCTTCACCGGAGTGACGGGCAGGCATGTGAGCAAGGTCTTGCTCATCAACTCGTGCACCCGGCTGCCGGTGAGCACCGCGTCCAGGCCCAGGGTCTCGGTGCCGGTCATCTGGGTGGTGTGGTGGTCGGCCGCATGGCGCACCGCGTCTATGTTGCGGGCCAGGGAAAAGCTGAAGTGGCGCTTGAAAACCGGGTTGTCCCTGACCAGGTCCCTAAAGGGCTCGTCGGGCAGCATGAAGGCCAACAGGTCTTCCTGGGCCGTCACCGTGAACAGGGCCAACTCACCCTGCAAGAGGCTCAGCGCGCCGAAAGTGTCGCCCTCCCCCCGTACATCGACAAGCAGTTCTTCCCCGCTTTGCCGGGGCAGGGTCACCCTCACCGAACCGTTCATGATGACGTAAAGATTCTTGGAGGGATCTTCGCCCGCCTGGATGATCACCTCGCCATGGGGGAAGTAGGCCAGGTCCATCAGACCCACCACGCGTTGCAGTTCAGTCTCCTTCATGGTGTCGAAGGGGACCACCGACTGCAAAAAATCCTTTATGCGGGGCAGAGGGAAATCGCTCATGCCACCTCGCCGCAAGCAGGATAAGCGGACGGACCCGTGATTAGGCCAGTCCTTGCGCGGCCTCATCAGCCCTCCACGGGCCCTTTGTCCTTAATTTCTCAATATATCCTATGAAAAAGCTTGCCCTGCCCGCCATGGGGGGAAACCCGTATTTTACCGGGGGGAGCCCCTACCCAGGAGGCAACGCCGGGCGGCTACTTGCTAATCCTTGCCAGCCGGGTCCACGTGCACGATCACCTCGCCCATGTCGGGCAACTCGGTTTGCAGGCAGTGCTCCACCGCCTTGGCGATGTCGTGGCCCTGGATCACGTTGAGGCCGCCGTCCACCACCACGTGAAGCTGCATCTGGTAGCGGCCGCCCAAGCTGCGCACCTTGAGATCATGCACTTGTTCCACCCCGGACACGCTCAAGGCGCAATGCCTGATGGAATCCATGACCTCGGGTGATGGTGCGGTGTCCACCATTTCCTGGAGGGCGCCCCAGAGCACCTCGGCCCCCACCTTGAGAATGAGCAGGGAGACCACCAAAGCGGCCCAGGCGTCCAGGCTGTGCCAGGCCGGATTGATCATGGCCCCGGCAACGCCCACCAGCACCGCCACCGAACTGAGGGCGTCGGAGCGGTGGTGCCAGGCGTTGGCCACCACGGCCTGGCTGTTTATGCGCCGGCCCACGCTCACGGTGTAGCGGTACAGGGCCTCCTTGGCCAGGATGGAAACCGCCGCAGCAGCCAGGGCCAACCAGTTGGGGTGATGCTCGTCCCCCCTAATAAGTTGGGCGATGGCATCG
This sequence comes from Desulfarculaceae bacterium, assembly GCA_021737645.1. Lineage (GTDB taxonomy): Bacteria > Desulfobacterota > Desulfarculia > Desulfarculales > Desulfarculaceae > Desulfoferula. The sequence goes on from JAIPDO010000002.1 coordinate 43,569, forward strand.
TAGCCCAGACCTATAGCCAGGGCGAAGAGCACCGCGCCCACCACCAGGGTGGAGAAGGTCTCGATGCGCCCGTGGCCATAGGGATGCCTGTCGTCCGGGTCGCTACGCCCCCATTTGAGCCCCAGGAGCACCACCGCGTCGGTGACCAGATCGCTAAGGGAATGGGCCGCGTCGGCGATCATGGCCTGGCTGTTTCCATAGATGCCCGCCAACAGTTTGCCCAGGGCCAGGGCCAGGTTCACCCAGGACCCCACCCAGGTCACCCGGCGTCCTTGCCGCCCTTGTTGCTTCAGGTCCACGCTCATTGCCGCGCCACCAACTTGAGATACAAACGTACGTTTAACATCCTAGGGCTTAGAGCCTCCAAAAACAATGGGCCGGGCTCGTGCGGCCTTGCATGCGCGCCGCACGATGCCATAATGGTAAGCTGTATTCAGTAATTATTTACCGCGAGGAGCCCATGGCCAAGGCCAAAGCCAAAAACGCCCCGTTTTCGCTGCTCAGCGAGGACGATCTGTACCTATTCAACGAGGGCAGCCACCTGGAGCTTTACAACAAGCTGGGGGCCCATCAGGTGGAGGTAGCGGGGCAAAAGGGCACCTACTTCGCGGTATGGGCCCCCAACGCCCATGCCGCATTCGTCATGGGCGACTTCAACGGCTGGGACCAGCACACCACCCCTCTGGGCCTGCGGGACGGCTCGGGCATCTGGGAAGGCTTCGTGCCTGGGGTGCGGGCGGGTCAGCGGTATAAATATCACATCGAATCCAAGACCATGGGCTATCAGGTGGACAAGGCCGATCCCCTGGCCCAGGCCGCCGAGGTGCCCCCCCTGACCGCCTCGGTGGTGGTGGACCCGGCCTATGAGTGGGGCGACGATGAGTGGTTGCACCAGCGGGCCCAGGGCAACGTCCTGGACCGGCCCATGGCCACCTATGAGATGCACCTGGCCTCCTGGCGCAAGGGCCCGGACGGCGAGACCCTGGGGTACCGTGAGTTGGCCCCGCTGCTGGCCGACTACCTGGAGGATCTGGCCTATACCCACGTGGAGTTCATGCCCATCATGGAGCACCCCTTTGGCGGCTCCTGGGGGTATCAGGTAACCGGTTACTTCGCCCCCACCTCCCGCTTCGGCTCGCCCGAAGACTTTAAATTTTTGGTGGACCACCTGCACCAGCGGGGCCTGGGGGTGATCCTGGATTGGGTGCCCAGCCATTTTCCCACCGACGGCCACGGGCTGGACTTTTTCGACGGCACCCACCTCTACGAGCACGCCGACCCCCGCCAGGGCTTCCACCCCGACTGGCACAGCGACATCTTCAACTACGGCCGCGACGAGGTGCGCTCCTTTCTGCTCTCCAGCGCCATGTTCTGGCTAAAGGAAATGCACGCCGACGGCCTCAGGGTGGACGCGGTGGCCTCCATGCTTTACCTCAACTACTCCCGCAAGGACGGGGAGTGGATACCCAACCAGTACGGGGGCAACGAAAACCTGGAGGCGGTGGGCCTGCTGACCCGCATGAACATCGAGACCTACGCAGCCAATCCGGGCATCGCCAACATCGCCGAGGAATCCACCGCCTGGCCCATGGTCAGCCGCCCCGCCTATTTGGGCGGCCTGGGCTTCGGCCTCAAGTGGGACATGGGCTGGATGCACGACACCCTGGCCTACTTCCGCCAGGACCCCATCCACCGCAAGTTCCACCACGACAAGCTCACCTTCCGCATGCTCTACGCCTTCACCGAAAACTTCGTGCTGGCGCTTAGCCACGACGAGGTGGTGCACGGCAAGGCCTCCCTGCTGGGAAAAATGCCCGGCGACAACTGGCAAAAGTTCGCCAACCTGCGCCTGCTGCACAGCTACATGTACGCCCAGCCGGGCAAGAAGCTGTTGTTCATGGGCGGGGAGATCGCCCAGTGGTCGGAATGGAACCACGAGGCCACTCTGGACTGGGCCCTGATGGACTACGAACTCCACTCCGGAATGCACCGCCTGGTGGGCGACCTCAACCGGATGTATCGCCGCGAGGCCGCCTTGCAGGTGGACCTGAAGCCCGAAGGCTTCTCCTGGGTGGACTGCAACGACACCGAGGACAGCGTCCTGGCGCTGCTGCGCCTGAACCCGGCGGCGGGACAGAGCATGCTGGCGGTGCTCAACTTCACCCCCGTGCCCCGCAAGGGCTACCGGGTGGGAGTGGACCAGCCCGGCTTCTGGCAAGAGGTGTTCAACAGCGACGCCCCGGAATACGGCGGCAGCGGAGCGGGCAACGCGGGTGGGCTGAGCGCATCGGGCACCGGGGCCCACGGACGGCCCTACTCCCTGGAGCTTACTTTGCCGCCACTCGGGGCGGTGTTCCTGCGCCCAGCCTCGCAAGAGTCCTGAGCCCTTGCACCTCATCCAGGGACACCGCAGCCTGCAGGCCCTGGTATTCGGCCTGGTGGGCGCGGCCATAAGCGCCATCTATTTCACCCAGCCGGTGCTGCCCCAACTGAGCCGGGAGTTCGCGGCCTCGCCGCCCATGGCCTCGCTCAGCGTCTCCCTGGTCATTCTGGGCATCACCTTGGCCTGCCTGCCTTTTGGCGTTCTGGCCGACCGCTGGGCGGTTAAGTCCATCATCGCCCTGGGTGGGGGAGGCACCGCCCTTTGCCTGGCCCTGGCCGCCCTTAGCCCCAACCTTCCGGTGCTCTTGGCCGCACGTCTGGGCCAGGGAATCTTCCTGCCCGCCCTAACCTCGTGCCTTGCCGCCTATCTGGCTCGCACCCTGCCCCCCAGCGGCCTGAGGGTGGTCATGGGCTCTTATGTGGCGGCCACGGTGGTGGGCGGGCTCATGGGCCGCCTGCTCAGCGGCTTTTTCCTGGCCGGGCATTGGAGGGCCTGTTTTTGGTTGGGGACCTTTCTGGTGCTGGCGCTCTCTCTGGCCGCCATGGCCTGGCTGCCCACCCAAGGGCCGCCGCCCGCCCATCAAAAAAACCAACCCGGCTACTTTGCCCTGCTGCGGCGTTGGCCCACTCTGGCCCCCTATTTGGCGACCTTCGGCAGCATGTTCGTGTTCGCGGCGGTGTTCAACTACATCCCCTACCACCTTGCCGCCCCGCCTTTCATGGCCTCCACCACCTTGATCAGCCTGGTCTACCTCAGCTTCATCATCGGGGTGGCCCAAAGCCCCTTTGCCGGGCGCTTGGCCGGACGATGGGGCGCGGGGCCGGTGCTGCTCATGGGCGCGGCTTTGTTCGCCCTAGCGCTCATGGTGTCGCGCATCCCCTCACTGCCCATGGTGGTCCTGTCCCTGGTGTTGGTCTGCGCCGGGCACTTCACCATCCACGCCACCAGCCAGGGCTTGCTCAACGTGCGCCTCAGTTCCAGCCAGGGCCGGGGGAACAGCCTATATGTATTGGTGTATTATTTGGGTGGCTGGGCGGGCATAACCGCGGCGGGCGCCCTGTGGAACAGGTGGGCCTGGAGCGGAGTGACCGGTTTGGGCCTGGCCATGCTCCTTTTGCCCGTGGCGGTCGGCTTGGTGGAACTAAAAAATCGAGGCTGATGATGACCCAAATCTGCTATGAACCCATAGGCCTGCTATTCACCCCTTTCAGCGAACCCAGCGGCACGCCCATTCAACCATGCGGGGCGGGCGACACCCTGGGCCGGGCCGAGTTGCGACCCGAGCTGGCCCCGGCCTTGGAGGGGCTGGAGGGATTCAGTCACGTGATCCTGCTATATCACTGCCACCGGGCGGCGGCCTTCAAGCCAAAGGTGCGGCCCTTTTTAGATCAGAACGAGCACGGACTTTTCACCACCCGGGCCCCGGCCCGGCCCAACCCCGTGGGCCTGTCGGTGGTGGAGCTGCTGGCGGTGGAAGGCAGCGTATTGCACCTGAGAGGCGTGGACATGCTGGACCAGAGCCCGCTGATCGACGTCAAGCCCTACGTGCCCCAGTTCGATGCGCCTCCGGGGGTGGTGCGCACCGGCTGGCTGGCCGACAAGGCCCAGGACGCGCCCGCCAAGAAAGCCGACGAGCGATTTAGTTAATATTGCCCAGGGCCGAGGGCCGCTGTTAACCTGGAAATCTAAGTAGAACCCATGAGAGGTGCGCCATGAGCGAAGCCATGGAAAAAGCGGCCCAGCGGGAGGCCACTCCCGAGATCCTGGCCCTGCTGGAAAAGGCCCGGTCCCTGCCCCCCCTGCCCGACCAGCCCATCCCCACCCCCTTTTTGAAGCGCGCCTTTGACATTGCCTTTTCCGGGGCGGTGCTCACCCTCACCCTGCCGGTGTTTTTGGTCACCATGTTGGCCATCTTCTTGGAGCACCTGGGCCGGGGCCAGGCCGGAGCCCCCCTGTTTTATTACGAACCGCGCATCTCCCAGGGCCGCACCTTTCACTTCATGAAATTCTTCATCTTCAAGCCCGAGGTCATCGAGGACCTCAAGCGCCAAGGCAAGTTCATCCACACCAAGTATCTGGAGTGGGACGGCCACTCCATGACCAGGGTGGGCTCGGTGTTGCAGAAGATATATCTGGACGAGCTGCCCCAGATGATCAACATCTTCCTAGGCGACATCAGCGTGGTGGGTCCCCGTCCCATAAACCTGGAGGTGTACGAGCAGGCCCTGGAGGCGGGGGTGCTCAACTGGAAGGTGCTGCGGGCAGGGATAACCGGGCGCTACCAGTCCTTCAAGGGCCACGGCCTGAGCCGCGACGACCAGTATCTGCTGGACCGGGACTATGTGGAGATGGTGCGCACCAAAAGCGGATGGCAGGTGCTGCGCGGCGATCTACAGATCGTGGGCCGAACCATTAAGGTGATGCTCAAGGCCCAGGGCCTTTAACGCCTAAGTTTTTACAACCCGGCTTCGCCAGGCGACGGGGTGCTTTGTTGCCGGCGTCACTCGGGCCTCAATGTAGCGCACAGCTACACCTGCGGCCCTCGTTCGCCGGTCGCCTCGCCCGCCTCCGCCTGGCTGTGCCGATTGGCTACATGATGGGCATGCGTCACTATCGAACAAGAGATCGCAACTACTACCGGCCTTCTATAATTTCCGAGTTACTTCCTTAATAACCTCTTTAAGGCCCTCGCTATTGGCGGTTGAGCAAGTTGTTGATCAGGTTCTCCGCCGCCGGGATCAAGTTGCCTTGCAAATCCAGTTTAACCACCGGCTTTTGCACGGTGCCACCCAGACCGATGGGGAAGGTGCCGTCCTTGTCCAAGAAATCCCGTAAGGTGCTGCCCACGGTATCGGCCTTGAACTTGATCTTGGCGTCCAAGGAGTCATCCAGCAGGCCGGTGGTGCCGATGATCTGGGCTTCCATCTCATCGTCGCGCGCCTTGAGGGCGATATCGTAATTCACCTTGCCCTGGCCGATGGTGTAATCACCCTCGAATTCCTCGAAGCGCCGGGGCAGGTCATCCAGTTCGCCGCCTAGCATCTTGGCCACCGACTCGACGTCGTCCAGAAAATCCATGCCGATGGTCACCCCGTCCTGGGCCTTGAGGCTGCCCTTGCCGGTCAGGGATGACAACAGCGCTTCGCTCTCCAGGCCCTGCCAGGCCAGCTGGCTGTCCAGGGAGAACACCCCCTCCAGGCTGCTCAGCGGCAGGGCGAACATGGGAAAGTCGTTCTTGAGCTTGGCAAAAACCTCAGGGGTTATCTCGATGTCCTTAGACTGTGTGGAAAGCTTGCCCTTCGGAGTGGCGGGATTGAAGTCCACTTCCCCCTTGGCCTGGATGCCGCCCTTTAGAAAACCGGCCTGGAAGTCTTTGATCTCGGCCTCCCGGTCCTTTAGCTGCAACCGGGCCTGGAGATCGCTCATCTGGTAGCCCTTCATGGTCAGGCGGCCCAGCTTGATCTCCACCTCGGCGTCCAGCTTTTTGAGCGCCTTGCGGGCCTCGGCCGCATGGGTGGCCTGGGCGGCCGGAGCCTTTTGACCAGAGGGGGCCTGAGCCTTCGTTCTGGCCGCTTTGCCGGTGCGGGCCTGGGCCTTGCCGCGCCTGTCCTCCAGCAGCCCCAGGGGCAGGCGGTCCAGGTCCAGATAATCTCCCGCCACCTTCAGCCGCAGCTTGGCTTGGCCCTCATCCAGCTTGACCACGCCGGTGAGGCCCAGCTTGGCCGGAGTGGAGACCCAGTCCATCTGCTGGATCACCATCTCGTGGCCCTTGTCCTTGATCAGAAACTTGAAGTCCGCCCGCATCTCGGGCTCTTTCCAAGGCGAGGGCCAGGCCGGGCTCGCCACCAGGACGCCACGCACCAAGCCTTGGCCACTCATTTCCATGGCCCCCGGCCCGGCTCCCTTGAAGCGCACCTGCTTGCTGGCCTGGCCCTTGGCCTTCAGCGGCCAGGGCAGCAGGGGCTCCAAGAAATGGGCCAGCTTGGCCAGGTCCGTCTGCTGGTCATACACCGCGTCGCTCTTGCCCAGGGACTTGCCCCAGCCCAGCACTCCCTTGAGGGTGTGCACCATGCCCGCCTGGGGGATTAGCAACTGGGCCTGTTTTATGTCCACCGTCTCGGCGCCCAGGTTCACGGTGGCCTGGACGGCCCAGGAAGCGTCGCCCACCCGGAAGGGGCGCTTCATGGCCCTGGCCTGCACTTGCAAGTTTTTGGCCTGGGCCTGGGTCTGCACCCTTAGGGCGGTGGCGTTGCCACCGGCCAGAGCCGTGACCTGGACCGTGCCTTGGGCCTTGAGGGCGGGGGCCAGTGGGGCCAGGCGGGCGGCCAATTGAGCCAGGTCTATCTTGAGGTCCAGGCGGCCCTGGTCCAGCTTGAAGTCGTCACCATAGCCCCGGCTCTTGAACCCGGCGTTGAGGCTGAGGCCCGGCATGGCCAGATCCAGCTCACCCGAAGACTCTCCCAGGGAAAGGTCGCTGCTCAGTTGGCAACGCTCCAGGGGCAGTTCGCTACGCTTGCCGTTGGCCTGGTTGAACACATGGAGCGAAGAGTTGTTGACCGCCAACTTGCGGATTATCAGGCTGCCGTCGTGGGGTGCCTCCTTGTGCCCGGCCTTGGCCGCGCCGCCGCCCTGGCCCGCCTTGCCCCCCTTGGCCGGAAGGTCACGCCAGTTTGCACGGCCGTCCTTGGCCCGCACCATGGACAGCTCCAGGCCGTCCACCGCGACCCGGTTCACCACCAGGCGCCCGGTGACCAGGGGCCAGAGGCTGGCCTCCAGTTCCAGGGAGTCAAGCTTCAGCAGGGGGCGTCCGCCGTACTCCGGCTTGTCCTGGACCACCACACCCTTCACCCGTAGGTCCAGACCGCCCCAAATGCCCAGCGACACTTCCTGCACCGTAGCCTTGCGGCCCAGTTTTTCTTCCAGCGTCCCGGCCAGCATGGAGCTAAGAGGCAGGGCCCTAGGCAGGATGGTGATGCCCAGGGCCGCCAAGGCGGTCAAAGCCAGCAACACAACCACGATGATCTTCAGCGCTTTAGCCATGGGACATGCCTTCCCCCCTGGTCGTCAGAGGCCTGGTTTGCTGCAATAGGAAACCTTCACCTCAAATTATGATAGCCTCGTGGCCGCGAGTAAAGCGGTCAGCGAGGCTATCAAAGAGTCGTTTGGGAGCGGCCGGTGGTCAGTGGGCCGCGAACAGCCCGGACACCGGCACCTTTTTCTCCCATACATGCAGCGAGATCTCCTGGCCGGGGCGCAGCTCGTAATAGAGCCTGACACGCAGGGTCAACTCCCGGCAGGGCTTGCCCAGGGGTATGACGAAGCTTTCACGTTTGGGCTTGAAGGGCTGCAAGGTGGTGTCGCGGACGATTCCCAGCTTGCGGTCCGGCCCCAAGACCATGACCGGTCCCAGGCTGTCGGTGCATTGGGGCATGAAGATGCGTTTTTCCTTGAACAGTTCTTTTCCGTTTTCATCCTTGGCGGCCGCTTCCAGGACCACCTGCGCCCGGGAGGGTCAACCGTCGGGGATGCGATGGCCCGCCCGGTTTTGGATGGTGACCCCCACGACCACCTGGGGCGCGTCCTCTTTGTGCCCCGGATGGAAGGTGTAGGGCAGAGCCTCCACTTCCATGGGCAGGGCGGTGCGATAGAGCTTGGCCGTGGCCTCTTTGTCGCTGAAGTCGGGCGGGAAGGTGTGGTCGGTGCCGGTCATGTGGCAGTCCAGGCAGGTGCGAGCGCCGCCGTCGGCCACGTAGCCGTGCAAATAGCTTCCATAGAGCGTGGCGCACTGCACCGGCGGGGTGAACTCGAAGTTGGGCCCCATGCCGTGGCACTGGCCGCAAAAGGCGGGCGAGGACATGAAAGAACTCTTGCGGACCGCCTTAATCTCCCCTTCGTGCTCCGGCAGGGCCTTGGGCCCATAGAGGACGCCGGGCTCGGGGCGGTGGTGTACCACCGCCTTGTCCTGGTGGCACACCAAACAGCCGATGTTCAAGCGCCCCACCACCGCCTTGTCGTCCCGCCAGATCACCTCGGCCAGCTCCTGGGCCACCTTGGGCCCGGCGCTCATCAGTTGGGGCAGGTGGCACTTGGCACAGGGGAAATTGGCCAGGGTGGCCTCCTGGGGCTTCTTCACCGCCAGCGGCCCCTTACGCAGGTATTTGCTCATGAAGCTGAAGCCGTTCAGGCCCATGAGGGAGCGAGCGTGGTGGGAGCGCGACCACTGCTCATATATCTCGCCGTGGCACTCCTGGCAGCGCTTGGAGTCGTAGCGCTCCAGCAGCTCGTTCAGGCTCTGCGCCGGGGCTTGGCCGCCCCCGGCCCAAACCCACACCGCGCCGCAGAGCGACAAGGCCGCCACCGCCGCGCCCAAGAGCACCACTTTCTTATACAGGGCCAAACTGCACATTAGCCCAACCTCTTTCAATACCCCCACCAGCCCTTTATGTGCCGGTGAAAGGCGAAACGATGAAGTATGCTCCCAACAGGCCGATGCCCACTCCGGCCGCCCGCTTGAACCACAGGCTGCCTCGCTGGAAGGAGTTGTTTTCCAGCACGCCGCCCACCAGGGCGGTGGAGCTGCCCGCCAAGGCGATGGGCAGGGCGTGGCCCACGCCGAAAAGGGTGATCATAAGCAGCCCTGTGATGATGTCCTTTTGCACGGTGATGATGGCCAGGATGGGGGCGATAAAGCCGAAGGTGCACGATCCCGAGAGCACCCCATAGGCCAAGCCCAGGACAAACGCCCCGCTCATGCCCTTGACCTTGAGGCGGCCCATGAGGTTGCCGGACATGGAGAAGGCCTGCACCCCCAGCATGTCCAAGGCCACCCAGATCAGCACCGCGCCCACCAGGATGGTCCAGTAAGGCCCTACATCGCCCAACATCAGGCCCAGCCAGGCGCAGATCACCCCCACCAGGGCGATGGTGATAAACAGGCCGCCGGTGAAGGCCGCGGCGTAGAAGGCGGCGCTACGCGGCCGCACGCTCTGGTCCTGACCGGCCACGTAGGTGACGATCAAGGGGATGGAGGCCAAATGGCAGGGGCTCAGGGCCACGCTGACCATGCCCCACAAAAAGGCCCCGCCCAGGGCTATGAGGCTGCCCGAGGTTATCCAGTCGTTCAGAGTGATGAAAACCTGATCCAACATGCCCGCCCCGCCCCTGATCGCGCCGCCTACTTGGCGGGCGCCTTGGGTTTCTCCACGCCCAGCTTGGTCAACACCAGTTCGATGTTTTCCTTGCTCAAGAAGCCCTCGTGGCGAAAGGCCTCGCGTCCTTGCTTGTCATAGAAAACCTGGGTGGGGATGGCCCGGATGCCGTACTGGGCGGCCAGGCTGCGGTCTTTCCAGACGTCCAGGAACACTATGGCCGCCTTGCCCTTGTACTCGATTTTCAGCTCATCCAGGATTGGGGCCATCATCCGGCAGGGGATACACTTGTCTGCCCCCAGGTCCACCAGGGTGACCATGCCCTTGACCGGTAACTCCTCGGTGGCCGAGGCCGGGCCGGGGGCCGCAGCCAGCAGGGCCAGGGACAGGGCCAGGGCCAGCACCATAAACAGCGTTGAGCGGAATAGTTTCATGTTAAGCAGAACCTTCTTAGGTAAAGGGTTAAGGCTTGCAATTGACGTGGCAAACCCCGGTGGGGCCTTCCACAGCATAGGGGAAGTACTTGCGCTTGAAGAAAAGGGCCACGTTGACCAGGCCTATAAGAACCGGCACCTCCACCAAGGGGCCGATCACCGCGGCAAAGGCCTGGCCGCTGTCGATGCCGAACACGGCCACGGCCACGGCGATGGCCAGCTCGAAGTTGTTGGAGGCTGCGGTGAAGGACAGGGTGGTCGCCTGCTCGTAGGTGGCCTTGGCTTTTAGCGACAGCCAGAAGCTTACCAAAAACATCACCACAAAGTAGATGCACAAGGGTATGGCCACCCGCACCACGTCAAAAGGCAGGGCCACGATGTATTCGCCCTTGAGGCTGAACATCACCAGGATGGTGAACAGCAGGGCGATGAGGGTTATGGGGCTGATCTTGGGGATGAAGACTTCCTCATACCACTGACGGCCCTTGAGCTTAAGCCCCACCACCCGGCTGATGATCCCGGCAATGAAGGGTATGCCCAGATAGATGAACACGCTCTGGGCGATCTGGCCCATGGACACCTGCACGGCCATTCCCTCCATGCCTAGCCACTGGGGCAGCACGGTGATGAAGAACCAGGCGTAGAGGCTAAAGAACAGCACCTGGAAGATGCTGTTGAAGGCCACCAGCCCGGCGCAGTATTCCCGGTCGCCCCGGGCCAAGTCGTTCCACACGATGACCATGGCGATGCAGCGGGCCAGGCCGATGAGGATCAACCCCACCATGTAGGCGTGCTGCCCGGAGAGAAAGGTGACCGCCAGGGCGAACATGAGCACCGGCCCGATGACCCAGTTCTGCACCAACGACAGCACCAGCACCCGCACGTTCTTGAACACCTGGCCCAGGTCCTCGTAGCGCACCTTGGCCAAAGGCGGGTACATCATCAGTATCAGGCCGATGGCGATGGGCAGGTTGGTGGTGCCCACGGAAAAGTGGTCCATGACCTGACGCACGCCGGGGAAGAAATAACCCCAGCCCACGCCCACGGCCATAGCCAGAAAAATCCACAGGGTGAGGAAGCGGTCCAGAAAAGAGAGCTTTTTAACCTCAGTGGGGGTCATCTTCGGCGTCTCCCTGATTGGGGTCAGTCTTGCAGGCTCTGGGGTAGGCCTTCAACCATTGCCTTGATCTCGTCGCGCACCCGGCGGTAGGGGGCCAGGGCCTGGTCTTCGTCGGCCGCGCCCTGGGCCAACAGAGGCGGGTCGTCGAAGCCGCGATGCGCCCGCGTAACCGGGCCGGGGAAAAAGGGGCAGGCCTCGTTGGCGTTGTCGCACAGGGTCACCACCCAGTCCCAGTCCTGGCCGATGAAAGGGTCCACGACCTTGGACTTTTGGCCCGCGATGTCCACCCCGGCCTCGGACATTACCTTGATTGCACGAGGGTCCACCCGACCGGGGGCCACCCCGGCGCTATGGGCCTCGTACTCCTCGCCGCGCAGGGCGTTGGTGAAGCCCTCGGCCATCTGGCTGCGGCAGGAATTTCCTGTGCATAGATAGAGGATGCGTTTTTTGGGCGTATCGCTCATCTGTGATCACCTTTGCTCAAGGTTCAAAGTTGCTCTCTCGTCAGTCCAACCCAGCGATCAAGGTCCCGGTGCCTTCCCCCTGCCCGAGGAGGATGTTGATCTCCCGCGAGCATCACCGCCGCCGGGGGCTGAGTTCCTTGCAGCGGCTCACACGGCAGGCGCCGGTGGCCCTTTTGATGTCTTCCAGGGTCTTGGCCCCGGCCCGCATGGCCGCGAGGATATCCCCCTTGCTCACCTGGGAGCAATAGCAGACCAGTGCCTCCGGCGGGGCGGTCAATATGTCGGCTGAAAACTTCAGTGGCATCATACCTAGCCGCGGCAGCCGTAGGCACCGCCCGGTGCAGCCATGCGCAGGGGGGATCGGGCGCCGCGCACCAGATCCTTTACCTGGTCTACTTGTTCGCGCTTGAGGTTCAGGTCCTTGTTCTTGGCGATGCCCTGTTGGGTCAGCACCACATAGCCCCTGAGAGGCAAACCGGCCTCCTGAATGATGGCCTTGGCGCAGCCTTTTTCGCAGCCGTCCAAGACCACCAACTCCGGCGCGTCCTTCACCGCTTGGATGAAGCCTTGCAACCTGCCCCCGACCCCGGCCAGGCAAAACATCTTGCCAAACCCCTCCTGGGTCAGTTCCACGCAGGCCTGGTTGGTCAACTGGCCCACGTTGGAAGCTCCCGAACAGGCCAACAACATAGCCTGCCCCCCATTAGTGCAACAACTATCCGCCATTTTATAAACCACCACTCATATAGATATAGTTTAATCGGCCAGCCAGGATTTGACCTGGTCCTTGCTGGGCACCTTGCCCACCAGCTTGACCTGGCCGTCCACCACCACCGCCGGAGTGCCCAGCACGCCGTAGGCGGCGATGTCCATCATGCCGGTGACCTTTTCCACCTCAGCCTCCACTCCGGCCTCGGCCACCGCCTCCTTGACCACTTCCTCGGTTTTCTTGCACTTGGCGCAACCGGGACCCAACACCTTGATTTCCATGTCTACCATCTCCGTGGGTTTTTTGGATGATTTTTTGGTTACAAAGCAAACCGGCGCACCCGCAAGGGCCTTGCCCGGCTATTCCGCCACCTCCAGGGCCAATTCGTCCTTCTGGATGATATTGTGCCGGATCAGAGCAAAGCTAAGCAGCCAGCTCATAAAAAGGCAACCGCCGTAAATCAGGAACAGCCCGCTGAAGCCTTCGTGCTGGATCACCACTCCACCAAGAGCAGTGCCCAGGCCGCCGCCGCCCATGAAGCAGAAGGCCACCAGAGACATGGCCGCGCCGCGCGCCTTCATGGCGAACTCGGTGGCCCTGGTGAGCAGGGTGGAGTGGGTGAAGATGAAGCCGAAGCCCAGCAGGGCGATTCCGGCAATGAGCCAGCCCAGGCTGGCCCCCAGGTAGGCGAAGGCCAGCTCGGCGACCACCGCCGCCAACAGGCCCATGCTCAAGATGCCGCGCGGGCTCATGGCCTGGGACAGCTTGCCGCTGAGCTTGCCGCCGATCACCGTGGCCAGGCCGAAAGCGGTCATTATCAGGCCAATTTGCAGGTAGTTGTAGTGGTAGGTCTGGGAAATGTAGGCCCCCAGATAGGAGAAGCTGCCGATGATGAACACGCCTTCCAAGAGCACCAGGATGTAGGTGTAGAGGCTGCGGGTATGGGCCAGCAGCTTGGCGTAGGGGGCCAGGAACTTGGCCTGGGGGTTCTTGCTGGCCGGTATGGACTTATAGGCCTTGATGAGCGCCAGGGTGGGGATCACCGACAGCACGGCGTACAGGAGAAACACTCCCCGCCAGCTGAGGAAGTAAGCGGTCACCCCGCCGATGGCCATGCTGAGCCCCTGGCCCAAAAACGAGATGCCCATGAAAGAGCCGATGGCCCCCTGGCGCTTTTCTATGGGGAACAGGTCGCCGATCATGGCCAGTGATATGGGCATCACCGAGGCCGCGAACATGCCGGTCAGCGCACGGTACAGGGCCAAGTCCGGCAGCCCCAGGCCCAAGGCGCACAGGCCGGTGGCCAGGGTGAACAGAATCATGGAAAAAGTTATTACCTGCTTCTTGCCGAAGCGGTCGGCCAGGGGCCCGAACACCAGCTGGAAGAGGCCGAAGGGCACCATGTAGGCGGAGATCAACAGCCCCGCCCTGGTGATGTCGATGTGCAGGTTTTCGGCGATGGCAGGCAGGATGGGCGAAACCACCCAGTTGTCGGCCATGACCACGAAACCGGCCATTCCCAGTAATGCCACTATGTTTTTGTTTTGCATTGATCCTACCTGCCTTCCGTAATGGGCTATCCGGCCTGTCAGGCCAAAAACGACCCGTATATAAGACCCGCGATGGTGGACATCACCACGATGATGCCGCTGAACACCGCGGTCTTTTTCCAACCCATCACCCCGCCGATCACCAACATGTTGGGCAGGCTGAGCGCCGGTCCGGCCAAGAGCAGGGCCAGGGCCGGGCCCTTGCCCATGCCCGCGCCCAGGAGACCCTGCAAGATGGGGATCTCGGTGAGGGTGGCGAAGTACATCAAAGCCCCGGCCACCGAGGCGAACAGGTTGGCCCCCAGGGAGTTGCCGCCCAGGGAGGAACTGACCCATTCGTCGGGGATAAGGGCGGGATGCCCCGGACGGCCCAGCATGAACCCGGCCACCAGGACCCCGGCCCCCAGCAGAGGCAGTATCTGCTTCATGAAGCCCCAGGTGGACTCCACCCATTCGACCCGCTCCTCCTTGGTGAACCAGGCCCTCAGCAGGAACACCAGGGCCACCAGAAGCCCGGCGGTGATCCACCACTTGAGCCCGAAGATCAGCGCCCAAAGGCCCTGGACGCCTTCGGCCGGGCGGGCCCAGGCGGCGAAGATGAGGATGAGCACCAGGGTGAGCATGAACAGCGATTCCTGGCCCAGGGAACGGCCGCTGGCCTCGTCCTCGGGCAGGTAGACCTGCCCGGCGGCGCGGGCCGCGTCGTCCTTGCGGAATATCAGGGCCATAAGAAGGCCGGTGATCACCGCGAACACCACCGCCCCTATGGCCCGGGCCAGACCCAGCTCCCAGCCCAGGATGCGGGCGGTGAGCACGATGGCCAGCACGTTGATGGCCGGGCCGGAGTAGAGAAAGGCCGTGGCCGGGCCGATGCCCGCGCCCCGGGAGTAGATGCCCGCGAACAACGGCAGCACCGTGCAGGAGCAAACCGCCAGCACCGCGCCGGAAACCGAGGCCACCGAATAGGACAGGAACTTCTTGGCCTGAGCCCCGAAGTACTTGAGCACTGCGGCCTGGCTGACGAACACCGAGATGGCCCCGGCGATGAAAAAGGCCGGGATCAGGCAGGTGAGCACGTGCTCGCGCGCGTACTCCCGAAGCATCATGAAGGCTTCCAGACCCGAGCGCCGGATGGGCTCGCTGTTCCAGGGCACGAAATAGGCCGCCGCGAACAGGGCCACTATGATCAGGAGCTTGTATCGTTCTTTCATGGCTTCTACTCAACCATTTGGCCAAATAGCCAAAGTTTAATCCAAAAAAATTCCCCGGCGGCTAGCCCATCATCTCGATCTGATGCTGCACCCGAGCTTCCAGCACCGATTCCACGCAGTCGAAGAAATTGAGCACGCAGGGAGCCAGCAGGGTGTAAAAAACTTGGTTGCCGCGTTTTTCGTCCCGCACCAGGCCCACCGACTTGAGAAGGGACAGATGCTTGGACACGGTGGAGATGTCGCTGCCCACCGCCTTGGTGAGATCAGCCACACACTTTTCGCCCTGGGCCAGTTCTTCCAGAATCAACAAGCGGCTGGCATTGCCCACCGCCTTGAGGATTCGGGCCCTGGCTTCCAATCTTTTTTGTCTTTCGGCGTCCATATGACGACCTCCTATTTGCAATATTGGCCAAATTCCCAAGAAAGTCAAGGGCAGGAGCAAATTTTTCCTTAAATACTTATCGGAATAATTTTCTGCTTCGTGAAGTCAAACAAGTCCGGCACAGCCAGGCGGTGCTAGGCAAGACGGCGGCGAGCGCAGACCACAGGCGTATTCTTATATACGCCGAGATCTAAACGATGCCGGCAACACAGCCAGCGGGGTCCGGCAAAAACAGCTGGCGCAGCCAGACGCCCCAGGGCAAGGCGGCAGGCGGAAGAGGGACGCAGGCGTATTCTTATATACGCCGAGGACCGAGTGACGCCGACAACGCAGCCATGCGGCGTCTGGCTGTGCCGGGTTAGACTTTGGGTTCCTTCCACCATGGATAAAAGTCCGGCAAGTCTCTGGTGGGGCTCAGCTTAAACTCAGGCGGCCGCTTCTCCAAAAAGCTCTGGATGCCCTCGGCGGCGTCGGGCTGCTTGCCGGCCCAATAGAACACCCGCGAGTCGATGAGGTGCACCGACTGGGGGTCGGCCTCGCCCAGGCCGTGCCAAACCATGGCCTTGGCCAGGGCCACCGAGGTGCCCGAGGTGTTGGCCGCGATCTCCTGGGCCAGTTCCAGGGCCTTGGGCAGGACCTGGTCGGCTGGCAGGATGTAGTTGAACAGGCCGGTGCCCTCCTGGTCCCCCGCCCGGAACACCCGGCCGGTGCAGGCCAGTTCCAGGGCCTTGCCCGCGCCAACCAAGCGGGTGAGGAACCAGGTGGAACAGGCTTCGGGCACCAGTCCCCGGCGGGTGAACACCAGTCCCATCTTGGCGTCCTCGGCGGCCACGCGCATGTCCATGGCCAGAGTCATGGTGATCCCCACGCCCACCGCCGCCCCGTTCATGGCCGCGATCACCGGCTTGCGGCATTTGAAGGCGGCCAGGGCCACCTGCCCCCCGCCGTCGCGGTGATCGGCCATGGAGGCCTGGGCCGGGTCCTTGGCCTTGAAATTGAAGGTCTCACCACCGGCGGCAAGGTCCATACCCGCGCAAAAGGCCCGGCCTGCGCCGGTGACCACCACCGCGCGCACCTGGTCGTCCTGGTCGGCCTGGCCCAACAGATGGATCAGTTCCAGGCGCATCTGAGGCGTGTAGGCATTGAGCCGCTCGGGGCGGTTGAGGGTGATCAGGGCCACCCGATCTTTGACTTGGTAGATGGTTTCTTTTAGTTCCATGCTTGGCCTCCCCGCCGGTACGGTCATTTAGAAGTGGTAGCCCAAGGTAGCAGGTCATCGGCTCCAAGGCCAGATTATCCCAAGCCGTGCGGCGGTTGATTCATTATTTACTTTCAGCGCCACCAATATATTGATATAATAGGTAAATTTTGTGTATGTAGTTGAATGGGATCGTTAAATCATGACCATCGCCCGCCCCCTGATAGCTTTGCTGACCCTGGCCTTTTTGCTTACTCCCCTGGCGGCCGGGGCCGAAAATGAGAGGACCGTAGAGGCGGATGGCTATCTGCTGCCTGAAACTGCCAAGCAGCTGCGGCATAAGCCCGTTCCCATGCCCGAGTTGATCAAGCGCGCGGAAAGCGGAGAGGTGTGGGCCCAAAACCGCCTGGCGGAACGCTACCTAAAGGGCATCGAAGCGCCCCAGCACTTTGCCAAGGCGAAGGACTGGTATACGCGGGCGGCCAACCAGGGATACGGTCCGGCCATGCTGCAGCTGGGCGAACTCTATTCCCACAACAAGGGAGGCTTCCTGAATTTGCCGGAAGCCTATTTCTGGTACAGCCTGGCCACGGCCAACAAAATGCCGGCGGCCCTTACGCGCCGCGACAGCCTGCTGGAAAAGCTGACTCCAGCCGAGGTCGCCAAGGCTCAGGACCGGTCCGCTCATTGGGCTCCCAAGCCAGAAGGCGGGGCCAAGCCCTGATTCGCCAATTGGGGCGCAAGCCGCGCGGCTTGCATCCCTTGGTCATCTCCCGTGGGCCGCGCTGGGATCATGGCGCATCCGGCCTGGGTGTGGGCACCCACCGGAACCATAAGTTATAATAAAGTGTTTTTTGGGCGGCCATGACCGCCCCACCGCAACCTTGGATGTAAAAGCCATGCCCAAGCCCAAAGCCCCCCACGAGCGCAACGCCCTGGCCAGCGGCCCGGAACACAAAGAGGCGGGCCTGCAGCTAAAAGGCCGCATCTGGCTGGAAAAGGACGGGCAAACCTTCCTGTCCTGGGGCCGGGTGGTGCTGTTGGAACGCATAGCAGAGCACGGCACCTTGGCCGCCGCCGCCCGCTCCATGGACATGAGCTACAGCCACGCCTGGAACCTGGTAAAGCAGATGAACCAACTGGCCGGAAAGCCTCTGGTGGAAAAACAGGCTGGAGGGAAAAAAGGCGGCGGGGCCTATCTGACCCCATCCGGAGAAAAAGCTCGGGACGAGTTCTGGAGATTGGTAAAGCAGTTCCAGGGGTGGGTGGATCAGCGCAAGATCAAATAACCCGCCCAAAATATTTTTTTGGGGTGCGTTATGTTTTTTATGATATAACGCTATTGCAAACATAGCGGACGCCAAGGCGCTTCCGGTTGGCCAGATCAACCCAGGCGCTTTTTATAGGCGAAGCGTTATGTTTATCAAAAGCAAACGACTAGGGTATTACCCCGTTAAGGACAGCACGCTAATGCACAGTCACCTTCTCACCTTGCGAACCTCGGCTTGGGCCTTCCTGGCACACGCGGGAGCCAGGCCATGACCCTCGAACTCCTGCTCAACCATATTTATTACGCCTGCCTGGGCTTCACCGCGGTCGCGGGAGCCCTGGCCTGGTTCGCTCCGGGCAACTGGTGGCGCGGGGCGGGATGGCTGGTGCTGGCCCTGGCCCTGAGCCAGGCGGTGGTGTCGGCCATTATCCTGGACCGCCCGCCCTTGGCCGGAACCTACGAGGCGGCGGTGATGTTCACCCTGTGGCTCAGCGTGCTGGCCCTCATACCCTGCGGCAGCCCGGAGGGGCAGCGCCGCCTGTCCGCCCTGTGCTGGTGGGCCGGAACCGCCTTGATGGCCCTATTCCTGGTGGCCTCCAACCGTTTTTACCCCGACTGGTACATGTACAAATACATTTGGAGCCGCCTTTTCTTCTCCCTGCGCATGGCCTCTCTGGCCGTATTCCTCTACGCCGCCTTCGCCGCCCTGGCTTCCCTGGGCATGCGGCCCGAGGGGCGCACCACCTTGCTGCGCTGGTCGCGCAACTTTCTCTTGCTCGGCACTGCGGTGTTTTTGGCCGGTGAGTTCAGCGGCTTCACCTGGCGCATGCAGTGGATGGGCGACTACTGGTGCTGGAACGCCAACTTCCTGGAGGCCACCCTGTTTTTCCTGTTGGTCACCGCAGCAGCCCACCTGCCCCCCTCCTGGGCGGCCAGGCCCCGCCTCCGGGCTACGGCCCAGGCGGTGCCCGGCCTGCTGATGATCTGCCTGTTCATGACCTTCATGCTTTTGGAGCCGTGATGGAGCGTCTATCATCGCTGAAATTCACCCTGGGCAGCTTGAGCGCGCTAATGATCTGGCTGGGCCTGGGGGTGTTCATGGGCCAGCCCAAGCTGCTGGCCGCCTCTTTCTTCGACATGAACCGCATGCTCATCCTGGACTGGCTCCTGGGCCCGGCCTGGGCCCAGCCCATGGCCCCCTTGTGGTTCCTGGGCCTGTGCCTGGGGGTGGGGGTGATGCTTGTTAATCTAGGTTTTTGCACCTTCACCCGCCTGCTGCCCCGCCTCAGGGCGGGCAACGCCCTCAAGGGCTGGCTGCTCACCCTGGTGCATTTGGTGATGCTGGTGGTGCTTTTGGGCCACGGCGCGGAGATGGCCATGGGCCACAAGCAGGAAGAGCTGCGCATGCTCCCCGGCCAGACGGTGGCCCTGCCCGAAGGGCTCACCCTGGGCCTGGAGTCGGTGCGTTTCGTCAGCGACCCCTCGGTGATCAACCTGCCCTACCGCAAGGCCCGCTGGACCTGGACCAGCACCAACTTCAAACCCAGGCAAAACTGGGCCAAAGTGGTTATCCGGCGCGGGGATGCGGTGGTGGCCCAGGGCGATCTGCGTATCCTGGAGCCCATGAAAATCGAGGGGCTGCGCCTTACCCTGGCCGGGTTCTACTCGCCGAAAAACGAAAAACCGGCCCGGGTGGGGGTGCGCCTGGCCTTGGTGAAAAACCCTATGACCGCCTTGTTCTTCGTGGCCTACGGGCTGTGGGTGGTGCTTTACGCCGCCCTGGCCGTGGTCACCTGGCGCGGCGGCCCCAGCAACGGCTCGGCCCGCCCGGCCCAGGCCGTGGCCGTTTGAACAAACTTTAATCCCGCGAGGAAGGCACATGCCGCTTAACAAATACTTCCGTTTTTTGGCCGCCCTGGCCCTGGCCTGCTGCCTGAGCTTGGTTTCTTCCCTGGCCCTGGCCGCCAAACCGGTCATGGTATTCGCCGCCGCCTCCACCACCAACGCGGTGAGCGATGCAATCAAGGCCTATCAAGCCGCCGGCAAGGGCAAGGCGGTGGCATCCTTTGCCTCCAGCTCCACCCTGGCCAAGCAGATCGCCCACGGCGCTCCGGCCCAGGTGTATCTGTCAGCCAATGAAAAGTGGATGAACTATTTGGCCGAAAAAAAGCTTCTGGAGCCGGGGACCAGGGTGAACTTGCTGGGCAACCGCTTGGTGCTCATCGCCCCGGCGGGGAGCAAGGAGCGCGGCCCCATCAAGGCGGGCATGCCCCTGATGCAGTGGCTGGGCGATGGCCGCCTGGCGGTGGGCGACCCTGACCACGTGCCCGCCGGCATGTACGCCAAGCAGGCGCTTAAGTCCCTGGGCCTGTGGGAAAAGGCGGAGCCCCGCCTGGCCCGCGCGGCCAACGTGCGCGCCGCCCTGGCCCTGGTGGAGCGCGGCGAGGCCCCCCTTGGCATCGTCTATTCCACCGACGCAGCCATCACCCCCAAGGTGACGGTGGTGGGCGTCTTCCCCGAAAGCAGCCACAAGCCCATCGTTTATCCCCTGGCTTTGCTCAAGGGACAGGCTAGGCCCCCTGCAAAGGCCTTCTGGCAGTTTATGCAGGGCGATGAGGCCAAGAGTGTGTTTAAAAAATACGGCTTCAGCGTACGTTGAGCGCCGAAGTCAAAACCGTAAACAAACCCCTCCCCACGCTCGTGGGGAAGGTCTTGGCATTTTAGGAAAGCGCCGTGGACAGCATCTTGGCCGCATTCAGCCTGACTCCCCTTGAGAGCGAGGCGCTACGCCTGAGCCTTTGGGTCAGCCTGTGGGCCATGCTCGCGAGCCTGCCCCTGGCCGTCGGCGCGGCCTGGCTCTTGGCCAGGCACCGCTTCCCCGGCAAGACCCTTTTCGACGGCCTGCTGCACTTGCCCCTGGTGGTGCCGCCGGTGGTCACCGGCTATCTGCTCTTGGTGGTTTTCGGCCGCCGGGGCCTGGTGGGGGCCTGGCTGCACGACCAGTTGGGCATCACCTTTGCCTTCGACTGGAAGGGCGCGGCCCTGGCGGCGGCGGTGATGGCCTTCCCGCTCATGGTGCGGGCCATCCGCCTTAGCCTGGAGGCGGTGGACCGGGGCCTGGAGCAGGCGGCGCACACCCTGGGAGCAGGTCACTGGCGGGTGTTTTTCACTATCACCATGCCGCTGACCCTGCCGGGCATCCTGAGCGGCATGGTCCTGGCCTTTGCCAGGGGCCTGGGCGAGTTCGGGGCCACCATCACCTTTGTCTCCAACATTCCCGGCCAGACCCGCACCCTACCCCTGGCCCTGTACAGCGTGTTGCAGTCGCCCGGCGGCGAGGCCGCCGCCCAGCGCCTGTGCGTCATCTCCATCATTCTGGCGCTCATCGCCCTGCTGGTCTCCGAGCTACTGGCCCGCCGGGTGCAGAAGCGGCTGAGGGGGTGAGGTCATGCTGTCGGTGAGCTTGAAAAAGCGCCTGGGCGAGTTGGACGTGGAGGCCTCCTTCGGCCGGACCGGGCCGGGGGTCACCGCCCTGTTCGGCCCCTCGGGGGCGGGCAAGACCTCGCTGGTGAACATGCTGGCCGGGCTGCTCACCCCGGATTACGGGCGCGTGATCTTGGAAGGCCGGGTGCTCTTCGACTCCCAGGCCAAGATCAACCTGCCGCCCCAGCGCCGCCGGGTGGGCTACGTGTTTCAAGAGGGCCGCCTGTTCCCTCACCTGTCGGTGAAAGGCAACCTGGACTATGGCCGCCGCTTGGCTCCCAAGGGTAGCGCCTGGGCCTCCTGGGATCAGGTGGTGGATCTGCTGGGACTGGAGGAGCTATTGGAGCGACGGCCCGCCAAGCTCTCGGGCGGCGAGAAGCAGCGGGTGGCCATTGGCCGGGCCCTGTTGGCCAGCCCCCGCCTGCTGTTGTTGGACGAGCCGCTGGCCTCTTTGGACGCCCAGCGCAAGGACGAGGTGCTGGGCTACTTGAGCAAGCTCACCGGGCACCTGGCCATCCCGGTGATCTACGTTAGCCACCAGCCCGGCGAGATCCTGCGCCTGGCCGACAGCGTGGTGCGGGTGGAGCGGGGCCGGGTGCGGGGCATAGACGATCTGGAAGGCTTCCGCCGCCTGCTGGACTCCTGGCCCAAGGAGCGCCTTTGGCTGAGCTAAGGCCCCAGCGCTAGTCCAGGGCCGGGCCGCCGCGCTTGCGGCGCAGGTCCAGTATGAGCAGGAGCAGCCAGCAGGCCATGGCCGCGCCGTAGGCCGCGAAAAATGGCTTGGCCAGGGGGCGGCGGCTCACGTTGACCACCGCGCCCACCACCGGCTGCGGACCGGGGCGGCAGAAGTAGCCCACCAGGTTGATGCGCAGACCGTCGGCCTCCCAGGGCTGCATGAAGGCCACCCTGCCCTGGCCCAACTCCAGCCCGTCGCGGCTCAGGGCCACCTCGGCCCAGCCCGGTCCACGGGGGAAGCGGGGCCTGCGGCGGGTCTGCTTTTGGGCTGCCTGGCGCAGGCAGTCGGCCATGGGCTGGGGCTCCAGATGGGCTTGGCGAAGGCTCAGCGCCGCGCCGTCGGGCAGGGTCAGGCTCCGGCCGGGCAGCAGGCGCTGATGCTGGCGCTGATAGCCCACCACCAGGGTGGCCCCGTGGGCCAGCATGACCAACAGCACCGCAAGGTGCAGGGCCAGGAGCAGGGCGTTGCGCCAGGACCAGTTGCGCACCAGCTTGCTCAGGCTGCAACAGAGCAGGTTGAGGGCCAAAAGGCCGCTGAGGGCCAATAGGCCCAGCACCCAGAACATGCCCAGGGCCGGGGCCTGGCCCCACTGGGAGGGGTGCACCAGCAAGTGGCCCTCGGCCAGGGCGCGCAGCAAGGGAGCCAGGGAGGGGCTGAAGGCCATCTGCACGCCCCAGGCGGTCCACAGCACCAGGGCGGCCATGGCCGCCACGGCCAGGCGCAGGCTGGATAGGGCCTTCATCTTCCCATTCCCATCTGGTGGTTGAGCACCACCAGGTTCAGGGCCACCCCAGGGGCGGCCCCCACCATCAGACGCAACCAGGGCCGGGCGGCCCAACGGGGGGGCAGGTGCAATCCAAGACCCATGAGCAGCAGCAGCGCGGTGGAGGAAAGAAAGCCAGCGTTCCACTGCCAGAAATCGCCCAGCCAGCCGTAGCTCCACCAAGCACCCACCAGCTCACCGGCCATGAAGGCGCCCCAGCCGCTCAACAGGGCCAAACGCCCCCGGGCCGCCACGCCGTTTATCCCGCCCCGCCAGGCGGCCAGATGGCAGGCCGCCGCATACAGCAGCAGGGCCTGGGCGGCCAGGCGCAGTTCAAAGAATATGGGCATCCACACATATCCGGGAATGAGGTTGATAGGCGCCGCGCCCAACTTGGCGAAGAACAGCCACAGCATCAGGGCCGCGCCCAGGCCCCAGCTCCAGGCGGCCACGGCGGCGCGGCCCTGGAACAGGTCCCACATGGCCAGAAGCCCCAGCCACAGGCCCACCACCATGAGGCTCTCGTAGGGGCCGTAAAAGGCGATGCGCCCCGTGGACCAGGACACCACGCCCACCCCCAGCAGGCAACCGGCCAAGCCCAGCCCCCCCGCCCCGGCGGCCACACGTTGCCAACCCCTAGCCCCGGCCAAGGCGGCCAGGCAGAACCCGCCCAGGGCGCAGGCAAAGGCCACCGCGCACAACATTCCCACTACTTCAGCCGCCAATGGCTAGCCCCTCTCCTGCTCCCGTTGGTTGCGGCGGCGAAACACCAGATACAGCGCCACGCCGACGGCCAGGGTGAGAGCCCCCGGCAGGGCCCGCCAAGGGTCCCCGGCCAGGGAAAAAATGATGATCCATGCGTTGGACCCTATGAACAACAGCGGCACCCAGGGGTAGAGGGGAACCCGAAAGGTGTCCGGCGGGCCCAGGCGGCGGCGCAGCACCAAAAGCCCCGCCACGCTCAGGGCCGCGAAAAGCGACAAGGTGAAACCGATATAGAACAACAGCGCCTCAAAGGAGGCCGAAAGCACCAGCAGGGCGGCGATGGCCGCTTGCAGCCACACCGAATTGGCCGGCACCCCGGAGCCGGGGCGCACCCGGCCCAGAGCCGGAAAAAACACCCGGTCCTGGGCCATGGCGTAGTAGATACGCGGCCCGGTGAGGGTCATGGCCCCCAGGCTGGAGAGCAGGCACAGAGCCACCAGCAGGCTGAACACCCGCCCACCCACGGGCCCCAGCAGGGCCTGGGCGGTGAGGGAGCCTATCTCCTTGACCCCGGCCATCTGCTCCGGGGGCACGGCGGCCAAATAGGACAGGTTGATCAAAAGGTACAGGGCCGTGACCAGGCCGGTGCCGGTGAGCAGGGCCAGGGGCAGGTTGCGCTGGGGGTTTTTGATCTCCCCGCCCAGGTAGGCGGCGGCGTTGAAACCACTGTAGGCAAAGGACACGAACACCAGGGCCGTGGCCACCCTGGCGGCGGCCGGGCCCGGCGCGGCCAGGGCCTGGCTCAAAAAGCCCTGGCCGTCCCAGGCTCCCAGGCCCGCCGCGATGAGCCCCACCAGCACCAGCAGCTTGAAGCCGGTGAGCAGATTTTGCACCCGCACCCCCACCCGCAGGCTGGTAGCGTGCAACAGGGTGAAGCCCAGCAGAATGGCCAGGGCCAGCAGGGACTCCCCGGACAACGACAAGCCACCCAGGGACAGGGACCAGCCCGCCGCATGGGGCCAGGCCCTGAGGAGATAGCCCGCCCCGGCCACCGCCGCCGCGGCGATGGGGGCGGAAAACCCCACCACCAACGATATCCAGCCGGAGAGAAAGCCCCACAGGGGACCGAAGCTCTGGCGCAAAAAGACGTATTCCCCGCCCGCCTGGGGATAGCGGGCTCCCAGTTCGGCGTAGCTCAAGGCCCCGGCCAGGGCGATGATTCCCCCGGCCAGCCAGCAGAGCATGAACAGGGAAGGGCTTCCCGCCTGGGCCAAAATAAAGCCCCCGGCGGTGAAAATGCCCGTGCCCACCATGTTGGCCACTATGACCATGGCCGCGCTGTAGGGCCCCAGGCTGCGCCTCAACGCGTCTTGCTTGGCGTTTGCCACCCCAAATCCCCTCTATATTCCGCCGCCACTGCCTGTTTTGGCTTGACACAAAAACATACCTATGTTTTTTATAACATCGTTGCCAAAATTGACATATGTCATTTATGATCAAAGCATTTCGCCCATAGATAACTAGGATGATCATCATGCGCAAGTTATTAATTTTGGCTACGATTTTGGTATTGATTTCCGCCGCCGCCGCCATGGCCCTGGCGGCCCACAAACAGATGGGCCCCATGCTCACAGTGAGCGGGCTGGTTAAGCAGCCGCTGCGCCTGAGCATGGCCGACCTGGGGCGCCTTTCCTGGGCGCGGGTCAAATGCAACGACATCAAAAGCGACGGCTCCTTCCACGGCTGCTTCTGGCTGCAAGGGGTGCCGCTGCGCGACATCCTGGAGTTGGCCCAGATCGGCAAGGATGGTCACGGCTTCAACAAGGCGGTGGACCTGGCGGTGGTGGTTAAAAACGCCCAAGGCCAGCAGGTCACCGTCTCCTGGGGCGAGATATTCCACCGCAACCCAGGCGAGGCCATCCTGGCCCTGTCCTCCACGCCGGTGCGCCCCAAGAAAAACTGCAAGGCCTGCCACGAGCCGGACGTCTATGAAGACCTGATAAAGCAGCTCGACCGCAAGTTGGGCCTGCCTAAGCTGGTAATGACCAGCGACTTCGCCAGCGACCGGGCTCTGGAAGACGTGGTCTCCCTGCGGGTGGTGGAGCCGGTCAAGGTGCCCCAAGGCCCCCGGCCCAAGACGCTCTACTCTCCCACGATCACCGTGGTGGGCTCGGACGGCAAAGAGCACAAGCTGGACAAGCTGCCCGCCCTGCACCGGCGCACCATCCTGGCCAACCAGGTGGGCGAGGGCAAAGGCTTTCACGGGCGTCCCCACTTCAGCGGGGTGGCCCTGGCCGACCTATTGAAGCACTTCAAGATCAGCGGCGACGACCAGAGCGCGGTGGTGATCAGCGCGCCGGACGGTTACGCCTCCCTGGTTTCCTGGGCCGAGCTGTTCCGGGGGCCGTTGGGCGGGCGCATCATCGTGGCCGACCAGATGGACGGCAAGCCCATTAAGACCAACGGGCGCTTCGCCCTGATCCTGCCCGATGACCTGTGGGCCGACCGCTGGGTCAAATCCGCCGGCAAGATCCAGACGGTGCGCATCGCCAACCAACCCCGGCTCACCGTGATCGGCATGGGCTGCGGCGACAGCGACCTGCTCACCCTGGAGGCCCTGGACGCCCTGGCCCAGGCCGACGTGCTGGTGGCCCCCAAGGACCTTCAAAAGCGCTTCGCCGCTTTCCTGGCGGGCAAGCCGGTGATTTTCGACCCCATGGCCGCCGCCCACAAAAAGCCCCTCAAAAAGCAGATGGACGCCCACAAGGACGCCAAGGCCCGGCACATGGATAAACAGCAGAGCGCCGACTCGGCCGAGCTTATCAAGGCCCAATTGGCCAAGGGCAAGAGCGTGGCCGTGCTGGACTGGGGCGATCCCATGGTCTACGGCTCCTGGCGCTGGCTCAAGGACGTGTTCCCCAAAGGACAGATCCGCTTCGTCTCCGGGCTTAGCGCCTTCAACGCGGGCTCGGCGGCCGTGGGGCGGGACATAGCCTGCAACGGAGCCATCGCCATCACCGACCCCTTCACCCTGTTCAAGCAGCCCGAGGTTCTAAAGTCCCTGGCCGCCAAGGGCGCGACGGTGGCGATCTTCATGGCCATGCCCAAATTCTCCCAGGTAATCCAGGCGGTGCAGGCCGCCTACCCCCCCGACACCCCCACGGCGGTGGTCTACCGGGCGGGCATGCAAACCCAACAGGTGGTCAAAAGCCGCCTGGATCAAGTCTTAGAGAAAAACAAGGACCGTGAACGCTGGCTAGGCGTTGTTTACGTGGGGCCTTGTTTGCGATAACCCCCAAACGAGCAAACCGAGAAAAAGAGAGGCTGATTTAGACATGAAGCTGGTTAAATTACTACTTACGGTTCTTGTGACACTGGCCATGGTCTGCCCCGCCCTGGCCCAAGAGGCCAAGACTGAAACGGCTGGTAAAAACTACCAGGTATACGAACTCGGCGAGATCGTGGTATCGGGCCAGAACGACGCGGTGAACAAGGTGACCGACACCTACTCCATCACCGCCGAGGACATCACCGACAACCACGCCCTCACCGTGCCCGAGGCCCTTTCCTACGCTCCGGGCATCACCGTGACCACCGGGCGCAAAAACGAGCCCGAAATCCGCATCCGGGGCTTCAACCAGGAAGAAGCCCTGATCCTCATCGATGGCGTGCCTTACTATGAAACCAACTACGGCAAGCTGAACCTCAATCAGCTTCCCACCGAGATGATCGCCCGAATCGACATCGTCAAGGGCGCGGCCTCGGTGCTCTACGGCTCCAACGCCATGGCCGGCGTCATCAACATCATCACCAAAAAGCAGGGCATCAAGCCGTCACTGAGCGCCACGGCCGAAGTGGGCGAGGACGGCGCCTATCGCCTTAGCGCCTCCCACGGCAACAGCCTGGGCAAGTTCAAGTACTGGTTCAACGTGAACCGGCGCGAGGCCGACGGCTGGTACATGTCCGACGACTATTCTCCCAAAGTGGGCAGCACCGTGCGCAAGCCCGGCGGCACCACCAAGGAGGTGATCCAGGGCGAGGGCGAGCGCCTCAACTCCGGTTATGCCCAGACCAGCGTATGGTTCAAGGCCGGGGTGGACGTGGCCAAGGACTCCGCCTATTACCTGAGCGCCTACCTGCTGGACTCCAGGTGGGGCATGCCTCCCTCCACCACCTCCAACAACGTATTCCCCAGCCGCCCCGCCTTCTCCCAGTACGGAACCATGTCCAAATATCAGGACTGGGGCCTGGACCTGAGCGGCGAGCAGGCCATCACCAGCAGCTTCAAGATGCGCGGCAAGCTGTTCTACCACAACCATGTGGACGACTACGTGTCCTATTCCGACAAGAGCTACAGCGATGTCATCTCCACCAGCCGCTTCAAGGACTATCTGGCCGGCGGCTCGTTGTTCGGAGACTGGGAAATTGTTCCCGAGGACACCCTGCGCTTCTCGGCCCACTATCGGGGCGACAGCCACAAAGAGCGCAACGACGAATATCTGCCCTTTGCCGAGAGCTTCTCCTACACCGGCTCCCTGGGCGTGCAAAACGACTGGACACCCTTGGAAAACTTCGTGATCATCGCGGGTGTGAGCTACGACTGGTTCGACGTGACCAAGGCCGAGGCCGTGGAAACCGACAAGAGAGGCAACTACGACGGCACCGAAAGCCTGGACACCCCCAGCACCACCGACAGCTTCAACCCCATGGTCGGCGCCACCTACACCTTCGTGGACCAGACCCGGCTGTTCGGTTCGGTGGCCCGCAAGACCCGCTTCCCCACCCTGCAGCAGCTTTTCAGTTCCAAGAGCGGCAACTCGGAGTTGGACCCCCAAAAGAGCACCAACTACACCCTGGGCGTTAGCCGTCCCTTCGGCAAGATGTTCTACGGCGAGTTCTCGGTGTTTTACAACGACATCGAGGACCGCATCTCCCGGGACGGCCCGTACGTAGACTCCATTTACCGCAACTACAGCAAGGTCAAGACCTACGGCTTCGAAATTATCGGCGAGCTGACTCCCCTGGAGGGCTTGCTCCTCAGGGTGGGCTACACCTACATGAAGGCCAAGGATGATAGTGACGGCCGGGTGACCGACGACGTGCTCGGCGCGCCGGAAAACAAGGTGGACATCAAGGTGCAGTACATCATTCCCAAGGTGCGCACCAAGCTGGACTTCATCGGCGTGTACCTGGGCGCCCAGTACGACCAACTGCCCACCGCCTCCAGCCCGGACACGGATGTCTTGGAGACCAGCGGCTACTTCCTGGCCAACTTCAAGGTCACCCAGCCCATCTGGGACAAGTTCGAGGCCTTTGGCTATGTGAGCAACATCCTGGACCGCGATTATGAGTCCGAGAGCGGCTATCCCGGCCAGGGCCGGGCGTTTTGGGTCGGTGTAAGCGCCAAATTCTAAACGCAGGCCGGAAAAGCCACCAGGGCCGCCTTTCGGGGCGGCCCTTTTTTGTTGCGCTTAGGTAACAGGCGTCGCTTTCCCTTGTACCCGGCCACCGGCTTTGGCAGGATGAAAGTACAGCCGCAGCAGAGGCGGACCGTCATAAACCCACGGAGGCTATTATGGCCGACAAACAAAAGAACTATTTCGAAGCCCTGTATCAGGTGGCCAAGGTGGTCAACTCGTCCCTGGACCCGGCCAAGGTGCTGGACAAGATCGTCACCGGGGTGAGCCAAGCCCTGGATACCAAGGCCTGCGCCATTCGCCTGTTGGACCCCCGCCGCAAGGAACTGATCATGGGCGCATCCCACGGCCTGTCCGAGGGCTACCTGCGCAAGGGCAAGGTTTTGGTGGACAAGAGCGGCCTGGACAAGGACGCCCTGGGGGGCGGGCCGGTGTGCATCATGGACGCCCAGAACGACCCCAACTTCCAGTACGGCGACCGGGCCAAAACCGAGGGCATTAAGTCCATCTGCGTGGTGCCGCTCAAGGTGGGCAAGCGCGCCATCGGGGTGCTTCGGGTTTATTCTGACACCAAGCGCGAGTGGAGCGACGAGGAGGAGCGCTTCCTGGAGGCGGCGGCCAACTTGAGCGCCATCGCCCTGGACAACGCTCGGCTGCACCGGGCCCTCAAGACCGATTACAACCTCCTGGTGGCTCACGAATACCGCCTGGACGATAACTAAAGGGGTAATACTCATGGTGCGTATCGGTATCAACGGCTTCGGCCGCATAGGACGCCAGGTGCTCAAAGCGGTCTTGGAGCGCCACCCCGACCAACTCCAGGTGGTGGCGGTCAACGACCTCTTCGACTCCGAAACCAACGCCCACCTGTTCAAGTTCGACAGCAACTACGGCCGCTGGCCCGGCGAGGTCAAGGCCGAAGAAGACGCCATCGTCATCGACGGGCATAAGATCACCTGCTTCGCCCTGCGCGACCCGGCCCAGATCCCCTGGGACGAGATGGGGGTGGATCTGGTGGTGGAGGGCACCGGCCTGTTCCGCACCGGGCCCCAGGCCGAGGCCCACTTGGAGGCCGGGGCCAAACGGGTGATCATCACCGCGCCGGGCAAGGACATCGACCTCACCGTGGTCATGGGGGTTAACCACCAGGACTACAAGGCGGACGAGCACTATATCGTGTCCAACGCCTCCTGCACCACCAACTGCCTGGCCCCGCCGGCCATGGTGCTGCACCGGGCCTTCGGCATCGTCAAGGGCCTGATGACCACGATCCACTCCTACACCAACGACCAGCGCATCCTGGACCTGCCCCACAAGGACCTGCGGCGGGCGCGGGCGGCGGCCATCAACATGATCCCCACCTCCACCGGCGCGGCCCGGGCCCTGGGCCTGGTCATCCCCGAGCTGGCCGGGCGCTTCGACGGCTGCTCGGTGCGGGTGCCCACCCCCACGGTGAGCCTGGTGGACTTCACCGCAGTGCTCAAAAAACCCACCGACACCGAGGGACTGCGCCAGGCACTCAAGGAGGCGGCCGAAGGGGACCTGGAGGGAATCATGGCCGTGGACCACGGGCATCTGGTGTCCATGGACCTCAAGGGTGATCCCCACTCCTCGGTGGTGGACCTGGAGTTCACTCAGGTGCTGGACGGCGATCTGGTCAAGGTGTTGGCTTGGTACGACAACGAGTGGGGTTATTCCTGCCGGGTCGCGGACCTGGCCGACTACATGGCCTCCAAGGGGCTCTAGAGCCCACCAGCCAGGAGATAAACCGGGACATGGGGCCGCGGCCCTTTGCCCGGCAACCGCGACGGCAACAGGCTCTTGCAGTCGCAACAGGGCCCCGGCCATCCGGGGCCCATTTTTTTTGGCCGGCTTGCGCCCGGGCTCCAGCTTCCTAGAAGCTCAGGGCCCGCACTGCCTGGCCGGTGTTGGGATAAACCTGAAACACCTTATCCAGGCGGGTGAGCTGGAAAAGAGTGGCCAGATCCGCCCCCACCCCGCTGAGCACCAGCCGCCCCCCCTGCTCTTTCAGGGCCTTGAGGGTGGATATGATCACGGTCAGGCCGCTGGAGTCCATGAACTCCACGCTATCCAAATCCAGCACCAGCTTGGTGCAACCGTTGCCGGTGTGCTCATGCAAGCGTTTTTTCAGGGGAGCGGCCACCGAAGCGTCCAGGCAGTTGTCCTTGAGCGTCACCACCAAGACGTTGCCGATCAGTTTTTCCTCAACCTGCATGGCCCCCCCTTGCCAGGGTATGGAGCCGCCCCGGCGAGACAAAAGGCTGTTTTCTGCCTTTCTGGTAGGTTAAGCTGTGCATGGTGAAATTCTAGCACAGTGAAAGAGCCTTATTCTAAGGATATAGGAGGAGACCCGGCTGCGATGGCAATGGAACCTGATGCAGGCCTGAGCCGGCGGTTGCGGACCACTCTGTTTCGCTTTCTACTGTTGTATATTCCCGTCGCTCTGGTTCTAGCCCTTACCACCTACCTCTTTTACCTCCTCGAGGCCAATAACGAGCGGCGCCTGCTCAAGAGCGAGCAGCATCACCAGGTGCAGTTGGAAAAAGAAGCCGTGGCCGGGATACTGGAAGATATGGTTGTGGACGCCAGGGGGCAGGCCCAGCACGAGCTCTTTGAAAACCTGCAAGGGCCTCCCGGGCCTCGGCTCCTGAAAGATTTGGCCCATGAGCTGACCAAGGTTCTGGAAACCACCAACTCCTATCTGCGCATCTTATACATAGACCGCAACGGGCGGGTTCTGTTGCACCTGGCGCGCGAGGGCGGCCAGGCCCGCGTGGAACGCAAAGACATCCCCAGCGACCTGGCCGGCCAGCCATGGGTGAGCCCCTCCCTGAAGCTTCCGCCGGGCAAGGTCTACATCTTCCCCGTGCTAAAAAATGACGACAAGGGAGCGGTCGTCAGGGTGGCCGCCCCGGTCACCAACCGCTGGGGTGAGCCGGAGGGCCTGCTGGTAATGGACTACCGGGCCTCCCAAGCCATGCGCAAAATGGCCGGGCTGTATTTCAGCCAGGGGATGGTGCTCTTGCTGGACCAGCAAGGCCACATCCTGCTGGGCGGCCGCTATCAAGGCGCCCCTCAGATAAAACCCCAGGAGGACAGCGGATCCTTCGCCAAAATTTGGCCACGGATGTGGGATCAGGTGGCCCGGCAGGATCAGGGGCAGGTATTTGCCAAGGACGGCCTGTTCACCTGGGACACGGTGACCCCGCCCCAGCCCGCCCAGGATGGTCACTCCCAGCTGAAAATAGTCGCCCTGGTGCCCGAAGCTCTGGTGGACGCGGCGGTGGGCATCTACCTGATCCAGCTAACCCAACTGCTGACCATCGTACTTTTCGTGGCCGGGCTCATCTGCTGGTTTTTGGCCTGGTCCCAGGTGCGCCACCGCCTGGCCCAGCAGGCCCTGGCCCAGAGCGAGCAGCGCCTACAGGACATCATGACCTTTTCCCCGGCGGTGATCTACCTGAAGGACCACGCCGGGCGCTACCAGTTTATCAACCGCCGGTTCGAGCAGCTGATGGGCATAAAGCAGGAACAGGCCCTGGGCATGACCGACCGGGAGATGTTTCCCGCCCAGACCGCCAAAGCCTTGCATCGCCACGACAAACAGGCCCTGGTTGGCAAGGGCCCCTTGCACAGTGAAGAGCAGATACGCCAAAAAGACGGGATGCATAGCTACCTCACCGCCAAATTCCCCCTGCGCGACCCAGATGGCCGCATCTACGGCGTCTGCGGCATCTCCACCGACATCACCGAGTTGAAAAACACTCAGGCCGAGCTTAAAAGGGCCATGGAAGCGGCCGAGACCGCCAACCAGTCGCTCATGGAAAAACAAGAACGCCTGGACGAGGACCTTCAGGCGGCCGCCGGTATTCAGCGCACCCTTTTGCCCTACAACCTGCCCCATATGCCTCAGGTGGAGTTGGCCTGGAAATTCGCGCCCAGCGAGTTCATCGGCGGCGACCTATTCCACGCCCAACCTCTGGGGCCGGGGCAACTGTGCCTTTACATGCTCGACATCAGCGGCCACGGCGTGCCAGCCTCGCTGATGACCGTTTCGGTGCACGAAACCCTGGACCCGGCCAGCGGACACGTGGCCAAGCGGGACCTCAACGGAGCGCTACAGGCCCTGCCCCCGGGCAAGGTTTTGAGCGATTTGGACCGCGAATATCCCCTGGAGCGCTTCGGCAAGAGCTTCAGCATCGTATATCTGCTGCTGCGGCTCACCGACGGCGAGTTGGTCTATTCCAGCGCCGGGCATCCCCATCCCATACTCTTCAGGGCCGGAGGCGAGTTGGAAGAACTGACCGCCGGAGGGACCCTGATCGGGCTGGACGGCGCGGTGCCTTTCGATGAAGGGCGGACGGTGATGCGCGTTGGGGACAGGTTGATCCTCTACACCGACGGGGTGGTGGAATACCGCAACCCCCAGGGCCATATGTTCGGGGTGGAGCGCCTGCACCGTCACGTGATTCAGGGGGCGTCCCTTCCCGTGGGCGAACTCATTGAAGTGCTTTGGCGAGAGCTCATGTCCTTTGGCCACAACCGGCCCGTTGACGATGATGTGAGCATCATGGGCCTTGAGTACAAGGGTGCCGGCCTGGGTTTATAGCCGGCCCTGGACCCACTGAACGATACCGGCCGCGGGCATGGCCCCGGAGGTGCGGGCCACTTCGCGCCCCCCCTGAAAGAGCACCATGGTGGGTATGGAAGATATGCCGAACTGGGAGGCCAGGGCCTGCTCCTGCTCGGTGTTCACCTTCACCAGGCGCACCCTGGGGTTCAACTCGGCCGCGGCCTGGGCGAACGCCGGAGCCATCATTTTGCAGGGGCCGCACCAGGAGGCCCAAAAATCCACCAACACCGGCAAGTCCTCGGAGGACATCAACTTGCCGAACAGGGCCGCATCAGCCTCCACCGGCCGGCCGGGGAGCAGGGCGGCCTTACAGCGGCCGCAGGTGGGATTCTCGCTCATACGCTGGGACGGCACCCGATTGGTGGCGGCGCAATCGGGGCACACAGTGTGAACATCGTTGGACATGAATTATCTCCCGCTTAATATCCAGCTAATCTCCACCTTTGGAGATTAATCTCCGTATATGTTTTATGATAATGCCGCGAATGCCAACTTGCAGCCTCGGGATGTGACAAATTCATGAATCATACGAATAACCCCACTGCCGCGTCCCCGGCCGGGCTGGTGTTGGCCGCCGGTTTGTCCTCGCGCATGAAGCAGTTCAAGCCCCTTCTCCCCCTAGGGGAGCAGAGCGTCCTGGCCCGCGTGGTGGGGCTGTTGCGAGAGGCTGGGACCGGCCCGGTGCTGGTGGTGCTGGGCCACCGGGCCACGGAGTTGGTTCCAATGGTGAGTTCCATGGGGGCCGTGCCGGTGCTAAACCCGGATTATGGGCAAGGCATGTTCAGCTCCCTCAGGGCCGGGCTGACCGCTCTGCCTCCCGCCTGCCAGGCTTTTTTCCTGTTGCCCGTGGACATCCCCCTGGTGCGCCCCCAAACTCTGGCCCGCCTGCGCGCGGCCTGGGAGCAGGGGCGCGGCCCGGTGCTGCACCCCACCTTCCAGGGCCAGAGGGGCCACCCGCCTCTCATCGCCGCCGAGCTGGCCCCGGCCATCATGGCCTATGACGAGTCCGGCGGCCTGCGCGGCTTCTGGGAGCAACACCCGGAACTGGGCCGGGAGGTGCCGGTGGCCGATCGTTTCATCTTGCGCGACCAGGACCACCCCCAGGACTACGAAGCGCTAAAGGCCGAGCTTCCCGGCTACGACACGCCGGACGAGGCTGAGTGCCTGGCGTTGCTGCAAGAGGTGCTGGAGCTAAGCCCGGATCTGGTGGCCCACAGCCGCATGGTGGGCCGGGTGGCTCAGGCCTTGGCCACCGCAGCCCAGAGCGCGGGCGCGTCGATAAACCCCGCCCTGGCCCTGGCCGGGGGCCTGCTGCACGACGTTGCCAAAGGGCGGCCCGACCATCCGGCGGCCGGGGCCGAATTACTGAACAGCCTCGGCTTTACGGCAGTGGCTCCCCTGGCCGCCCGGCACGTGGACATCGACATAACTCCCGGCACGCCGCTGAGCGAGGCAGAGCTGGTGCATCTGGCCGACAAGCTGGTGCAAGCCGACCGCCGGGTGGCCCTGGACCAGCGCTTCGAGGACAAGATGACGCGCAAGGGCCGCAGCCCCGAAGCCAAGGCGGCTATCCAGCGGCGCTGGGACCTGGCCCGGAGCATAGCCGGGCGGGTGGAGACGGTGCTGGGCATGGGCTTGGAAGACTGCCTGGGCCGGGCGGGCTTGACCATGGGAAGCGAGGCGTCATGATCTATCTTTTGCGCCACGGCGAGATCACTCAGAGCAGCCCGCGCCGCTTCGTGGGCCGCCGCGATCTGCCGCTCACCGAGTTGGGCCGCACCCAGGCCGCAAGGTGGGGCGAGCGCCTGCGGGGCGTGGGCTTCCAGGTGGTCTACACCAGCCCCCTGTCCCGCTGCCAGGACACCGCCCGCCTGGCCGCGCCGGGCCGAAAAATCGTGGTGGAGCCGCATTGGCAGGAAATTTCCCTGGGCGCCTGGGAGGGCCTCAGCACCGAGGAGGTGCGTGAGCGCTTCCCCGGCCAGCACCAGGCCCGAGGTGAGGACCTGGCCGGGCACCGCCCACAGGGCGGCGAGAGCTTCGCCCAAGTGGCGGCGCGGGTTGCCCCCCTGCTGGAGGCCCTGGCCGACGGCCCGAGCCCGGTTTTGGTGGTGGCCCACTCCGGAGTGATCCGAGCCGGGCTCTGCCGGGTGCTGGGCCTGCCCCTAGGGCACCTGTTGCGCCTGGAGTTGGACTACGCCGGGATGTGCCTGGTGGAGCGGGGCCGCCAGGGCTGGAAGCTGCACGGCTTCAACCTGCGCCCCGAAGGCTTTTAGCCTAATAAGGAACCAGCCACAATGATCTTCTCCACCTCTTTTGTGCCCTCGTATATCTCCAAAATCTTGGCGTCGCGGTAGAGGCGCTGCACCTTGTACTCGTCGAAATAGCCGTACCCGCCGTGGATTTGCAGGGCCTCGTCGGCCGCCTCCACCGCGGTGCGGGCGCTGAACCACTTGGCCATGGCGATGAGCCCGTGGTCCACCTTGCCCCGATCCACGTTCCAGGCCGCCTCCCAGTACAGGTTGCGCGAGGCGCGAATCTTGGTGGCCATCTCGGCCACCTTGAATTGGTTGGCCTGGAATTTGGCCAGGACCTGACCGAACTGCACCCGGCCCCTGAGATGCTTGACGCTCTCTTCCAAACAGCCCCGGGCCAGGCCCACCGCCTGGGCGCAGATGTGCAAACGGGTGCGGTTGAAAAAGGCCATGAGCTGGGTGAAGCCCTGGCCCAGCTCACCCACCAGGGCGTCTTCAGGCACCCGCAAGTTGCTCAGGGCCACCTCGGCGGTGTCCGAGGCCCGGATGCCCAGCTTGCCGTGAAGCTTGGTGGCCGCGAAGCCGGGCACGTCGGTGGGGGTGAGGAAAAAGCTGTGCCTGGCGTGGCGGTCGGGGTTGTCCGGGTCGGTGGCCGCGAATATCAGGGAATACTTGGCTGTGGTGCCGTTGGTGATGAACATCTTGGCCCCGTTGATGAGCCAGCCGTCGCCGTCCCTCACCGCCGTGGTGGCCGCCCGGCTGGGGTCGCTGCCCGCCTCGGGCTCGGTGATGCACGAGCACATGATGGCCTTACCCTCCACCAGCTCGGGCAGCACCATCTGCTTTTGCTCCTCGCTGCCAAAAAGCTGCAACAGCTCGGCCCCGAAGGTGACCGCCAAGACGCTCTGGCCGCAGCCGGGGTCCACGGCCCAGAACTCCTCGGTGATCAGGCTGTGCTCCAAAAAGCCCAGGCCCGCCCCGCCGTACTCCTCGGCCAGGAAAGTGCCCACGAAACCCAGCTCGCAGGCGTTGCGCCAGATGTCCAGGTCAAAGCTCTCGCTGCGGTCGAACTCCAGGGCCCGGCCGGGGAACTCGCCCTGGGCGAACTCCCGCGCCGCCCGCACGATGTCCCGTTGCTCTTTGCTCAGAGTAAAATCCATGGCTCTTTCCTATCCCCCGAAACGCTCGGCCAGTTTGGGCAACACCTCGAACAAATCAGCCACGATGCCGTAATGGGCCACCTGGAAGATGGGTGCCCGAGAGTCGGAGTTGACCGCGATGATGGTGCCGCTGTTTTTCATGCCCGCCTGGTGCTGGAAGGCCCCGCTGATGCCCAGGGCCAGGTAGATCTTGGGGCGCACCGTCTTGCCGCTGGTGCCCACCTGGCGGCTCTTGGGCAGCCACCCGGCGTCGGCCACCGGGCGGGAGCAGGACAGGGTGGCTCCCAGGGCGTCGGCCAGGGCCTGAGCCTGGGGAATGTTGTCCGGCCCGCCGATGCCCCGGCCCACCGAGACCAGGATGTCGGCCTCGGCGATGTCCACGTCCTCCACTACCCCGGCCAGGTATTCCAAAAAGCGCCGGGCGTGACGGGGAGACAAATCGGTGAGAGTGGTGCTCTCGGAGGCGGTCTCCACCGCGTTGGGCAACGGGGCTTGATAGGCTCCGGCCTGCAGGGTGGCCACCACCGTGGCCGTTGGTTTGAGGGCCAGCTCCTGCATGGCCTTGCCGCCGTACACCGCGCGCTGCACGGAGAGCGCGCCATCGGGCCAGGACAGGCCGGTGCAGTCGGTGACCAGGGGCAGGCCCAAGCGCCCGGCCAGGGCCGGGGCCAAGTCCATGCCTTGGCTGGAGTGAGGCATGAGCACCAGGGAGGGTTGCAGAGCGGCCACCGCATCGGCCAGCACCGGCAGATACAGCTCGGGGTTGAAGGCGGCCAAGTCGGGGTGGACGTAGAGTTTGAGTCCGTGGGTGCGGCCGGTCAGCTCGCCCGCCAGGGAACCAGGGGCATCGGCCAGCAATAGGGTGGTCACTTGGCCGCCCAGGGACGGGGCCAGTTCCAGGGCCGCGCCCAGGCACTCCAGAGTGGCCTCGCGCAGGGCTCCCTGGCGGTGTTCGGCTATAACCAATACGCCGCTCATGCCAGGCCTCCCTTCTCCCGCAGGATGGCCGCCGCCTGGTCGCACACGCTGTCCAGGCCGCCTTCGAGCATCTGGGCCCCATCGCCCATGGGCGGCAGGACCAGGGATTGCGAAGCCACCATAGAGGCAGCCGCGCCCAGAGCATCCTCGGCTAGGCTCAGGTCGTCGGCCTCGATCTGCTCGATGGTCATCTTGCGCACCTTGCGGATGCCCATGATGGACACGTAGCGGGGCTGGTTGATGCCCGACTGCACCGTAACCACCGCGGGCAGGGGCAGAGCCACCTTCTCGCTGGTGTTGTTTTCCAACTCCCGAGTAACCACCACCTCCCCCGCGCTTGGCTCCAGGGCGATGGCCATGGTGGCGTGAGGCAGTCCCAACTCCTGGGCCAAAAGCACCCCAATAGAGGCCTGTCCCAGATCGGCGCTCTGCACCCCGGTGAGGATCAGGTCGTAGCCACCGCCCTTCACCGCTGCGGCGAAGATACGGGCCACGGTGGCCGGGTCCGATCCCTCGAAAGCCTCGTCGCACAGGTGGGAGGCCGCGTGGGCCCCCATGGCCAGGCCGCGCCGCAGCACGTCCTCATCGTCCTCGCCTCCCAGGGTCATCAGGTGGACCTCGCCGCCGGAGGCCTCGGTGATGCGCACCGCCTCCTCCACCGCGTAGTTGTCCCACTCGTTGACCACCATCTCCAGGTCTTCCAAATCCAAGGCTCCCTGGTCTATCTCCAGCTCCGCCTCGGCCACTTCGGGCACGTTTTTAACCAGCACCAAGATTTTCATGGGTTTACTGCGGCCTCCCGGTCCGTGGCGGCCAGCCCCAGGGCCCTGGCCGCCAGCTCGCTAAGGTCGATGATGGCGAATTTATCCTCGAACCCGCCGGTCTTGCGGGCGTCTTCCAGCATGATCAAACACAGGGGGCAGGCGGTGACCACCAGCTCGGCCCCGGTGGACGCGGCCTGCTCCAAACGGCGCACCGCCAGGTTGGCCTGGCCGGGTATCTCGTGCCACATGCGCCCTCCCCCGCCGCCGCAGCACAGGGAGTTCAATCCGTGGTCGGCCATCTCCACCAGCTCCAGCCCTGGCATGGCCCGCAGCAGATCGCGGGGTTCATCCACCAGGCGGTTGTGCCGGGCCAGAAAGCAGGGATCGTGATAGGTGACTTTAATTGGCAAGGGATGGTCGAAGATCAGGCGGCCCTGCTGCCACAAGCGGTGCAGCATCTGGCTGTAGTGCAGCACCTGCAAGGGCAGGCCCTCTTCCGAAAAGAGCGGATGCACCTTTTTGATGGTGTCGAAGCAGTGGGGCGAGGTGCAGATGATGCGGGTGAGTCCTTGCTTGTTGAGTAGGGCCTGGGTGGCCTCGATCTGCTCTTCCATGAGCCCCTGCTCGCCCAGGCGGCGGGCAATGTCCCCGCAGCAGGGCTCCTTCTTGCCCAGGGTGCCGAAGGACACCCCGCAGTGGATGAATACGTCGCTAAGGGCGCGGGCAATGCCCTGGGCCCTGGTGTCGATGGCCGTGGTGCAGCCCACGAAGTAGAGCCAGTCCGCCTCGGCGCCTTTTTTGTTCAGGTCCGGAATTTCGCGCCCCTGGGCCCAGCCAGCCTTGGCCCCCTTTTTGGCCACCCAGGGATTGCCGTAGCGAAAGAGCTTTTCCATGGTGTCCATGAGCTGGGGGGGCACGGCGGAGCCTTGCTCCACCAGACCGGCCCTGAGCTTACGGATCATCTCGATGGGCGCGGCCTGCACCGGGCACACCTCCAGGCAGGCCCGGCAGGTGGTGCAGTACCAGGCCGCCTCCCAGTCGGCGGCGCGATCACGTTCCAGCAGGGCCTGGCGGCGGCCCCGCAGCCAGGGCAGACGGTACAGGGGGCTGTATTTCAGGCGGGCCTGGCGGCGGGCCCGGCGCAGCAGATCCCGGGGGGAGAAAGGCTCGCCCGCCTGGGCCGCGGGACAGACCTCCACGCAGCGGCCGCAGCGGGTGCAGGCGTCCAGGTGCAAAAGATGCCGCAGCCCCAGGGCGGCCAGGTCGCCCTCCTCGGCGGCCACGGCCAACACCGCCAGAGGCTGGCCCTGAAGATAGAGGCTGGCCGGCGCGGCTATGGCGTGGGCCAGCTTGGACCAGGGCAGCCAGGCGATGAATCCCAGGCTGATAAGGGCATGAGACCACCACAGCCAAGGGAAGGCTTCTCGCGCCGCCACCGCGCTAGGGAACAGGCCCGAGAGGCCGTAGCCCACAAAGGACCAGGCCTCCCAGGGCGGGCGAGTGGCGGCCAGGCGGGCCGCCTCCACCATAAAGCCGCCGCAGGCCACGGCCAACAGCCACAGGGGCAGCAGGGTGTCATCGGGCCGACGCTCCAGGCGGGGCACCGGCAAGAGCCAACGCCGGGCCAGAGCCAGCATCAGGCCCAGCACCAACAGCAGGCCGCAGGCCTCCAGCCCGGCCGAGAACCACAGATACACTCGCCCTTGCAGGAAGGAGATCAGGTAGTGGTCCACGGCCACGGCGCAGGTACCCACGAACAGGCCCAGGAAACCCCACAGCAGCATGAGGTGCATCAGCCCTGCCGTGCGGCCGCCTTGCCAGATGCGCCGCCCCAAGAACACGTCGGCCAGGACCGCTCCCAGGGGATGGGAATGGCTGGCCACCGGAGCGGCGCGACGTCCTTGGGCCCACAGGGCGATCTTTTCCCACAACCCCAGGGCCAGCACGGCCAGGGCCAGGGTGGCCAGGAGATAGAAAAGCCAGGCCCACTCCACCCCCCAGAAAGGCATGCGCAGGGGGTTCATGGCTATGCTCCCTCCCGGGGACGCAGCACCCCGCGCCCGAAGATTTCCCAGAACATATCGGAAAGCTCCTCCGGGCTCACCTTGCCCTTGGGGCGGTACCACTTGAAGGTGTAGTGCACCATGCCGAAAAAGGCGAAGGCGGCCACGGTGGAGGGCACCTGTTTGAGGCGTCCCTGACCGCGCAGCTGTTCGAAGATGTCGGTGAGCGCGGCCAAATAGCGGCGCTCCTTTTTCTCCAAGACCTTGCGGAAGCGAGGCTCCAAGCTGTCCACTTCGTTGACCAACAGGGCCAGGCGGTCCAGGTCGCGGGCGTAAAACCGGGTGTAGTAGCGCATGAAGGCAGCCAGCTTTTCCTCGGGGGCCTGACCATCGCCGCACAGCGCCTGGATCCCCTCCAGGGCCTCGGAGATGTAGTCGTCCAGAAGTTGGTAGAGGAGTTCCTGCTTGGAGTCGAAGTAGTGGTAGAGCGAGCTTTTGTTGAGCCCCAGGGCCTCGGCCAGCTCACGCAGGCTGGTGGCATGGTAGCCCTGGGCCGCGAACAAGCGGGCGGCGGCGTCGTAGAGCTGTTTTTGGCGTTGGCGGCCTTTGGGCAGCGATGGCATAAAATCTACCGTCCGGTCGGTTTGTTTTGTGCAGATTACCCGGCCCGGCGAAAGCTGTCAAGTCAAACCAGCTCACGCCAGGCCGGGCCGGGGATCTAGGGTTTAACCCGCGCGGCGGGAGGCTTCCTCGCCGCGCACTTCGCGCCTGAGCAGCTTGCCCACCTTGGACTTGGGCAGCATGTCGCGGAACTCGATGTATTGGGGAACCTTGTAGCCCGCCAAACGCTGGCGGCAGAAGGCTATGAGGTCGTAGCCGGTGATGCCCTTGATGTCTTTCTTGAGCACCACGTAGGCCTTGACCCGCTCTCCCACCTTTTCGTCGGGGATGCCCACCACGCACGAGGCCACCACCGCTTGGTGGTCTTGCAACACGCACTCGATCTCCGAGGCGCTGACCCGGTAGCCCTTGTGCTTGATGGTGTCCACGGTGCGGTCCACGAAGTACAAGTAGCCCTGTTCGTCCTGGCGCACCACGTCCGCCGTGCGGTAGAAGAGCTTGCCGTCGATCTCCACGAAGGCCTCTTGGGTCTCCTTGGGCTTGTTCCAATAGGCGCTGACCATGGGGTCCGAATGCACCAGCAGTTCGCCGGGCTCGCCGGGCTCCACCGGGGTGAGGAAGGCGGGATCTATGATGCGCACGTCCTTGGAGGGCAGGATCAGTCCCATGGAATTCGGCGGGTTCTCGCGGTCCGCCGGGCTCATGCACACCCCGCCCACCGTCTCGCTGGCTCCGTAGCCGATGTAGATGGGCCAGCCGAAGCGCTCCAGCCAGCGGTTGGCCACGTCCTGAGGCAGCACGTCGCCGCCGCAGAAACAGTACTTCAGCGAGCTGAGGTCGTACTGATCCAAACGGTCGTGCTCCAGGATCATGCGGTAAAGGGCGGGCACCCCGATGAAGGTGGTGGCCTTGTGGGTGGTCACCGCGTGCATCATGGCGTCCAGGTTCACCTTGGGTTGCAGGATGATGGTGCCGCCGTGTACCAGAATGGTGCCTAGGGCGGTGGTTTGCCCCAGGATATGGAACAAGGGCGCCGAGCCCAGCACCATATTGTCTTGCACCTCGAACAACGCCGCGCTGGTGGATATCTGCTCGTCGGCGCACTCAAGAAGCAGACGGTGGCTTATGGGCACGCCCTTGGGGTGGCGGGTGGTGCCGCCGGTGTAGATGATCTCCGCCGTGGAGTCCGGATCGGCGTTTGCCGCCGGGGGCTTGCCCGGCTCCTTGATAAGGTCGGCGAGCATCACCGTGCCCTTGGCCCCCCGGCCCACCCGGCCCTTGGGAACTTTGTCAAAGGCCCAGCCGAAGAAGCGCTTGTAGCCGGGCAGCACGTCGGTCATGCCGGTGACCACCACGGTCTTGAAGGGATGTTCCTTGCGCACCTTTTTCACGTAGCCGTAGTTGCGGTCGGTGCACACGATGGCCTCGGCCTCGGTGTCCCCGGCGATGTAGGCCACGTCAAAGGGAGTGTAGATCGGGGTGATGGGCACGGCCACCGCCCCGGCCTTTTGGATGCCCAGCCAGGCGATGAGCCACTGTACGCCATTGGGTAGGTAGAGCATGACCCGTGAGCCGGGTTCGACACCGTTGCGCAGGAGCCCGGCGGCGAAACTCTCAGCCATGCCCTTGAGGCGGGCGTAGGTGTAGGCGGTTCCCAGGTACCAGGCGGCGGGCTTGTCCGGATTAAGGGCCGCCACCCGGTCGAAGGTTTGGGGGATGTTGGTCAGCTCCACCGGCTGCATAAGGCTCTCCCTGCTAGACGCCGAAGTAGGCGCTTTTGATCTCGGGGTTGTCCATCAACTCGGGCCCTGGCCCGGTGAGGGTGAGCATCCCGTTCTCGATGACATAGGTGAAGTCAAGCCAGGGCAGCAGAGGCCTGGCGAACTGCTCGGCGATGACCAGGGTGACCCCGGTGTGACGCCGCACGTCCTTGATGGCCTTCACCACCTGGTTTTGCATGGCCGGGCTAAGCCCCAGCAGGGGCTCGTCAAGCAAGAGCAGCTTGGGCCCCACCATCATGGCCATGCCGATGGCCAGCATCTGCTGCTCGCCGCCGGAGAGGAACCCGGCCTTGCGGCTCCGGTGACGGGCCAGGTTGGGGAACAGATCGAAGCTGAGCTCGATCCCCTGGCGCACCTCGGGCCAGGAGCGCAAATAACCCGCTATTTTTAAATTTTCCACCACCGTGGAGTCGGGGAAGATGGGGTGACGCTCTCGGCAAAGCACGATGCCCGCCCTGGCCCGGCGATAGGCCGGCAGATTGCTGATGTCCTCGCCGAAAAACGACACCTCGCCCATAACGGTGATGCGCTCGCCGCCCCGGCGTTTCTCTTTGATGAGCATGTCCCAAATCAGGCCGCTCAGGGTGTTCATGAGGGTGGTCTTGCCCGCGCTGTTGGAGCCGATGACCCCCACTATCTGGCCTTCGCGCACCTCCATGGACAGGTCGTTGACCGCGATGGCGTTTTCGTAGAAGACGATTAGGTCCTTGACCGTAAGCACGTTTACTCCTCCGCCTCGCTGCCCAGATAGGCGCCTTTGACCTGGGGGTCCTCCATCACCTGGGCGGGCTCGCCCTCGGCGATCTTTTGGCCGAAATTGAGCACCAGCACCCGGTCGGCGATGCGGAACAGCTCCCTGAGCCGGTGTTCGATCATCACCAGGGTCTTGCCCTGATGCACCAGCTTTTCGATCACCGGCACCAGGGAGGCCACCTCGGCCAACGACAGGCCCGAGAACAGCTCGTCCAAAACGATCACCTCCGGCTGCAGGGCCATGCACTTGGCCAACTCCAGACGCTTGAGGTAACCGTGGGGCAGGCTGGCCGCCTGGTGGGAGATAACCCAGGAGTCCCGCTCAAAGCCAACCTCCTCCAACAGATCCTTGGCCATGGCGTCGCGGTCGCCGTAGCGCCCTCCGGCCAGGCGGCGCACCCTAGGCGAAAGCAGGGCCACGTTTAGGTTCTTGAAGGCGGGCAGTTGGTAAAAAGGCTTGACCATCTGGAAGGAGCGAGCTATGCCCCGGTCGGCCACCTTGTAGGGTGGCAAGTTGGTTATGTCGTGGCCCTCGAAGATGACCTTGCCCTTGCTGGGCTTTACAAAGCCGGTGAGAAGGTTGGCCAGGGTGGTCTTGCCCGAGCCGTTGGGCCCGATGACCCCCAGCACCTCGTTGCGCCGAAGGCTGAAGCTCACCCCGTCCACCGCCTTGA
This sequence comes from Desulfarculaceae bacterium, assembly GCA_021737645.1. Lineage (GTDB taxonomy): Bacteria > Desulfobacterota > Desulfarculia > Desulfarculales > Desulfarculaceae > Desulfoferula. The sequence continues at coordinate 88,182 of JAIPDO010000002.1, forward strand.
CCCCGCCGAAGTAGCGCGAGAGGTTCTCCGCCTGCAAAATCACTTCGCCTTTCATCGCTCCACCCCCACCCAGCGCTCAAACTGGTTGTACTTGCGCGACAGGTAGTGGAAGATTCCCTCTGGGAGTCCCACCGTGAACACCACCAGTATCACTGCGTAGATCACCACCCGTAGCCCGCCCAGGCCCCGGAGGAGCTCGGACAGGGGCACCAGGATGAAGCTGCCCAACATGGGCCCGGCCAAAGTGCCCATTCCGCCCACGGCCACCGAGGCGATGGGGATCATGGAATAGTCCAGGGCGAACACCGGCATGCCCACGAACTGGTAGGCGTGGGTCATGAAGGCCCCGGCGAAGGCCCCCACCGCGGAGGCCATGAACAGGGCCTGGGCCTTGTAGAAGTAGATGTTCATGCCCGCGCTCATCACCGCCCGGTCGTTGTCGTTGATGCCTTTGAGCAGCAGGCCGTAGTCGGCGCCCATCATGCGCCTAAAGCCGAACAGGGCCACGAACACCACCACCGCGGCCAGCCAAAACTCCAGGTGCTCGTTGCCCAGGGTGGACAGGCCGCTGATGCCCTCGGTGCCCCCGAAGATCTTGGTGGCCTCGATGACCCGCTCGATCATCATGGGCAGGATCAGGGTGACCATGGCGAAGTAGATGCCCCTGAGGCGCAGCACCGGCAAAAGGGCCAGAGTGCACAACAGCCCTCCGCCAATGGTGGCGATGGGTATGGTGAGCCCCGGCGGCAGGCCCAGGTAGTGGTTCAGGGTTCCGGCGATGTAGGCCCCCACCCCGAAGAACAGGGCCTGGCCCAGAGAGACCATGCCCGCAGAGTTAAGAAGGTCCCAGCTTATGGCCAGCAGGGCGAACATGCAGGTGGAAATGAGCACCCGTTCCCAATAAGGCCCGGCCACCAGCCCCAGCACGAACAGGGCCACCACCGGCACCACCCTTGGGGCGGCCAGGTAGAGCATCTCCCGCCAGGAGGTCAGGACGAACACGTCGTCGCTGCGAACCTTGATTCCCCGGTCTATGCGCTCTTTGCGTTGTGCCATCAGATGCGCTCCTCAAGCTGCTTTTGGTGCCCAAAGAGCCCCGAAGGCTTGATCACCAAAATCGCCAGGATGGCCACCAAGCTGACCAGCATCATCCAGCTCGTCTCCAGGTAGGTGGCGGTGAGTATCTGGGCGAAGCCGATCAGGAAGCTGGCCACGATGATCCCCACGGTGCTACCCAACCCGCCCACGATGCACACCGCCAGGGCATTGACCAGCACGTTGTAGCCTTCGTTGACCGCGATGGTGCCCAGGGGAAGGATGACCAGGGCGGCCAAGGCCCCGTAACCGGCCCCAAAGGCCACGGACAAGGCCGCAACCTTGTCGCCGTTTATGCCCAGGGTAAGCGCGGTGCGCTCGTCCTGGGCAATGCCCCTAAAGGCCAGGCCGGTCTTGGTGTAGTGGGTGAAGAACCACAGGAAGGCGGCCAGCAGAATCCCGGTGGCCACGATGCACAGCCGCTGGGCATCCACGTAGGTGTCGCCGATCATTACCGAGGCGTCGATGATGGGCGGCAGGGTGTACTCGAAGCCGATGAAACCCAAGTAGCGGAAAAGCTCCAAGATGGCCAGACCCACGCCGAAGGTGGCGATGACCTCGCTGACCACCAGGCCGCGCACCCTGAGCAGGATGAACCAGTAGATCAGCGCCGCCACCGCCGCGGTGATGACCACCGCCGCCGGGGCCGCGATCCAGTAAGGCAAGCCCAGGGCGTTGAGCCCCAGCCAGGAAAGAAAGCCGGTCATCACGTATAACGCGCCATAGGCGAAGTTGGCCACTCCACTGATGCCAAAGGTGACCGAGAAGCCCAGGGCCACCAGCATCAGGATGACGCTGTTGATAAATCCATAGATCAGGGTGCCTTCAAGCATGGTTCGCCCGTGCCTCGCCGGCGGGAGAGCCCGCCGCCCGCTTGGGGTTATGGGAAAGGGGCCGGGGGGGCGCCCTGGGTTGGCAGGGCCATCCCCCCGGCTACGGGATCACATGGGTGGCTACTTGGCCGACTTCATGCCGGCGGGCAGCTTGATCTTGCCCTCGGCGATGGCCGAGGGATAGACGATGAGCCGCTTGCCGTCGTCGGTCCACTGGAAGAAGCAGCCCAGGGCCTGCTTGTTCGGGTCCTTGCCGTAGATCACCTGGTTGCCCTTGGTGAACTTGATGCGACCCATCACGCTCTGCACGTCGGTGGCCCGAAGGGCGTCCACGATGGCATCGGGGTCCAGGGAGTTAGCCTTTTCGATGGCGTCCTTGAGCAGGTACACCGAGGCGTAGGCCGGGGCCGGGCCATGACCCGCTTCCAGGGGCTTGCCGTACTTGGCCAGGTAGGCGTCGTAGAAGGTCTTGGAGGGGGGGTACTTGGCGCTGGGGATGCTGCCCAGTTCGAACACCGCGTTGAGCACTCCACCGATCTTGCCGTCAAAGGTCTTCCAGGCGCCAGGGCCGGTCAGCGGGCTGATGAAACCGGCCATGACCGCCGGAATCCTCATGCCCTTCCACTGCTTGACCAAGATGCCGCTCTGGGGCATGTCGAACACCGGCATGATCACCTGGGCGCCCTTCATCTTGGCCTTCATCAGGGCCGGGGCGAAGTCGCTGGCGCCGGTGGGGAAGGTCTCGTGTCCCACCACTTCCCACTTCAGCTTGCCCTTGAGGATCTTGGTCATGATGCCCGCGGTGGCCCGGGCCCAGGCCACGTCCTGGTTCATGATGAAGACCTTGTTGAAGCCGAACTCTTTGCCCAAAAAGCCCATGACGCCCGCGATGTAGCCCACGAAGTACTTGGCGTCCAGCGATACCCGGAACACGTACTTATACTTGGGGTCCTTGGCCACCTTGGCCTCGGTCTTGGGGCTCATGGCGATGGTGCCCAGCAGAGGCACCTTGTGCTTGGAAAGCATGTCCATGCCCGCCAAGAGAGCCTCGGAACGGAAGGGGCCCACCACCAGGGCGTGGGGCTTTTTCTCCAGAATCAGTTTTTCCATGCCCAGCAGGGCTTCGGGCACCGGCACGCCCGGCGCCGCGTCGCGTATGTCGATGGACTCCACCGCGAAAGGCAGCATCTTGCCGCCCACCTTGACCCCGCCCTTGGCGTTGATTTCCTCCACGGCCATCTTGACCGCGTTGTTGGCCTCCTTGCCTTCCAAGAAGTTCAAGGAGGTGGTTACCCCGATTACGATTTTGTCCGCCGCCACTGCCCCGGTGGGAACCAGGAACAAGGCGGTAAGTAGCAGGGCAATAGCGGTTAAGCAGGTAAACTTCCTCATCTAAAGTCCTCCCCGTTAAGGTGGGGGGCGATGTGCCCCATACCTAAAAAAGTGCGCCCACCCCCTGTCCCCTGCTGCCGCTGCTAGTTGCGCGGGGTGATGCTGGGCATTAATGCAAGTAGCGGTCCACCCGAGGCTATTTAGGGCAACATGCTGTTTTATTTATACTTTTCTGCATGAAGCCAAGCAGGTGGTTTTACAAGGTGTCACCATGGGTAACACCAAACGGTGCTCCGGTGGGGCCCCCACCGGATAAATAGCTATTTAGCAGCAATTACCGAGGGGTTAAGTGGGCAAGTAACTTTTGGTAACGGATCAGGGGCCGTTGTGTGCAAAGGTAACACTCTGCCCGGATATTTCATGAAGGCTGGGCGGCAAACTAACAACGAATTAATCTGCGGTACTTGTGAAAAAAGCTTTCGTCCTAATTTAGATGCAATTCGCACCCGGCCCGGCACAGCCAGCCACCGGCAGACAAGGCGTCTGGCAAGCGAGGGCCGCAGGCGTAGCCAAGGCTACGTCGAGGCCCGAGCGCAGCCGGCAACGAGGTATGCCAGGGGCTGGCGCAGCCGGACGTCCAACCTTCATGAAATATCCGGGCTCAGGGGCGAGGCACAAAGGCGGGCAGTTCTATATCCCCTTCGGAGATGGCCGGGGGAAAGACAATGCGCCGCTGCCCCTGGGGGGTCCACTGGATCACCGCGGCCAGGGCCTCGCGCTTGGGGTCCTGGCCGAAAAAAGCCTGGTGGTCGGGGTGAAAGCGCACCCGGCCCATGCAGCCCGCGCGGTCGGTGGCCTCCAGGGCCTTGACCAGGGCAGAGGGCTCCAGGGTGCCGGCCCGCTCCATGGCCTGGGCCAGGATGTACACCGCCTCATAAGAGGGCGCCGGGCCGTGGCCCGACTGCACCGGCATGCCCCAGCGGCGCTGGAAGGCCTGGTAAAAGGCGGCCGCCGGGGGGTAGCGGCGGCTGGGCAGGTTGCCCAGCCCAAAGATCACGTTGAGGCTGCCCGCCACCTGGCCCTCGAACTTCCGCCAGGCCTCGGAGCCCACCAGGGGGGAAACGAAGCCGCAGAGCAGGGCCGGGACCTTTAGCCGCCTCCACTGGCGGGCCAGGCGGCCGCTGTGGGGCGAGTCGAAGATGCACAGTAGCACCTGGGCCCCCTGGGCTCTGGCCTCCTCCAGAGCCTGGGAAAAATCAGCCGCCCCGCTGGGAAAGCTTTTTTGCCCCAACACGTGCCAGCCCGCCCGGCGGAAGAAAAGGCGGATCATCTTGGAGGCGGTGGTGCGGGCCCAGGCCACGTCCTGGTTGAGGATGTAGACCCGCTTGAATCCGAAGCGCTGCTCCAGAAAACGCATGCTGCTGATGAGGTAATCCACCAGATAGCGGGTGTTGAGCCCCACCCGGAAGATGTTGCCATAGGCTGGGTTCTTGAGCACCATGGCCTCGGAGGCCGGGGTCATGGCGATGGTGCCCAGCAGGGGGATGCGCCGCTTGGCCAGCAGGTCCATGGAGTTGAGCAGCACCTCGGAGCGGAAGGGACCCACCACCAGGGCGTTGAGGCCGGGGTTTTGCAGGAATCGGCCCAGGGAGGCCACCGCGTCTTCCACCGCCACCCCCAGGGCCGCGCCCCTCAGGTCGTGGGACACCACCTTCAGTGGCAGGCGCTTTTTGCCGATGCGCACCCCGCCCGCCGCGTTTATCTCCTCCACGGCCAGGCGCACCGCCATAAGGCTCTCGCGCCCCTCCAGCAGGGTGAGGCTGGTGGGCACCCCCAGCACGATGGCCCGGGGCTGGGACTCGGCGGCCCACCCCGGCCCGGCCAGCAGCACAAGCCCGGCCAGCAGCAGGGCCGCGGCCCTAATCGTTGCCGTCGGCCACGCCATAGCGCTCCAACTTTTCATAGAGCCCCTTGCGGGAGATGCCCAGGCGTTTGGCTGCCTGACTTTTGTTGCCCCCGCACTGGGCCAGGGTTTTTTCGATGAGTTCCCGCTCCATGTCCTTGATGGTGGCCCCTTCCTCGGGCAGGCCGCTGATGATGCCGCCGATGGTCGGCCCAGCGGGCTCCTCCTCCCCGATGAGGTCGGAAAAATCCTCCAAGCCCAGGCGCTGGCCCTTGGACAAGATCACCGCCCTGGCGATGACGTTTTCCAGCTGGCGTACGTTGCCCGGCCAGGCATGCTCCATCAGGGCCTGGATGGCCCGGGGGCTGACTCCCAAGACCGGCTTGGAATAGCGTTGGGACATGCGGTCCACGAAGTACTCCACCAATAGGGGGATGTCTTCGCCGCGCCGGCGAAGGGGGGGCAGATCCAGGCCGATAACCTCGATTCGGTAAACCAGGTCGCCCAGGAACTTGCCCTTTTCGATGAGCCGTTCCAAGTCTTGGTTAGTGGCGGCCAGCAGGCGCACGTCCACCCGGCGGGGGGTGTTGCCGCCCACCGGCTCGAAGGTGCGCTCCTGCAGAAAGCGCAGCAGCTTGGCCTGAAGCGACAGGCTCATGTGGCCGATCTCATCCAGGAACAGGGTGCCCCCGTCGGCCAACTCCAGGCGGCCCTTCTTGTCGCCGCCCGCCCCGGTGAAGGCCCCCTTGACGTAACCGAACAGCTCGGCCTCCAACAGGGATTCGGTGAGGGCGGCGCAGTTGATGCACACCAGGGGCCCGGCGGTGCGGGGGCTTTCGGCGTGCAGGGCCCGGGCCAGAAGCTCCTTGCCGGTGCCGGTTTCGCCGTGGATGAGAACCGAGGCGTCGGTGGGCCCCACGGTGCGCACCAGATCGAACACCTCGGTCATCACCGGGCTGGTGCCTATGATGCCGTGGAAGGAGCCCTCTGCCTCCACCCGGCGGCGCAGGCTGGCCAACTCCCGGGACATGCGCCGTTGGCGGATGGCCTTATCCAAAACAATGGACAGTTCCTCGTAGTCCAGAGGCTTGAACAGATAGTCGGCCACTCCCTGCTTGAGGGCCTCCACCGCCGAGCGGGCCGTGGCGTGGGCGGTCATGATCACGAAAGGCGGGGCGTCGCTCTCATAGCTCATGCGCCGAAACAGGTCCAGGCCGTTCATGGCCGGCATCTTAAGATCAGCCAGCACCACGTCCAGGTCCGGGTGGGCATGGTACTGGGCCAGGGCCTCTTCCCCGCTGGTGGCCGTGAGCACCTCATAACCCTCGTCGGCCAGGATGGCCATGAGCACCTTGAGGGCGTTGATGCGGTCATCCACCACCAATATCTTGCGGGGGCTATCCAATTGGCTCCTCCTGGCCGGCCTGGGGGGCGGGTCTATAGGGTAATTTTATTATAACCGTGGTTCCATGCCCCGGACGGCTCTGCACCTCCAGCTCACCGCCGTGGCCCTGCACGATACCCAGGCTCAGAGTGAGCCCCAGGCCGGTGCCCGCGTCCTTGGTGGTGAAGAAGGGATCGAAGATGTTGGCCTGTTGCTCGGGGGTGATGCCCGAGCCGTTGTCCTCCACGGCCAGGCGCACCTGGCCCTCCACGCCGGTAGCCGGGCGCTGCCAGGTGGTGGAAAAGGTGACGTAGCCGCCCTCCGCGGGCATGGCGTCCATGGCGTTGATCAGCAGGTTAACCAGGACCTGCTCCATCTGGTGGAGGTCCAGCATCACCAGGGGCAGGGTGTCGTCCAGCAGGTCGTGAAATCGTATCTCGCGCTTGGCCGCCTCGGCATGGAAAAGGGTCTGCACCGATTTGACCAGGGCGTTGAGGTCCGCGGCCATCGGTTTGGGCGGGGCCTGGCGGGCGAAGTAAAGGAACTCGGTGACAAAGCGGTTGAGGCGTTCGATCTCCTCGCAGACGATCTTGCCGTACTCGTTTATCAGGGGATCTTCGGGCCGCCGCCGCTGCAGGTGGACCATGGCCCCTTGCATGGCGCTCAGCGGGTTTCTTATCTCGTGGGCCACTCCGGCGCTGAGCCGCCCCAGGGACACCAGCTTTTCGCTACGCACCAACTCGGCCTGGGTGCGCTCCAGGTTGCGGCTCATGCGGTTGAAGGCCCGGGTCAGCTCGCCCAATTCGTCGCGCGAGGTGACCGGCAGCTCACGGGCCGATTGCCCGGCGGCCAGGCGTTCGGTGGCCGCGGCCAGGCTGCGCACCGGCTTGAGCAGGTTGTAGGAGAGGATGCTCACTCCGGTGACCGCCAGGATGAGGGCGATGATCATCACCTGGATCACGCGGTTCTGGATGGCGTCGGCTTCCTGGCGGAACTCCTTCACCGGAATGGTGGCGGCCACGGACCAGTGCAGGGTGGGGATCGGGGCGAAGGCGGCCACCTTCTCCTCGCCCTGGAAGCGATAGGTGCGCCAGCCGGTGCCTCCGGCCATCATGTCGACCAATAGGCGGCGCAGGCTGTCCGGGCCTATATCCGGCCCCAGCTCATAGGGCTGGGCGTAGGGGTGGGCAATGTTGCGCCCGCTTTGGTCCACCAAAAAGGCGTAGCCCCGTTGGCCCACCTTGATGCCCCGCACCATTTCCGTGACGCGCGCGAAGTCCAGGTCGATGACCACCAGGCCGGTGAAGCGGTCCCAGGGGCTGTCCGTGGGCCGGGCGCAGTGCATCACCAAACCGCCCAACTCCGGCGCATCGACCAGGGAGGAAAAGTAGGCCCCATCCGGGACCAGACGGCGGGCGGCGGCCAGCAACGAAGCGGCCACCTGCCCCAAGGGCGGGTCGCTTTGGCCCCGGCGCACCTTGATGAGCTCCCGGCCCGAGGCGTCTATATAGCGCAGCTGCCAGTAGTAAGGGGTGCGGGCCAAAAAGTCCTGGAACAGGCGAACGATGTTGTCGCGGTTAAAACCTGCCTCGGCCTTGAGCCTAAAGGAACGGGCCAGGTTGTACTCCTCGATGAGCGGCAAGCCGGTGATGGTGACCAGGTCGATGCGGCAGGAGTTGAGCACGTCGTCTATCTTCTTGGCCGCCGCCTGCACCTGCACCATTTGCTCCTGGCGCACCAGGCGGTTCACCCGCTCCACCGAGGCCTGGATGGAAAAATAGCCCACCACCGCCGTGGGCAGGCACACCAAGGGCAAGATAAACAAAAGCAGCTTATAGAAAATGGAGGACTTTAGTTTCATCGCCGCCGGTCTGGACTAATAGGTTTGGTCAAATACGCCCAGGCGGCCGACTGTTGGCTCGGCCCTCATATTTCATGGGGCCGGGTGATACCAGGTCACGAACCAGCGTTTGGGTCAATTAGGCAAACAGCGCTCGCATTATCAAAGTTGAGTTTGCACCCATTACCGGCACAGCCAGGCAGTGTCAGGCAAGGCGGCGGAGAGCGTGGGCCGCGGGCGTATTATTACATACGTCAAGGCCCACGCGATCCCGCCAACGCAGCATGGCGCTTCCTGGCGCAGCCGGACGCCCGACCCTCATGAAATATTGGGGCTAGACCATGAGATAGCGCTTGCGCACCTCTTCATCGGCTCTAAGATCCTCGATGGTGCCGGAGTAGCGAATCACTCCGTTGTCAATGATGTAGCCTCGGTCAGCCAGCCCCAGGGCCACGTCCTGGTTCTGTTCGGCCAACAGCACGGTCAACCCGGTCTGTTTAAGGCTCTGTATCTGCTGGGCCAGCAAGCGCACCACCAGCGGGGCCAGGCCCTCGGTGGGCTCGTCCAGCAGCAAAAAATCGGGATTGGTCATCAGGGCCCGGCCGATGGTGAGCATCTGCTGCTCCCCGCCGCTGAGGAACCCTGCCTGACGGCCGTCGATTTCGGCCAGGGGCGGGAAGAAGCTGTAGACTTTCTCCTTGGTCCACTGGTCGGAGCCGGGGCCGGGACGGGCCACAATCTCCAGGTTTTCCCCCACGGTGAGGTCGGCGAAGACCCGGCGGTCATCGGGCACGTAGCCCAGGCCCAGGCGGGCCCTGAGATGGGGCTTCAGGGTGGTGATGTCCTGGCCCTTGTATACTATGCTCCCGCGTTTGGGCGGGGTGAGGCCCATGATGGAGCGCATGGTGGTGCTCTTGCCCGCGCCGTTGCGGCCCAGGAGGGCCACCACCTCGCCGCTGCCCACCTTCAGGCTCACGTCGAAGAGGATATGGCTCAGGCCGTAGTAGGTGTGCACGCCTTTTAGCTCAAGCATCGCCATGGCCTCCCAGGTAGGCCTGCTGCACGTTCTCGTCGCAGCGGACCTCATCGCAGGTGCCCTGGGCGATGGTCTTGCCCTGGCGCATGACCATGATGCGCTGGGCCAGGTTGAACACCAGCTCCATGTCGTGCTCGCAAAACAGTATGGTGATGCCCATGTCGCCGTTGAGGCGCTGGATCAGGCCCATGGCGGCCCTGGTCTCCTCGGGGCTCATGCCCGCGGTGGGCTCGTCCATGATCAGAAGCTCGGGCCGGTTACCCAGGGCGATGGCCATTTCCAGCACCTTGCTGTCCCCGTGGGACAGGGTGCCGCTGATCAGCCCCGCCTTATCGGCAAGGCCCACGTTGTTGAGAATTTCCCAGGTCTCCTCGCCGGCCAGGCGCACCGCCGGGGTGAACAGGCGCAAAACCTGACGCCGCCGGGCCAACACCGCCACCCGTACGTTCTCGAACACGCTCATGCGCGGGAACACGCTCACCACCTGGTAGGAGAGGCTCAACCCCCGGCGGCACACCCGGTGGGGGCTCAGCCCGGCGATGTCCTGGCCCTTGAATACCACCTGCCCCCGGTTGGGCTTTAGCTGGCCGGTGACCAGCTTGAACAGGGTGGTCTTACCCGCGCCGTTGGGGCCTATCACCGCCACGATCTCCCCTTGCTCCACAATCAGGTTGGCGTCGGACACGGCCAGGAAGGGGCCGAAAGACTTGCGCAGATGCTGCACGGATAGCATGCTAGTCCCCTTCCCTTACGGCCCGGCCGCGTCCCAGGCGGGCGGTGAAAAAGCCCAACACCCCCTCGGGCAGGAAGAAAATCAAAAGCATGAGGATGATGCCCAGCACCATGGTCCAGTAGTCGGTGTAGATGCCCACCACAGCCCTGAGCGCCACTACCATGCCCCCGCCCAGCATGGGCCCCAGGAAGGTGAACCACCCACCCAAAAGGCACATGATGATGATCTCCAGCGACAGGGTCCAGAAGAGCATGTCCGGGAAGACGCTGCCCTCCACGGTAACGAACAAGGTGCCCGCCACTCCGCCGAAGAACCCGGCGATAACCAGGCCCACGAGCTGGTGCTGGCGCACGTTCACCCCGATGGCTTCGGCTCGCTCCGGGTTGTCGCGTATGCTCTGGAACACCCGGCCAAAGGGCGAGTTGACGATGAGGTACATCACCGCCAGGCAGACCACGGTAACGATGAGCACGAAATAGTAGGCCCCGTCAATGGAGCCGATGAGCCTGGGCACCGGCACTCCGTGCATACCGTCGTCGCCGCCGGTGAAGGAATACCATCGGAACACCACTGCCCACACCAGGCTGCCCAGGGAAATTTGCAGCATGCCGAAGTATAGCTTGCTCAGACGCACGCAGATCAGGCCCATGAGCAGGCTTAGCGCCGCAGCCACCACCGGCCCCAGCAGATAGCCCCACCAGGGGTTCACCCCACCGCGCACCGTTAGCAGGGCGGCGGCATAGGCCCCCACCCCGTAGAACACCGCGTGGTTGAATTGGTACATGCCCCCATAGCCCAACACCAGGTTCAGGCTGGTAGCCAACAGGCCGGTGACCATCATCAGGGCCACCAAGTAGATGTAGTAGCGGCTGGCCATGCTGGGAAACAGCGCCAGCGCGGCCAACAGGAGCGCCACCAGAATCAGGCTGCGGGAGCCGAGCAGTTTTTGCTTTTGCAAGATCGCCCTCCCCTTACCAAGTGCTCTTGAGCAGACCCTTGGGCCTGAACACGAGCACTATGGTCACCGCCACGTAGGGAAAGACGATGGCGAACTGGGGCCACACCAGAATGCCGATGGAGTCGGTGATCCCGAAGATGGCCGCGCCCAACAGAGCGCCCCACATATTGCCCAGGCCGCCGATTATCACGATGAGGAAGGCCTCCATGATTATGGCGTGGTCCATGCCCTGGGTGATGTTCTGGGTGGGGGCCACCAAGGCTCCGCCCAGGCCGGCCATGAGGCAGCCCAGACAGAAGACAAAGGCGAACACCCAGCTCACGTTGATGCCCATTGCCGCCACCATCTCCCGGTCCACCGCCGCCGCCCGGGCTATCTTGCCGATCTTGGTCTTGTTGGTCAGCGCCCACAGGCCCACGGCCACCAAAGGCCCCATGATCAGCAAAAACAGGTTGTAGCGGGGGAAGGGCATGCCGCCCAGGGAGAAGGAGCCCTGCATCATGGGCGGGGCCGCCAGGGATCGGTAGTCCGAGCCCCAGATCAGCTTGACCACGTCGCCCAACACCAGCATGAGCGAAAAGGTGAACAGCAGGAGCATGAGGTGCTCGCGCTCGTAGAGGTGGCAGAAGATGCCCCGCTCCACGGCCAAGGCCAAAAAGCCCACCGCCACCGGAGCCACGGCCAGGGCCACCCAGAATCCGGTCTGGCCACCGATGAAGGTGGCCACCGAATAGGTGACGAAAGCCCCGATCATGTACAGGGAGCCGTGGGACACGTTGGGGATCCTGAGCACCCCCAGGATAAGGCTGAGGCCGGAGCTGACGATGAACAGAATGGTGGTGCGGCTGAGCCCCACCAGCAACTGTTGCCCCAAGGCAGCCAGGGTTATGTGGCTTGCCGAATCCATGGACCCCTCTTGGCGCGCGGGAGCTAAAAAAACGGTTTGGCCTGACGGGCGGAGCCTGCTCGCTCCACCCGCCGGGCGTTGCTTGCGATGCCTGGCCGGAGCTACTTGCCTCGGGCCTTCTTGATCTCTTCCAGGTCGGGCGCGGCCTCTTCGGGGGAGATGGTCACGATGCCGTCAGCCACCAGGAAGTCGTACTTGGGCGACTTCTTGGTGACGCCCATGTACATGGGCAGCAGCGCCTGATGGTCTTCGGGCCGCAGCTTAACCGGGCCGACCGGAGTCTGCACAGTCAGGCCCTCCACCGCGTCGATGAACTTCTCGGTGTCCAGGCTCTTGGTCTTTTGATAGCCCTGGATAACCAACTGGGCGGTGATGTAGCCATAGAGCGCGCCCACGGTGGGCAGGCGCTTATAGGCGTCTTGGAATTCCTTGACAAAGGCGATGTTGGCCGCGCTTTGGGGGTGATAGAAAAAGTAGTTGCTGGTGCCCAGCACGCCCTCGGGGGCGTTCTTGCCCACCGGGCGCAGGGTGGCCAGCTCGGCGGCGGTGTGCATGAAGAAGGGAACCTTCTTGTTAAAGCCGGTGGCCTGGGCCGCCTTGAGGAAGGGCACGCAGTCGCGGCCGCCGGTGGCCACGATCACCGCGTCGGGCTTGGCGGCCAGGATGGCGGTGATGTAGGGGGTGAAGTCGGGTTCGCCCACCTTCCACCAGCTCTGCCCCAGAAGCTTGACCTCGGGCTTGAGTTTCTTGAGGTGGTTCCATACGCCCATGCCCACGGCGTGGCCGTACTCATAGTCGTCGCCCGCGATCCAGTACTTGATGTAGGGCTTCTTGGCCAGGCCCGCCGCGGCGGCCTTGCCGATCATGGCCGTGTTCTCGGTAATCTGGAACACGTAGCGGTTGCCCTTTTCGCCGCTGATCTTGGCGCTCTTGCTGAAGGTGGCGAAGAAAGGAATCTTTTCGCGCTGGCAAAGGTCGGCCAGGGCCAGGGCCAGGGCGCTGTTGATGGTGCCCACCAGCATGGACACCTCTTCACGCATTATCAGCTCTTTGGCCTGGCTGAGCCCCAGGTCCACCTTGAATTTGGTGTCCCGGGTCACGATTTTGAACTTGTTGCCCCAGATGCCGCCTTTGGCGTTCACCTTGTCCATCTGCATTATAAAGGCGTCGCGCACGTCGTTGGTATAGGTGCTGGGCGGGCCGCTGTAGCAGTCGATAAGGCCAATTTTGATGGTTTTGGCCATGGCCGGTCCGGCTCCCAGAGCCAGTCCCAGCGCGGCGGTCAAGGCCAGCAGCAGCCAAAGTTTACTCTTCATGAGTCTCCTCCCGTTCCCTTTGTAATTTTTTGGCTGCGACCGGCAGCGTCCTCATCCTGTCGCGGCTAAGGCTCCATCCGCGGCCCAAGGCGGAAAGCCTACCGAGCAACCGGCCCCAGCATAACTCTTTTGAGTCTTATGTTCCAGTGTTGTGCTTCCCTGGCCTGTGGCCGGGCAAATGGTTATAGTAGTCCCATAGTTATCGGGAGGTGCCATGCCCAGCGTAAAAATGCCCTGCGGTCATAAGGAAATTAGCCTGAATCTGCCCCAAGACGCGGCCTTGCTGCAGAGCCGGGAGCTGCCTCCCCTGCCAGACCCCGCCGCCGCCGTTGCCCAGTCCTTGGCCCGGCCCCTGGGAGGGCCTCCCCTGGCCGAGCTTGCCAGGGGCAAGGCCAGCGCCTGCATCGTGGTCAGCGACATCACCCGGCCGGTGCCCAACCAACTGCTGCTGCCGCCGTTGCTGGACACCCTGATGGGCGCCGGAGTGCCCCGTGAGGACATCACCATACTTATCGCCACGGGCATGCACCGGCCCAACCTGGGTTCCGAATTAAATGAACTGCTCGGGGCCGAGATTGCCGCCCAGTGGCGGGTGATAAACCACGACTGTCGGGACGCAGCCTCCCTGGAGGTGGTGGACACCATAGAGGGCACGCCCATAGCGGTGAACCGGAACTACCTGGAGGCGGAGCTCAAGATCGTCACCGGGCTAATCGAGCCCCACCCCTTTGCCGGTTTCTCCGGGGGCGGCAAATCCATTTTGCCCGGCATCTCCGCCCTGGAGACCATGCACTTCATGCACTCATACAAGATGATCGAGCACCCCGGCCTAAGGGCCGGCGGCCTCACCGGCAACCCCTTTCAGGAGCAGGTGGCCCGGGTGGCCCGCTCCGCGGGGCTGGATTTCATGCTCAACGTGGTCATAGACCGCGACCGACGCCTTTTGGGCGTGTTCGCCGGGGCTTTTCCCAGCGCTTTTGAGCAGGGCTGCGCCTTGGCCTCCCGCCAGACGGTTGTTCCGGTGGCCGAGCCATTCGACCTGGTGATAACCAGCGGCGGCGGCCATCCCCTGGACGACACCCTGTACCAGTCTTCCAAGGGCCTGCTGGCGGCCAAGGGCGTCACCCGCCCCGGCGGCACGGTGCTGTGGATCACCAAGTGCACCCAGGGCCTGGGCAGCGAGGAATATTGCCGCATGGTGCGCCTGTGCGCCACGCCCCAGGGCTTCCGCGAGCGCCACGCCGACCCGGCCAATTTTGTGATCGACCAGTGGGGTGCCCAGGCCTACTTCCAGTGCCTGGATCATCTGGGCCGGGTGCTCATTTACGCTCCCGACCTAGAGGCCGAGGCCGCCCGCTCTTTCGGCCTGGAATGGGTGGAGGACCTGCCCGCCACCGTGGCCGAACTCTGCGCCACTCACCAACGGGTGGCGGTGATGCCTGAGGGCCCCTATTTGAGCCCCTTGTTGGGCGAGTAGGCCCGGCGGGATTGCCTACCCACCTGCCTTTGAACTTGCTATGCTGGTGCCGGTATTGGCGGGAAAACCCTGGAGAGGCGCAGACATGGCTCATCAGACACCGCAACCAGACTCCGAGCATCCGCTGTTGCCCCAGCACGTGCATGGTTGGAGGTCCTGGCTAAAGGCGGCCGTCATTCCCGCCTTACTGCTGGCCTTGTGCGCTTTTTGGCGGTGGGGCCCCCTCAACGGCCTGCTGGACGAACACAGCCTTGACCGCCTGGCCGCCACGGTCCAGGGCATGCCCCTGGCCCCCCTGGCCGCTTTGGGCGGTTTTCTGGTGGGCGGTCTGGTCATGCTGCCGGTGGTTTTGCTCATCGGGGCCACGGGAATGATCTTTGGCCCCTGGCTGGGCGCGGCCTATGCCTTGGCCGGGGCCCTGATAAGCGCCCTGGCCCTATACGGCCTGGGCTTCGCGGCCGGGCACAAAACCCTGGCCAAATTCTCCGGCGGCAAAATCGGCAAGGTGAGCCAAAAAATGGCCGACCACGGGGTGACCACCATCATCATCCTGCGGGTGCTGCCCGTGGCTCCCTTCACCCTTATAAACTTGGCCGCGGGCGCTTCCCGAGTCAGGATTCTTTCCTTTGCGGTGGGCACCCTCCTGGGAATGATCCCGGTCACCCTGGCCATCACCGTGTTCGCCGACCGCTTGCGCCGCATTTGGCAAGACCCCCACTGGGAGGACTTGGCCGTGGCCGCCGGGGTGCTCATCGCTTTGGGCCTGTTCACCTGGCTGCTCAAGCGTTGGCTCAAGCGCCGTCATCACCCAGGCGTTTAGGTCTACTTATCCTTGCGGCCCGGCGCTGACCGTGCCATAAAAAAGAAATCCGCGCTAATTCCGGCCTGGCCCGAAAGGAAGCCCTGGTGAGTCACAACCAAAGCCAAGCTCCCGACCTCACTGCCTGGCAGGTCCTGGCCAGCCTGGGTGACTCCCTGATGATCGTGGACCGCAACTACCGGGTGATCTGGTCCAAGGAGCCGCTCATGGAGGACGACCAAAGCGTGGTGGGCCGGCGCTGCTACCGGGTCTTCGCCGGCCGCGACACCCCCTGCCCCGACTCCTGCCCGGTGCGCCCCATGTTTGCCGATGGGCGGCCCCACTCGGCGGAGCGTCACTTCGTCACCTCCTCGGGCGAGGAGGTCTGGCGCGAGGCCAAGGCCTATCCCATCGTGGACCGCCGGGGCGTGGTGGCCTTTGCCGCCCGCATCAGCTTCGACATCACCCACCGAAAAAAGCGCCAGTCCCGCCTGGAGGGTGAGCTGATGACCCTGGAGCGCTCCCTGGATGAGATGAACCGCTTCCAGTTGGGCGAGATGCCCTTTCAGCCCCAGGGAGGCAACCCTCTGACCAAGCGGGAGCTGGAGGTGCTGCGGCTCACCGCCCAGGGGCTTTCCAAGCCGCGCATCGCCCATGTGCTGGGCATCAGCCAGAACACGGTGAAACGCCACGTGGTGAACATCTTCAACAAGCTGGGGGTCAACGACCGGGCGCAGGCGGCGGTGTGGGCCGCCAGGCAGGGGTTGGTTTAGACTGGCCGGCTGTGCCGAAGGTAAGCCAACCGATTTCTGCGGTAACCAACCTCTTTCTCCAGAATCACTCGCGTACTATCAGATTGTCTTGCCCCCCTCACCTCAGTAAAACAGGCAAAAGAGAATATGACCCTTTCGGGTGATTCGCGGGCCAAAACCAGGGGCTAAACTTTTATACAATACTGCGGCATCGCTAAAGGAGCATTGCGCCATGGCCCCCCTCAAGAGCTACCTAGATCTATACAAGCTGCTTCCTCAGACCAACTGCAAGAAATGCGGCATGAACGCCTGCCTGGCCTTTGCCGCCGCGGCCATACGGGGGCAAAAGCCGCTCAGCGCCTGCAAGGACATGGACCCCGAGGTGCGCGAGGAGCTGGCCCAGGAACTGGGCCAAGCCACCACCCCCAATGAGGACTTGACGCGGGCCATGGCTCCCCTGAAGGCCAGGGTGGCGGAAGTGGACCTGGCCGCCAAGGCCGAGCAGTTGGGCTGCTCCCATAACGGAAAACACCTGATTCTAAAGTGCCTGGGCAAGGACTTCACCGTGGCCCCCGACGGCACCCTGGCCTCCCAGTGCCATGTAAACGTCTGGCTGGCCGAGCCCATGCTCAACTATGTGAGTATGGGCCAGGGAAAGGACCCGGCGGGGCGCTGGGTATTGCTCAGGGAGTTACGGGGGGGCGAAGACTGGCACCGGCTGTTTGCCCAGCGCTGTGAAAAACCGCTGCAAAGAGTGATCGACGAGCACCGCGATCTGATGGAGTGGGTGATAGACATTTTCGGGGCCCAGGAGGTGGAGGAGGAAGGCTCCGCCGAACTGGGGGTGATCCTCAGGCCTCTGCCCAAGCTGCCCCTGCTGATCCGCTACTGGCCCCCGGAAGACGGCATGGACTCAACCCTGAACCTGTGCTTCGACGCCACGGCCACCGACAACCTGCCCATCGAGTCCATCTACACTCTGGGGGCGGGCCTGGCGACCATGTTGGAGAAGATCGCGCTTACGCATGATACATAGGCGGCTTTTCTGGTAATACCCGCCGGGCTACTCCGGCGCGGTGGGCAGATGCAGGGTGAAGGTGCTGCCTTGGCCCGCCTGGCTGGTTAGCTCCAGCCTGCCGCCGTGGCTCTCCACCACCCGCTTGACGATGGCCAACCCCAGCCCGGTGCCGGGGATGTGGCGGGTGTCGGCGTTTTTCACCCTATGGAAGCGCTGGAAGATGGCCTCCTGCTCCTCCGCCGGAATGCCCAAGCCGTTGTCGCGGACCTCCAGGGTCACCTCGCCGTCCCGGCCCTGGGCGCGCACGGCTATTTGGCCGCCGTCCGGGGTGTACTTGACCGCGTTGCTGATCAGGTTCACCGCCACCCTGAGCAGTTCCTCGCCCACTCCCATCACCTCGGGCAGTGCCTCGGGCAGCTCCAGCTCCAGGCTCTGGCCCTTGTCCTGGGCCCGGCCCTTAAGCTGGTCCACCGCCTCGTGCAGCAGGGGGGTCAGATCCACCCGGCTCACCTGGCCCATGACCCCGGCCTCGATCTTGGACAAATCCAGCAGGTCCTTGCTCAGGTTGGCGATGGATTCCAAACGCTCCCGGGCCCGGCCCAGAAGCTCCTTTTGAGGCTCTTCCAGAGGACCCAGCAGGCCCTTGCCCAGATTTTGCAACTGGCCCAGTACGGCGGAGAGCGGGCTGACGATCTCGTGGGCCACGGTGGATACGAACTCGTTCTTGTACTGGTCCAGGCGGCGCCAGGCGGTGATGTCATCGAACACCGCCACCGCGCCCACCGGCTGGCGGCGGGCATCGTAAAAGGGAGCGCAGGTCACCTGAAAATAAATCGCGTCGTCGCCCTGGCCCAGGCTCACCTGGCCCCGGCAGTCGTCGCTGGTCAGTTCCTCCCGGCGGCGGCCCATGGCCTGGGTCAGGCACTCGCACACTTCGGGCCAGGGCAGGGTCTCGGCGCAGGGGCGGCCCTGCATCTGTTCGGGAGTGACGCCCAAAAGCTTGGCTAGCACGGGGTTGACCAACGCGGTTTCGCCGGCGGCGTCGACCACCAAGACTCCGTTGCGCATGGAGGCCACCAGGGCACGGGTGCGGCTTTTCTCGATGGAGATGTTTTGCAGGGTGGCCGCCCGGCGAAAAGCCCTCTCCACCACCATGCGCAGATCTTGGGGCTTGAAGGGCTTGGCCAAGAAGTCGTCCGCCCCCTGCTTCATGGCCTCCACCGCCTTCTCCAGGGTGGCGAAGCCGGTGATCACCACGGAGGTCAGGTCCGGATAGCGGCGGCGGGCTTGGTCCAAGAACTCCATGCCGTCCATGACCGGCATCATCAAATCCACCAAGACCAGATCCGGGGCGTGCTCCTCAACCATGGCCAGGCCCTCGGCCCCGTCGGCGGCCAAAAATATCTCGTAACCGGCTTCGGTGAGCACCCGCTCCACCGCCAGGCGCACCCTCTCTTCGTCGTCTACCACCAAAATTCGGCGTGTTGGTTGAATACTCACCCGATCTCCTCTTCCTCAGGGTCGCTGCGCATCGAACTTGCAAAATCCAGCAAGGTCTTCGGAGCCTGGGCCGGTAGTTGGACCAAAAAAGTGGTGCCCTGGGGCCCGCTTTGCTTCACCATAATTTTACCTTCGTGCCGCGAAATCACTCCGAAAACGACGCTGAGCCCCAAACCGGTTCCCTGCCCCGGCGGCTTGGTGGTGAAAAAGGGATCGAACACCTTGTTCAGATATTCCGGGGAAATGCCGCTGCCGGTGTCGCTGATCTCCGCACAGCGCATGCCGCCCTCGTCCAGGTAGGTGCGCACCGTGAGCTTGCCCCGGCCTTCCATGGCGTCGTAGGCGTTGGAGATGAGGTTGATGAACACCTGACGCAACAATTGGCGGTCGCCCTGAATAATCAAGGGATCGGTTGCCCAGTCGGTCTTCACCTGCACCCGCCAGCCCTGGCTGTCGGCGTGGGTGAGCGAGAGCGCCTCCTCCACCAACTGGCTCAGGTCCAGCGACTCAAGTTGGATGCTGCCCTGGCGGCTATAGTCCAGCAGATCGCGCACGATGTCCCGGCAGCGTTCCGCGTCCTCGATTATGCGTTGCAGGTCCGGCTGCACCGGGTGCTCCGGCGGTAGCTGGTCGCGCACCAGTTCGCCGTAGATGGTGATGCCGGTGAGCGGGTTGTTCAGCTCATGGGCCACGCCGGCGGCCATGCGCCCCAGCATGGCCAGTTTGTCCGACTGCACCACCTGCATGCGGGCCGAGCTGAGGTGGCGCTCCATCTTGGCCCGCTCCCGCTGGTCTCTGATGATGCCCAAGGTGCCTATGGGCTTGCCTTCGCGGTAGATGTAGTTCAGGTTCACCACCACCGGGCCCACCTCGCCGTCCTTTTTGGTGAGTTGGGTGCGCACCCCGCGCACCGGCCCGTCGCTGGCGTCCAGGATGCCCCTGAGGCGCTTGAGCTCCTCGTGGGGGCTCAGGTCCCACAGGGTCTTGCCCACCAGCTCCTCGGGAGTGTAGCCCATCACCGGCAGTGAGTTGCGGTTCACGAACAGGATGCGGCCCTCCAGGTCGGCGGCCACCACCACCCCCAGCATGGAGTTGAGTAGCCCTCCCAACAGCTCGTTGGTCTCGGTCAGGCTGACCTCCAGGCGCTTGGCCTCGGAGGTGTCGCGCACCGACTCGATGACCCCCAGCACCTTGCCGTCCTCATCGGTGAAGGGGCTTAGATGCACCTCCTCCACCACCCTGTACCCCCGGGAGTCCTTGTACTCGTGCAGGTTGAAAAGGTCCTGCTGCCCCTGCATGGCCGCGGGAAAACGGCAGACGCTGGCCGGGCAGGGCTGGTTTCCCCGGCGGTAGACCTCGTAGCATAGGTGCCCCAGCACCTGGTCTTGGGTCAGGCCGTAGCGTTTTAAAAAGCTTGTGCTGACCGCCAGGACTCTTTTGTCCTGACCGAGCAAAATGGTGGGGATGGGCAGGTACTGAAAAATGCGCCGGTAGTTGCGATCGCTCAGCTCGATCCTGGGCGGCGCGGCCATGGGCAGGCGCTCAGCCATTGTCGCCTCCCGGAGCGCAGAAGCCCCGCCCCAGGCCCTCCAGGGCAGCCTGGTTGTTCTCCGGAGCCATGGTCACTTGCAGGGTGTGGGTAACCCCCAAGACGCAAAACGGATCGATCCCGGCCGACTCCAGGCCGCGCAGGGCCTCGGAGGCCAGGCCCCAGCGATCGCCGAAGTGGGGGCCTTGCAGATTGATCACATCCGCCGGGCTGCACCCGGCGATCCGGGCCTCGGCCTGGGCCGCCGCCTCTTCCAGGCGCCGGGCCTGGTCCTGGGGCAGGCAAACCTGCAAAAGGGCCAGGTCGCCCTCCCACATCAGGCTGCAAGAAACAAGCTGTAGGGGTGGTTCCAAGGCGGCCAGGGCGTCGGTTAGCCCGGTCAGCCCAGCGGCGGTGCATTCCAGGCTCAGCGCGACGTTGCCCAGCCGGGCCTTGAGCCCGTAGGTGCGCACCGGCTTTTCAAAATACACCGCCACGGTTTCCATGCGTCAGCCCTCCCTCTTCACCGGGCTTTGCACCACGCTCACCCGTTCTTCAGGCGGCGAGGAGCCCGGCGGCAGATCGAAACGGCTGCCCAGGGCCTGCACGGCGGCGGGAAGCATTTCCTCGGGCAAGATCACGGTCATGGCCGCCAAGGAGGTGCCCAGGGCCAAGGGATGCAAGCCCGCCCCGGCCAGGCAGGCCAGGGCTTCGGCGGGCAGGGTCATGCCCCCTGCCAGTGGGTAAAAAGTCAAGGCGATTACCGGTTCGCTTATCAGAGGGGGCTCCCAGCCATGGTCCTGGGCCAACTCGGCGGCCAGCGCCTGGGCCTGGGGGCGTTTCCCCTGCTCCAAGCACAAACGAACCCACACCCCGCCTTTTCCTGTTTGCATCAGGAGAAAAGGGAGGTTGATGTGGGCCTGGGCCAGAGCCCCGGCCAGGGAGTTAACCCCAGCCCAGGGCCAATCCTTCAGGGCCAGCAGGCTAAGCTCCCGGCGGTGTTTCCAGCCGGTTATGCGCAGCCGCGTCATGGCCGGCACCGGCTCACCGGACGGCCGCCTAGGCCAGCTCCGCCACCAGCTCGGCGAGCTTGTCCAAGTCCACGGGCTTGGCGATGTACTCGTCGGCTTCGGTGGTCATTCCGTCACGGTGAGTATAGGAGGTGGAGTTCACCGCCGAACCCACCGCGGTGAGCAGAATCACCGGAATGTCGCTGGAGGCGCTGTCGCTCTTGAGAGCGGCGCAAACCTCGTAGCCGTCCTTGCGGGGCATCATCACGTCCAGCACGACCACGTCGGGCCGCCGGCTCTTGATGCTCTCCAGGCCCTCCACTCCGTCGTAGGCCTTGCCAACCTCGAAGCCCTTGGCCTCCAGGTTCATGGCTACGGATTCAACCAGATCCGGGTCGTCATCCACTACCAAAACGTATTTACCGTCGGCCATAACGGCCTCCTCCTTGCTGTCCGGCCCGGGGGGGCGCGGAGCCTTTACACCTGTGGCCGGGGAAGCAGGCCGGCCCGCTCCACGATCTCCGGTACCCGATGCTCCCATTCAATGGCCATCAGGTGGATACCAGCCACTCCGGGCATTTCGCGTAGTTGCTCTATCTGTTCACAGAGCAGCTTGATGCCTTCCTCTGCCTGCTTTTCCTTGGGCTGGTCGGCGATGCGCTTG
Organism: Desulfarculaceae bacterium; assembly: GCA_021737645.1. GTDB lineage: Bacteria > Desulfobacterota > Desulfarculia > Desulfarculales > Desulfarculaceae > Desulfoferula. The sequence continues at coordinate 110,267 of JAIPDO010000002.1, forward strand.
ACCACCTCGTCGGGCACATCCATGCCCGGCACCTTCTTGGCCATGTAGCGGGCCATGCCCGCGCTCTTGAGCGGGGTCACGCCGGCCAGCAACTTGGTCTTCTCGGTCAGGCCCATGTCGACCGCCTGACGCATATATTCCGCGAAACGCTCCATATTGTAAATACATTGTGTCTGAATAAAATCGGCCCCGGCCGCGACCTTCTTGCCCAGGCGCAAAACCCGAAGCTCAAATGGGTCGCCAAAGGGGTTGGCAGCCGCGCCCACGAACATGCGCGGAGGGGTGTCGATCTCGGCTCCGCCCATGAAGCGGCCTTGGTCGCGCATGGTGGTGACCATCTGGAGCTGCTGGATGGAATCGATGTCATGCACGTTGGCGGCCTGGGGGTGGTCGCCAAAGCTGGGATGGTCGCCGGACAGGCAAAGCATGGTGTTGATGCCCAGGGCGGCGGCGCCCAGGATGTCCGACTGCATGGCCAGACGGTTGCGGTCGCGGCAGACCATCTGATAGTTGGGCTCCATGCCCATTTCCCGGAGCACCAGGCTCACGGCCCAGGAGGCCATGCGCACCACGGCGGTCTGGTTGTCGGTCACGTTGACCGCGTCGACCATGCCCTTGAGGTGGGCGGCCTTATCCTTGATGGCCTGAAGGTTGGCCCCACGGGGCGGGCCCAATTCGCCGGTTACCGCGAAGTGGCCCGCTGCCAGGACTTTCTCCAGATTGCTGTCGCTTTTCATATCGCCATGTCCTCTCTGACGATGCGGCGCGGGCCGCCGTCACGGGCGCTACGCCAATCCTTGGGAGCCATGATCTGGCTGTAAAGCTCGGTCTGGCCCAGTTGTTTCAGGCGGTCCCAAATAAGTTGCCAGGCGCAGTCCACATCCGGGCTGATCTCGCACTTGCCCTTGCTGGAGCCGCCGCAGGGGCCGTTGAAGATGCGCTTGGAGCAGCGGGCGATGGGGCAGATGCCACCGGTCAGGCCCAGCACGCAGTTGCCGCACCCGGCGCAGCGCTCGGCCCACACGCCGTTCTTCTCGCTGGAACCCATGAACTCGGTGTTGACCATGGGCAGCACCGGCAGCCCCTGGTAACGCTCGGCCACGGTCTGCACGCCGCAACCACAGGCCATGGAGCAGACGGCGTCGTACTGATCCACCACCAGGGCCAGTTCCTCGGCGTATTCCGGGTCGCACTGGCGTTCCAGGGTCATTTCGTCCACGGTCAGCGGAGCGCCCTGCTTCAGCCGGCCCATCCTGAGGGCCGAGGCCAGCATGGCCACCTCTTTACGGCCGCCGGCGTGGCATACCGTGACGCACTCGTTGCAGCCCACCAGCAGGATCTTGCCGTAAGGCTCCACGCTGTGGAAAATCTCTTCCATGGGCTTGCGTTCTGCGGTGATCATGATCTTTCCCTTCAGGCCGCCGCTTTGGCGCCTTGCTTGATGGGGTTGGGCCCCATTTCACCTATCTTGTTGCTGAACTCGGTGGCGATTTCAGCGAATTTGGCTCCCTGGCCCGCGCTTACGTTGACCATGGCCACCCGCTGGCCGTCGATGCCGATATCATCCAAGAGGGTCTGCACCCTCTTCACCCGGGCCGCGGCCCTTAGGTTGCCGTTTTTGAAATGGCAGTCGCCCACCAGGCATCCGGCCACCAATACGCCGTCAGCCCCTTTTTGCAGGGCCTGCATGATGTAAAGCGGCTCCACCTTGCCGGTGCAGGGCACCCTAAGAATCCTCACTCCGCTGGGGTAGCTCAGATTCATGCGGCCGGCCACGTCGGCGGCGGTGTAGGCGCAGTAGTCGCAGGCGAACACCACCACGACCGGTTCGAAATCACTCATTACAACACCCCTTCCAGCAGGGCCTCGGTGCGGCTGAGCATGCGATCATCCTCGTAGCCCGGCAACTGGATGGCCTGGGCCGGGCACTCGGCGGCGCAGACCCCGCAGCCCAGACACTGGGCCGGGTCTATCTCCGAGTAGCCATCGGCGTTGATATAAGGAATACCATAGGGGCAGGTGCGCACGCATATCAAGCACGCGGCGCAGCGGTCGCCGTTTACCTTGGCCACCGGGGTATCGAGCACCAAGCTCATCTGGGATACCATGGTCAGGGCGCGGCCGGCGGCGGCCAGACCCTGGGTGCGGGCCTCGGCCAGAGAGGCCGGAGCCAGCACCGAACCCGCCGCGAACACTCCGGGGGCCGGGGTGTCGATGGGCTTGACCTTGGGATGGTCCTCCAACAGGAAGCCGCCCGGCCCCTGCTGCAAACGGAAGATCTCGCAAAGCTCCTCGGTGTCCTCGTCGGCGGCGATCTGGGGCGTGGACAGCACCAGGGCGCTGGGTTCCACGGCCAGTTCGCGGTCCAGGATGTGATCTTTGAAGATCACCTCCATGGTGTCGCCGTCCTTGCTCACCCTGGGAGGCGCGTCCGGGCTGTAGCGCACGAAAAGCACTCCCTCTTCGCGGGCCTGGCGATAGGCGTCCTCGGAGGTGAAGGGCATGCGCATGTCCCGGTAGAGCACGAACACCTGGGCGTCGGGCTTTTGCTCCTTGATCCACAGGGCGTTCTTCACCGCGCTGCGGCAGCAGATGCGCCCGCAGGTGGGGTTGTCGTCGTTGCGGCTGCCCACGCACTGGATCATCACCACGGTGTCCAGGGCGTCGCCGCCCTCACCGGAGGCCAGAAGCTTTTCCATCTCCAGTTGGGTCATGACCTTGGGGTCCTGGCCGTAGAGATATTCGGTGGGCTCGTAGCGCCGGGCGCCGGTGGCCAGGATGGTCACGCCGTGGTTGATCTGGCGGTAGAACATGCCCGGGCCGGTCTGCACGCCGGTGATGAAGCTGCCCACCTGGCCTTTGTGGTCCACCACCAGGGTGTCGGTGAGTATTTCTATGTTGGAGTTGGCCTTGACCATCTGAACCATCTCGGCCAGCTCCGGGGCCACCGGGCGGCCGTCCAGGGTGCGGGCCAGCTCATTGGCCAGGCCGCCCAACTCGCGGCCGCGCTCCACCAGATAGACCTTGCCGCCTTGACCGGCCAGGCCCAGGGCCGCGCTCATGCCGGCCACGCCACCGCCCACCACCATGGCGTCGGGGTTGAAGGGCAGGGTCAGGCTGGGGGTGGGCTTGGCCTGGCGCACTCCGGCCACCGCCGTGCGCACCAGGGTTATGGCCTTGGCCGTGGCCGCCACCGGATCGCCGTGGTGAACCAGGGCGTCCTGCTCGCGGATATTGGCCATCTCCAGGTAGGCCCGGTTGAGCCCAGCCTTGCGGATGGCCTCGGCGAAGATGCGGCCATGGGTGCGGGGGCTGTATCCGGCCACCACCACCCGGTTGATCTGATGCTCGCTGATGGCCTTTTCCAGGGCGCTCAGGCCATCCTGGCCATAGGAAAGCTCCAGTTTTTCCACATGGACCACGCCGCCCAGCTTGGCCGCGGCCTCTTCCACCGCCGTGGGGTCCACCACTTCCTGAACCACCCGGCCCCAGTCCACGAAGAAGACTCCGATGCGCGGCTCCTGGCCGCTGAAGTCCTGCTCCTTGGGCAGATCGTCCTCCCGGCGCAGGGCCCGGGGGGCGGCCAGGTTGGCGCTGGCCATGCAGCCGGCGGCCGAGGCCTGGGTGAGCGATCCGGGGATGTCCTGGGGGCCCAGGGCCATGCCGCAGGCGTACACGCCGGGGCGCGTGGTGTTGACCGGGGCGAACTCGTCGGCCTTTACAAAGCGGTATGAACTCAGCTCGATGCCCAGGGCCGCGGCCTGCTCCTGGGCGTCGCCGGCGGCGCAGAAGCCGGTGCCCAAGACCACCAGGTCCAGGTCCACCTCGCCCATGGTGCCGTGGTCGTCCACGTAGCTCATCCGGAGGTCGCCGGTATCTTCCTTGTAGTCCACGGTATGGGGGCGGCAACGAACAAAGTTGACCCCCAGCTCTTTCTTGGCCCGCTGGTAGTAAAGCTCGTAATCCTTGCCCATGGGCCGCATGTCCATGAAAAACACCGTGGCCTCAAGGTCGGCCTCGAAGTGCTCCATGGCCCAGATGGCCTCTTTCATGGAGATCATGCAGCAGATGGAGGAGCAGTAGGAGTTGCCACCCTCTTTGGTGGTGCGGCTGCCCGCACACTGAATCCAGCCGATGCGCTTGGGATGGCGGCCGTCGCTGGGCCGCTGGAACTTGCCGCCCGTGGGTCCGGCGGCGCTCATGAGCTGCTCGAACTCCAGGTTGGTGAGCACGTCCGGGAAGCGGGTGTGGCCGTACCACTCCTCCATGGGAGCGGGGTCCCAGGCCTCGGCGCCGCTGGCCAGCACCACCGAACCCACCTCCAGGCTCTGCTCGACCTCTTCTTGGTCCAGGTCGATGGCCTCGGGCGCGCACACCTTGATGCACTCGCCGCAGCGGTCGCACTTGCTCATGTCGATGGCAAAGGCCTGGGGAGTGGCTTGGGGGTAGCGCAGGCAGGTGGGCGAGCTGGTGTCCAGGCCCGGCGTAAAGCTGATGGCTCCCTGGGGACAGGCGGCCAAACAGGCTCCGCAGGCGTTGCAGCGGTCCACATCTATGAAGCGGGGGCTGGTGAGCACCTTGGCGTTGAATTCCCCGGCCTGGCCCTCCAGGGTCACCAACTTGGTCAGGGGCATGGCCTGCACGGTGCGGGCGCCGCCCGCCTTGTCGGCATCGGGGGACAGATAACAGATGTTGCAGTCATTGGTGGGGAATTGCCGGTCCAGCAAGGGGAGAAAACCGCCCAAGGCCGGTTTTTTCTCCAGCAAATACACCTGCCTACCTGCCTCGGCCAGATCGTAGGAGGCTTTTATTCCGGCTATGCCGCCGCCCAGAACCAGCACCGAGTTGCTCGTACGCTGGCTGTTGTCTTGGTTCATTTGGCTAGGCCTTTCTGACGCGGGCCCCGCCGGGGGCCCATTAGCCCTACTGCGTAGCTAGGTCGAGAATTTGCGGCAAGCGGTCTTCCCAACCAGCGGTCATCAAAAGCGCCCCGCCGCAAAGCTCCTTGAGCCCTTGCACGGTTTCGGCGGCGACTTTGACGCACTCGGCCGGCCGGTCGCTGGCCGAGCGGATACGCTTGATGGTTGCTTCACTGATGTTGACGCCTGGCACGTTTTGGTTCAGGTAGCGGGCCATGCCCACCGACTTGAGCAAGAGCACGCTGGCGATGAGCGTAGCCCCGCAATCCTTTAGTTCGGCGGCCAGAGGGGCGAAGGCCTCCAGATCGAACACCGGGGGAGCTATAAGGAAGGATGCGCCTTGGTCCACCGCGGCCTTGGCCCCGGCGGCGTCCTGGAAGGAGGCCACGGAGGCTCCCATACAGAACTTGGGCTTGCCAACCAGCTCACGGCCTCCCATGTCCCGCCCCTGGGCCAACCCGGCGGCGGCTTCCAGGAACTCGGCCGGGCTCAGGTCGCCCACCGCCTTGGCTCCGGGCTGGTCGCCATGCTCGATGGGCTCGCCCGCGGTGGCCATGACATTGCTCAGGCCCAGGACGTGGGCGGCCAGCAGGTCTCCCTGCAAGGCCAGGCGGTTGCGGTCGCGGCAGGAGAACTGCACGATGACCTCCAACCCCAGATCCTTTAGCACCGAGGCCCCGGCCAAAGCGGCCAAACGCATCACCGCATGGCTCAGGTCCGGCACCAACACGGCGTCCACCCGGCCCTTCAGATGACGGCCGTTGTCCGCAAAGGCCGCCAGGTCCACGCCCTTGGGCGTTTCCATCTCGGCCAAGTATAAGAAACTCTTGCTCTTCAACTTGTCTGCGAAAGCCATTTGCTTTCCTTCCCAAGTTTGGCGCGGAGCCTAGCCCCGGGTTATCACTTCATAGCCTAAGCAACTAACATAAACGAATTTTTGTTAAGCTTTGCTGAAAATTGGGCACGGCTCTATTTTACCACGTAGGGTGAAATCACCCTAAGTGGCCTCTTTTAACTAGAAACCTTGCATACTCCTATCTAAATATCGTTTCAAGAATTAATTGTGAAAAATTTAGCATTATGTAAGTAGTTAAATATAGATTACCAAAGTACTATTTATGGGTTATCTAGCCGGTTTAAATCATAAATACTTCACAGGCATTTTTGGTGAGCAGGTGGCCGTTGCCAAAGATGGCCTATTTTTATTTGAAACATATTACATTTACTTTCTTGCCTTAAGCCTGTTTTCCGGTTATAAACGAAATATATTTCAAAAGGGAAAAGCCATGCCCCGCAACAAAAAACCCCGTCTGGTCAGCGCCATCCCGCCGGTGTCGTTTTTTCGCCCTCAGGGGATTCCGGTGCAAGATCTCAAGGGCGTAGTTCTGCCCCTGGAAGGCCTGGAGGCCCTGCGCCTGGCCGACGCCGAGGGCCTGGACCAGAAAACCTCAGCGGCAAGGATGGGCGTCTCCACTGCGACGTTTTGCCGCATTTTGGGGGGTGCGCGCTTCGCGGTTGCGCGCGCTCTCACCAACGGATGGTCCATCCGCATCGAGGGGGGAGTCTACCAGATACTGCCGCCTCGCCCTGTCCGGCCCAGGTAAATATCTATATTTTATATTGATTTTATCTGAATCCCCGCAAAGCCCCGCCAAGCGGCCCCTCCGTATTAGCCAAGCAAGCCAATGGGAATAGTATTGTAATGCTCATATGAGCATTTTCGAGTTGACAGCCTTTGCCGGGGGGGTATCATTGTTTTGCACATAAGAGCAAATCAGGAGAGCGATTGTGCCGAGACCCCGCAAATGCCGTTGGGTGCAGAACGAGCCCCCCATAGCCTATTTCAAACCCAGGGGCGTACCCATGCGGGAGCTCACCGAGGTGAACCTGACCGTGGAGGGCTGCGAGGCCCTGCGCCTGGCCGACCTGGAGGGCCTGAGCCACCAGGAAGCGGCGGGGCGCATGAAGGTCTCGCGCCACACCTTCGGCCGGGTGTTGGCCGTGGCCCGCAGGGCCGTGGCCGAGGCGGTGGTCTTGGGCCAGGCGCTACGCATCGACGGCGGGGATTATGCCGTTCGCGGGCGCAAAAAGCAGCTCTCACCCCAGCCGGACGCCTGCGGCGCTCCGGCAACCAAACTGGAGAACCAAATGAGCAAGATCGCCATTAGCAGCGAAGGACCCACCCTGGAAGACCTGCTCGATCCCCGCTTCGGCCGGGCCGGCGGATTCGTGCTTTATGACCCTGAGACCAAAAAAATCGAATACATCAACAACGGCACCGCCCAGAGCATGAACCAGGGGGCCGGCATCCAGGCCGCCGAGACGGTGGCGGGGGCCGGGGCCAAGGTGCTGCTCACCGGTTACGTGGGTCCCAAGGCCTTCCGCGCTCTGGAAGCGGTGGGCATCAAGGTGGGCCAGGACCTCGAAGGCCTCACCGTGGGCCAAGCCATCGAGCGTTATGAAAGCGGTCAGGTGGAGATGGCCGACGGCCCCAACCGCGAGCAAGGGGGCCGCGCATGATACTGGCCGTTGCCAGCGGCAAGGGAGGCACCGGCAAGACCACGGTGTCGGCCTCCCTGGCCTCGGTGTGGCCCACCCCGGTGCTGGCCGTGGACCTGGACGTGGAAGAGCCCAACCTGCACCTATTCCTTAACCCGGAGATCCAGGGAGCGGAAAAGGCCTACATGGAGGTGCCCCTGGCCGATGAGTCCAAGTGCACCGCCTGCGGGGCCTGCTCGGACATCTGCCAGTTCAAGGCCATCAGCCTGCTGGGCGACGTGCTTATCAGCTTCCCGGAGATGTGCCACGGCTGCGGGGCCTGCCTTGAGGTTTGCCCCGCCGGAGCCCTTACCCCGGACCGCCGGGAATTGGGTGAGGTTAGCTGGGGCCAAGCGGGCAAGATCGGCTTTCTCCAAGGCCGCCTCCGGGTGGGCGAGGCCATGAGCCCTCCGTTGATGCGCTTCGTGCGGGCCAAGGCGGCAGAGCTTGCCGCCAAGAGCGGGGCGGACATGATCGTGGACTGCCCGCCGGGGGTCAGCTGCCCGGCGGTGAACGCGGTGATGGACGCGGACACCATTCTGTTGGTTACCGAGCCCACTCCCTTCGGGCTCTACGACTTCCGCCTGGCCCACCAGGCCTTCGCCCCCATGAACAAGCCCATGGCCGCGGTTATCAACCGGGCCGGGTTGGGCGACGACGAGGTGCGCCACTACTGCCAAAGGCACGACCTGCCCATCCTGGCCGAGATACCCTTTGACCGCGAGGTGGCCCAGGCCTATTCCCAGGGCCAGGTGGTGGCCCAGGCCTCCCCGGCCATGCGGGTGGCTTTCGAGGACCTGGCCGCCCAGGTTCGTTGCGTGGGCCCCAATTCTCCCTGCGAGGCGGCCCATGCCTGAAATATTGGTAATAAGCGGCAAGGGAGGCACGGGCAAGACCTCGGTCACCGGAGCCCTGGCCCATCTGGCCCATAATAAAATTATCTGCGACCTGGACGTGGACGCGCCGGATCTGCATCTGCTGCTCCAACCCCAAGCCCGCCAGGTCCATCAGTTCTACTCGGGCAACGAGGCGATCATCGACCCGGAACTGTGCACCTCATGCGGCCTGTGCCAGGAAAAATGCCGCTTCGAGGCCATTGTGGAGGGCGAGGACGCCTTCCGGGTGGACCCCCTGAAGTGCGAAGGCTGCAAGCTGTGCGTAACCCTGTGCCCGGAAGAGGCCATCGCCTTCCCTCAGCGCCACTGCGGCACCTGGCAGGTGTCCGACACCCGCATGGGGCCCATGGTCCACGCCCAGCTCTTCCCGGGCCAGGAAAACTCGGGCCGCCTGGTGGCGCTCTTGCGCCAGCACGCCCGGGAACTGAGCCGGGAAAACGGCTATGAATTAATCCTGAGCGACGGCCCTCCGGGCATCGGCTGCCCGGTCATCAGTTCCATGTCGGGCACCGACCTGGCGGTGGTGGTCACCGAGCCCACCCCCTCGGGCCGCCACGACCTGGAGAGGGTGTTGGAGCTTTGCCGCCACTTCAAGGTCCCGGCCGGGGTCATCATCAACAAGTGCGACCTCAACTTGGACCAGAGCAAGGCCATAGCCGACTACTGCGCCCGAGAGGGCCTGGAGCTTTTAGCCGAGTTGCCCTTTGATCCGGCAATGGTCCGGGCCATGGTGCAGGGACAGGTGATCACCGAATATCAGCAGAACGGCCTGGCCGAGGACTTGGCCCAGGCCTGGGAAAAAATAATAAAGATGGCCGACGCTAAAAAGGCGGCCTGAAGTAAACCAACGACGGCCGCCGAGGCCGCCAAGGCAAAACCTGAGGAGACAATACAATGACTGGATTAGTAGCACTGCCCTCCAACGCTCCCGGCGGCATGGACGCGGGCCTGGGAGCCCACTTTGGCCACTGCGACCTGTACACCCTGGTCGAGGTGGAGGACGGCCAGATCAAAGACACCAAGGTGGTGCCCAACGTGCCCCACCAGCAGGGCGGCTGCATGGCTCCGGTGCAATACTTGGCCGGGCAAGGCGTCAAAGTGCTCATCGCCGGTGGCATGGGCATGCGTCCCTTGATGGGCTTCAACCAAGTGGGCATCGACGTGTACTTCGGCGGCGAATCCACCACGGTCAACGAGGCGGTCCAGGCCCTGCTGCAGGGCAACTTGCCCCGCTTCACCCAGCAGTTCACCTGTGGCGGCGGCGGGCAATAGCCCCGGCCCTGTTGATAACACCAAAGTCAAACAGGGAGGCCCAGGTGTCCAGCCATGATATTCCCTTGCCAGGGCAGGTGGACCAGCGCTTTCTGGCCCACGCCCAGCTCCCCCGCAACCTGGGGAGCCTGAGCGACGCCACCGGCCAAGCCACCGAGGTGGGCCAGTGCGGGGACTCGATGGATGTATTCATCAAGGTGAACGGCGATACCATAACCGACATAAAGGCCATGCCCCACGGCTGCCTCTACACCGTGGTATGCGCCAGCGCCCTGGGCGATCTGGCCCAGGGCCGCAGTTTGGACGAAGCCCTTTTGCTGGAGCCCGAGGACATCGAAAAGGAACTGGGCGGCCTGCCCGAAGACCACAAGCACTGCGCCCGTTTGGCGGTGAACACCTTGGGTGAGGCCATCGCCGACCACTACCGCCGCAAGGGTGCATAGGAGGAAGAACCCATGCCCATCTTTGAGATAAGCTGCGCCGGATGTGGCTACAGCGGGGAGCTTTTGGTCATCAGCAGCGGGGACCAACTCATCTGCCCCCAGTGCGGGGGAGACCAGGTGGAAAAAATGATGTCCGCGCCCAGCGCCCTCACCGGCAGCGGGAAGCATTCGTTCCCCGGTCCGGGGGACCATAGCTGCTGCGGCTCCACCCCCGGACACGCCGGATGCGCCGGTCCGGGCTCCTGCTGCGGCAAAGCCTAGGAGCTAGTTAAGGAGCTGAGATGTATAAAGTGCTGTTGGCCGCCGCCCAGCCCGAAGCCCTGGCCAAACTGGCCGCCGGGATGGAAGAGGACGGCCGGGCCCTGCTCTACTGGGCCCAAAACGATCAGGAAGTTCTGACCCTGACCCAGGAGCTGGCCCCTCAGCTGGTGGTCATAGAGGGCCAGGGCCGCGAAAAAGAGGCTTTGGCCCTGGTGTCCAAACTGCTAATGGTCAACGCCATGGTCAACACCGCGGTGGTCAGCGCCATGGACGAGGAGGAGTTCCACGAGACCAGCGAAGGCCTGGGCATCCTCATGTCCCTGCCCCCCGACCCGGGGGAGGAGTTGGCCAAGGGCCTCTTGGACAAACTGATATCAGTGGCCGGGCCGCCCCCGGCCTAGCCTTGACGGTAAGATAGATCTCGGGGCCTGGAAATCTCTCCAGGCCCCGAGTTGTTTTAGATGCTTGGTGCCGCCTACTTGGCGCTGACCAGAGCCAGGCCCTTTTCCAGGATGGCCAGGCCCTCGTCCAGCTGGTCATCGGTGATAACCAGGGGCATCAGGGTGCGGATGATGTTGCCGTAGCGGCCGCAGTTCAGGGCGATGAGCCCGTTGTTGTGGCAGTAGTCCACCAGCTTTTTGGCCTCGTCTCCGGCGGGCTCCTTGGTCTTGGGGTCGCGCACCAGCTCCAGGGCCAGCATGGCCCCCAGGCCGCGCACCTCGCCGATGAGGGGGTACTTCTCGGCCATGGCCTCGAAGCGCTGCCGGGCCATTTGGCCCACCCGGGCGGCCTTGGCGCACAGGTCCTCTTGTTTCACGTATTCCAGCACGGCCAGGGCCGCGGCGCAGGAAACCGGGTTGCCGCCGTAGGTGCCGCCCAGGCCGCCCACATGGGGCGCATCCATCATCTCGGTCTTGCCCACCACCGCGCCCAGGGGCATGCCCGCACCCAGGGACTTGGCCACGGTGGTCAGGTCGGCGGCCACCCCGTAGTGCTCCATGGCGAACATCTTGCCGGTGCGGCAAATGCCGGTCTGCACCTCGTCGGCCACCATGACGATGCCGTGCTTGTCGCAGATCTGGCGGATGATGCCGAAGTACTCCTTGGGGGGCACGATGAAGCCGCCCTCGCCCTGCACCGGCTCGGCCACCACGCAAGCGGTGTTTTCGGCCGCCACCTCCTTGAGGAAAAAGTCCTCCAGGGCGTGGGCGCACTTGAGGCCGCAGGAGGGGTAGCTCAGGCCGTAGGCGCAGCGGTAGCAATAGGCGAAAGGAATGCGGTGGACCTCCGGGGCGAAGGGCCCGAAGCCGAACTTGTAGGGCTTTACCTTGCTGGTCATGGTCATGGTCATCAAGGTGCGGCCGTGGAAGGCGTCGTCAAATACGATCACCGCCGGGCGCTTGGTGTAGTAACGGGCCACCTTGACCGCGTTTTCCACCGCCTCGGCCCCGGTGTTGACGAAAAAGGTCTTTTTGGCGAAATCGCCGGGAGTGAGCTGGTTGAGCTTCTCGGCCAGCTCCACGTAGCCCTCGTACATCAGGATGTTGAAACAGGTGTGGGTGAAGCGCTCAGCCTGCTCCTGGATGGCGGCCACCACCTTGGGGTTGGAGTGGCCCACGTTCATCACCCCGATGCCGCCGGCAAAGTCCAGGTAGCGTTTGCCCTCCAGGCTCCAGACCTCGGCGCCCTGGGCTTTTTGGGCAAAGTAGGGGTTGGCATTGGAAACGCCCTGGGCGACCGCCTGGGCCCTCCGCTCGGCTAGTTCCTGCATGTTTTGCTGTTTCATGGCTTTACTTCTCTAAATTGGGACCGCACAGATCCGCGATCAATGCGGTGTAAACCTGACAAGCGGTTATCACCTGGTCCACGGGCACCACATCCACCGGGGTGTGGGCCAAAAACTCGTTGCCCGGCCCGAAACCCACGCAGGGGATTCCGGCCTGGTTCAAAAAGGTGCCGTCCACTCCGAAGTACCAGTTGCCGGGATCCCCGGCCTGGCCCATCACCGTTTCCCTGGCCCGCAGCATGGCCTGGGCCACCGGCTCGCCGGGCTCGGTGAGCATGGCCGGGAACCACTTAAGAGGCTCCAGGGTGGCCTTGAACTCCGGGTCCTGGGCCTTTATACCCTCAAGCAGGGCCTCAAAACCGGCCAACAGGCCGTCCTGGGTTTCATCGGGAAAGAAGCGGCGGTCCACGATGAGATTGCAACGGTCGGGCACGATGGGGCTCAGGGCGCCGGGGCTGGCGTTGATGTCCAGCACGGTCACCGTGGCCGGGCCCAGCACCGGGTGCTCGGGCAGCTCGTATTCCTGTTGCAAGGCGTTCAGCAGCTTGTTCATCTTATAGATGGCGTTGACCCCCCCTTGGGGGAAGCCGCCATGGGTGGTGCGGCCCTGGGTGGTGAGACGCATCTCGAACTTGCCCCGGTGGCCCAGGTAGACCTTCAGCCCGGTGGCCTCGCCGCTCACCGCGAAGTCGGCGGTGAGCCCGTTTTTCAGCAGGTGGCCGATGCCCTCGCCCTGGGCGATCTCCTCGCGGGACACGCAGGTGACCACCAGATCGCCCCGCTGGGGCAGCCCCAGGCCGCGGGCCGCGGCCCCGGCGTGCACCATGGCCGCCACGCCCGCCTTCATGTCGCTGGCCCCACGGCCGTAGATCACCTCGCGGTCGTAGCCGTAGGGCGCGCCATCGATAATGGCCCCGGAAAAGGCGTCGGGCATCTCGCCCACCCCGGCGTGGTCGATGTGGCCGTTGAACAAAAGGCGGGGGCCGGGGCTCTCGCCCTTCATGATCCCCACCACGTTGAACAGCTCGTCGGTGTAGACCTCGTCGTAGCCCAGGGCCTCCATCTCGGCCTGGATCACCTTGCTGATGGCCTCTTCCTCCCGGCTCAGGCTGGGGGTCTGGATGAGGCGGCGGGTGAACTGGGTCAGCCGGTCGGCGTCCACGGCTTTGTTGAAATCAGGCATGTCAGCGTCCTAATGGCCCAGGTAGGCCCGTTGCACGTCCGGGTTGGCCGCCAGGGCCGCGCCGGTGTCTTCCATGGTCACCCGGCCGTTTTCCAGAATGTAGGCACGAGTGGCTACCTTCAGGGCCCAGCGGGCGTTCTGCTCCACCAAAAGAATGGTGATGCCCTTTTCCTGGTAGATCTGCTGGATCACGTGATAGATGGCCTCGCGCACCACCGGGGCCAGGCCCAGGCTGGGCTCGTCGAGCATCAGGAGCTTGGGCGCGGACAACAGGCCCCGGGCGATGGCCAGCATCTGGGCCTCGCCGCCGCTCAAGGTGCCGGCCAACTGGGTGCGCCGCTCCTTTAGGCGGGGGAACAGCTCGAACACCTCATTGAGGTCCTTGGCCACTCCGTCGTCGTCGCGGCGAGTGAAGGCGCCCATGCGCAGATTCTCGGCCACGCTCAGGTCAGGGAACACCGCCCGCCCCTCAGGCACCTGGATGATGCCGTGGTTCACGATGGTGTGGCTGGGCTGGTTCTGGATCTCCCGGCCTTCCCAGGTAATGCGGCCTTCCAGGGCCCGGTTGACCCCGGAGATGGTCTTGAGCAGGGTGGACTTGCCCGCGCCGTTGGAGCCCAGCAGGGTGACCAACTCGCCACGGTCCACCCGCATGCTTACGTCGTGCAGGGCCACGGCCTTGCCGTAGGCGACCTTGAGGTTCTCAATGTTGAGCATCGGAGTCTCCTCCCAGATAGGCCTCGACCACCAGGGGGTCGTTGTAGACCTTTTCCGGTTCGCCTTCGGCTATTTTTTCGCCGTAGTGCAGCACGATAAGACGGTGGGAAATGCCCATGATCACCTTCATCACGTGCTCGATGATCAGGATGCTGGTGCCCTGGGCGTTGATCTTCTGGATCAGGTCGATCTGGCCGGTGAGCTCGGCCGGGTTCAGCCCGCTGCTGGGCTCGTCCAAAAGCAGCAGTTTGGGCTGAGTGGCCAAGGCCCTGGCTATCTCCAAACGCTTGGTAAGGGCGTAGGGCATGTTGCCCGCCTGCTCGTCGCGGTATTTGCTTATGCCCACGAAATCCAGCAGCGAGTCGGCCGTGGCGCAGGATTCCTTGTCTTCGGTCAGGGCGCAGGCCCGGCGGAAGAAGCTGTCCCACACCAGGGACCAGGGCCCCTTGCGCCGCCGGTCCACCATGGCCGCCAGCACGTTCTCCAGGGCGGTGAGGCGGCTGAAGATGCGCACCACCTGGAAGGTGCGGGCGATGCCCAGGGTGTTTACGGTGTGGGCCTTGTCCCGGGTGATGTTGCGCCCCTCAAAGGTGATGGTGCCTTTGCTGGGGGGGAAGGCCCCGGAGATCAGGTTGATCAGCGTGGTCTTGCCCGCCCCGTTGGGGCCGATGAGTCCCAATATCTCGCCCTGCTCCAGGCTGAAGCTCACGTCGTTGACCGCGGTGAGCCCGCCGAAGTTCTTGGTGAGCCGGTCGGTGGTCAATATGGCGCCCATCAGCGGCCCCCTTTCACTCTGGCCCAGGTGTTCTTGATGACACCCACCAGGCCTTCACGCATGAACAGGATGGTGAGGATCAAAAGCAGGCCGTAGACGATCAGGCGGATGTCGATCTTCAGCACCTCCTCCATGGAGCGCAGGGCCTCGGAAAGGATGGTGAGGCTCACCGCGCCCAGGATGGGGCCGGCTATGGTGCCCAGCCCGCCGATCATGGCCATGGTCAGGATGTCGAAGGTGTTGTGCAGGGCCAGAAGCTCCGGGCTGACCAGGCGAGCGAAGTGGGCGAAGAGCCCGCCCGCGAAACCGGCAAAAAATGCGCTGATGGTGAACACCGCCAGTTTGTAGGAGCTGGGGTTGATGCCGATGCTCTGGGCCCCGGCCTCGTCGTCGCGCATGGCCTGGAGGGTCACCCCGAACTCCGAGCCGATGAGGCGGCGGATGCAGAAAAGGGTGAACAGCACCGCTGCCACCACTACATAGTAGTAGTCGCGCTCAAAGTAGAACTGCATGGTGAAGTCGCCGATCTTGATGGGCGTAAGCAGCGGAACGCCGCTGAGCCCCAGGGAGCCTCGGGTCAGCTCCACCCAGTTCATGGCCACCAGGCGCAGTATCTCGGCAAAGCCTATGGTGGTGATGGCCAGATAGGGCCCGGAAAGCCTGAGCGCCGGAAAGCCCAGCATCAGGCCGAAGACGGCGGCCACCAGGCCTCCGGCGAACAGGCCCAGCCAGGGGCTCAGTCCGGTCTGCATGGCCAGGATGGCGCTGGTGTAGGCCCCGATGCCGTAGAAGGCGGCGTGGCCCAGGTTTAGCTGGCCGGTGTAGCCGGCCAACAGGTTCCAGCTCAGGGTGAGGATGGTGAAGATGCCCGCCATCACCACGATGTGCATGAAATAGCGGTCCTCGACCACGTAAGGGACCATGAACAGCGCCGCCAGGGTCACTGCCCACAGAAGCATTTTTCTAAGCCGCGCGCTCATCAGGCACCTTCCTTACGGCCGAAGAGCCCGCTTGGCTTGACCAGCAAGACCAGGATGATGATGAAAAATCCGATGGCCTGCTTGTATTCCATGGCGATGTAGTTGCCGCCCAGGGCCTCGGCCACGCCCAGGATCAGGCCGCCCCAGATGGCTCCCCGGACGTTGCCCATGCCGCCTAGGATGGTCACCGCGAAGGCCTTCAAGGTGGGCAAGGCCCCCATGGTGGGATAGATGGCGAACAAGGTGCCGTAGAGCACGCCGCCCACCCCGGCCAGCAAGGCTCCGACCCCGAAGGTGATGCGGTAAACCTGGTTTATGTCGATACCCATGAGCTGGGCCGCGAAGCGGTTCTGGCTGGTGGCCCGGATGGCCACTCCCATGCGGCTGCGGTTTAAAAACAGCTCCAGGCAGAAGATGGTGATCCCGGCGAAGAAGAAACAGAACAACCGGAGCAGGCTGGTGGAGGCCACGCCCAGGTTTACGGTGACCCCACCGAAGGGGTCGCCGATCATGCGCGGAGTGGCCCCGAAAAACAACTGGGCCAGGTTGTCCAACAGAATGAAAAGTCCGATGGACACCATGATCATGTCGATGTCGGTCCAGCGGGTCATCAGGGGCCTGAACACCAGGCGTTCGGTTACCACGCCCAACAGGCCCACCACCGCCGCCGCGGCCACCACCGAGCCGATCCAGCCCAACCATCCGCCCACCCAGGCCATGACGAACACAGCGGTGTAGGCGCCCACCATGGAGTAGTCGCCCTGGGCGAAGTTGGATATTTTCATCACCCCGAAAATCATTGTCAACCCGATGGCGATCAGGCTGTACACGCTTCCGGTTATCAGGCCGTTCAAGACCTGCTGCAAAAATAGGGAGTCCATAACGGGCACCAATTCAGTGGACCGCCTGGGGCGCGGCCATGTTTTTATTCAGAGGCGTGGCCGCCCCGCATAAGGCGGGGCGGCCGGGTCATATCTGGTCTACTTGCACGTACGCGCGGACCAGGGCTGCGGGTTCTCATACTTGGCCGCGGCCCGCTCCGGCGGGTAGATGATTTGGGTGTCGGGCTTGCAGTCCTTGTCCAACTGCACCTGCACCACCGAAGGCAGCACGGTGTAGACTTGGCCGTCCTTGCCGAACTTGATGGTGCCCTGGGAGAGCTTCATGTCCGTGGCCGTAAGGGCCGTCTTGATCTTGGCGCGGTCCTTGGCCAGGTC
Organism: Desulfarculaceae bacterium; assembly: GCA_021737645.1. Classification (GTDB taxonomy): domain Bacteria; phylum Desulfobacterota; class Desulfarculia; order Desulfarculales; family Desulfarculaceae; genus Desulfoferula. The sequence continues at coordinate 127,254 of JAIPDO010000002.1, forward strand.
GCCGCCGGGCTTGCCGGCGCGCTTGACGGCGTCCAGGATCACCTTGAGGTTGTCGAAGCCCTGGCTGGAGAAGATGCCGGGGCGCGAACCGGGGTACTTGGCCTGGTAGGCCTTTACGAAAGCGGCGGTGACCGGGTCCTTCATGGCCTTGGTGGGCTCCAGGGAGCTGCCCATGGCGTACTGGCTGATGGGGCCGGTCATCTTGAAGTAGGCCTGGGTGAACTGGCCGCCCACGCCGATCCACTGAGTCACGAAGTCAAGCTCCTTGGCCTGCTTCTGAATCAGGGCCGCCTCGGTGGTGGAGGCGATGTTGAACACCACGTCGGGCTTGAGCTCCTTGAGCTTGGAGATCTGGGTGGTGAAGTCGGTGTCGCCAATCTCGAAGTACAGGTTGGCCACAACCTTGGCCCCGATTTTCTTGGAGGCGGCTTCCCAGATCTTTTGGCCGTCGCGGCCGTAGTCGGAGTTCTCCATGAAGAAAGCCACGACCTTGGGCTTTTTCACGTCGGCCAACCACTTGTTGATGCCCATGAGGAACATGGGGCTGTTGGGGCTGGTGCGGAACACGTAGTCATAGCCCCGGTTGGTGATGGTGGGGCTGATGGCGATGGCCACCACGTCGGGGGTCTTCTCATAGTGGCAGAACTCGCTGGCGGCGATGTTCACGCTGGAACAATAGCCGCCGCCCACCACCAGGACCTTGTCCCGGGTGACCAGCTTCTTTACCGCGGCCAGGCCCTTGTCGGGCTTGCACTCGCTGTCGCCGTAGACGACCTCCACTTTTTGGCCGAAGAGGCCGCCCTTGGCGTTCACCTCGTCCAGGGCCAGCTCCATGCCCTTTTTCATTTCGCCGGCATTAAAGGCCAACGACCCGGTGAAGGGCCCCAGGATGCCGATCTTGATGGAATCGGCCGCCGAGGCCGGTCCGGCCACGGCCAGACCTACCAGCAGAAACAGGGCGGTCAGCAGAATCACTGACTTCTTCATAAACTTTTCCTCCTTGCTTGGCATGGCTGCTCCCCTCCCAGGGGCCTCCCGCCGGCCGGCCTTATTTGGCTCGGCCATGTTGGTAAGAAAAACTCCAATACTCCTCACGGGGCGCGGGCCCCACACTGACTCCCTCGTTACTGCACCAAGCCGCACCACCGGGCCAGGAACAGAGCGTAGACCTTGGCGGTGTAGATCATGCTGTCTATGTCCACCCGCTCGTTGGGCGAGTGGATGTTCTGGGCCACCGGGCCGAAGCAGGTGGCCTGAGCGCGCCCGTAGGCGACGAAGCTTCTCAGGTCGGTGGTGCAGGTGCAGGCGTAGGACGGCGCCTGCTCACCACTGAGCTCCTGATGGCATTGGCCCAAAAGATTAAAAGCAGGCTGATCGCGCGGCACCCGGTGTCCCTGGGAGCGGAAGCCGTAGAACTCCACCTCGGGCGGGTTGGTCCGCAGCCAGGGGTCGTTCTTGGCCGCACGGGCCAGGCAATCGCGCACCGCCTGAGAGGCCTGCTCAAAAGTTATGTCCGGCAAAAATCCCAAACGGCAGTGGAATTCGGCCATGGCCGGCACCGTGGAGGGCCAGTCGCCGCCGCTGATCACCCCGATGTTCAAATGGGCCGGGTTGTCCAGGTGGGCGAAGTCCTCGCCCTTGTTTTGGTTGAACTCTTTTTCCAGATCGCGCAGGGCCTTCATGAGGTAACAGCAGGTCTCGATGGCGTTGACCCCGCTGGAGGCCTCCAGGGTGTGCTTGGCCACCCCGGTGAGGGATATTTTGAACCACATCACCCCCACTTGGCTGGTGAGAATGGTGGAGCCGAAGGGCTCGGGGATCAGCGCCGCGTCGGCGTCGAAACCGGCCACCAGACAGGCCAAGGCCCCGTTGCCGGTGCATTCTTCTTCGATGACCCCTTCCAGGGTAACCGGGGCGGCCAGGCCCAGCCCGGCCCGCTCCACCGCCTTGAGGGCGTAGGTCATGGCGGCCACGCCGCCCTTCATGTCTCCGGCCCCCCGGCCGTAGAGCCAGCCGCCATCGATGAGCGGCTCGTAAGGGTCACGCTCCCAGCGGTCCAGGGGCTCTTGGCTCACCACATCCAGGTGGCCGTTGAATATGGCGCTCTTGCCGCCGGTGCCGTCGGCGGGACGGGTGGCGGCCAGGCTGTAGCGGCCTTCCTGGCTCCAGGGAGTGGGGGCGAAACCGGGATGGGCGGCCATCTCCGGGGAATCCAGGGGAGCGCGCACCGGGTCCAAGCCCAGGCTCGTCATCTCCTGTTCCATCACCTCCAGCGCCCCCTCTTCTTCTCCCAGCACCGAGGGCTGAGCCACCAAACGGCAGGCGAAGTCCAGCATATCTTCCTGAAGGCTCTCTACCGCCTCCGCCAGGGCCAACTCTTTTTTATCCATCTGCATCCACCTGTAGATTGCGCTTTCCTGGGGCTCGGGAGCCATCCTGCCGCCCGGACCGGGCGGGATAGATGCTCTTGAGCCGGTTGAAGCCGTTTTCCGTAAGGGCCATCACCAAGCGGCGGGCCTTCTCCGGAATGGTGCGCACCAGTAATAAAGCCGGTTCTCCCTGGTTGATGCGCTCGATATCGATATCGCCCTCTCCGTCTTGCACCAAGATGGCCCGCGCCCGCTCCAGGCTATGGGGGCCGGGCCCAACCTCCAACAAAAGCTGGGCGAGCTTGCCGTCACAAAGCAGAGAAGATGCCAGCGAGTCGAATGAAACCACTTGCCTGCTCACTCACGGTGTCGGATCAGACCTTGCCCGCCATAATAAGCAACATATGTGCCACGAAAGGCAAGTAGTTGTTATGATAGGTTTAATACAAAATTGAAGTATTGTCGATGATGCAGGACTGCAATAACTATGCGGATTCGAATCTTGATGCGAAACGTTAACTGGCCAGTTTTACTTACCTTTTGCCAATGTTGCTATTTTGCACCGCGTTGCAGATACGCAACAGGAAGCCCGTGCCGCTTGGCCTTTCGCGACAAAGTGGAATGATTCACCCCCAGGGCCTCGGCCGCGGCCCGCTGGCTGCCGTACTCGGCTATGGCCCTGGCGATGAGCTCACGCTCGGTGCGGGCTACCGCCCCGGCCAGGTCCCAGGCGTCACCACCGGGCTCGGGGGCCAGTTCAAAGGGGGTTTGACGTATCTCGGCGGGAAGGTCGCCCAGCACTATGGTGTCGCCCGGCGAAAGCACCACCAGGTGCTCGATGAGATTGGCCAACTCGCGCACGTTGCCCGGAAAACAGTAGCGCCGCAAACGGTCCACCACCGCCGGGGCCACCTTCATCTCCTTGCCGCATTTCTGGTTGAAGATGCCCAAAAAGTGGCCTATGAGGTGGGGGATATCCTCGGTTCTTTGGCGCAGAGGCGGAATGTTGATGGGCACCACGTTGAGCCGGAAATACAAATCCTTGCGGAAGGTGCCCGCCTGAACCATCTTCTCCAGGTCGCGGTTGGTGGCGGCCAAGACCCGCACGTCGATCAGCCGCGGGGTGGTGGAGCCCACCGGCACCACCTCGTTTTCCTCCAAAAAGCGCAGGAGCTTGGTCTGCATGAGCAGGGGCAGCTCGCCCACCTCGTCCAGGAACAGGGTGCCCCCGTCGGCCAGCTCGAAATAGCCGGTCTTGCCCTCGGAGCGGGCCCCGGTAAAGGCGCCCCTGGCATAGCCGAACAGCTCGGCCTCTATAAGAGAGGAAGGGATGCCCCCGCAGTCCACCCGCACCAGGGGGCCCTCGGAGCGCGGCGAGGCCCCGTGGATAAGCTTGGCGAACACGCCCTTGCCCACCCCGGATTCGCCCTGGAGCAGCACGCAGGAATCGACCCGCGAAACCTTCATGGCCATCTCGAAGATGCGCTGCATCACCTTGGAGCGCATCACCAGGCGTGAACTCAGCTCGTCCTGACGGTGGATATGGGTCAATTCGGAGCGGTACTGGTCGGTCAGTGCCCGGCTGTGCTCCAGGTCTTCTTGCAGCCTCTTCATGGCCGTCAGGTCCCTGGCGTTGATCACCACCAGGCTTATCTCGCCGTTCTCATCGAGCACGGGATTGCCGGTGACCAACACTTGGCGGCCATCCTTGGATTGCTGGATCAGGGAAACCGCCGCCTGGTGCTTGAGCACTTCCAGGGTCACCGAGCGGTCGAAATATCCCGCCTCCACCAGCTCGGACACGTTGTGGCCGATGACCTCCTTGGCGTTTACCCCGGAGAAGCGCTCCGAAGCCGGGTTCACCCGCACCACCTTGCCCTCGGCATCGCTTATCCACAGGCCGTCATAGGAGGAGTCGATGATCACGTCCAGCTGCTCGCTGAGCTGGCGGTAGGCGTGCAGCTCGCTCAGGACCCTTTCATACTCCGTGGCGTCCTGGAACAGGCTCAACACTCCCACGATCTTGCCGTCCAGATAGACCGGGGTGCGGTTGCCGAAAATCATGGCCCCGGTCATGGCCAGGGTGCGCCGCCCCACCTGGGGTTGGCCGGTGGCCAGGATGCGCCGCATGTCCGCCCACACCTCGGGCTCGAACTCGCCGTAGTTGTGGCCCAGCACGTCCTTGGGATCGCGGCCGGTCACCCGCCCGGCGGCGCGGTTGAAGATAACAACCTCGCCGGTCTCATCCACCATGAGGATGCCGTTGTGGGCGGAATCCAGGATTTTTCTAAGCAGGCTGAAGTCTTTCAGGGACACGGCCAATGGACCTCCAGGCCCCGGCGGGGGCAAGGCTGTGTAAGCCCGGCGTTGCGGTTGATGATTTTATTTTACCATTGTGACCGGCCGATGTGACCGCCAGATCGCGCCCCTGGTTTAAAACCCGTTTCATGGGCCGGCCAAGGCGACGGATCGCCTGCTTAATCCCCGGGCCGACGGCGCTTGGGCCTCCCGGGGCAGGCCCAAGGTTTTGCAGACGTCAGGACCCCGGCCTATTTCAAGGGCCAGATGACCGCCGAGGCCCTGATGACCCACTTCACCAGGGTGGCCGATGATTCTCCCATACCGGTGCTGTTGTACAACGTGCCCCAGTTCACCGCGCTCAATCTGCAGCCCGAACTGGTGGCCCAGTTGGCCCAGCACCCCAACATCCAGGGCATCAAGGACAGCACCGGCGACATCGCCCAGCTCACCGAGATAATCCGCATGGTGCCCCGGGAGTTCGCGGTCTTGGTGGGCAGCGACACGGTTTTCTACCCCGCCCTGTGCGTGGGGGCCACCGGCGGGGTGCTGGCCACCCCCAATGTGATCCCGGACCTGCTGGTGGAGCTGTTCAACCTGTTCCTGGAGGGCAAGCACTTGGAGGCCCTGAACCTTCAGCGGCGCATCAACCCGCTGGCCTCCCTGGTGCTCAAGGAGTACGGGGTGGGCGGCATCAAGCTGGCCATGGATATGATGGGGTTCCAGGGCGGCGGGGTGCGCTCTCCACTGACCATCCCCCAGGGAGCCAGGGGCCGCTTCAGCGCCGAACTGGCCAAGCTCAGGCCCGAGCCCCAGTCCCAGCGCCAGGAAGCGCCACTGTTCAAGGAGCCCAGGGACGAGTAGGCACCTCCCGCCGCGCTCGCCCCTCCACCCACCAGAGCCCCGCCGTTCGGCCGGGCCCTGGTTTTTTCGCTGCCGGGCGGGCTTGTCTCCTTCCCCGGCCGGGGGCTAGAATAATCCCCTATAACCAGGAGGAGCGCCAGTGTCCCACGCCCTGATAATCGTGGATATGCTGCATGATTTCGTCCACTCCCAAGGCGCCCTGTGCGTGCCGGGGGCCCAGGAGATAGTGCCGTCCATCCAGCGGGAGCTGACCCGCGCCCGCCGAGAGGGCGACCCGGTGATATTCGTGTGCGACGCCCACGACCCCGACGACCGCGAGTTCGAGCGCTTCCCGCCCCATGCGGTGGCCGGCAGCGCCGGAGCGGACGTCATCGGCCATCTGGCCCCGCTGGCAGGCGAAATGGTGGTGACCAAGCAACGCTACAGCCCCTTTTTCAACACCGAACTTCACCGCATCCTTCAGGAGTTGGACATAACCAAAGCCACGGTGGTGGGGGTGTGCACCCATATTTGCGTCATGGAAACGGTGGCCGGTCTGGCCAACCGGGATCTTCAGGTGCGCGTGCTCCGGGAGGCGGTGGCCGATTTCGACCCCGAGCTGGCCCAGGCCGCCCTCCGGCGCATGGAAAACCTCTTCGGGGCCGAGGTCTGCTGAGGCGCGCCGCAACGCCGCGCCCCTCACGGCGACAACCTAAATAGGCCACGGACTTGGGCTGGACCCGAAGACGATGGTATGCTTTTATAAAACCTGTGCATCTTCGTAAACCGCCGGGAAAGGAAACCCACATGACCCCTTCGGTTAAGCTTTATGCTTTGAGCACCTGCAGCCACTGCCGCAACACCCGCAAGTTTTTGGACGAAAACAACGTGGCCTACGATGCGGTGGAGGTGGATCTCTGCCCCCTGGATGAGCGTGAGGATGTCATCAACGAGGTGCGTAAATATAACCCCGCCACCTCCTTCCCCACCCTGGTGATCGGCGACAAGGTGATCGTGGGCTACCGGGAAAACGAGATCAAGGAGGCGCTGGGCCTATGACCGCCCAAGAACTCTATGAGATGCTCAAAAAGGTGCAGGAGCCCAAGGGCTTCTACTTCAATCAGGACATGGAGCGCACCATGGGTCTCATGGAGGCGCTTCTGGTCAACAAGGAGCGCTACGGCTACATGTGCTGCCCCTGCCGCCTGGCCTCGGGCGACCGGGAAAAGGACGCGGACATCATATGCCCCTGCGTGTACCGCGAGCCCGACGTGGCTCAGTACGGCTCATGCTTCTGCAACCTGTACGTGACTCAGGCCTGGAACCAGGGCGACATCCCCCACGACTACGTGCCCGAGCGGCGGCCTCCGGAAAAATTCCCTTACTGAGGCCTCGACCCCGAAATCAAAGGCCGGGCCCCGTGCGGAGCCCGGCCTTATTTTCGCGAGCCTGGGGGGGCTAGTTGCCGCCCTCAAAAGTGCACTGGGTGAAGTCGATCTTTTCCGAGCAACCGCTGCAGTAATGCTCCTTGTCGAACTCGTCGGAGAATATTTCCTTCTCCTTGCCGCACTTGGGGCATTTGCAAACGAAAGACTTCAGGCTCTTGTTGGCTTCGAAACCAGGGCAATGACGGGGAGTGGTCACGGCATACTCCTTTGTCCATGTAAGCGCCCGCCGGTGTATGAGGCCGGGCGGGCCGATTGCACTGAAACGGCAGTATTATTAGTTAATTTTGCAGCGATACACCGGCTGGGTCAAGGGTTCATTGAACCGGGCAGGCGATGCTTGCATGTGACCCGGTATAGGTGTAGTTAATACCCTTTAAGCCGCATCCGCTGACAGCAGCGGGTGGATACATCACCTAGTCGGAGGACGATGCAGATGCCTGTGGTGGCTCCCTTTCGGGCCGTGCGTTACAACCCTGAAAAAGTTTCCAGCCTTGCCGATGTGGTCACGCCGCCTTACGACGTGATCAGTCACGAGCAACAAGAATCTTTTTACGCGTCCGACCCACACAACATCATCCGCGTGGAGCTGAACAAAAAGCGCGACAGCGACCACGCCGAGGACAACCGCTACACCCGCTCGGCCGAGCATTTCCAGGCCTGGCGCGATGAAGGGGTGCTCACCAGAGACGAGTCTCCGTCTTATTATCTTTCGGAAACCACCTACATCGATGCCGACGGCAACCAGCAGGTTCGCCGGGGCTTCTTCACCATGCTCAAGGTGGCCGACCCCCACGAGCGCAAGGTGCTGCCCCACGAAAAAACCTTCACCGCCCACAAGGAAGACCGCTTCCAGCTGTTCAAGGCGGTGCAGGCCAACATCTCGCCCATCTTCGCCCTGTACCCCGACGACCTCAATGAAGTGATGACCACTCTGGAGCAGGCCAAGGAGCCCGAGCCCCTCAACGACTTCGTGGACCCCATGGGCCTGCCCCAAAAGCTCTACCGGGTCAGCGACCCCGAGGCCTGCCGCCGGGTGCAGGAGCTTATGGGCGACAAGGTGATCTTCATCGCCGACGGCCACCATCGCTATGAGACCGCCCTGAACTACCGCAACTACATGCGCGAACTTCACCCCGAGGCCGGTCCCGAGGCCCTGTTCAATTACACCCTCACCTACCTGTGCTCCATGAGCGATCCGGGCCTGACCGTCTTCGCCTGCCACCGCCTGGTGCCCCGGCTGGACGGCTTCGGCGCCGAGGACTTCCTGGCCCTGGCCAAGCCCTACTTCGACGTGCGCGAGGTGGAGCTGGAGGGCGACCTGGACACGGCCAAGGCCCGGCTCACCGAGGCCCTGGCCCAGGCCGACGCCAAGAGCAACAGCCTGGGGCTGGTGTCCCACGACACGGACAAGGCCTATCTGCTCACCCTCAAGCCGGGGGCCATGGCCGGGCAGACCGGTTCGGACGTGGAAGGCCCTCTGGCCGAGTTGGACGTGGTGGTGCTCACCCACTTGGTGCTGGACCAGATCCTGGGCTTTGACAACAACGCACGGGACCAGGACCACACCATCCGCTACTTGGCGGACATGACCCACGTACTTCAGGAAGTAAAAAGCGGGCGCTCCCGCCTGGCCTTTTTGCTCAACCCCACCAAGGTGGAGCAGGTGCAGGCCGTGGCCGAGGCCGGGCTGATCATGCCCCGCAAGGCCACCTACTTCTACCCCAAGGTGCTCACCGGCCTGGTGATCAATCTGCTATGCCACGATGAACAGGCCGAAGGCTGTAAAGGATAGTTCCGCTTCCCCGGGCGGTCGCGGGAGCCAAACCACCCACGACCGCCTGGGGCCTCATTACCTGGAGCAACCCGCCCAGGGATTTCGTTTCGCCATAGACAGCGTTTTACTGGCCGATTTCGCCACCACGGCGGGCGGCCCGGTGGCCGACCTGGGTGCCGGCTGCGGGGTGTTGTGCGTGCTATTGGCCGCTCGGGGACTGGCCGGGCCCTTCAGCGCGCTGGAAATAGACCCCCTGGCGGCAGGCTGCTGTGAGCGCAACTTCTCCCGCGCGGGCCTGGATGGCCGAGTGCTTGCCCACGACCTTTCCCAGCCCCACCCCGGGCTGAAGCCGGGCTCTTTTGCCCTGGTGATAAGCAACCCGCCCTTTGGCCGGCCGGGCCGGGGACGGCTCTCCCCCGATCCCGCCCGGGCCAGGGCCCGCCACGAGCTGGCCCTGACCGCCGAAGACCTGTGGCAGCGGGCCAAAGAGCTATTGGCCCCCGGTGCGCGCCTGGCCCTGTGCTGGCCGCCCAGCCGCCTGCCCCAGGCCCTGGCGGGCCTCACCGCCCACGGCCTGGCCCCCCGGCGGCTGCGCCTGGTGCACGGCCGGGTGGAGCTTCCGGCCAAAATATGCCTTATCGAAGCGGTGAAGGACGGCGGCGAGGAACTGGGGGTGGAGCCACCCCTGATCGTCTACGACCAGGGCCAGGAGTACGGCCCCGAGGTGGCGGCTATTTATCAGCGGCTTTGTTAGCCCGGCGGCAGGCCCGGCCCAGGGAGGCCAGGGCCTCGCGCAGCTCGGGGTCCTTGATCCCGGCCACGGCGGCATCCACCTCGCTCTCTTCCTGGGCGTTTAGCTCGGGCTGGGGCTGGGGTGGCGGAGGAGGCGGCTTCAAGGAGGGTGCGCTCACCAGCTTGAGGCGCTGCACCGCATGTCCGGCCTGGCTGAGGCGCTCACATATCTGAGGACCGGCCAGGGCAAGCTCCTGCTTCCAGGCCGAGCCACCCACCGCCACCACCAAAATCCCGCCCTTTTCCAGAGACACCGGCAGGGCTCGGCGGGCCAGCCCCTCCCCGGCGGCCACCCGCCAGGCGGCCAATAGCTCGGCCGAGGGCAGACGCTGGGCCAGAGGCCCGGGCAGGGCCGCGCCCAATACTTGTTTCAGGCTCAGAGGGTCGCGCTTCATGGCTCCAGTATAGCCCCCGTTCCCCGTCCTTGTCTTGCCCCAGACAAACGCTATAGAATGTTGCAATCCGTCGTCTGCCGTCCGGTCCCTATTAGCCTGGGGGAGTCATGAGCGCCGCCACCGTTTCCCGCCCGTCATCGTACCGTTGGCTGGTATTCGTGGTCCTGGCCTGCGCCTATCTGCTGGTCTACTTCCACCGGACCTGCCCGGCGGTGGTGGCCGCGGACCTTATGCGCGATCTCAAGGCCGGGGCCACCTCCCTGGGCATGTTGGGAGCGGCCTATTTTTACCCCTACGCTCTGATGCAGCTTCCCGCAGGGCTCTTAAGCGACACCTGGGGGCCGCGCAAGACCATAACCCTGTTCTTCTCCCTGGCCGGGGTGGGGGCCATCTGGCTGGGCTTGGCCGGGTCCATCGGCCCGGCCATCGCCGCCCGCACCCTGGTGGGACTGGGGGTGGCCATGGTATTCGTGCCCACCATCAAGGTGCTCACCCATTGGTTCACCCGCGCTGAGTTCTCTCGCATGATGGGCATCCTCATGGCCCTGGGCGGAGTGGGGGCCTACACCGCCGCCCAGCCCCTGGCTTGGCTCAGCCTCATCGTGGGCTGGCGGGGCAGCTTCATCCTCATCGGCGCGGTCACCCTGGTAATCGCCGGGCTCGTCTGGGTGGTGGTGCGCAACCGGCCCGAGGACAAGGGCCTGCCACCGGTGTCGGACAGCCTGAGCGACCCGCTGGGCGGTGACACCATGACCCTGGGCCAGGGCATCAAGATGGTTGTGAGCAACCCCCGCTTCTGGGCGGTGGCGGTGTGGTTCTTCATCACTCCGGGCATCTTTTTCTCCCTGGGCGGACTGTGGGGAGGGCCCTACCTAATGCAGGTCTACGGCCTTAGCAAGACCCAGGCGGGCGGGGTGCTCAGCATGTTGGCCGTGGGCATGATCGTGGGCAGCCCCCTGGTTTCCTGGGTATCGGACAAGATCCTGGTCTCGCGCAAGCAAACCATGATCATCACCGGAGTGGGCCTGTGCGTGCTGGTGGGCATCCTCTACCTGGCCCCGGCCTCCTTCAGCCCCTCCATGCTCTACTTGTGGTTCTTCCTTTTCGCGTTATGCTCAAGCGCCATAGTCGTCATCGGATTCACCACCACCAAGGAGTTGTTCCCCGTGGCCATCGCCGGCACCTCTACCGGACTCATCAACTTGTTCCCCTTTCTGGGCGGCGCGGTGCTCCAGCCGGTCACCGGCTGGTTGCTGCAAATCCAGGGCGGCCCCCAGGGCCCCTACAGCCCGGTCATGTATCAGAACGTGTTTTTGTTCTACCTGGGCCTGTCCGTGGTGGCCCTTATCTGCGCCTGCCTGATAAAGGACACCCTTCCTGGGCGCAAGGCGGCCCGGAGCGCGGCGTGATGGCCCTGGACGAGCGCCTGGCCTACGCCCGCCAGGTGGTGGGGACGGACCCCGTATCCACCCTCTTGGGCATCCAGGTGGTGGAGGTGGCCGAAGGTGGGGCCACGGTTTGCCTGACCCCCCAGGCCCACCACCTCAATTCCTTGGGCCGGGTGCACGGCTCCACCCTCTACGCCCTGGCCGACCAGGCCATGGCCGTGGCCGCCAACACCCTGGAGAACCCGGCGCTTATGGTGGAGACCCACATCAGCTTTTTGGCCAAGGCAGAGCCGGAGCAGCGCCTGCTGGCCTTGGCCAGGGTGCGCGACGCGGGCCGCAAGCTGAGCCTGTGGGAGGTGGAGATAAAGGACGAAAGCGGCCGCTTGGTGGCCCTGGCCAGCGGACGAGGCTATCACACCGCGGGCGGCCCCCTGGCCAAGAAGCCGGAGTAAGGCCGTGCCCACCCCGGTGCGTTTGCTGATCGAGGGCCTGGAACTGACCGGCCACCTGGACGACAGCCAGGCGGGCCGCGCCCTGGCGGAGCGCCTGGCCCTGACCTGGAGCGCGGAGCGCTGGGGCCGGGAGTACTACGGCCCCCTGGGCCAAGCCATCGGCTCCCCCCAGGGTCAGGGCAAACAGGACATGGCCCTGGGCGAGTTGGCCTTTCACCCGGAAACCGGCCTGCTGTGCCTGTTCTTCGGCCCCACCCCCATGAGCCACGATGAAACGCCCAAGGCCGCCTTTCCGGTGCTCTCGGTGGGCATGCTCCGCGGCGACTGGGAGGCCCTGGCCGCCCTGCCATCTGCGGTCAGCGCCCGGTTGGAAGCCCTTTGAGCCGGTGCCCTTGTACCACCGCCCGCGTGTGTTAAATTTCTAGCAGGCAGCTAGCATCTGAAACCCCCTTGCAGGCCGCCGCCTGGCCCTAAGCGGCGGCCAAGGTTTTGTCCATTGAGATCTCGCGACCTGGCCCTGATCATCGTGGCCTTCCTGGGAATCGCCGGGGGAGTTTTCCTGCCGGGGCCGTCCGGTATTTTCACCCCGGCAACCGTGTACATGATGATGGCCATCCTCTACCTGGCCTTCTTGCGCATCGACTTCGGGGCGTTGGTTCGCCTGAACAAGGCCGACCTCAGCGAGATGGCCTGGTGGAGCCTCATCAAGCTGTTCCTGTTGCCGGTGGCCCTGTGGTACCTCTTCCGCTGGCTGGCTCCGGGCTGGGCTTTGCCGGTGCTGTTGTTGTCTGGGGTGTCCGCCGGGGTCACCGCGCCGTTTTTCAGCCAGATGCTGGGCGGCAACGCCAGCCGCACCTTGCAGCTCACGGTGCTCACCTCGGTGCTGGTGCCGCTGACCCTGCCCGCCCTGGTCAAGCTGCTGGCCGGCGCGGAGATAAACATCCCCTTCGTGCACATGGCCCGCATGCTGGCCCAGGTGATCTTCGTGCCCCTGGTGCTGGCTTGGCTCACCCTGCGTTTTCTCCCCGCCATGGCCGACTCACTAGGCAAGGTGCAGTTCCCCCTGGTCCTGGCTTCCTTCTTTTTCATCAACCTGGGGGTGTTCGCGCAATTCTCCACCTTTTTCTTTTCCCAGTCCGGGCAGGTGTTGGCCGCCCTGGTCATCGCCTGCGGCCTGGCCGCCCTGTACTTCGCGGTGATATGGCTCATGGGCCCCCTTTCCGGCGGGCGCATGGACCTGATCTCCTGCGGCTCCGGGCTGATCTTCGTCAACAACGTGCTCATTGTGGTGTTCGCGGCCAATTTCTTCGGCCCGCGCAACCCCCTGCTCTCGGCCCTTTATCTGCTGCCCCTGTACGTGATGCTCTTGCCGCTGCGCGCCCTGGCCAACCGGCAGAAACGCGTCACCACCACGGGAGTTGAGCCTTGATGTGGTTCCTGACCATATTTTTGAGCGTCTACACGCTGCTGCACCTGATCTTCTACCGGGCGGCGCGTTGCCTGCTGCCCGGCGGGCCTGGGGCTCGGGTGCTGCTGGGCCTTTTTCTGCTGCTTATGATCCTGGCTCCGGTCATCACCGTGATGGCCGGATACAAGGGCTACAACGGCCTGGCCCGTTTGGCGGGCACGGTGGGATACTGGTGGATGGGCTACCTGCTTATCAGCCTGATGTGCCTGCTGGCCCTGGACCTGCTGCGTCTGGGGGCCCTGCCCTTTTCCCCCCAGCCCTGGAACTGGCGCATGCCCGTGGCCCTGGCCCTGGGCGCGGCCTTCATCATCAGCGCCTATGCCGGCTATGCGGCCACCGACATTCGCCTCAAGCACCTGACCATCCACACCGACAAGCTGCCGGTTGGGGTGGAGCGCCTGGTCATCGCCCAGACCACGGATTTGCATTTGGGCCTGCCCGGCGGGGTGTCCCGTTTGCGCAAAGCCATCAAGCTGGTGGAACGGGCCAAGCCCGACCTGTGGCTGGACACCGGCGATCTGTGGGACCGGCCTTTGCTGGACGTAAGCCAACTGGTGGCCATGATGCGCCGTGTCGAGCCGCCCCTGGGTAAATACATGATCGCGGGCAACCACGAATTTTACGTGGGCCTGGACACCGCCTTTGAGCTGAGCCGGGACGCCGGGTTCATGGTGCTGGACAACCGGGGTCAGGCGGCAGGCCCGCTGTACCTGGCCGGGGCGGACGACGCCCGCGGCATAAACCCCGAATGGGACGCATCGGCCATGGCCGGTAGCGATGCCCGGCGCTTCACCATATTTCTGCGCCACCGCCCCTTGTTCAACCAGGAATACGCCGACAAGGTGGATTTGCAGCTTTCGGGCCACACCCACGGCGGCCAGGTTTGGCCGGCCCATCTCATCACCAGCCGCATCTTCCCCTATTTCGCCGGGCTCTATCATCCGGCCAAAGGCTCCCTGCTCTACACCAGCCGGGGCACCGGCACCTGGGGGCCGCCCATGCGCCTGTTCTCCCCGCCCGAGGTCACCATCATCCAACTGGTGCGCGCCCCGGCCAAGCTCTCCCGTTAGTAGGCCCATCGGACTCCTAAAGATCGCTTGACAGCGTGCCTCCCTGCGTTTTACTTTACGTTAACGTTAACTGTAGGTATTGTGAGCATGAGAAATACATCCGCCTCCCCGTCCCGTTCCTGGGCCATCGCCGAGTTGGCCCAGGAGCTGGAGATCAGCACCCGCACCATCCGCTTTTACGAGGAAAAGGGGCTCATAAGCCCGGAGCGCACCTCGGGTAACCAACGCATCTATTCCAAGCGCGACCGGGCGCGGCTCAAACTGATCCTCCGGGGCAAGCGCTTCGGCTACTCCCTGGAGGAAATCGGGGAGATGATCGGCATGGCCTCGGTGGACCTGGACGAAGCGGAGCAGATAAAACGCAGCCTGGCCTACGGGGACAAGAGACTTGAGGAAATACGCCAGCGCATCGAGGAGCTGAAGATGCTGGCCGAGGATATCGAAACCATGCGGGCCAAGCTTTTGGCCAAACTGAGGGAACTGGAACCGCAAGGAGGGAACGGCAGCCATGAACCTGGTGGAGATACTGGAGCTTAACGCCCGCAAGTTCGGGCAAAGGGATTGCTTGCGCTACAACGGCGAAGGCCTCACCTACGGCGAGCTGGATAAAAAGGCATCGCAGGCGGCCGGGCTGTTGCAATCATGGGGAATCGCCAAGGGTGACCGGGTGGGCCTGATGAGCTTCAACACCCCGGCCTATGTGATCGCCTACTACGGCATCCTCAGGGCAGGCGGAGTGGTGGTGCCCATCAACCACAAGCTGCAAGCCCCGGAGGTAGACTACATCCTGGGCCACAGCGGAGCCAAACTGCTGCTGGCCGACGGAGCCTTGGCCCCGGTGCTGGCCAAGCTGGACTCCCAGGTGCGCCGCGCCGCCCTGGACAGCGACATAGACGGCATGGACCGCTTCGAGGCCCTGCTGGAGAGCGCGCTCCCGGCCCAGCCGGTGGCCATCGCCGATGACGACCTGGCCCAAATCCTCTACACCTCGGGCACCACGGGCAAGCCCAAGGGCTGCCTGCACACTCACCAGACGGTGCTGTTCGCGGGCATCACCGGAGCCCTGGTGGTCAAGATGGACTTCCGCGACCGCTTGCTCATGGCCATGCCCATCTGGCACTCCTCGCCGCTGAACAACTGGTTTATGGGAGTGCAGTTCGTTGGCGGCTGCACGGTGCTCATCCGCGAGTACCACCCTCTGCACTTCTTGCAGGCGGTGCAAGACGAAAAGTGCACCGTGTACTTCGGCGCGCCCATCAGCTACATCCTGCCCATCCAGATGATCCCCCACTTCGACACCTTTGACCTTAGCTCCATGCGCTGCTGGATCTACGGCGGCGGGCCCATCTCCGGCGAGGTGGCGCTGGACCTCATGAAACGCTACCAGAGCGAAAACTTCTACCAGGTCTACGGCATGACCGAGGCGGGCCCCACCGGCACCACCCTGTTCCCCTGGGAGCAGGTGACCAAGGCGGGCTCCATCGGGGCCCAGGGCCTGCCCGGGGCCGACACCAAGGTGATGCGCTTCGACGGCGAACCGGCCCAGGCCGGCGAGACCGGCGAGATATGGCTCAAGGCCCCCTCTATGATGAAGGGCTATTACCAGGACCCCGAGGCCACCAAGGAGGCCTTTGAGGACGGCTGGTACAAGACCGGCGACGTGGCCCGGGTGGACCAGGACGGCTACATGTTCATCGTGGACCGCTCCAAGGACATGATCGTAACCGGCGGAGAGAACGTCTACTCCAAGGAGGTGGAAGACGCCATCGCCGCCCACCCGGCGGTGATGGAGGTGGCGGTCTTGGGGCGGCCCCACAATGAGTGGGGCGAAACGGTGGTGGCCTACGTGGTGCCCAAGCAGGACCAGCAGGCCAGCGCCGAGGAGTTGGAAGCCTTCCTGGCCGACAAGCTGGCCCGCTACAAGATACCCCGGGACTTCATGTTCGTGGCCGAGCTGCCCCACACACCCACCGGCAAGATAATGAAATACAGACTGCGCGAGGAGGCTTCCTAGCCCGCGGAGGACGATATGTTTGAATTTTTACTGAACGAGGAGCAGCGCAAGCTGCAGAGCGAGGTGCGCGAGTTGGTGGCCTGGGTGCCCCGGCAGCTCATCCTGGACATGGACCAGGACAAGGTCACCTTTCCCAAGGAGTTCCTGGCCGAGGCGGGCCGCCGCAACCTGATGGGCTGCCGCTACCCCAAACAGTGGGGCGGGCGGGGCCTGGACTGGGTGAGCACCTGCATGGTCATGGAAGAGGTGGGCGTGCTGGGCTACATCTTCGCCTGTGTCTTCGGAGTGGGGGCGGAGCTGGTGTGCGACGCCATTATCCAGCACGGCAGCGACGACCTCAAGGAGCGCTACGTCAAGCCCCTGTTGGCCGGGGAAATATTCGCCGCCGAGTGCCTTACAGAGCCCCGGGGCGGCTCGGACTTTTTCGGCACCACCAGCACCGCCGAGGACAAGGGCGATCACTTCCTGCTCAACGGCCAGAAGCGCTTCATCGTGGGGGCCGAAGGGGCGGACTATTTCCTGGTCTACGCCCGCACCGACCCCGACCCCAAGGCCGACCCGCGCAAGGCCCTGACCTGCTTTGTGGTGGATCGCGGCCCTGGGGTGGAGGTGGCCTATATCTACGGCCTCATGGGCTGCCGGGGCGGCGGGGCCGGACGCCTGGTGTTCACCGACGTGAAGGTGCCCAAGGCCAACGTGGTGGGCCAGGTGGGCGGGGCCTACGCGGTGTTCAACACCATGATGGTCCCCGAGCGCCTGGGTACGGCGGCCATGACCATCGGCGCGGCCCAACCGGCGGTGGACGTGGCCACCGGCTACAGCACCCGGCGCAAAGCCTTCGGCCAGGCCATCAACCAGTTCCAAGGGGTGAGCTTCCAGGTGGCCCAGGCGGTCACCCTGCTGGACGCCTGCCGCGCCATGATCTACGCCACCGCCCGGGCGGTGGACGCCGGGGAGAGCCAGAACCACACCCGCCGGCTCATCAGCCAGACCAAGAAATTCGTCACCGAGAGCTGCCAGCAGGCGGCCAACCACGCCATGCAGGTGATGGGGGGCATCGGGTATACTAATGTGTTCCCGGTGGAGCGCATCGTGCGCGATTTGCGTTTGGCTTCCATCTGGACCGGCACCAACGAGGTGATGAGCATGATCGTGGCCCACGAGTGGTACCGTGCCTATCACAAGAACAAGGCCTCGGCTCCCCGGGATTTCGAGGCCGACGCCATGGAAGCCGGGTCCGGAGAAAAGATCTATGAGTAGTGAGCCTGGCTGAAACTCTAGCCTTGGCCGTGGCCCTGGGCTGCGATGCCTTTGCCGTCGGGCTGGCCGTGGGGGGGCGCTTCGGCGCTCCCCGCCAAATATTCCGCCTGTCCTTCCACTTCGGGCTCTTCCAGTTTCTCATGCCGCTCATCGGCTGGGGCCTGGGCGTCGGCCTGGCCACGGTGGCCGCCCGCTGGGCGCCCTGGATCGCGGCGGCAGTCTTGGTGTTCATCGGCGGCAAAATGGCCTGGGAGGCCCTGGCGCCCCCCGAGGAGCGCACCCACGGCCTGGACCCCACCAAGGGCTGGAGCCTCGTCGCCCTGTCGGTGGCCACCAGCATCGATGCCCTGGGGGTGGGCATGTCTTTGGGCATGGTGGGGCAAAACGTGCTGGGCGCGGCGGTTATCATCGGCATCGTGGCCGCGGGTATGACTCTCATCGCCATGAAGCTGGCCGGCCTGATGAGCGCGCGGTTGGGTCAGCGCATGGGAATAATTGGCGGCGTGATTCTGATTGCGATAGCTGTCAAGTTGGTGGCTTTCTAGGCGGCACAGCCAGGCGGACGGGGGCTGCGTTGCCGCGCCATCGCTCCAGCCTCGACGTAGCGTGTGCTACGCCTCCGGCTGTCGCTCGGTGGACGCCTTGCCCGCGCCCGTCTGGCTGTGCCGCTGGCGTGGATCAAAGCCTTCGAGGCTCCATCAAAAAATAAATACTGTTGTCGTTGCGAGCCGCTCTGCGGCGAAGCAATCTCTGTCCGCCATGAGATGCTCCCGCACAGGCAACAACGCTTGGTTCATCACACCCAGCCCATAGCCGTCATGGCGAGTAGCGGCGGCCCCGGCGGGCCTCGCAATGACCACTATTGGTGATTCTTTTTTCCCAACCTCTTTTCTTTTTATCCGCACACAAAAAGAGAGGAGTCCCGCAGGACTCCTCTCTTACATGCTTTTATTTGGCGTGGGCGCTTAATCGACCACCGGACGCGGTAACAACCCCGCGCCTTCAATAATCTCTTTCGCTCGATGCTCCCACTCGATGGCCATGACGTGCACCCCGGCCACGCCCTCCATCTCCTTGAACTCCTCGATCTGCTCGATGGCCATCTTGATGCCTTCGGCGGCCTGCTGCTTCTTGTCCACGCCCTGCAGGCGCTTGACCACCGACTCGGGCACATCCATGCCCGGCACGAACTTGGCCATGTACTTGGCCATACCCACCGACTTCATGGGGGTGACCCCGGCCAGGATGTAGCATTTCTCGTGCAGGCCCCGGTCCACCGTCTGCTTCATGAACTCGCGGAACTTGTCCATGTTGTAGATGCACTGGGTTTGCACAAAGTCGGCCCCGGCGGCGATCTTCTTGGCCAGGCGGGTTACCCGGAACTCGAAGGGGTCGGCAAAGGGGTTGGAGGCCGCGCCGAGGAAGAGCTCGGGCGCGCCGTCCAGGTCCTTGTCGTTCAAGAATTTCTTCTCGTCGCGCATTTTCTTGAAGGCGGCCAACAGCTGCACCGAGTCCAGGTCGTAGACGTTCTTGGATTCGGGATGGCTACCGAAGCGCTGGTGGTCGCCGGACAGGCACAGCACGTTCTTGATGCCCAGGGCGGTGGCCCCCAGGATGTCGGCCATGAGCGCCAGGCGGTTGCGGTCGCGGCAGACCATCTGATAGTTGGGCTCCAGGCCCTCGTCGATGAGAATCTTACAGGCCGCCCATGAGGCCATGCGCACCACGGCGGTCTGGTTGTCGGTGATGTTCACCGACTCAACGATGCCCTTTAGGAAGCCGGCCTTGTGGCGCACCTCTTCCACGTTGTTGCCCTGGGGGGGACCAAGCTCGCCGGTAACCGCAAAGTGGCCAGCGGAGAGCATTTTTTCCAGATTGCTGCCGGCTTTCATTGCTTCAGGTCCTCCCTAACCCGCTTGCGGGGGCCGCCGTCGCGGGCGGTCAACCAGTTCTTGTTGGGCCACACCTGCTCCAGCTCCTCCAGCCTGCCCATGGCGCTCATCTTCTGGACGATCTGGTCCCACACGCAGGGCACCTCCGGGCTGATCTCGCAGTTGCCCGAGGCCGATCCGCCGCAAGGGCCGTTCATCAGGCTCTTGGAGCAACGGGCGATGGGGCAGAGCCCGCCGAAGTTGTGCACCAGGCAGTTGCCGCAGCTTTGACAGCGCTCGGCCCAGACCCCGTGTTCCAAGGCCCCGCCGATAAAGGTGGTGTTGATGCCCGGAAACACGGCCACGTCACGGAAGCGCTCAGACACGAACTGAGGCCCCACCCCGCAGGCGATGGAGACGATGGCGTCGTAGTTCTCGGCCACGTCCGCCAATTCCTCGACGTACTCGGGGTCGCACTGGCGTTCCAGGGTCATCTCTTCCACGGTAGGGGGCAGGCCGGCTTTTTTGCGGGCTATGCGCAGGGCGCTGGCCAGGATGCCCACCTCTTTTTCTCCGCCCACGTTGCAGACGGTCACGCACCCCCGGCAGCCCAACACCAGGACCTTGTCCCGTCCCTCGATCATGGACAGGATCTCCTCCAAGGGCTTGCTGTCACCTACGATCATTGCAACTGTCCTTCCTAGTCAACAGATAGCTCGATCCGCCTAAATAAGCCTAGGCCGCCTGGGCCGTGGCGATGGGGCTGGGGCCCAGCTCCTTTATGCGCTCGGTAAACTCACGGGCCACCTCGGCAAATCGGGGCCCCTCGGCCGAACTCATGTTGTACATCGCGATGCGCTCGGGCTCGATACCCAGCGACTCCAAGACTTTTTGCACGTACTCCACCTTGCGGCGCGCCTTGAGGTTGCCGGTGAGGAAGTGACAATCGCCTTCCATGCAACCGGCCACGTACACACCGTCCACTCCGTCTTCAAAGGAGCGCAGCAGATGCAGGATGTCAACCCGCCCGGAACAGGGCAATTGGATGACGCGCACGTTGGTGGGGTATTGCAGTCTCATCGAACCTGCCAGGTCCGCAGCTGAGTACGCTCAGTACTGGCAGCAAAAAGCTACGATTTTCGGTTCAAACTCAGCGCTCAAGTTCATCCTCCTCGTCCCGGTGAGCCCACGCGCGCCGGGCAACGGCAGGTGAAGGCCCCGGCCCATTGGGCCGGAACCGGCAATTAGGCTCAGTTCATCGCCGCCCGTTCCTTGGCCAGGATCTGGGCGTCGGTGAAGTGTTGCAGGGTAATGGCCTTGCCCGGGCACTCGGCGGCGCAGGCTCCGCAGCCGTAGCACTGGGCCACTTCTATGTGGGCCGCGCCGTCCACGATCTTGGGCACCCCGTAGGGGCAGGTGCGCACGCAGGTCAGGCACACCGAGCACTTTTTGGGATCAACCGTGGCCACCACGCCGCCCACGCGGATGACGGTCTTGGCCAGCACGGTCATGGCCCGCCCGGCGGCGGCGTTGGCCTGTGCAATGGCCTCGTCGATGGGCTTGGGATAGTGGGCCAGCCCCGCCTGGTACAGCCCCTCGGTGGCGAAATCCACCGGCCTGAGCTTGGCGTGGGCCTCCAGGAAGAAGCCCTCGGCATTGAGCGGGGTCTTCATGGCCTCGGCCAGCTTGTGCACCTCGTTGGGCACGATGGCCGCGGCCAGCACCAAGCGGTCCACGTCGAAGCTGATGGGGCGGTTCAGCACGTGGTCAATGGCGGTGACGGTGATCTTGCCGCCTTCTTGGCTTACCTGGGGCTTGCCGTCCAGGTTGTAGCGGACGAACAGCACGCCCGCCTCGCGGGCCTTCTTGTAGAGGTCCTCGCGCACCCCGTAGGTACGGATGTCGCGGTAGATGATGTAAACGTTGGCCTCGGGGTTGGCCTCCTTGACCTTGATGGCGCTTTCCACCGAGTGAGTGCAGCACAGGCGGCTGCAGTAGGGGCGCTCCGGCTCGCGCGATCCCACGCACTGGATGAAGGCCACCGAGTCCCAGTCCTTGGGCGCATCGGGGTTGCCCTTGAGCTCCATGTCCAGCTCCAGGGAGGTGAGCACTCCGTCGCTCTGGCCGTAGAGGTACTCGCTGGGCTTTAGCTCATGGCCGCCGGTGGCCAGCACGATGACTCCGTGCTCCACCACCATCTCGTCCCCGCCCTCGGGGGTGATGCCGCTTACATAGTTTCCCACGAAGCCCTTGAAGGAGCTCAACTCGCTGTTCATGTGCACGGTGATCTTGGGGTGGCTGTTTATCTTGGCCACCAAGTCCTCCAGATAGGGGGCCACGGCCTCGCCCTTCCAGGAGTTGAGCAGGTAGCGGGCGTTGCCGCCCAACTCGCCGCCCTTTTCCACCAGATGCACCGGGTAGCCGGCCTCGGCCAGGTTGAGCGCCGCGCTCATGCCGGCCACGCCGCCGCCCACCACGATGGCCTTCTTTTGCAGGGACAACTCCACTTGGTGCAGCGGCTCGATGAGGGTGGCCTTGGCCACGGCCATGCGCACCAGGTCCTTGGCCTTGGCGGTGGCTTTTTCCGGCTCGCCCTGGTGCACCCAGGAGTCCTGGTCACGGATGTTGGCCATCTCGAACAAATACTTGTTCAGGCCCGCCTCGCGGATCGTCTCCTGGAACATGGGCTCGTGGGTGCGGGGGCTGCAAGAGGCCACCACCACCCGGTTGAGGTTGTTCTCCAGAATCTTGTCCTTGATCTTGTTCTGGGTGTCCTGGGAGCAGGTGAACAGGTTGTCGTCCACGAACTCCACATAGGGCAAGGTGGCGGCGTATTCGCGCACCGCGGGCACGTCCACGATGCCCCCGATGTTTATGCCGCAGTTGCACACGAACACCCCCACCCGAGGCTGCTGTTCGCTGACGTCCTTCTCTATCGGGTAGCTGACTTCCTTGCTCAGGCTGCCTCGGGCCTCGGACAAATCAATGCTGGCAACGCAGGCGGCTGCGGATGCCTCCATCACCGCCTGGGGTATGTCCTTGGGTCCGGCAAATGCGCCGCAGGCGAAGATGCCTTCCTTGCTGGTGCCCACCGGGGCGAAGGAGCTGGTCTCGCTGAAGTTGTAGCCGGTGAGGTCGATGCCCAGGCGATGTGCGGTCTCGATGGCCTCGGGGCCGGTCTGCAGGCCCACCGACAAGACCACCATGTCGAACAGCTCTTCCTTGGCCTCGCCGTCTTCGGTGACGTACTCGATACGCAGGCGCTCATCCTCGGCCGGGTCCACCGAATGCACCCGGGAGCGCACGAAGCGCACCCCCTTCTCATCCTCGGCCCGGTTGTAGTACTTCTCAAAGTCCTTGCCGTAGGTGCGCATGTCCATGAAGAAGATGGTGGTGTCCAGCTCCTCGGAGGCGTGCTCCTTGGCGATCACCGCCTCCTTGATGGCGTACATGCAGCACACCGCCGAGCAATAGCCGTTGTCGCAGTGGTTGATGTCGCGGCTGCCCACGCACTGGAGCCAGGCGATCTTCTTGGGCTCGGCCCCGTCGCTGGGGCGCTGAAGGTGGCCCTGGTAGGGACCCGAGGCGCTGAGCACCCGCTCGAACTCCATGGCCGAAAGCACGTTGGGGTGCTTGGCGTAGGAATAGGTGTCGAAGATGGCCGGGTCAAAGGGCTCGAAGCCCGGCGCCAGGATCACGCTGCCCACGTTGAGGGTAAGCTCCTGGGGAGTCTGGTCGTGGGCCGGGGCGTGGGCCTTGCAGGACTCCACGCATTGCAAGCACTCGCAGCACACCGCGCAGTTGAGGCAGCGCTCGCCCTCCTGCTGGCCCTGTTCGGCGGTGATACCCAACTCGAACTGGTCAAAGTCGCACTTGCGGCTGTCGGCCTCGCGGATTTCCATGCGGGCCCGAGGCGCGGTGGGCAGATCCAGGGGGATGGGGTTGAAGTTCTGCTCGTCTTCCGGCTTCAGCTCGGGCTTGGCGCGGCCCTCGGCCATATCCAGGCCGTCGAATTTGCGCAGCATGCTCACGGCCGCGTCGCGCCCGGCGGCCACCGCGCCGATGGCGATCCAGGGGCCGGTTACCGCGTCGCCTCCGGCAAAGACCTTGTCCAGGTTGGTGGCCCTGGTCAACGGGTCGGCGGCGATGGTGCCCCGGGGGGTCAACTCCAGGCCCGAATCTTCGCCCAGGAAGGACAGGTCGGTGCGCTGGCCGATGGCGGTTATGAAAAGGTCGGCTTCCAGCTCGATGGTGTCGCTCTCGTCGAACTGGGGAGAGAAGCGGTGGTCGTCGTCAAAGACCCTGGTGCACTTCTTGAGCACCAGGCTGGTGGCCTTGTCGCCGTCGGTGTTTATGGCCAACACGCCCCGGCGGTGGAACATGGTGATGCCCTCTTCCAGGGCCTCTTCCACCTCCCAGGGGCTGGCCGGGCACTCCTCCTCCGACTCCAGCATAACCATGGTCACGTTGGCCGCGCCCTGGCGCAGGGCGGTGCGGGCCGCGTCGATGGCCACGTTGCCGCCGCCCACCACCAGCACGTTGTCGCCCGAGGGCACCGGCTGGTCCAGGCTGAGGTCTTGCAGATAGCCCAGGGCGGGCACCACGTTGGCGCTGTCCTCGCCGTCCACGTTCAGCTTGAAGCTCGACGGTGCGCCCACTCCCAAAAACACCGCGTCAAAATCGTTTTGCAGGTCCGCGAAGCCGACATCGCCGCCGATGGGGGTGTTGAGCTTTATCTCCACTCCCATCTTGGTGATCTGCTCCACCTCCTTGGCCAGGGCTTCACGGGGAAGGCGGTAGGCGGGAACTCCGGTGGCCAGGGCCCCGCCCGCCACGGGCAGTGCCTCGTAGATCACCGACTTGATCCCGGCGCGGGCCAGGTGGTAGGCGCAGGACAAACCCGCCGGGCCGGCTCCCACGATGGCCACCTTTTCGCCGCGGGGCTCCACCTCGGGCTGGGGCACGTTCTCCACCCCCACCTCGTCGGCCACCAGGCGCTTGATGTCGCGGATGGCGATGGCCTCGTCCACGGTCATGCGGCGGCAGGCGTCCTCGCAGGGATGGGGGCAGATGCGCCCGATGGTGCCGGGCAGGGGCAGGTCCTTCATGATGATAGACAGGCTCTCGGCGAACTTGCCCACCTTGGCCATCTGCACGTAGCCCTGGACGTTCAAGTTGGCCGGGCAGGTCACCGAACAGGGGGCCTGGTCCAGCTTGGTTATGCCGTAGGCATTGGGGAAGGCCTGGGCATAGCGCTTGAAAGTGGCCTTGCGCTCACTTAGGCCCTGGTCGAACTCGTTGGGCAAGGCCACCGGACACGACTCGATGCAGTCGCCGCAGGCGGTGCAGGCATCCATGTCCATGTAGCGGGGCTCTTGATTAACCTGAACCTGAAAATCACCCGGCTCCCCGGAGATGGCGGCCACCTCGGCCTGGGTGATAATCTCAATGTTCAGGTGGCGCCCGCACTCCACGAGTTTGGGCGAGATGATGCACATGGCGCAGTCGTTGGTGGGGAAGGTCTTGTCCAGTTGGGCCATGCGTCCGCCAATGGCCGTGGTTTTCTCCACCAGGTAGACGTAGTATCCCGCGTTGGCCAGATCCAACGAGGCCTGAACGCCGGCTATGCCGGCGCCTACTACCATCACCGCTCCGACTTTCTTGCTTTGTGCCATTCGACTTCGTCCTTGCAAGCGGTTTTCCGCCGGACCAGCCGCCCGGCGGCTCAGTGGCAAATCACCCCAGGCAGGCTGCGTGCCACTTTGTGAAAATTGTCATTATTTACCTCGGAATAGTAACATTAATCAACGATCGGCACTATAGACAAAAAGCCACATCTTGGCAAGTTTTGATTCCCCCCAAAGGGCAACCCTAGTTAATCCATCAGTTTTATTGATTAATACTGCGCATATCATTAATGGACATGTTAACTTATTCAAGTGGTGAAAACCAAGCCCCCCGATGGGGCTCCAGTGGTTGCTGTGAACAAAAAAGCCCGGGCCAAAATGGCCCGGGCTTTTAATGATGCGGATTAAGTCGTGTTTTCTAGAACACGCCCTTCACCTTGCCGGTCTCGGTGTCCACGTCCACCCGGCGGTAGGCGGGGTTGGAGCCGGAGCCGGGCATCAGGCTGATGTTGCCGGCCACGGGCACCACGAATCCGGCGCCGCCGTAGGTGAGGATGTCGCGCACGAACAAGCGCCAGCCCTTGGGCACGCCCTTGAGGGCCGGGTTGTCGCTGAGCGACAGGTGGGTCTTGACCATGCAGGTGCCCAGCTTGGACAGCTCGGGATCGCCCTCGATCTTCTTGGCCTTGCTCAGAGCGACGTCGGAGTAGTCCGCGCCGTCGGCCCCGTAGACCTCCTTGGCGATCAGGTCGATGCGCTCGCGCAGGGGGGTTTCCAGCTCGTAGAGCAGCTTGAACTCGTTGGGCTCGTTGCAAGCGTCGATGACCGCGTCGGCGAACTCCAGGGCGCCTTCGCCGCCGTGCTCCCAATGGCGCGACAGGGCCACGCGGGCGCCGGCCGCCTCGCCCATCTCGCGCACCTTGGCGATCTCGGCGTCGGTGTCGGTGTAGAAGGCGTTGATGCACACCACCGGGTTGATGCCGGCCTTGCGCACGGTGTTGATGTGGTGAACCAGGTTCTCGCAGCCCTTCTCGACCCACTCAACGTTCTCGCCCTTGTACTCGTCGGGCATGGCCTTGCCGGGCACCGGGATGGGAGCGCCGCCGTGGCACTTCAGGGCCCGGATGGTGGCCACGACCACCGCGCAGTTGGGCTTCAGGCCGCTGTAGCGGCACTTCAGGTTCCAGAACTTCTCAAAGCCGATGTCCGCGCCGAAGCCGGACTCGGTCACATGGTAGTCGCCCAGCTTCAGGGCCACGCGGTCGGCGATGATGGAGCTCTGGCCGATGGCGATGTTGGCGAAGGGACCGGCGTGCACGAACACCGGCTGGCCTTCCAGGCTCTGCAGCAGGTTGGGGTTCAGGGCCTCGACCATCCAGGCGGTCATGGCGCCGTCCACCTGCAGGTCCTTGGTGGTGATGGCTTTGCCCTGCTTGTTGTAGGCCACCACGATCTTGCCCATGCGCTCGCGCATGTCGGCCAGGTCCTTGGCCACGGCCAGGATGGCCATAACCTCGGAGCTCACCGCGATGCCGAACTTGGACTGCATCATGAAGCCGTCGGTGCGTCCGCCCAGGCCCATGATGATGTTACGCAGGCCCTGGCAGCAGAAGTCGATGATCCAACCCATTTCCACGTTGGTGGGATCGATGTCCAAACGCTCCATGTTGGACAGGCGCATGAGCTGCTCGTCGGTGTAGTTGCGCTCGTGCTGCATGCGCGAGTTCAGGGCCACCATGGCCAGGTTGTGGGCGTTCATGATGGCGTTGATGTCGCCGGTGAGGCCCAGGCTGAAGGGGGTCAAGGGGATGCACTGGGCCAAGCCGCCGCCGGCTGCCGAACCCTTGATGTTCATGGTGGGGCCGCCGGAGGGCTGACGAATGGCCGCGGTCACGTTGACCTTGCGCTGGCCCAGGCCCTCTACCAGACCCATGGAGGAAGTGGACTTGCCCTCTCCCAGAGGGGTTGGGGTGATGGCGGTCACGTCGATGTACTTGCCGTCCGGCCGGTCCTTTAGCCTATCGAGCAGCTTCTTGAAGTCCACCTTGGCCACGTAGTGACCGTGCAGGAGCAGTTCCTCCTCGGTTATCCCCAGCTCGCCGGCGATATCCTTGATGGGCTTCATGTACTCTTCGGCTGCCTCTGCGATAATATAATCCGCATTTTCTCTGGGATCTGGCAGCTTGGACATAGTTAATTCCTCCTTAACAAATCAAAAAAGCGCGGCAGTGCTTAAAAGGTCCGGCGAAGCCCCGGTGATTTCCGTCGGCGACTCCGGGCCAAATGGCAAGACCTTTTTGCCTAAAAGGTGCTTGTTAGCGATCTTGAGCCAACCCTCCGCCCAACCTTCCCGGCGGAAAGAAATGGCTATGTCGGCAAATAGCATGCTCTAAAACCAAGGTCAAGAGAATTAAGTCACAAACCCCTCACGCGACTATGTTTCGCCCGCGGGGAGGAGTCCCACAAAGTGCGATTTTGCTTTGACTAACCCTAACCCCGGTGGTAATGAAGGCTATATTATAGCTAATCATGATTTCCGTTTAAGGACCTGCCGCCTTGAGGTACTATCCCTGAATTCAGCAGGTTTTGTTTTACGAAATGCCGAGGAGATTCCATGTACAAGATCCTAGCCAAGAGGGTGTTGGCCCAGGGCACGGTGGTGGAGAACGAGATCGAAGCCCCGCGCATCGCGGCCAAGGCCAAACCGGGCCAGTTTGTCATCCTGCGAGTGAATGAGACCGGGGAGCGCATTCCCCTGACCATGGCCGACTCCGACCCCAACCGGGGGACCATCACCATCATCTACCAGGTGGTGGGCAAGACCACCGCGTTGCTAAAGAGCCTTGAGGTGATGGATAGCATCATGGACATCGCCGGGCCTTTGGGCACCCCCACCCCCATCGAGAAAAAGGGCACCATCATCTGCGTGGGCGGCGGCACCGGCGTGGCTGTCTTGCACCCCATCACCCGGGGATTCCACCAGGCGGGCAACAAGGTCGTGAGCATCATCGGGGCGCGCAACAAGGATCTGCTCATCATGGAGGACAAGATGAAAAAAGCCTCCGATGAGCTCCATGTGTGCACCGACGACGGCTCCTACGGCCACCACGGCTTCGTCACCGACGTCTTGCGCGAGCAGCTCACCAAGCTGGGCTCCGAGGTGAAGGAGGCGGTGTGCATCGGGCCGGTGCCCATGATGAAATTCTGCTCCAAGGTCACCGAGGAGTACGGCGTGCCCACCATGGTCAGCCTCAACGCCATCATGGTCGACGGCACGGGCATGTGCGGCTGCTGCCGGGTGCAGGTGGGCGGCGAGACCAAGTTCGCCTGCGTGGACGGACCGGAGTTCGATGCCCACAAGGTGGACTTCGAGGGCCTGTCCAAGCGCCTGACCGCCTACGTTCCCCAGGAAAGGCAAGCCATGGACAGTTACGAGAAAAAGTGCGCCTGCGAGACCAAGGGCAAATAAGGAGAGCGTGAGCATGGCCGAAAAAACGAAAAAGGAAAAAGCCCCGCGCACCCCGATGCCCGAACAAAAGCCCGAGGTGCGTCGCCGCAATTTTGAAGAAGTTCCCATGGGCTACACCGCCGAGATGGCCCAAGCCGAGGCCCAGCGCTGTCTCCAGTGCAAAAAGCCCTCCTGCAAGCAGGGCTGCCCGGTGAACGTGGACATTCCCCAGTTCATCGCCGAAATCGCCGAGGGCAACTACGCCGGAGCCATCATGAAGCTCTGGGAGAAAAACTCCCTGCCCGCCGTGTGCGGCCGGGTGTGCCCCCAGGAGAGCCAGTGCGAGGGCCTGTGCATCGTGGGCAAGAAGGACAAGCCCGTGGCCATAGGCAACCTGGAGCGCTTCGCCGCCGACTGGGCCAGGGCCGAAAAGGATCTGCCCATGCCTCCCAAGGACCCCTCCACCGGCAAGAAGGTGGCGGTGGTGGGTTCGGGCCCCGGCAGCCTCACCGTGGCCGGGGACCTGATCCGCAAGGGCCACGAGGTCACCGTGTTCGAGGCGTTCCACAAGCCCGGCGGCGTGCTGGTCTACGGCATCCCCGAGTTCCGTCTGCCCAAGGAGATAGTGGCCGCGGAGGTCAACTTCCTGGAGCGGTTGGGCGTGAAGGTGGAGTGCAACATGGTGGTGGGCTCCACGGTCACCGTGGACGAGCTGCTTGAAGAAGAGGGCTTCGACGCCATCTACCTGGGCGTGGGCGCGGGCCTGCCCCGTTTCGTGGGCGTACCCGGAGAAAACCTCATCGGGGTCTACAGCGCCAACGAGTACCTGACCAGGGCCAACCTTATGAAGGGCTATCTGTTCCCCGAGTACGACACCCCCCTGGTGGGCGGCGAGCATGTGTGCGTGTTCGGCGGCGGCAACGTGGCCATGGACAGCCTGCGCACCGCCATGCGCATGGGCTGCGACGACGTCAAGTGCGTGTACCGCCGCTCCGAGGAGGAGCTTCCCGCCCGCGGCGAGGAAATCCACCACGCCAAGGACGAGGGCATCCAGTTCTTCCTGCTGCACAGCCCCCTGCGCTTCATCGGCGACGATGACAACCGCCTAAAGGCGGTGGAGTTGCAGGAGATGAAGCTGGGCGAGCCCGACGACAGCGGCCGCCGCCGCCCCGAGCCCATCCCCGGCTCCACCAAGACTCTGGACTGCGACCTGGCCATCATCGCCATCGGCTCCGGGGCCAACCCCCTGATCACCCGGACCACCCCCGGCCTGGATGTAAACAAGTGGGGCTATGTGATGGCCGACGACGACGGCAAGACCAAGAAGGCCGGCGTGTGGGCCGGCGGCGACATCGTCACCGGCGCGGCCACGGTCATCAAGGCCGCCGGGGCGGGCCGCCTGGCCGCCAACAGCATGCACCAGTACCTGACCTGGGGCTGGTAGAGCAAGGGACCGGGATCACCACCATGAACACGGGGCGCATCGCTTGCCGGGCGATGCGCCCCGTTTAATTATGTAACCGCCTGTCGAAATTGTTAGCGCCGTGGTAAATAATCCGGCATATAAAGAGTAGCAAGCACGACCAAATTCACGCCGCTGCACGGCACGGGGCCAACCCGCCGGAAACGCGGCCATGGTAAAAGCAGCCAGGCTATCATGCTCGACGTACAAAACCAGCCAGACCACCGCAACATCGCCATCGACAAGGTGGGGGTGAAGAATATCCGCTACCCCATTACCGTGTTGGACCGGGCCAACGGCTCTCAGCAGACCGTGGCCTCCATCAACATGTACGTGAACCTGCCCCACCAGTACAAGGGCACCCACATGAGCCGCTTTATCGAGCTCTTGAGCGAGTACAGCGGCAGCATCAACATAAGCAACATCCCCGACATCCTGGAGGAGATGAAGCGGCGTTTGGATGCCGAGAGCGCCCACATCGAGGTGGAGTTCCCCTATTTCCTGGAAAAGTCCGCCCCGGTGAGCCAGGCCCAAGGGCTCATGGAATACGGCGTGGCCTTCCGGGGAAGCCTCAACGGCGCGGGCATGGACCTGGTGGTGGAGATCGCCGTGCCGGTGACCACCCTGTGCCCCTGCTCCAAGGAAATAAGCGCCTTGGGTGCCCACAACCAACGGGGGGTGGTGCGCCTGGCGGTTCGCTTCAAACGCTTCATCTGGATCGAGGACCTCATCCAGATGGTGGAAAACAGCGCCTCCAGCGAAGTCTTTTCCCTGCTAAAGCGGGAAGATGAAAAGTTCGTCACCGAACGCGCCTATGAAAACCCCATGTTCGTGGAGGACGTGGTGCGCGAGGTGGCCAGCAAGCTCAGCGACGACCAAAACATCATCTGGTTCACCGTGGACAGCGAAAACTTCGAGTCCATCCACAACCATTCGGCCTACGCCTACATCGAGTGCGACAAGCGGTCCCCCAAGGCCTAAGCCCGGATATTTGATGAGGGATGGGCGGCTTGCACAACAAATCAGTTAGTGATGCGATTCTCATGAAAATAGCGTCAACTTATTCGAGATACCGGCCCGGCACAGCCAGACGCCAGGAGACAAGGCGTCTGGCAAGTGAGGGCCGCAGGCGTAGCCGTAGCGCTACATCGAGGCCCGAGCGCAGCCAGCAACGCGGTATACTGGCGGCTGGCGCAGCCGGACGCACGTCCTTCATGAAAAATCCGGGCTAACCATGGACCTGCCGCCCAACATCGAGGAAAAAGACCTGCTCTGGGAGTTCTTCCGGGCCTCGGGGCCCGGCGGGCAGCACCGCAACAAGACCGAGACCGGGGTGCGCCTTACCCACCTGCCCAGCGGCATCGTGGTAAGCGCCACTGAGCGCCGCTCCCAGCACCAGAACCGGGAGGTTGCCCTGCTGCGCCTGGCCGACGCCCTGGCCGAAAAGGCCAAGCCGCCCCCCAAGCCCCGGCGCCCCACCAAGCCCACCAGAGCGGCCAAGCGCCGCCGTCTGGAAGCCAAAAAGCAGCGGGGGCAGATCAAGTCGCTACGCCGCAAACCGGTGGGCGACTAGTCTGTGTGTTTCGTGAAGGTTGGGCGGCAATCCCAGCTATTTAGCAGTTAGGCAAAATCTTAGGAAACCCTTACCGTTGCGGGGCCGCTTTTCTTTTGGCCCGGCACAGCCAGCCGCCGGCAGACAAGGCGGCTGGCTGTGCCGGGCGCGCATTAAATCTTTTGCTTTAACTTTTCCAGATTGTCGCGGGCGAAATCCAGGCCGGGGTCCAGCTCCAGGGCATGCTCATACATCTGGCAAGCCTCTTTGAACTGGCCCAACTCACGCAAATTGCTGCCGATGTTGGCGTAGTTGATGGCCAGGCCCGGTTCCAGCTCGATGGCCCGGCTGAAGGCCTCGATAGCCTCCTCGTGCTCCTTGAGCATGTAGTGGCAAAAGCCAAGCAGGTTGAACACTTCCGAGTGAGGCTCCTCAAAGGAGGCCGCCTTGCTCAGGGCCTGCTTGGCCTCGGCGTAGCGCCCTAAATCTTTTAGGGCCGCACCCCGGTGGGTGTGGATGGAGGCCTCGTCGCCGGCTGGGGGATTGAGGCTCAGGGCCGCGTCCAGGGAGGCCAAAGCCTCCTCAGGCTGCTCCAGGGCCATCAGGGCCAGTCCCCGGAAGAACTCCAGGTAGTAGCTCTGCCCGACGACTTCGAGCATTTGATCCAACACCGCCAGGGACTCCACCGGGTCGGGTATCTGGCTGGCCGCCTTGGCCGCGTGAAACACCACGTCGGTGCCGGTGGTGCGGTAGGCGAAGTGGGCGCCCGGCACGATGGTGTACACGCTGGGCACCTGCAACTCGGGATGGGTCACGTTGAGGCAATACACCGAGTAGCCGCGCTCCTCCAGGGCCGCCACGCAGGCAGTAACCTCGTCGCGGAAGTCCGGGGCGCTGACGTCGGGCAGCGAACCCAGGGGCACCACCCCGGCGGCGTCGGTGACGTACTTGGCCTCATCCAGGCTGGTGAACTTGGGTAGAGCGCTTACTTTATAAGAGGTGTGGGTGTTGAACTCGCCGGCCAATTGGGCCACCTCGGTGAGTGCGCGCACCAGGGCCATGGCCGGGCTGGTGGCGGTGCCCGCCGCATAGACTATCTCGCTGGAGGCGGGGAAGGTGCTGGGATCGTAGCACAGCGCCGCCACCGAGGGGATGCCCATATCACACGTGAAATCTTTGAGATAGACCTCGATGCCCGCCTTGCGGAACTTGGCGATGAGCTCCGTGGCGATGGGGTCGCGCACGCTGTCGGGGTCTATGGCCGGGGTGGGCCGCTTTTCCAGGGTAACCACCGCCGAAACGTGACGCTCCACCACCTCACACAGGCTTTGCAGCACCGCCTCTTCCAGGCAGTTGCCCGCGGCAGGGCCGTTGTATTCGTTGATGGCGTAGAACCAGCTCAGCGGCAGGCGCTCTTCCCGGTCCCGGCCCAGGTTGCGGGCCCAGGCCCAGGTCTGGGGCAGCAGCTCGTACACCTTCTCGGCCCGCTCGAGGTCTTCGGGCGGGTGGTACACTGCCTTGGCCGCCTGGGCGAAGTCCATGGCCGCCTCGCCCGCCTGAGGCGCTCTGAGCCAGGGGAAGCCGCCGCCCTTGATGAAACTGAAGAAGGAGAAGCGCTCGGCCAACTCCATCAGGGCGCTGGCCTCGGCCTGGGCCGGAGCCGCCCCTTTGCCCATCTGCTTCTGGGTGCCGGTGACCCCCTTGGCTCCATCGCCGCAAATGCTTATAAAAACGGGAATATCCAGGCGTCCCGTGTCTATGCGCATAACCTGGCGCAGGATATTCTGGCCCATGGCCCCAAAGCGCTCCCGCACCCAGGCCACGGTCTCCTCTGGCGCCCTGGCCTTGTCCTGTTCGCCCTCGTACCCCTTGGGGGCGGCCCTAAGCTCCATGTGCGATGCTGTGTCGCCCATGCTTCCTACGCTCCGGTTGTCTGTACTTGTTGATGTATATCCAAAATAATGTATAGATGCCGCCATAAAAGACGGTGCCCGCCGATTGCTCGACGGGGCACCGTGTTACGCGGATCGCTGACTACTAGACGCAGCCAGTGGGCTTGGCCAGACCAGCCATCTTGCAGGCTCCCTTGCCGGGGCCGCTGGGGAACAGCTCGTAGATCTGTTTCAGCTTGTAGCCGGTGACCTTGGTCATGATCCGGACCATGGGGGCGATGCCGTTTTTCTTGTAGTAGTCCTGGAGGTAATGAATCACCTTCCAGTGTTCGTCGCTCAACTCGGAGATGCCCTCTTGTTCCTTCACGTAGTGAGCGAAGTCAACGTCCCAGGTCTCGGGATCTTGCAGAAAGCCATCCTCGTCGACTTCGAAATCTTTGCCCTTAAAGCTAACGGTCGGCATCTTGGGTTTCCTCCTTTACGACTGTATGAAGCGGCCTGACAGGCCATTTTTTCCTCGGGGGGGCCTCGAAAGCACAATGAACTGTCTATCAACTTGCCATAGTGCTGTCAAGCACAAACTGCCTTTTTCACACGGCTTGTGCCGCGTGGACCTACCCACCAAAAGGGTCGGAACCAGGCGCCCCCCGTGCTAACGAAAGCTTTGCACCCGGACCAAGCTCTCCTTGAGCCGGGTGATTTTATCCTCAGCCGCGGCTACCTTGGCCTTTTCCTTGGCCACCACCGCCTCCGGGGCCTTGGCCAGGAAGCCTTGGTTGGTCAGCTTTTTACGGCTGGGGGTTATCTCTTTGTCCAGCTTGGCCAACTCTTTTTCCAGGCGAGCCTCCTCGGCGGAAAAGTCCACCAAGCCCTCCAGGGGCACGAACACATTGACCTCGGACAAGGCCGCCCCGGCCGACTTGGCCGGTTGTTCACCCTCTTTAGTCCAGGCCAATTCCTGGGTCTTGGCCAGGCTCTGGATGCGCGCCGCCTGGGCTTTGAGCACCTCCAGGGCACCGTCATCGGAAGCCGAAAGCACCACCGGCACCACCTTGCCGGGGCTGATGCTCATTTCGCCGCGGATGTTGCGCACCGCGCCGATCACCTCCATGACCAGGCCCATGTCGTGCTCGGCCTGGGGATCTATCTGGTCGTCGTGGTCGCCGGGCCAGGGGGCCTTCATGATGCTGCCCTCAGAGCCGGGCAGGCGCTGCCACAACTCCTCGGTGACAAAAGGCATGAAGGGATGCAGCAGGCGAAGCAGGCGCGAATAAACCTCGGCCAGCACCGCCCTGGTGGCCTCCTGGCGCTTGCGGTCGCTGTCATCGTACAGGGGGCCCTTGGCCAGCTCCAAATACCAGTCGCAGAACTCATGCCACACGAACTGATAGGCCGTGCTGGCCGCCTCGTTGAAGCGGTACTCCTCTATGGCCCGGCCCACTTCCTGGGCCACCCGGCTGGCGCGGGAAAGAATCCAGCGGTCCTCCAGAGTGGGCTCCTCGGGCAACTGGCCCGGCTCGTCCTCGCCCAGGTTCATGAGCGTGAAACGGGCCGCGTTCCAAATCTTGTTGACGAAGTTGCGGTAACCGGCGATGCGCTCTTCGCTCATCTTGATGTCGCGGCCCTGGGCGGCAAAGGCAGCCAGGGTGAAGCGGAAGGCGTCGGTGCCGAACTCGTCCATGACGATCAAGGGGTCGATGACGTTGCCCTTGGATTTGGACATCTTCTGGCCCGAGGCGTCGCGCACCAGGGCGTGGATGTATACGTCTGTGAATGGCACCTCGCCCATGAACTTGAGGCCCATCATCATCATGCGGGCCACCCAGAAGAACAGGATGTCGAAGCCGGTGACCAGGCAGGAGGTGGGGTAAAACTTGCTTAGCTCCGGGGTCTGGTCGGGCCAGCCCATGGTGGAGAAGGGCCACAGGGCGCTGCTGAACCAGGTGTCCAACACGTCGGTTTCCTGGGTCAACTCGCTGGAGCCGCAAGCGGGGCATTTCTCCGGGGTGGTGCGGCTTACGATCAGCTCTCCGCAGGAGCAGAACCAGGCCGGAATGCGGTGGCCCCACCATATCTGGCGGCTCACGCACCAGTCGCGGATGTTGGTCATCCACTCGTAGTAGGTCTTCTCCCACTGGGCGGGCACTATCTTGGTGCGCCCGTCCCGCACCGCGCCCAGGGCCTCCTCGGCCAAGGGACCCACCTTGACGAACCACTGTTTGGACAGAATGGGCTCCACCATGGTCTTGCAGCGGTAACAGTGGCCCACCGAGTGCAGGTAGTCTTCCTGCTTCTCAAGCAAGCCCTGCTTCTCCAGGTCAGCCAGCATCACCTTGCGGGCCTCGAAGCGATCCAGCCCGGCGTAGGGCCCGCCCGCCTGGTTGATAGTCCCGTTGTCGTCCATGACCCTCAGGGACTCCAGGCCGTGCTTTTGGCCGATCATGAAGTCGTTGGGGTCGTGGGCCGGGGTGATTTTGAGCGCCCCAGTGCCGAAGTCGGTGGACACGTAGGAGTCGCGGATTATGGGCAGCTCCCGGCCGATCAGCGGCAAGAGCACCATGTCGTCGGCCAACTCCTGATAACGCGGGTCGTCGGGGTTCACCGCCACCGCCGTGTCGCCCAAAAGGGTCTCGGGCCGGGTGGTGGCCACCACCAGATAGCCCTTGCCGTTCTTAAAGGGGTAGCGGATGTGGTACAGCCCGCCCTTGACCTCTTCGTGCTCGCTCTCCAGGTCGCTCAGCGCGGTATGGCAGCGGGGGCACCAGTTGATGATGTAGTCGCCCCGGTAGATGAGCCCTTCCTCGTACAGGCGCACGAACACCTCGCGCACCGCCTTGGACAAGCCCTCGTCCATGGTGAAGCGCTCCCGGGACCAGTCGCAGGAAGAGCCCAGGCGCTTGAGCTGGTTGATGATCTTGCCGCCGTACTCGGCCCGCCATTCCCACACCCGCTCGATAAAGGCCTCACGGCCCAGATCGTGGCGGGTCTTGCCCTCGCTGGCCAGCTGGCGCTCCACCACGTTCTGGGTGGCGATGCCCGCGTGGTCGGTGCCCGGCATCCACAGCACCTCGTAGCCCAGCATGCGCTTGTAGCGGCACATGATGTCCTGCATGGTGTTGTTGAGCGCGTGGCCCATATGCAACTGGCCGGTCACGTTGGGGGGCGGGATCACGATGGAGTAGGCCGGGCCCTTGCCCGCCGGGTCGGCGGTGAACAGCCCCTCCCGTTCCCAGTAGGCGTACCAACGCTCTTCCACCTGGGCCGGTTCGTAAGATTTGGGTAGGGTTTCTTGGGCCATTGCGGGCTCCTCGCTAGGACAAAAAGAAAAGGCGGGGAGCTTTTCTCCCTGCCTCGCCACCGGCCCCCGGGCCGGTGGTCTAGTCTACTACTGCCCCGTCGTCGCGTTTGCCGGAGGATCGTCCGGCCTTGCTCATGGCTTTGCGCAGCAGGTCCTTGACCTCCTGGGTCACTCTGGCCTTGAGTTGCTTTTCCAGCTCCTGGCCGACCATGACCTCCAACCGCTCTTCCAACTCCTGAGCCACCAGGCGGCTCACCATTTCCGGGGCCTCGTCTTCCAAAATCTGGCGGACGGCCATGCGCACCAACTCCACCAGTTCTTCGGGCTCGGCCAGGGACGGAACTTCATCGCCGGGCTCGGCAGCCTCCGGGGCCTTGGCCGCTTGCTTATCCTCGGGCCTCCCTTGGCTGCCCAACTGGGAAAGCAGATCGTCAAGCTCCGGGTCGCCGGTGCCTTGATCTTGGCCCTCGCCCGCCCCGGCCTGCTCTTTGCCGCCCAACTCCTGCAAAAGGTCTTGCAGCTCGCCCTCGTCCGGAGTGGGAGCCGACGCCTGGGGCTGGGGCTGCAGGCCCATCTCGGCCATGAGCTTTTCCATGTCGTCATCCCGGGCGGGCGGAGGAGACTGGGCGCTCAGTTCAGCCAAAATACGGTCCAACTCACCCAAATCCTTGTCCAGGACAGGTTTGGGCTCGGGCTGGGCGGCCTGCTCCCCGGACTCGACCATGTCGGTCAAGTCGATAACCGGGGCGCCGGGCGGCGGTGTTTGCGACTTATCCACCAAAAAGCTCCACATTACAGGGGCGACAACTTGTCAGAAAACTAACATATTCCCCTTGTCCAGGCAACTGGGAGCGTGGCCGCGCCGCCAGGAGCACCCCCCTAGACGCTCCCCGCGCCCCGGCGGCGCAGGCGGCGCAAAAAAGCCAGGTTGCGCCGGTCGGCCCAGCGGGTGTCCTTGGGGGTCTCCATCACCCCACCCGTGCTTGCTAGACGCTGGTCGCTCATCAAGGCGGCGAAGCATCCCTCGCCCAACAGGCCCTTACCCAGATGGGCGTGGCGGTCCCGGCGGCTGCCCGCCGGGAAGTCGGTGTCGTTGAGATGCCACATCTTCACCCGGCCCAGGCCCAGCTCGGCGTCCAACTGGTCCACAAAGGCACGGGCCTGCTCAAAGCCGTCAATCACGTAACCAGCGGCAAAGGCGTGGGCCGTGTCGATCACCGCCCCGCAGGGGAGGCCCTCCAGACGCTCCAGAAGTTGGGCCAGCTGGCCCAGATCACCGCCCAGGTGCCCTCCCCCACCGGCGGTGTTCTCCAGCCACAGGGCCGCGCCCTCCCCGGCGGCCTCCAGAGCCCGGCGAGCCCCCTCGGCCACCCGCTCCAGGCCCCACTCCAGCTCCCGCTTGCCCCGGCTGCCAGGATGCACCACCACCGCCGTGGCCCCCAGGGCGCCGGCCCGCTTTAGCTGGGAGGCCAGGGCCTGGTAGGAGCGCCGCCACAGGGCGTGGTCCCCGGCCCCAAGGTTGATCAGATAGGGGGCATGCACGGCCACCGGGCTGAGCCCGGCCTCGCCGGCGGCCCGGCGAAAGGCCAGGGCGTCGGCCTTCTTGAGGGGCTTCTGCTTCCAGGTGCGCGGCGTTCCCGCGAAGATTTGCAGGCACTCCAGGC
>JAIPDO010000070.1 GCA_021737645.1 Desulfarculaceae bacterium
CTGCGCCTGAGTCATCCCACGACCTCCCTTGATTGAAAACACCCACTTTCTCATATTTGTCAAGCGAAGTCGTGATTCTCATAGTTAACAAAGTACTGGTGATGATCTTATGACTTCCCAGCGTCAGGTTGAAGCGAATCGCGCAAATGCAAAACATTCTACAGGCCCAAAGTCTAGCAAAGGCAAGTCCGTTGCGGCCAAAAACGCTATCAAGCATGGATTACCTGCAAAAAATGCTGTTTTACCTGACGAAAATTATGAAGATTTTGTGTCACTTCTATCCGGCCTGATCGAATAATTTCAACCCTCAGGTGTGATTGAAACCTCTTGCGTTGGAAGAATCGTCAACTCACTCTGGCGCTTAGAACGTATAGGGCGTTTAGAAGCCGGGCTGTACATTTTGAGTAGCTGCCAGGCTGCGAAAATTAAAATTCAGGAGCAAAAATAACAGCTCGAAATAAGTGCTTTCGAGTTAATGGAGATGGGCAGGCCCATCATCACAGATGAAAAGGCTTACGCCGCAGCCGATGCCTCTCTATTAGAAATTGAAAAAGCAGAAAGTTCCTTAACCCTTCTTTAGCTGAGGATTTTTCCCATGCATGACAAGATGATGCATTGATAAGATTAGCCAGATACGAAAAAAGCAGCGAAAAAACATTATTTGGCACCATTCAAGAACTTCGCAGGATTCAAAGTCGCCGAAAAAAAGAGAGCCTAAAAGACCAGAGCCTTGAGCTCTCGAATGACCAGCAGTAAAATACGGCTCAATATGCTATGGCCGCCCTTAAAGCAATTTGAGCATTTTTTGCGAAACGAACCCAATTCGCTAATGTTATGATGGCCGATATGGCGATTTGAAAGTCCCTTAGCTGGGCATCCGAGGATGACGCAAACGAATATCCCATTGATATCCAGATCAATTTTTATCATCGTCTTGGCACTGTCCCCTATGCTGTTCGGTTCTGTCTATCCGTGGGCCTATGGGCTGATGGAGATGGCAGTGCTGTTGTCTTTTGGGTTGCTGCTCTGGCAAAACCCTGGGTTCGCATTTTTGGGGAATAATGTCGGGGGCTGGGGTGTGGCCTGCCTGGTTGGCTTGATTTTTATGGCCGGCCTGCAATTGATACCCATGCCTGGAGCGCTGGTAAAATTTCTGGCTGAGCCAACCTACAATTTATGGAAACTGGGGGTTTTGCTGCCCCCCAGCCTGCCCCATCCGCGCTCTCTGATACCCTTGACGCTCTACCCTTATGCCACTGCCAGCGTGGGAATACTTTTTTTGTGCTATTTGCTGGCCTTCACCATGGCCCGAACCATGGCTTTCAGAAAAAAAAGTCCTAATTCCAGGCCGGGGGCCATCCTATATGTAATAGTGGCTACTGCAGTGGCCGTAGCCTTAGTGGGAATCTTCCAAAAGGGCTTGAGCGCCAAAGCCATCTACGGGTTTTTCAGCCCCTTGCACAGTAGTGGGTTTATGGGCCCCTATGTAAACTACAATCACTTTGCCGGATGCTTGGAGCTGGCCCTTCCTCTAGCTGTGAGCCTTTTAGGATTCGCGCTCATCCCCTCTGCTCGGCATGGTCGTTCACCTGGAGCATGCTGGCTGCTGGGAGGGGCCGTCATCGTCATGCTGGCCGCCCTTATCATGTGCGGCTCCCGGGGGGGCATCCTTTCTTTTGCCACAGTGGCCATCGCCCAGTTGCTGCTGCTTTTCGGCCTCTTGAGCGCCAGGAGGATAAAAGGGGCTACGTGGGTCTATCTGGTCTTGGTGGTGATCATAATGGGCGTGGCCGTGCATATCACCGACTGGTCCAATACCTTGCCCCGTTTCCAAAAAATAATGCGGCAGGACCCGCACCAAAACATCAGATGGAAACTGTTCAAAGATGTAGCGGCGATGGGCAACCGGCTACCGCTTACCGGGTCCGGCCTGGGCACCTTTGCCGTGGCCTACCCTTCTTTCAAGACCCTGAACCGTCAGGGGCTGTTCAGCCACGCGCACAATGACTACCTGGAAATCCTGGCCGAAATGGGCTGGCCTGGCTTGCTGATGTTCCTGGGGTTTGCGAGTTGGGTGCTTTGGCGGGGGGGACGGGTCATCTTTATGGCCCTGACTTTGCGCACTAGGGGAGACCCGGCCTTGGTCCAGCGGGCCCTTTTGATTTCCGGCAGCATGGGAGGAGTGATCTCTCTCTTGCTGCATGGCCTTACCGACTTCAACCTGCGCATACCCGCCAACGCCCTTACCTGGTTCGTCCTGTGCGGGGTCACCGTGGGGCTCAGCGATCTGGGTAAACCTCGCATCCGAAAACAAGCCGTGAGCCGGGATCGTCCCGAGCCAGAGGCCTAGCCGCGCCTCCGATGGCGCGACGGCATTCGCAATTTACCAAACCGCCGAGAGCGGCTTGGTAAACGGAGCCGGGCAATTCTGCCGCCATCGCAACAAACGCATGCGCCGATCCCGGACGAGACTTGCCTAAGGGACGGCTGCGGCGTCACTTGCCCAGGCAGCCCGCGATGACCTTGATTTCTTCCTCAGTGAGTTCAGGATAATTGCCGCAGTAGAAACCGGCTTGGCTGATGAAATCGGTGCCCGGCAGGTCGTATTGCCGGTCTGCATATTTGCGGTAAAAGGGCTGCTTGCAGATGTTGCCCGCGATCATGGGGCGCACTTCCACCTCAGCCTCCTGGAACCGGGACAGGTACTTGGCTCGAAGTTCCGGGGAGGCGCAGATCACCGGAACGGCGAAGCTGGACAGCTTGCTGATATGGCCGTGTTTGAGCGCCTTGAGTTCGTCGTTGGCCAAAAAAGCCCGCTCGATGGCCAGGTAGCTTTTCTCGCGCCGGTCCACGTTCTCGTCGATGTGCCTTAGTTGGTGCAAGCCCAGAAAACCGGTGATCTCCGTGGGGCGCAGGTTATAGGCCAAGTCGTAAAAAGTGTATTTGGACTCGAACTCAGAGGACACCCCGTATTTGTCCCGCCAACGCTTCTGAGCGGCCGGGTCCAGGTTGCGGTCCCAGCCGTTGGCCCGGCTGATCACCAGCATCTCGTAAAGTTCTTCATCGTCGGTGCAAACCATGCCGCCTTCGATGGTGGACATGTGGTGGGCCACGTAAAAGGAAAAGGTGGCGGCCAGGCCGAAGTTGCCCGCCTTACCCGAAGGCAACTCAGTGCCCAACGATTCGCAGTTGTCCTCCAAGAGGATGATGCCCCGCTCCACGCACAAGTCCCTGATCCTGTCCAGGTCGCCGGTGAAGCCCAGGGCGTTGGTGACGAACAGGCACCTCAGCGGCTGATCTTCCAAGCGGTCCCGGAGGTCGCGGGCCGTCATGTTGATGTAATCCGGCGAGCAATCCACCGGCACCGGGGTGAATCCGAACTGGAACAGGGGCATGACGTTGGTGGACCAGGTGAGGCCGGAGAAACCCACGGCTTCGCCCCGGCTCAGCCGCCCCAGGTTCAGCAGAGCCTGCAATAGGCAAAGGTTGGCGCTGGCCCCGCTGTTGAAACAAACACCGTATTTGCGGCCCTGGTACTTGGCGAACCGGATTTCAAATTCCCGGCATTGGGAGCCCATGCTGAATTTGCCCGATCGGCGCAAATAATCGCACAAGCCGTCTATGGCTTCTTTTTCCTTGAAAAAAGTCGCTTTATTCAGAGGGATCATATTTAAAGCGCCCTCGCTCTATTCACCGGTGGCAAATGCTCTCCCAAAATCGGGCCAAACCCGTCAGGCGCGCCGAGTCGTTGGGCGCCCACGATTTAACCCTGGCGCGTCTTGCGGTAGAGCTCGATGGTTTTTTTGAGGCCGTCTTCCAGCTTGGTGGTGCTCTCGAAACCGAACTCGGCCTTGGCCCGCTTGGCGCTCACGCTGCGCCTGGGCTGGCCGTCGGGCTTGCTGGGGTCCCAGCGTATTTCGCCCGGAAAGCCGGTCAGGTCCTCGATCAACTCCACCAGGTCCTTGATGGAAATCTCCGAGTCGCATCCCAGGTTGATGGGGTCGGAGCGGTTGTAAAACTCGGTGGCCAAGAGGATGCCCTCGGCCGCGTCATCCACGTAGAGGAATTCCCGGGTGGCCTTGCCGGTGCCCCATACCTCGATAAATTCGGCCCCCTGCTCCATGGCGTCGAAACACTTTTTGATCAGGGCCGGTATCACGTGGCTGGTTTCGGGGTTGAAATCGTCCCCCGGACCGTA
Organism: Desulfarculaceae bacterium; assembly: GCA_021737645.1. Classification (GTDB taxonomy): domain Bacteria; phylum Desulfobacterota; class Desulfarculia; order Desulfarculales; family Desulfarculaceae; genus Desulfoferula. Next base: position 4,199 of record JAIPDO010000070.1, read on the forward strand.
GAGGTTGGCCGGTAGCAGGAAAATGGAGTTGAAGCCGTACTGCTGGCGATAGGCCTGGCTTTGCACCAAATACATTTTCTTGGCCAGGCCGTAGGCCGCGTTGGTCTCCTCGGGGTAGCCGTCCCACAGGTCGTCCTCGTCAAAGGGAACCGGGGCGAACTTGGGATAGGCGCACACCGTGCCCAGGGCCACGAATTTCTCCGCGCCCCTTTGGCGCGCCACCTCCATGGCCTGCACCCCCATCATCAGGTTGCTGTAAAAATGGGTGCCCGGGCGCTTGCTGTTGTCCTGGATGCCCCCGCAGACCGCGGCCAGGTGGATCACTATCTGGGGGTCGGAGTCGGCAAAAGCCTGCTCCACGCCCTCCATGCGCACCAAGTCGTAGTTGGCGCTGCGGGGCACGAAGATGTCCCCACAGCCGCGCTGCTTGAGCTTGCCCACCAGGCGGCGGCCCAGGAAACCGGCTCCACCGGTTACCATGACCTTCTTGTCCGAGAAAAATGACATGGCCTACTCTTTCTTAAGGGCTGCCATATCCGCCTCCACCATCATCTTGACCAACTCGTGGAACTTCACCTTGGGCTCCCAGCCCATCTTTTCCTTGGCCTTGGTGGGGTCGCAGCGCAAATATTCCACGTCCGCCGGGCGGAAGTAGCGGGGATCTATCTCCACGTACTCGCGCCAGTCCAAGCCCACCGAGCTGAAGGCCTCTTCCACGAACTCGCGCACACTGTGGGTCTCCCCGGTGCCGATCACGTAGTCCTCGGGATCCTCTTGCTGGAGCATCAGCCACATGGCCTCCACATAGTCCCCGGCGTAGCCCCAGTCGCGCTTGGCGTCCAGGTTGCCCAGATACAGCTTGTCCTGCAGGCCCATCTTGATGCGGGCCACGGCCTCGGAAACCTTGCGGGTCACGAAAGTTTCGCCGCGCCGGGGGGATTCGTGGTTGAACAAGATGCCGTTTACCGCGAACAGGCCATAACTCTCACGGTAGTTGACGGTGATCCAGTAGGCGAAAACTTTGGAGCAGGCATATGGGCTGCGGGGATGGAAGGGGGTGGTCTCCTTTTGGGCGTCGGCGTCGGTCTGGCCAAACATCTCGCTGGAGCTGGCCTGGTAGTAGCGGGCCTTCACCCCCAACTGGCGCATGCCTTCCAGGATGCGCAGGGCCCCCAGGGCGGTGGTGTCTGCGGTGTATTCGGGAATCTCGAAGCTGACCTTCACGTGGCTCTGGGCGGCCAGGTTGTAAATCTCATGGGGCTGCACGGTCTGCAGGATCTGGTTAACCGAGGAGGAGTCGGTAAGATCGCCGAAGACCAGCTTAAACTGGGCGTCATGTTCCCAGGGAGGCTGGAAGATGTGGTCGATACGGCTGGTGTTGAAGGAACTGGACCGGCGGATTATTCCCCACACCTGATAGCCTTTTTTCAGTAGTAGCTCGGCCAGATAAGAACCGTCCTGGCCGGTGACACCGGTGATCAGCGCGCGTTTGGCTTCGGGCATGAGTGCCTCCCATAATTGTTTCCAAATCACCTTCCAGCCGACAGCCGGAAAGGCGGGGCGGTTAATCTATAAATGCGCAGTCGCCCCTTTTTTAGCGCCTGGGTTCAGACAAGTCTAGGGGTTATCATTAATATTGTCCAGGTTGTACTACCCCCCCAAGCAATTGGTTATCAGCCTTGGGCATCGGGCCTGCGGCCCCCACCGGCGAGGCGGCCCGAAGGCCGGGCACCAGCCTCAGCGTACCTTGCCCCGAAGGGGCAAAAGCCAGGCCCGCACTTCCAACGGCCCCAGGAAGCAGCGCAACTCACCACCCACCGTGGGCAGGCTCCCCCCAAACCACAGTTGGCGGGCCCGCCCCGATACGCCGGACAGGGCCACTTCGCAACGGTGGGCCGTGGTGTTCACCGCCAAGATCAAGCGGCCATCCGGCCCGTCGGACCAGCCGGTGCGCACCGCCGGGCCGCCGCCGGGGTCCGCCTTCACCCGCCCCAGGTGGGTTAGCGCCACCCCCGGCGGCAGGCCGGGGGTCAGGGGCAGCCAGGCTTGCAGGACCCTCAAACGGGTTGAAAGCAGACCAAAGGCCTGCCTGAGCGCGGGGTCCCGGCTGAAGTGGCGCCAGTGGTAGGCCAACATGCCCTGAGCCCCGGAAACCAGGGCCGAGGCGCCCAGAGCCTGGGCCTCCTGGGGGGTGGGCAAACGGGGCCAGCCCTGCGCCGCCTGTTTGCCGCCGCCGAACCCCTGCAACACCGCCCACACCTGGCCGCCGGGGCGCACCAGGCCTTTGGCCTGCTGGATGCTGTCGGCCAGCCAGTTCAAGGGCTGCGTGGGCACGGGATATTGGTCCATGAACACCGCGTCGTATACCCCGGCGTAGCGGGCCACCTGTTCGGGCCGCACCATGGCCGTGACCAAGCGAACCCAGGGAAGCTCGGAGCGCAAAACCTTGCGGGCGGCCAGGAGGCGGTCCAGGGAATAGGAGCGTATCTCCGGCTCGTCCACCAGATACAGGGCCAGGGGGCGCAGGCCCTCGGGCAGACGGCCCAGGGCCTTGATGAGGGCCCCCAGGCTGCCGGGCTCGGGCGAGGCGTAGAGGATCACCCGGAGCCCAAGGCCCTGGGCCTTGGCCAGCAGGGCCTCCACGTTTTGTGGCTTGGCCCCGGTAATTACCACATTGAAGCCCAGGGCCGCCGCGGGCTCCATATCCTTGGGGGACAGGTACACCCCCCAGGCGAAAGGCTGCCCAGGCCAGGGCCGCGCGGGAGTCAAGGCGGTTGGCCCCTGCATCTTCTCCAGGCTGATCCCCCGCAGCATCAGGCGGCTGGAGCTGTGATTTCTGAGCGCCACCACCCCCTGGCCGTCCGCCGGGGCGCGGCCTTCCACCACCAACTCTTGCCAACCGCCCGCCACGCAGTGGGCGTCCAGGCGGTGCTCCACGCCCCAGAGGTTCAGCCACAAGTAGTGGTCGTTGACAAAGTCCTGGCGGCGCAGGGACAGGCGCAGGCGATACAGCGCCCCCGGCTCCAGGCTCTGGGGGCGGCTGGCCAGGGCGGCCGGGGCCTTGCCGGTGAACACCACGCAAACACCCTCGCCGGGGAAGGGGCGCTCCAGGGTAAGGCCGCCCAGAGCCAGGCTTTGGCGGGTGGCCTGGGTGTCCCAGGCCGTAGAGCCCAGGGCCAGCTCCGGGCTGGGCGGGGGCGGCGGGGCGGGGGCCGGGGCGCAGGCCCCCAGCAGGGTCAGGGCCATGAGCGCTGACAAAATCAGCAGCAAGCGGCGGGGCACGGCGAAACCTCCCGGAAAATGTGTCCAGTTCTATTTATGGCATAATGCAAAGGTGGTTGTCTGCCACGATGAAAGAGGAGTCTTATGCGGGGCAAAATCAGCACAGCTTTGGTGATCCTGGCCCTGGCCCTGGCCCTGGCCGCTTGCGGAGGCAAAAAGGCCCAAGAGCCGGAGGCGGAGCCGCCACCGGCCACGGCCCAGGAAACCACCGCCGCGCCGGAAACAGCCGCCCAGGAGGACAACGTCTGCCTGTATCTTTTCTGGAGCCACGCCCAGGAGAGCGCCCAAGAGTTGCTGGCCCAGATGCAAAAGGGACAAAAGTTCTCCCTGGCCGCCCATGAGATCATGAAGCCCATGCCCGAGGGCGCGGCCCGGCTGAACGCAACCTGCATGCCCCCCAGCCAGCTTGACCCCATACTGGGCCGGCAACTGCAAGACCTGGAGATAGGCCAGACCAGCTTTTTGTTCGACTACCAGGACGGCACCGCCCTGGTGATGCGCACCACCGACCAATTTTGGCGGCAGGGGAGCGAGCTTTTCAAGCAAGGCGACTACGCCCAGGCCGAGGCCAGCCTGCGCCGCCATTTGGAGCTGCACCCCGACGCCACCGCCGTGTGGCAGACCCTGTCCGAGGCCCTGGCCGCCCAGGACAAGCAAGACCAGGCCCTGGAGGCCCTGAACCAGGCCCTGGTCTACGCCCCGGACAACCCGGCCATACTCAACGACCAAGCCACCCTGCTGGCCCGCCTGGGCCGCCGGGCCGAGGCGCTCACCGTGTACGAGCGCGCCCTGGACCTGGCGCCGGGCAACCCTCTTTTGATGCACAACCTGGCCTGGGCCCTGCTGGAGCAGGACCAGGAGCTGAGCCGGGCCCAGGAGTTGGCCTCCAAGGCGGCGCGCCTGGACCCCCAGCAGCCCCGCTATTGGGACACCCTGGGGCGCATCCAAAAGGCTCGGGGCCAATACGCCGAGGCGGTGATCAGCCTGCACCGGGCCTCCAGCCTGGGAGCCCAAAACCAGGGCAACCAGCAAGACCTCACCGAAGCCTTGCTCAAGCTGCCGCCAGAAGTGGTGGCCCGCCTGAGCAAACGGATGGCAACCCCGCCCCCGGCCAAACAGGCCAAATCACCGGCCCCGGCCAAACCGGCCCTACCCCCAAGCAGCGACCCCATGGGAGCCACGGCCGCGCCTCTTCCCCTGGCGCCCCAACCAAAGCCACCGCCCCCTCTGGCCCAGGCGGCTCCGCCGCAACCGGCGCAGACGGCCTCGGCCGAGTCGGCGGCCCTGCCCGCGCCCGCGCCCATGGTGCCGGGATACTACATCCTGGTGGGTTCTTTCCGAACCGACGAGTTGGCCGCCGGAGAGATGCGCCACTGGCGGCGACGGGGCCAAGCGGTGTGGATGGAATGGAAGCAGGTGGAGGGCAAGGGCGACTGGGTGCGGGTGATGCTGGGGCCCTACCAAAAGCGGGGCGCCGCCGTGCGGGACGCCAACTCTTTCCGGCGGCAGGGCTTTATCAAGAGCTATCTCGTTCTGGAAAAATAGGCCCCGCCCAGCGGGGCGGGCTCAGGCCAGGCAGGCCTGCACCTGGGCAATGATGAACTCCACCTGCTCATCGCTGAGCGCACAGTGCATGGGCAGGGTGAGTATCTGGCCGCACACCTTTTCGGTGACCGGCAGGGGGGCGGTGGCCAGCCCTTGGTAAAGGCTGTGCTGGTGGTTGGCCGGGTAGTTCACCGCGGTCTCGATATCCTGCTCCCTCAAATGGTCGATCAACTCGGCCCGGCGGCCCTGAAGCACCCGCAGGGTGTAAAGGAAGGGCACCACCCGGTCGTAGTCCATGGGCAGCAGGGACAGCCCTGGCACATCGGCAAAGGCCTGGTCGTAGCGCTTGGCGATAGCCTGACGGCGGGCGAAAAAGGCCGGGGCCTTTTTTAGCTGCTCCAAACCAACCAGGGCGTTGAGGTTGCTCATGTGAAAGCGCCAGCCCTGGGTCACCACATCGTAGGCCGAGCGGCTGGGGGGGCCGCCCTGGGTGGCTTGGGGCCGCTCCATGCCCAGGCCGCGCATCAGCCCGGCCCGGCGGGCGGTGTCCGCGTCGGGGCAGACCAAGGCCCCGCCCTCGCCGCAGGTGATGTTCTTGAGCGAGTCGAAACTGAAGCACACCAGGTCTCCCTGAGCCCCCACCTTCTTGCCGCCAAAGGAGCTGCCAAAGGCGTGGGCCGCGTCTTCCACCACCCGTAGGCCCCGCTCCGCGGCCCAGGCATACAGCCCATCCAGATCGCCGGGGTTGCCCGCGTAGTGCACCGGCATCACCGCCTTGGTGCGGGGGGTGATGCGCCTTTGTGCGTCATCCAGGTCCAGGAGCAGGTCGTCTTCGCGCACCTCGCAGGACACAGGCTTGGCCCCCACGGCGGTGATGGCCTGAAAGCTGGCCACAAAGGTGAGCGAGGGCACCAGCACCTCGTCGCCGGGCGCCAGATCCAGGCAGGCCAGGGCCAGGTGCAGGGCGGCGGTGCCGGAATTTACGCACACCACCGGGCGCTCTCCCGCGCCCAGGTAACCGGCCAGGGCCTTTTCCAGCTCCACCACGTCGGCCGAGTGGCCGAAGTAGGCCTTCTCCAGGCCCCGTTTCAGGGCCTCAAGTTCCTCGGGTCCGGTGACCGGCTGCGATACGCGGATCATGCTTTGCCTCTCTCCCGCCGGGGTTGAAGCTCCAAGATACCTCGTGCGGGATTAGGCTACAAGGGCCTCGCCTAGGGCCTGGATCGAAGGGCGGGAGACAAGAGAGAAGGCGGGGATAAACCCCGCCACTACATTGCCCGTCGGTTAAAAACAACCCTTGTCGTCGCGAGGCGCGGCTCCCAGCCGCGACGAAGCGATCTCTGTGCGAAGAAGGACGTCCACACGGCGACAACAAACTTTAAGACACGGCCCAGCCGCCCTCCAAGCCACAACCCGTCCCGCCTGGGGGAAAGCGAAGATCACCACGTCGCATCTCCCCAGAGATGCTCCTCGTGATGACGACAATTACTGAAACGGGAATGTTACGCACCACACCTGCACAGCCACGTGGTCGCGGGCAAGGCATCTGGCGAGCGCAGGCCGCAGGCGTAGCAAAAGCTACGTCGAGGCCTAAGCGATGCCGGTAACGCAGCTCCCGGCCGCGTGGCGAGGCCGCGCGGCACAGCCAGGCGCCGCAGGGCAAGGCGGCAGGCGAACGAGGGACGCAGGCGTAGTATGCCTACACCGAGGACCGACTGATGCCGACAACGCAGCCATGCGGGGCCTGGCGAAGCCGCACAAAAAAGCGGCGGCCCCACTATGGAACCGCCGCTACGAGGGGATTGTGCAGAGCTACTTATAGCAGCAGAACACCTTGCTTTGCAGGATCTCGACCTTGTCGTTCAAAAAGCGGGAGTTGTAGCCGCCGTTCCTGAGGATGTTGTAGCCCATCTCCGCCCGTAGGCCGGTGCGGCAGTGGGTGACGATCTCCTTGTCCTTGGGCAGCTCGCCCAGGCGGGCGCTAAGCTCGTCCACCGGGATGTTCTTGGCTCCGGGGACCATGCCCCCGGCCGACTCGGCGCGGGTGCGCACGTCCAGAATCATCACGCCCTTGGGCTGGTTGCGCACGATGTTCATGAACTCGTCGCCGGTGATCTCCCCAGGGTGGGGACGGGGCAGGTAGAAGATCTTGGTGCTGACCAGATCCCGCTGGATGGGGCCCTTGTCCTTGACCCAGCCCTTGTAGCCGCCATCGAGAACGGCCACGTTCCGGTAGCCCCAGGAGCCGATCTGCTTGGCGATGTCCTTGATGGCGGCCAGGTCGGTGCCGCCCGAGTACAGGACTATGTAAGCCTTGCGGTCCAGGGGGAACTGCTCCCGCTGGGAGATGACCTTGTCCTTGGCTATGGCCACCGCGCCCTGCACGTGGCCCTTTTTGGCGGCCTCGACCCCACGGGTGTCGATGACCACGATGTATCCCAAACGTTTCTTAACGAAATCAGAGGTGGTGAGAACCGGATTACCGGCTTTCTTCCAAGCGGGGATGCCGGCGTGGAAGACCTTGACGTTGGTGTAACCCTTCTTTTCCGCCAACCTGGCGGCCATGGGCGAGAGCACTCATCTGAAACCCTGACAGTAGAAGATAACCAGTTGGCTCTTGTCCTTGGGAAGTTTGCCCATCATGTCGGGCATCTTGGGGAAGGGGATGTTGATGGAAGTGGGGATGTTGCCCTCGTTGAAGCGGATGGGCGGGCGCGAATCCACCAGGGTGTACTTGCCCTTGGCGGGCCCCTGGGCCACCAGGGCGGCCAGGCCCTTGGCATCGATCAGCTGGCTGTCGGGCACCTTGATCACGGGCTTGGCCACGATGGCGGTGGCCACCAGGTCCGAGCCCTCTTTCTTGTAGGTGACCTGCACGGGGATGGGCTTTTTGAGGGCCTTGATGCCCGGAACGTTTTCCACCGTGGTCTGGGGGGTGAACTTGAGGATGATGTTCTTGCCCGGAGCCACCATCACCGAAATGGACTTGGCCTTGTTGGAACGGCTTTGGAAGTCGCCGGCCACCACGTTTTCCATGTCCTTGATCTCGGCGTGGCACTTGAGGCACTTTTTGTTGGCCATCACCTCGGCCCAGGCCGGTCCGGCCAAGGCAAAGGAGGCCATCATCCCGGTGGCCAACAACACGGCCAACCAGGATGTGCGCCTTAAGGCTTTTGTAATCATGGGAATACCTCCGTGGTTGATATTGGTCACACGCCGGAGCGGCTGCCAACTCCGTCCCGGCCTGTAAATCACGGCTTAACGCCTGCTCACTTTCAGAAGGCAAGGCGGCATATACAAGTAGAGCAACACCCATGCCAGTATCGCGCATATCTCTAATTGGGCTGATTTTCAGTTGATTAGCCCAATATCCCACACCCAACACCCCACGAACAAAGGAACTTTGTGTTAAGTTTTTTAGCATGTGTTAATATGAAAAGGGATTACTGAACGCCTAGTAAGCCGCTGGATGAGCTTTCTATTATGGTGGCCTGAACCCGGGCGAGGGCGTTTTTGGCATATAAATGCCGGTGATATACCTTGGTGCCCCGGCACGTCGCGGGCCGGAAACTTTAAGGGAGCCGGGCCGGTGATAAGCAATTGGCAGGTGTTTTGCTTTTATCAGGGGCAGGCGAGGGTTGCCTGTCAGCTCCCTGGTGGGGCTAATGCTTGCAACACATGGTTAATTAAGGCTTATTGCGGCGACTTGAATCTAAAACCCATGTTAACGGTTAACTGTAACCTTAACACTTATTAATTAACACCCGGCGGCGCGCTATGGATCTCACTCCCTATTGGAAGACGGTGATGGACACCATGCAGGACGGCCTGCTGGTGGTGGACGACTTCGGCTCCATCGTGGCCATGAACCCGGCTGCCGAAGACCTCACCGGATACGCCCAAACCGAACTGGTGGGACAGAACTGCAAGGTGCTCAACTGCACCGGGTGCAGCATCGTGGGCCAGGGCGCCGGGGCCAAGTGGTGCCAGTTGTTCGTGGAAGGCTCGGTAAGGGCCAAGCGCTGCACCATCACCAACAAAGACGGTCAACAGGTTGACGTGATCAAGCGGGCCTCGGTGCTCAAGGACGAAAACGGTGAGGCCCTGGGCGCGGTGGAAACGCTCATCGACATCAGCGAACTGGCCAAGAAGGAGCAGGAGATCACCGACCTGCGCCGCACCCTCAGGGGCCAGGAAGACGGCCGCTATGGCATCTTGGGGCGCAGCGAGGCCATGCAGCGCCTGTTCGACCTGGTGGAAAACGTGGCCTCCAGCGAGGCCCCGGTACTTATTCACGGGGAAAGTGGCACCGGCAAGGAGCTGGTGGCCCGGGCCATCCATCAGCTTGGCCCCCGCCGCGACGAGCCCTTTATCAAGGTGAACTGCGCCGCCTTGAACCAGAGCCTTTTGGAAAGCGAGCTGTTCGGCCATGTGCGCGGGGCCTTCACCGGGGCCGAGCGCACCCGGGTGGGGCGCTTCGAAGCGGCCCACGGCGGCGACATCTTCCTGGACGAAATCGGCGACGTGCCCCTGGCCACCCAGGTCAAGCTTTTGCGGGTGCTGGAAAACCGGGAGATCGAGCGGGTGGGCGACCACCAGCCCATCGAGGTGGACGTGCGCATCATCACCGCCACCAACCAGGACCTGGACAGCCTTATCGCCCAGGGAGAGTTTCGCGAAGACCTTTTTTACCGCATCAACGTGGTGCCTCTGAACGTGCCGCCCCTGCGCCGCCGACTGGAAGACGTGCCGCTGATCGCCAACAGCGGCATCCAGCGCATCGCGCTCAAAAGCGGCAAGCCCATAAACGGGTTAACCCCCGGAGCCATGGAGCGCCTGCTGGCCTACTCCTGGCCGGGCAACGTGCGCGAGCTTATCAACGCGGTGGAGTACGCCTTTGTGCTCTGCCCCGGCGGGCTCATCGCCGCCGAGCACCTGCCCCCCAAGATCGCCGGGGGTGAGAATGCCCCGGCCCACCGCCGGGGAAGGCCCTCCCTGGACCGCCAGCATCTGGTGGAGGTGCTCAGGCAGTGCGGCGGCAACCAGTCCCAAGCCGCTCGGGTGTTGGGGGTCAGCCGGGTCACGGTGTGGAAGCGCATCAAGGATTACGGCATCAACCTCAGAACCGATATTGTTTGAGGTCCTTCACCTCTTCCAAAATCCAGTAATAGCCGTCATCACGAGGAGCATCTTGGAAAAGATGCGACGTGGTGATCTTCGCTTTCCCCCAGGCGGGACAGGTGCGTGGCCTGGAATGAACTTGTTGGGTTTCGCTTCGCTCTACCCAACCTACGCTATTATTTGTTATTGGACTGATTCCCCGCTCCCAGCGGCGCAGCCAGGTGTTCGTGGGCCAGACGTCTGGCAAGCGAAAGTCGGAGGCGTAGTTTATCTACGCCGAGGCTTGCGCGCCGCCGACAACGCAGCATGGCGTTTCCTGGCAAAGCCGCCCACAAGCAATTGTGGTATTATGATGTAATACCTCAACCTCACCACGGGGGACGATGATGCGCGTATGGTTGATGCTTTTGGCTCTTCTGGCCGCCCTGACCGCCCCGGCGGCCGCCGCCGACCAACCCATCATCGTGGGGGTGTCCATCGCCCCCCAGGCCTGGCTGGTCAAGCAGGTGGGCGGCGAGTACGTCAAGCCCCTGGTCCTGTTACCCCCCGGAGCCAGCCCGGCCACCTATGAGCCCGGACCCCGCCAACTGGCCGGCCTCAGCGAGGCCAAGCTCTATTTGGCGGTGGGGGTGCCCTTTGAACGGGTGTTCTTGCCCCGGCTCAGGGCCAAGCTGCCGGGGCTCACCATCGCGCCCATGCAGGCGGGCATAAAGCTGCGCCGTTTGGAAGGCTCCCACCACCACGGCGGGGGTGGCCACAAAAAGCCCCTGCCCGGCCACCATGCCGGAGCGCCCGACCCCCACGTGTGGCTGGGGCCGCTTCAGGCCCAGGTGATGGCCGTCAACACCGCCCAGGCCCTGGGCGCCATCGACCCGACCCATGCCGCCGCCTACCAGGCCAACCTCAAGAATGTGCTGGCCGAGCTGAGCGATCTGAACGACGAGCTGGCCCGCACCCTGGCCCCTCTCAAGGGGCGCACCGTGCTGGTCTACCACCCGGCCTACGGCTATCTGCTCAGCGCCTATGGCCTCAAGCAGGAGGCGGTGGAGCTGGAGGGCAAAGAGCCCGGCCCCCGCCGCCTGGCCGAGCTGATCGACCAGGCCAAGGCCGAGGGCATCAAGGTGATCTTTGTGCAGCCCCAGTTCAACCCGGCCAGCGCGGCCACGGTGGCCCAGGCCATCGGGGGCATGGTGGTAAGCCTGGACCCCCTGGCATATGATTATCTGAGCAACCTGCGCTCCCTGGCCGCCAAGATAGCCCAGGGCCTGCGCTAACTCCCGGCCGCCCCTCAACCTCAGGACCGGCATGACCCAACCTGATCAGCTAGACCTGTTCTTCTCCCTGGTCCTGGCCCTGTTCTGGGAGGCCGCGCCCTTCCTGCTCTTGGGTTCGTTGGTGGGGGCGGTGGTGGAGTGCTACCTGAGCCGGGAGTTCCTGGCCCGCCATCTGCCCCAGGGCCGGGTGGGCGCGGTGTTCCTGGGCCTGGGCGCGGGCATGATCCTGCCCACCTGCGAGTGCGGGGTGGTGCCGGTGGTCCGCCGCCTGCTGGACAAGGGGGTGCCCCCCACCACGGCGCTCACCTACATGCTGGCCGCGCCGGTGATAAACCCGGTGGTGCTCATCTCCACCTACGTGGCCTTTCAGGGCCAGATGTCCATGCTCCTGGGCCGGGTGGTGCTGGTGGCGATCACCGCCGGGGCGGTGGGCTTTTACTTCAGCCGCCGCTCCATAGGCGACATTGTGCGCCCGGCCAGCCTGCCTCCGGTTCAGCCCCAAGTTGAGCCTCTGGGGGTCATGCTCCCCGCCGAGCCCCACTCGGCGGGCTGCGAATGCGGCTGCGGCCACGACCACACCGCCGGGCAAAAGGGCATCAAGCAGGTCCTGGTGCGCACCGCCGAAGAGTTCATGCACATGTCCCTGTATCTGCTGGCCGGGGCCCTGGCCGCGGCGGCCAGCAAGGCCTTCTTGCCGGTGTCGGTGCTCAGCGCGGTGCAGGACAACCTGCTCTTGTCCGTGGCCGCCCTCATGGCCCTGGCGGTGCTGCTCTCGGTGTGCTCCGAGGCCGACGCCTTTGTGGCCGCATCTTTCTTGGGCTTCCCCGGCGCGGCCCAACTGTCCTTCATCGCCCTGGGGCCCATGCTGGACCTCAAGCTCTTGGCCATGTTCGGGGGGGCCTTCCGCAAACGGGTGGTGCTGGTGCTGGCCGTGGTGCCCACGGTGATGGTGTTCGTGCTATCCATCGTCTGGGGGTGGTTGTGGTGGTAATCAAACCCAACCGCCTGTTCGCCTCCCTGGAGGCCCTGATCCTGGCCGGGCTGGGCCTGTTCATGCTCACCCTGTCCTTTGGCCAGGACTACTGGATGCTCTTGAACCCCAAGTTCCGCTGGCTCACCGGCAGCGCCGGGGGCCTCTTGGTGCTGTGCGGCCTGGTGGCGGCCCTGGCCGCGGGACGGCGCTCCGGGCCGCTCAAGACCCTGGTCTTGGCCGCGCTGCTGGTGGTGTGCATCGCCTGGGACCAGGGGGCCTTTTCAACACCTGGCGTGGGGGCCGATGCCGGGCCTTTCACCCACTCCCAAAAAGAACGAATCGTCTCGCGGGTTACCCGCGACGGCCAGGAGTACATCAAGATCAACCTGGCCGAGCTGTTCGTGCTGGCCGAGCAGGGCAAGCCGGAAAAGCTCAAGCAGCGCTACGTGCTCCGCGCCCAGGTGGTCAGCACCCCCAACCTCAAAAGCAAGGGCATGTTCGCCCTGGTGCGCCTTAGCGTGTACTGCTGTTTGGCCGACGCGGTGTGGGTGGGCTTTTTGGCCACTCCAGTGGACGGCGCCTTCCCGCCCATAGGCTCTTGGGTGGCGGTGTACGGCGCCCTGGAGCCGCGCCCCGGCGCGCCGGAAAAAAGCGAGGCCCAGTTGGACAAGCGCACCAACCGGGTGAGCGCTATCAACCAGCGCTATCTGTTCAAGGCCGACAAGGTGATGCCCATCAAGCCTCTGGCCGTGCCGTACATGTTTGAGATGAGGCCCGAAGAGCCTTACGCCTATTAA
>JAIPDO010000071.1 GCA_021737645.1 Desulfarculaceae bacterium
CCAAACAGGCCCGGGCCAGGTCGAAGAGCAGGAAGTCGTCGGCCGTGCCCGGCTGGTGGCTGCGCAGGCGGAAGACCCGCGCCCCGTCACTGTAGTCCAGGGCCAGCACCAGGCGTCGGGCCACCCGCCCCTGGCCGCGCAAAGCCGCCCCGGCCCGCTCCACCAGCCGCCACAGCACTGCCTCCACCTCGGGGGCCTGGTTGCTGTCCTCGCCCAGCTCTTGCTCCAGGCGCAGCACGGGAGGCTTGTGGCCCAGAGGCAGGACCGGGCTGTCGTCTTGCCCGCGCAGGATGCCGTGCACCTGCCCGGCCCGCTTGCCGAACACCACGGCCAGATGCTCCGAATTCCAGCCCAGAGCCTGGTGAACCCGGTGCAGGTGGTAGTCGCGCAGGGCCAGCAGGTCGCTATGCTCCAGGCCGGGCAGCAAAAACAGGGGCAGGGGCCGCAGAAAGGTTTCTTCGCGGCCCTGCTCCACGATGTGCTCTCCACTGGGCTTGACCACCCGGGTGGCAACCTTGGCCACCAGCTTGTTGGCGGCCAGGCCCCAGATGGGGTCCAGGCCCAATTCGCCTTGCACCGCCCGCCGGATGCGCTGGGCCACGTCCTGGGGTGGGCCAAATAGGCGTCCCGTGCCGGTGATGTCCAGGAACAGGTGGCCGGAGTCCTCCTCGGCCTCCACCAGGGGCGAAAAGGGTGCGGCTCGCTGGAGCAAAGCGGCCATGGCCCGTTCGTAACGATGCGGGTGGGGCGCGGCGATCTTGGCCTCGCGGCACAGGCGCTGGGCCCTGGCCAGGGGCATGTGCTTGCGCACCCCGGCCTGGAAGGCCTCCTCGCTCATGTCAAAGACCCGGGCCCGCGCCGCGCTCTGCGGGGCCACGATCACCGGCCAGCCCCGTAGCGAGGCGTCTTCCAGCCGCTCCACGGCCACGGCGAAGTCGGCCACATTGATATGAATGACCGCGCGGGGGCGGTCCTTTGACCATACGCTTGGCATGAGCGGCAGGCTCCGGCAGAAGTAAGGTCACGTTAGAGGCTGTGATATGATCTCAGCGTACTGTCGGCGGCGTTAGAAATCAACACTTGTATAGTATAAAGATATAAGCCTTTACCTTTTGAGCATGAAAAGATATTGAATTACTAAACACCGAGAAAACCTAGCTGGCATTTATTCCCAACGGGCGCTAGGTAGCTGTCCTTCGCCTACATTTGTTTCAGGCCCTCCCCCCCTAGCAATAAGGCAATAAGGATAGCTAACTCGCCCAAAATGGCTGTCTATGTGGGGGATGGCGTGGGGAATTGGAATTTTAGGCATAAATAATGGGCTGGCCAATACTGGCCAACCCATTATTTTTATTATGGTAGCGGGGACTCGAACCCGCCAGCACTGAACTTTAATACTACTTTGGCTTTGGAATTGGACCTGGAAGAAGCCATGGAGCCGATGGAAGCTTGCCTGTCGTTAAGTGAAGGCTTATGGTTCAGGCGAAGCCTTGGCCGTGGCCTGCTAGCCTTTCCTTTTAAATCGACCCACCTGTTTAAATCTAAACCCCGCACAGTTTAAGCTGCCCTGGCTTCCCAGACCTGAGACAGGTCACCGGAAGATATTGTACAATGCTGCAGAATCGGCTGCAGGCTCAAGACGAGGTGAGTCGCGGCGACTGCCACATAATCTGGGTTTAGACAGTTCCCGGTTGCCCGTTCCCGCCGAAGCACCACCCTTTCGCAGGGGATGCTCCCATGAGAAAATCGTTCCAGGCCGTAATGCTTAATATTTCGTTCGCCGCCGTCTTGGTTCTGGGGGTTGCGTTTGCGTGCGGTCCGGGTAATGCCTGGGGTGCCGCCAACGGGAAAGCCGAGTTGGTCGGTAAATTGGAGGCGATCATCACCCAGGCCATGGCCGACTCCAGATCGCCCGGCTGCATAACCGGAGTCTGGAAGGGCGGCTTTGCCTGGAAACGGGCCCTGGGGCTCGCCCAGGTCGCCAACCGAGTTCCCATGCGGCTGGAAGACATCTGGCGCATTGGCAGCGTTACCAAAACCTTTATCGCCACGGTTGTTTTGCGCCTGTGCGACAAAAAGGTGTTGAGCCTGGACGACCCTCTGGCCAAGTTCGTTCCTGACTTTCCGCACGCCGATCAAATCACTGTCAAGCAGTTGTTGCAACACAGCTCGGGAATATTTTCCTGGGATGAGGACGAGGCCACCCGTAAGGCCATCCTGGAGTATCCCGAGCAAGCATGGACCATGGCTAAGATGATCCGGCTGGCCGCGGGGCGCCCTCTGTATTTTTCTCCCGGCACCGGACACCACTACTCCAACGTAGGCTTCTTTCTGTTGGTTCCCATAATCGAAAAAGCCACGGGGAAAACGGTGGCCCAGGTACTGCAGGAGGAAGTCTGCCGACCCCTGGGCCTAAATCACACTTGGCTGCCACAAGGCTGGACCTATAAGGGTGAGGCCATTCACGGCTATATGACTTCCCATGGCAAGCTGCAAGACACCACGGGCTGGGAATTCGCCAAGGTGATTAACCACGATCTGGCTCATACCGCAGGTGGCATAGTCTCTACTTTGGCGGATCTGAAGATTTGGGCCCATGCCTTGGCCTCTGGCAAACTCTTGAGCGCAAGGCTGCACCGGGAGCAGGTGACGCCGTTCGTCTACGGCGGCAAAAGAGCAGCATACGGACTGGGAGTGGTTGTCTACAAGGGCTGGATCGGGCACAGCGGAGGGGTGGCCGGCTCCATGTGCAACGTGTACATCCACCCCGGAAAAGATTTGATTGTCATTCAATATTTCAACAAGCTGAATCCGGTGGATATTCAGGAAAACACAGCCGACTTAAAGGTGCTGGGCAGCGCTTTGAAAAAGACCATGGAAGCCCTCACCGCGCAATCGTGGTGAAAGCCAGCGACGGCACACCGCTTCGCTTCACTGTAACACCCGCTGTCATTCTTTTTGTTTTTGGCTATTCATGTCTTCCAATGCGGCCTACCCCCTAGGTGTAGACAACTCACCAACATAGGCCTGTTAGGCCCTAAATCAGCCTTTAGGCCGCGTTCACGGCCGCCCCCTCCCTAGTAGGTAGGGCCCTGACCAGGGGAGTACTCGGGCCCTTCTTCAAGATTATGGGCCCAGGGGGGTAGGTTAGAAGTCCAGAGCCCAGGGACCCCAGAGCCCGTTCATCTCTGCTAGTATGTTTCCTGCCTTATGGGAGGATAGATCATGAGCAGCTATGAAGAATTGGCCTGGCTGGATGCCACCGCCTTGGCCAACCTAATCAGAGACAAGCAAATAACCCCGCAAGAGCTTTTGGAAGACACGGTGAAGCGCATTGAGCGCCTCAACCCCCAGATCAACGCGGTTGTTACCCCCATGTACGACCTGGCCCGAGCCGCAGCCGACGAGCCTTTGTGCGACGGACCCTTTGCCGGGGTGCCATTTCTACTGAAAGACCTTTTAGCCACCTTCCAGGGTGTGCGTTTGACCGCTGGCTGCGCCTTGCTCAAGGACTACGTGGCCGATCATGACAGCGAACTTGTAATACGCCAGAAAAGAGCCGGCCTGATTCACGTGGGCAAGACCAACACCCCCGAATGGGGCCTGATGCCCACTACCGAATCAGATCTGCTGGGACGCTGCTCCAATCCCTGGGACCTAGATCGCACACCTGGCGGCTCCAGTGGTGGCTCTGCCGCGGCAGTGGCCGCCGGCATAGTGCCCATGGCCCACGCCAATGATGGTGGTGGCTCCATCCGAATCCCCGCCTCCTGCTGCGGGCTGTTTGGGCTAAAGCCCACCCGGGCCCGAAACCCCCTGGGGCCGGGCTTTGGCGACATGATGGGTGGGCTTGTGGCCGAGCATGCAGTGACTCGCTCGGTCAGGGACAGCGCCACCCTTTTGGACACCACCGCCGGGCCGGAGCCAGGCGATCCCTACTGGCCCCCGCCTTTGGCACGACCCATGTCCAAAGAGGTAGGCACCAACCCCGGAGTGCTGCGCATAGCCTTTTCCGCCAAAACCATGGGCGATGTCGAGGTGCACCCCGATTGCATTGCGGCCGTGCAAAGCTCGGCCAAACTTTGTGAAGAACTGGGGCACCAGGTAGAGGAGGCAGCACCAGTTATTAGTGCCGCCGGTTCTTTGCCCCTGGTGTTCGGGACCATCTGGTCGGCGGGCCTGGCCTGCACTCTGGACGGCATAGCCATGATGACGGGGCAGCCAATAGAAGAAGGCCAGGTGGAGCCTATGACCTGGGCCCTTTATCAGAAGGGCCTGGAGGTCAAGGCCTCCAAGTACATGCTTGCCATTCAGACCGCCCAGCGGGTGGCCAGGGAGGTGGCGGCCTTTTTCGAGAACTACGATGTGTGGCTCACCCCCACCCTAGCCAAGCCACCGGTGCCCCTGGGCTGGCACGACCCCTTGCCCGATGACCCATTACGCGGCTGGCGGCGCAGCGCCCAGTTCGCGCCCTTCACCCCAATTTGCAACCTCACCGGCCAACCGGCCATGTCAGTACCCCTATTCTGGAACGAGGGTAATCTCCCTATTGGCAGCCACTTTGTGGGGCGCTTCGGCGATGAGGCCACCCTGTTTAGACTGGCCGCGCAATTGGAGCAAGCCAGGCCGTGGGCCCAGCGCCGGCCACCAGTGTCGGCTTGAGGCAGGCAGCCAGGCGCGGTGTCTAACTTAGCCCCATGCATACAATTTTTCTTGTAGCGGTGGGGCACTTTTCAAGCGTGTTGCAGCCCGAGCACCTGCGGGAGGGGAGGAGGGGGAGGATAAATTAGGAAAGTATTTTTTAGTTGGCCCTTGGGGCCGCGCACTTGGCCCTACCCAGGTAAGGCACCCGGCATTGAATAGAAAAAGTTTTGGCAAAAGTCCTCCCCCAACCATCTTCCCCCCCACATAGACCCGGCAAGGCCTAAGCCGGCCTGTAGGCCGCGTTCACGGCCTTACACCTACGGCCTGGGCCCTGACCAGGGCGGGTTAAGGGCCCTACCTCAAGCTGAGGGCCCAGGGGGGTAGGTTTGAAGTCCAGCGACTAGGGGCCCCAAGCGCGGTGTGGTGTGGCGGATACATCTGTGGGTGAGGGGTGAGGCTTAAAAATGAGGTGTGTTTATGCAGGCTTTAGAATTTAGCCAGTGGCTTTAATTAAACTTCTAGCCGAAACTTGACTGCCGGCAGCTCAGGTTTTGTTTATCCAGTATTTGCTTGTTCAAATCTGGAGGAGGTGAGTTTGTCTGGCCACGTGGGCACTGGCCACCGGGCCAAGCTCCCTCTCAGTATGGAGCCAGCAGCGAGCCGTGTACGAACCCCGCTTTAACTTGGAAGTGCGGGTCCACCGAGCCCGGGCCCACCGACCGAACCCTGACCCATTCGCCACGGCGCTCCAGCTTGCGCACGGTAAGGCCCCGTGGCAAGGCGGCCAGGCCTTTGGCCCCAGCACTGGGTATGGCCCGCAGCCAGGCCCCGGAGCGGGCAATCACCACCAGCCAGAGGAGATAGCGGTCTAGCGGGACCTTTTCCCCTCTGGCTTTGACCTCGGCCAGCACCTCTTCATAGCCGGACAGCTTGCGCGCACCGTAAAGGTGGTTGAATTGGCGGAACACCGCCATGCCCAGCTTGGCCACTTCCCCGCCCCGCTCCAGGGCGTCGGCCACCACCGGCAGCACCATCAGGCCGCCTCCAAGCCGCGCCCGATCTTGATCTTGATCTTGTCCGCGCCGTGGCGGCCCAGGAGCAGGCGACCGGTAGCTCAAAACACCATTCCGAGCCCCTGCCCTGTAGCCTGCAAAAATATACCTGGCTGCGCGACTCGTTGAGCCTTTGGGTGCATTGTGGCGCATATCCGTTTATACCGCCGGGCCGGACTCGCGGGTTAAGCGCTCAGTTAACGGGAAAGCACCGACTTGACCGCCAGGAGCTTCAGGCCGAACAGCCGCTTGCGCTCAGTGAAATAGGGATGCCAGCAGTCAGCGCAGGTGTGGTGCCTGGCATGCTCCAGGGATTCACGCAAGCCGTCGGTCACCACGTGTTTGGGCTCAAAGCTCGAAAGCTGATTGTTGCAGGAAAAGACACCGCCGTCCGGCTCGATGTGCACGTAATAGTTCCCCGCGAAGCAGGCGGAGGGCTTGTCGCCCATGCGGTTGAGCAGGTCGTAATCGTCCCAGTCCAACACACGCAGGTAGGTCTCGGGAGAAAACAGAACCGCGCGCCCTTGTCGCTTGTAAGCGGCCAATTGCCGGTGCATCTCTCGGGACTCTTCCACGCTCAACTGCATGTCCCTTGCCGATTCATCGAAAAGGCGTTCGCCGAAAATCACCGGCTGAGCGTGCATGACGATCCCCCGTTGCTCGCAAAAGCGAAGCATGGGCTCCACCTCATGCAGGGTCGGGCGGCCCACCACCATGTTGATAAAGACGTTTTTGTCCTTGGACAGGGCCAAGTCCAGGGTTTGCATTACGCTCTTGTAGCTGCCTGTGCCCCGCAAACGGTCGTTGGTCTCTTCGTCCAGGGAATCCAGGCTGAGCACCAGTTCGTCGATGTGCTCTATCAGCTCGGGGCGTTTGGGAATCAAGGTGCCGTTGGTGGTGACCGCTGACAGCATGCCCGCCCGCTGCACCGATGCGGCCAGTTCGGCAAAGTCCTTACGCAAGGTAGGCTCGCCGCCTTGGAACTTGAAGCGAAGGCATCCCAGGGCCCTAACCCCGTCTATTACCTCTTGCCATTGCCCGGTAGTCAGCTCCTCAATATGGCGCGAGGGGCAGAAGCAGTACCGGCACTTCAGGGTGCATTTGTAGGTGAGGCTGGCCTGCACCTCAAAGGGATGCAAGCGGGCCGGATAGTGCCGGGCGTACCTAGCGATCATGCTTAGTCTGCTTAGGGGCATTACTTTCTCCCAGGATGCCGGTTTTGTTTTCCGCAAGAGATTAGCAGCATTGAATAACCGTCGATAACCATCATGCGTATCAGAGTAAGGAGCAAGGCGGCCAGGCCATCTTCCCGGGACTGGTCGCGCTTATATGCCAAAACAAGGGCGGCGGCACAGGCCAGAAAAATAACCCCAGCCAGAGCCGGGACCACCCAAGCGCCTCGGGCCAGCAATCCCAGCCCAGCGGCCACCGCCACCAGGGCCGCCAAAGGGATCCCGCGAATCTGCAACAGGTTGGCGCGCAGGCTCGCGCCGCCTGGTCTGTTAGCCATCAAACCGATGCGGTATTGCCGCAACTCGTGCAAATAGGCAGCACCTCGTTTCAAGCGAAACTCCAGCATCTCTCGCCTGCTGCGCGGTGCCCTGACCTCCCATGCACGAGCAGAGCGCAAAATACCCACCCGGTAGCCTCTGGCATAAGCCTTTACGGCTATGTGCAGATCGTCCCCCTTGGTGCCCGAGCTAAGAGGTAACACCAGGTTGCGGCGGCAGGCGAAACAAACCCCAGTGATCTTGGCCGCGCCCCAAACTCGGCCCTCCAGCCACCAAACCAGGTTGAGAAGCCACCAGTGCAGCTTTTCCTCCGGCAGATCGGTGGACGGCTCCACCCGCGCCCCCAGCACCGCCAGGCGGGAATCTTGCCGCAGTCCCAGAATCAGGCGCCTTATGCAATCAGGCGCGAGGCGGGCATCGGCATCGTTGAAAACCAAAAACTCTTCCCCAATGTTGGCCAAGGCGAAGTTGATCTGGTCGCTCTTGCCGTTTGCCCCGTCGGCCCGGAGCAAATGGATGGATGAAAAGCGGGACGCGGCCTCCTCCACCTGACGGCAGGTATCATCTTGGGAGCCGCCGTCCACAACCCAAACGCTCAATAGCTCTTTGGGATAATCCTGCGCGGCCAGATCGCTCAGATGGTCGAGGATGTTTCCGTCTTCATTGAGCACGGGCACTATAACCGCGACCGGTGGAAGCTCGCCGCCTGGGTGCTTGGGCTCGACCGGCGCTTTGCGCATTGCCGACCAGAGCAGATACCCCAGATAACCAAAGGAAAGCATCCATACGCACAATGCCGCGGCTAAAAAGGAGATCAACAAAAAGGCCTGCATGAAATTCCTAGGAGCTCAGGCCGGCCATGGACCGGCTTCGCGGTAAACCCAGCGGATATGGCTTATGGTCTTTTTTAGCCGTCACTTCAGTCAACTCTGCCCAGCCCCGGCGTTGCCGCGATTGCCGCGTTCCAGCAGCCATACGTTGGACCCGCGCCCGGCGAACACTTTTCTCCAAGTAAAGCCCTGCTCCCGGATGGCGCCGGCCTGCCAAGGCAAATGGTCGTTGTCTAAAAAAACCAGCCAGCCCCGAGGGCCAACGCTGTTGAGCCACTTGGCAAACTCTGCGGGTTCATCGAAGAGGTCGGTATGATACCAGAGGTTGGCGCGGGGCAGACGGCCTTTGCTGTAAAAAAGGAACTGGGTGCCCGCATAGCGGGTGAACAGCACAGGCTCATTGGGCGAGGCCGTTTGGGCCACGAAACTCAGGGCAGGCTCCACGCAGTCTTTCTCATCATAGAAAAAATGACTTTGGCGAGAATTCTTATACATGCCCATCCGGGCCATCATGGAAAGTCCGCCCCAGGTGAGGCTTAACATGACCAGCACCACAGCCACACTCCTGGCCGGGTAACTGAGAGCGGGTTTGCCCTGGGCCCGCCCCCAGAGCCAGGCTCCTCCCTGGGCCGCCAAAACCAGATACACGGGTATGAGGAACAACAGGGTGCGCTGCATCAACACGTAATGATTTATCAACGCCGCGCTGATGGTGAGCAGGGCGGTGAGCGCAATAAACCAGCTAAGCACGGCCCTGAACGGCCGGGGCCATGACCACAGGCCCAGCAAAAGCAAAGGCGTCAGCCAAAGTCCGGCAAATGGAAAAGCATAGCTAATGGGGATTTTAAAAAACCAAGCCAGGGCCAAGGCCACCTGGTCCAGGCCCGGAACCTTCTCGTATTGAAAGTACTCTTTGGAGCCAAGGGTAAAGGGATGGGTGGTCACGTAGTGCACCTTGGTGAGCACACTGGTTTTCAGCACCAAAGCGAAGGAGCAGAGGTGCAAGGCCGTGCATGCGGCCAGCCCCCACAGCCTTTGATTATGCCCCTTGCGCCAAGTAACGAACAGGGCTATGGCCAAGGTCGCGTTAAGGGGAAATAAGGAGCCGAAGGTGAACCAGGGAGCAACCGTCAGAGTGAGGGCAAGCCCGCCCCAAAGGGCCCGCCGCCGTGGCCGGTGGCGCTCTCGTGCCAATATGAGCAGCAGCAAATAGGCCCCCAGCAGCCAAGCTAGGGTATCCAGGCTGTAATGCTTGAGTTCACGGGAGTAGTAGATTAAGGGCTGACACCCCGCGGCCAGCCACACGCCGAGCACCGCCGCCAGGCGCGAGCCACCCAACAGGCGCACCAGGGCCGGAACCAGGGCCACGATTAGCATTCCCGCCAGCAGCGAAGGCAGACGCAGAGATATTTCCAAAGGCAGAAAATCGGCGGCTGACACAAGCTTGGCCAGCATGGCGAATCCGGCGGGTACAGGCTTGTAGCTGGCAGCAAGCTCAGGGTAAGGCAACCTGACCAGATGCCCTACCCAAGCCTCATCACGCCAAAAGGGCTTGTCCCATAAAAACCAAAACCGCGCCGCCAGAGCGAAAGCCAGAGCCAACATCATATGAGCCCGATACCAGCCACTCGCCATGATAAGCTGCGATTTGTTTTTACCGGTGATGGTCAATTTATGTTTCAGCTCGAACTACGTCTGTATAAAGGGCCGTTTATCTGGGGCCATGGCCTGCCCCCAAATCAATGTACCACTTCTTGAATTTGGTTTACGTCGTCAAAGCGTTCGGAACAAAAATTGATTTTTCTAATGGAGACATTCCCGGTAGACCTCGGATTTAATAATCTTCTTCGCTTAATGGCTTCCGCCCCAGGTTCCGGCGCCTCCTGCGCCGCATGGTTTTCTCCTTGACCAAGTTTCTGGCCGTGATGATTTCTCTGCCCCTGCCGTGGTACACATCGGCTGGAGTCAGGTTATCCAGAGACTCGTGCACCCGCCGGTGGTTGTAGTAATCCACAAAGCGACCGATTTGATGCTCCAGTTCCCAGGGCAGGTAGTAGTTCTCCAGCAGTTCCTTGAGCTGGCTGTTTTCTTGGCGCAAAGTCCGTACCTCGCCGCTGGTGGCCTGGCGCTTGGTGTCGCCCATCATACGTCGCTTGCCCGCCTCCAGAAACTCCTTGTTCCAGCTGTAGTGCAAATTAGGAGCTATTCCCTCCCGGCGGCAGAGCTCGGCGATGCTCTCTTCTCCCCTTAGCCCCTCCAAGACAATGCGAATCTTCTCCTCGGCCGAGTACTTCCTACGGGTCTTCCGCCGGATCTCCCAGACCTTGCTTTCCACTCCGTCACTCTGGCTAATGGCTCACTCCTTTGGGTGGTGATTTTACCCAGGAGTATCCATTAGCTAAAACCTTAAATCTGTCTCAGGGGCTCTGATACCAAACAGGGGCAGGGCAATCACACCCTACCCCCCTGACATGATCCGAAAGATTTTCAGGCTGGCATCGCCGGACAATTTATCCTGGGCCCTTAATACCCGTCCGCTAGAGTCTATTGAGCACACGCCTTCCGGCAGTTCAAGACGAGCTAACAGATCAAGGACCCTGGCGCCTTCTGGCAGGTCCAGCAATAATCCCTCCTGATTATCATAGCCTGGGACCTCATCTTCCAGGGCCCCGTACAATTTCACCGATACCTTCATTATCCGGCTCAGACCAGAAGGCCAGATCATTGGCTCAAGTTAGAAATCAAGGGCCTTGCGCATCTCTTGATCAGTTATCTTGACCACATAATTGTTTGGCGGAAGGGGCTCTTCATAGAAAAACCGGGGTAGACGGTCTTGGTCAGGAGTAAGCCCCGCCTTGGCGTTGAACTCCTTCTCCAAGTTCAAGACCTCTTTGCCCAGGCTCTTAAGGTCTTCCGGCCCGAAGTCACGACCGAGCTTGGCGGAAATAGCTTGGCAGAGAGCCTTGCTGCCTTCAGGGGTGTTGCTTGCGCCGAGGGCGAAAAGGCAAAGACCGGTGCAGTCCAAAGCGGCAGTCGCAATCTGGGCAGTGAGGGAGGCATCAATATGGCTTTGGCTTTCCTGAGCGGTCTTCAAAACTCCAGCCATGTACAAGCCCACCAAGCTTCCCGAGGTGTGATCGGCGCCCATGGGAGAAGTGGCGTAGGTCACGCCGTTTCCGGGTAAAGCCCTGGGATCGTAAGCCGCAATGCTTTGGTTTTTGACCACCGGAACCCGATCATGCCCGTAGTAGCGGCCTACGGCGGCCGGTCCTTGTCCAAGAATCTTCCCCAGCGTAGTGCCCTGCTCGATCTCCTCCAAAAGGGCCAACACCATCGGGCCGTCTCCGAATTGGGCGGCCCCTGCATCCATGGCCACCGCGATGGCGACGCCTGCGCTCATGGTGTCCAATCCGATTTCGTCACATAGCCGGTCGGCTTGGGCAATAATGTCCATGTCCGCCACGCCGGTCATGCCTCCCAAGGACCACGCGGTTTCGTATTCCAGAGAGGCTGTGACGAATTCCCCCTCCTGGTCCACGAATTCGTTTGAGCAGCGAATTACGCAGCGGCTGCAGCCGCGATGCCCATTCCGCCCTCCCCGGGCTGCCATGGTTTTTGCAAAAGATTCCCCGCTGATTTCTTCCCAACCTTCCAACGTGCCCTTGGTGGCATTGTAGGAGGGGAAGCCTCCCATGGAATTGACCGGCCCGACCAAGGCCATGGTGCCCAAGGCGGGCAGCGCCTTACCGCTAAAGGGATGCGACGTGAGGGCCTTGGCAAACTCTTTGGCCGCTTGGGTAAAGGCGGCGGCATCGACCACGGGAGGCTGGTCTTTCCCCGCCTGCTCCACAACTATGGCCTTGACGCCCTTGGCGCCCATGACCGCTCCCAGCCCTCCCCGGGCGGCCGCCCGGCAAGGACGGCTCTCGGTATCGCTGATTTGGATGGATGAGATAGGCAGGATGGCCTCGCCGGCCGGACCAATGCAAAGCACGGAGTTGTCCGGGCCGTACTTGCCCAACAACTCCTCCACAAGACCATAAGTGCGCCGGCCGCTGAGTTCCGGGGCGGGGATTATCTCGATCTCCCCTTGGGAGTCCAGCCTGATCAAAACTGGTTCGCCCTGGGGCATGGCTCCTTCCAGCACCAGGGCGGCCACTCCTAATTTGGCAAGAGAGTCGGCCATGGTGCCACCCGCATTGCTTTCCTTGATCCCTCCGGTCAGGGGGCTTTTCCCTCCAATGGAAATCCTGCCGGTGTTGACCAACTTGGTGGCGGTGAGCAGCCCGGGAGCGAAAATCAGTTTATTATCCGGGCCCAATGGATCACATTGGGGCGGCACTTCAAAATTCAACAATTGAGCGGTTAGGCCACGGCCACCCAAGTGGGCAATTTCAGGAGGAAGGCTTTCCTTACTCACATTCCCAGTCGTAAGGTTAATACGTATAACATTCATAATATCCTCCTGTAGTACTAGATGTTTGCGCAATAATTTGGTTCAGCATTGTACGATGTCATAGTTATTAGGGCAAGAATTTGGTTTGTCGATTGACGACAGACTAAAACAGTTCGTCAAACCAATACACTGAAACATATGATGTGCACAACGTACCAGACATAGGTAGCAGACCATTTTAGGAGTAATGAATCGTGAACCTGACCTTTCCTTCAGATATCGTGGTGAAGCCCGGCAGCATAGGGCTCATAGCCCGGAAGGCCGGCACGCTGGGTATGAAGAAGCCCCTGATCGTCTCCGATCCGGTTCTTAGCCGGCTGGGATTGACCCGGCTTATTCAGGAGGCCATGGCCTCGGCCTATGGCGAACTGCCGGTCTTTGACGGATGTTCCGAAAATCCGGCAGAGCCTGATGTCGCCCGCGGCGCCGAGGTCTATCGCAAACAAAACTGCGATGGCCTGGTGGCGCTGGGTGGAGGCAGCCCCATGGACGTTGCCAAGGCCATCCGCATTATCAGCCATCACGGCGGCTCCATCCTGGACTACGATGTGATGCAGGGCGGGATGAAGAGGATAGGCCGTGACCTACCACCATTGATTGCCGTGCCCACCACGGCCGGGAGCGGCAGCGAGACCACCTTGGGCGCTGTCATTATCGATCCGGAAAACCATGTCAAGGTTCTGGTCTTCAGCCCCTTCCTGGCCTCCAGCGCCGCCGTGCTGGACCCAGAGCTTACAGTTTCGCTGCCTCCCCAGGTGACCGCGGCGACGGGCATGGACGCCCTGATCCACGCCATCGAAGCATTCACCTCAAGGGGGAGCAACCCGGTGGTCGAGGGCCTCTGCCGCACCAGCATCGAATTGGCTGCCGCGTGGCTTAAGAAGGCCGTGGAAAATGGCGAAAACATTGCGGCCCGCACCGGGATGATGACCTGCGCCCTTACCGCCGGAATGGCCTTCTGCAACGCGGGGTTGGGCGCGGTCCATGCAGCGGCCCACCAGCTTAGCAGCCGGTTCGGCGTACCCCACGGCTTGGCCAATTCCCTGATGCTCCCCGCAGTCATGCGCTTCAACGGTGGGGCGGTTTCGGACAAGTACCTGGAGATTGCGCGCATGCTGGGTTATGAGGTGCATTCCTTCAATGAAGCTGCCAAGGCCATGGGGGATTTAGCCGCAGACTTGGGTTTGCCCCTACGCCTGCGGGACGTTGGGGTGACCGAGGACCTCTATGAAACCATAGCTGAGGACGCCCTCAAAGACGCGGCACTCGGCATGAACCCGCTTAAGGTCGGCAAAGAGGACTTTATACGCCTCTATCAAGAGTCATTTTAGGGAAGTATTCAGCTCATAGCTGGCCATTTTCAATGATCTTATCCCAAATTTTATACTAGGGGAAATGATTAGGATTTTAGGCCCATGGCGATCATGGGTATGGGTTCGGGAGGCTTCAAGCATCGTAGGTACCTCCGTCCCCTCTCCCAATCTACTCCACCACCTACTTCACCAAAAAAACGGGGCCCAGCCACAAGGCTGAACCCCGCAAAAATACTATGACGGGCTGGTGGCCCCTATTCTAAGCACGGCGCCCCGAGGCTCGGGCCCTACTTGCCCGGCGCGCTCAGGGGCAAGCGCAGGGCGAAGGGCATGCCGAAGAGGCCCAGGCAGGCGGCTATGGCAAAAGCGGTCTGAAAGCCCAGCATGTCCACCAGCCAGCCCACCAACACCAGCGCCCCCGAGGAGGTGGCGAAGGCCATGCCCATGCACAGGCCGTTGGCCGCCCCCCGCCGCCCGGCGGAGTGGTCCTGCACCAGGGCCAGGATCACCGGGTTGGAGGCGAAGACGCTAAGGCCCAGCACGGCCAGCATGGCAAGGGGGGCCACCAGCATCACCGCCACCAGCACCGGCCGGCGACCCACCCGGTCGGAGAGCCAGCCGCCCAAGAAGGCGCCACCCACCCCGCCCAACTCCAGTGCGGCCAGGCCGGTGCCACCCAGGGCCACGCTGTGTCAATCGGCATTGTAAAGGAATAATCGAGTTAGTTTTAGTACCCAGCCTAAAACCGGCAGACAAGGAAGCAGTCCGTATTTAATTGGTGGTTTTGGCAGATTGCGTGGGGAATACTGTGGGGAGAGAGCTTACCGGATAAGAAAAATGGGCTGGCCGATGTTGGCCAACCCATCATTTTTATTATGGTAGCGGGGAGAGGATTTGAACCTCTGACCTTCGGGTTATGAGCCCGACGAGCTACCGAACTGCTCCACCCCGCGACAAATGTGGATGTGAATATACCCGTTGACCCTATCTCTGTCAACCGAGGGCGCCTTTTGGCGGGGTTGCACCCGCCGCCGGGCTGGGATAGGATTCTATCGCCCGCACGACATAGATATCATTAACTAAACAAAGGACGTTTGATTATGAATGTTCACGAGTACCAGGCCAAGGAACTGATGGCCCAGTTCGGGGTACCGGTTCCCAGGGGCGGCCTGGCCCAAACCCCTGAAGAAGCAGTGGATGTTGCCAGAGAATTGTCGAGCGACGTCTTTGTGGTAAAGGCCCAGATCCACGCCGGGGGGCGCGGCAAGGGTGGCGGCGTAAAAGTCTGCCGCAATTTGGACGAAGTAAAAGCAGCGGCTGCCGACATCCTGGGCATGCATCTGGTTACCCACCAGACCGGTCCCGAAGGCAAGTTGGTGCACAAAGTATGGGTCGAGGAAGGCACCGACATCGCCCGCGAGCTTTACGTGGCGGTGGTGTTGGACCGCGGCGCCGAGCGCATGGCGGTGATGGCCAGCCCCTCGGGCGGCATGGACATAGAGAAGGTGGCCGAGGAGACCCCCGAGCTCATCTTCTTCTCCCGCATGGAACCCGGCCAGCCCCTTTGGGACTTCCAGTGCCGCCAGCTACTTTTCGGCAGCAGCCTGGACGCCGGCCAGGTGCGCCAGGGCACCAAGATGCTCCAGGCCCTGGTGACCATGGCCATGGCCAAGGACGCCACCCTGGTGGAGATCAACCCGCTGGCGGTCACCGGCGAAGGCAACCTCATCGCTTTGGACGGCAAGATCAACTTTGACGACAGCGCCCTGAGGCGCAACCCTGACATCTCCGAGCTCAAGGACCCCACCGAGACCGATCCTCTGGAACTGGAAGCCACCGAGCTGGGCCTGAACTACATCCGCTTGGACGGCAACGTGGGCACCATGGTCAACGGCGCGGGCCTGGCCATGGCCACCATGGACGTGGTCAACATGGCCGGAGCCAGAGCGGCCAACTTCCTGGACGTGGGGGGAGGAGCCAACGAGGAGATGATCGGCAAGGGCTTTGAGATCATCTTGAACGACCCCAACGTGCAGGCCATCCTCATCAACATCTTCGGCGGCATCCTGCGCTGCGACGTATTGGCCGGCGGCGTGGTTGCCGCGGCCAAGAAGATCGACCTCAAGGTGCCCCTGGTGGTTCGCCTGGAGGGCACCAACGTGGCCGAGGGCCGCAAGATTCTTGAGGAGAGCGGCCTGGCCTTCGAGGTGGCCGCCTCCATGAGCGAAGCCGCCGCCAAGGTCGCCTCGGTGTTGGGAGGTCAAGCATGAGCATCCTGGTAAACAAAGACACCCGCGTGGTGGTGCAGGGCCTCACCGGCAAGGAAGGCATGTTCCACGCCGAGCAGATGATCGCCTACGGCACCAATGTGGTGGCCGGCGTCACTCCGGGCAAAGGCGGCCAGAGTGCCCTGGGCGTGCCGGTGTTCAACACCGTGGCCGAAGCGGTCGATAAAACCGGCGCCAACGTGAGCCTGGTGTTTGTGCCCGCCGCCTTCGCGGCCGACTCGGCCTGCGAAGCGGCCGACGCGGGCGTGGATTTGGTGGTGGTCATCTCCGAGCACATCCCGGTGATGGACATGATCCGGGCCAAGGCCTTCTTGAACGCCCGCGGCGTGAAGATGGTGGGCCCCAACTGCCCAGGCATCATCACCCCCGGCGAGTGCAAGATCGGCATCCAGCCCGGCTATATCCACAAGCCCGGCACCGTGGGCCTGGTAAGCCGCTCCGGCACCCTGACCTATGAGGTGGTGCACCAGATCACCTCCGCCGGTCTGGGTCAGAGCACCTGCATCGGCATCGGTGGCGACCCCATCATCGGCCTGAACTTCGTGCAGCTTCTGGAGCTGTTCCGCGACGACCCCGGCACCGAGGCGGTCTGCCTCATCGGCGAGATCGGCGGCGATGCCGAGGAACAGGCCGCGGCGGTGGTGGCGGCCGGTTATCCCAAGCCGGTGTTCGGCTTCGTGGCTGGGCTCACCGCCCCTCCGGGCAAGCGCATGGGCCACGCCGGAGCCATCATCAGCGGATCCAAGGGCCGGGCCCAAGACAAGCTGGCCGCCATGGAGGCTGCGGGCATCACCGTGGTGCGCGCCCTGGGCGAGTTCGGGGCCACCGTGGCCCAGGCTCTTAAGTAGCAAGGAGACAGGCGTGGCCGGCATAGGCATCATCGGTCTGGGGAGAGTGGGGCGCTGCCTCTTGCGCGTTCTCGCCTCCCGGGGGCTGCTGGGCTTGGTGCGGGCCGTCGCCGAGCTGAATCCCGGCGGGCGCGACAACCGGGTGCTCACCGAGAATCTGGCATACCTGTTGGCCGGCGA
>JAIPDO010000015.1 GCA_021737645.1 Desulfarculaceae bacterium
TCTCAGATTCGGCCCAGCGAGCCGGTGTAGGTGCGCGGCCTGGCCGGGGCGGTGGTGCTTTCCGGCCAGGTGTCTGCCCTGGAGGCCAAAAAGCGGGCCGAGGCCCTGACCGAGGCCTACGCCCCCAAGAAAACCACCAGCCTTTTGGAGGTGGGCGGCAACCAGCAGGTGCAGTTGCAGGTGCGTTTCGCCGAGGTCAGCCGCAAGGTTACCAAGCGCATGAACATCAATTTGCGCATCCTCAACCCGCTCACCGGCGACTTCCTCTACACCATGTTGGGAAGCCTCATCGCCCCCCAAACCGACGGCACCCTGCTCCTGTCGGACAAGGTAAATGCCATGGGCGGATTCCACTCGGGCCAGACCCAGATCTCGGCCTTTTTGGACATCCTCAAGGAAAACGGCCTGGCCAAGATTTTGGCCGAGCCCAATCTGGTGGCGGCCAGCGGCCAACAGGCCGACTTCCTGGCGGGCGGCGAGTTCCCCATCCCGGTGCCCCAGAGGGAAAACATCACCATCACCTACAAAAAATTCGGTGTGCAGTTGAGCTTCTTGCCCGAGGTGCGCCCCGGCAAACGCATCCGCCTCACCGTGGCTCCGGAGGTCAGCGAGCTGGACTGGTCCACCGCCGTGGTGGTGCAAGGCTTCACCGTGCCGGGGTTGACCACCCGTAAGGCCAAGACCCAGTTGGAGTTGGCCGACGGCCAGAGCTTCGCCATAGCCGGGCTGTTCCGCAACGACATCACCCAGTCGATAAGCAAGTTCCCGGTGCTGGGAGATCTGCCCATATTGGGCGCCTTGTTCCGCAGCACCGAGTTCAAGAAGAACAAGACCGAACTGCTCATAGTGGTGACTCCCCGCATCGTGCGGCCGGGCCAGGAACGCCTGGGCCCCAACCCGATCACCACTTTCAGCGATCCGGACGATTTCGCTTTTTTCATGCTGGGCAAGCTGGCCTCCCCCAAGGCGGTCAGTCCCCAGGGTCCGCCCCGTTCTCCTCAGGAGTTGGAGGGCCGATTTGGACACGACTTGGCTTGGTAAGCTTGGCAGACTGCTCAAGGGAGAGCGGGCCGGCATCGCCGCCATCGCCGCGATCATGCTCACGGTTATGGTGGGTATGATCGGTGCGGTGGTGGATTTGGGGCTACTTTACGCCACCAAGAACGAGCTTCAAAACGCGGCCGACGCCGCCGCCCTGGCCGGGGCGACCACCCTGGTCACCTATGACCAGGACCGCAACATCACGGCCCAGCCCGACGTGGCCATAACCACGGCCCAGCAAGTCGCCCTGGCCAACCAGGCCCTGGGGGTCAACCTGCAACTGCGCCTGGAGGACATCACCCTGGGCCTGTGGGTGGAGCCGGAGAAGGACTTCGACCCGGACCACATCGGCCCCAGCAGCGACCCCAACTATCTGAGTGCCTGCCGGGTGGTGGTCAGGCGCGACGACCTCGCCAACTCGCCGGTGGACACCATCTTCGCCGGCGCGGTGGGCTTCAGCGTGGTCAACGTCACCGCCCTGTCCACAGCCCATCTGGGCTATGCCGGCTCGGTGGGCGACGGTATGGTGGACCTGCCCATCGCGGTCAAGGAAGAGGCCCTCAATTCCGGCGGGGGCCCCATTTGCGGCGAAAGCTTGACCTTCCGCAACGAGAGCAACGAAAACGGCGAATGGACCACCTTCTTCACCGCGCCGTCCAACGACGTGGCGGTGGATAGATATGTTACGGGAGAATTGACCGTGCCCGCCCTGGAGGTGGGAGATTCGGTGAACGTCACCAACGGTACCCTGAGCCAAAACACCTTCAACGACCTGAGTGAGCGTTTTCAGAACAACGGAACAGACCTAGACGGAGACGGAACCGCCGACGCCTGGCAGGTCCTGCTTCCGGTGATCTCCGAGGGCGGCGGTGGCGCCAGCACCGCCAGCATCGCGGGCTTCGCCCACATGATCATCACCGAAGTGCGCGACGCTCCCTACAAGGAGATCACCGCCGTGTTGCAATGCGGCCTGGTGGTGCCCAACAGCTCTACCGGCGGCGGCAACTTCGGCAGCCGTGCCACCACCCCCAAGCTGGTGGAATAAGAGAGAAGACACATGCGGCCTGCCCAAGCCCATAGCCCCCAGCGATTCTCCAGCCTGGTGCGCCTGTGGCGCGGCCAAAGCGGGGCGGTGGCGGCCTTGGCGGCCTTTTTGCTCACCGCCTTGGTGGGCATCACCGGCGCGGCGGTGGATTTGGGCCTGCTCTACTCCACCAAGGGCGAGCTGCAAAATGCGGCCGACGCCGCGGCCCTGGCCGGGGCGGCCACCATGGTCTCTTTCGGCGAAAACGGCGAAATTTCGGTCCAACCCATCACCGCCGTGACCACCGCTCAACAGGTATCGCTGGCCAACCAGGCCCATGGCGTCAACCTGACCTTGCGTAGCGAGGACGCGGTAATCGGTTATTGGGACACCGCAGCGAACGCCTTTGATCCCGGCCTGAGCGGCAGCAGCGACCCCGACGACATCACCGGCTTTAAAGCCACGTTGCGCCGAGATGAGTTGGCCAACGGGCCGGTGGAGACCTTTTTCGCCGGGTTGGTCGGTTACGGGTCGGTGGGTGTCCAGGCAACCTCCACCGCCTTTTTGGGCTGGGCCGGCCTGGCCGAGCCAATGGCTGTGGATCTGCCTCTGGCCATCCACGCTTCGGCGCTCACCAACGCCGGCAGCCCCGATTGCGGCAGCGAACTGCTGTTCAACAACGAGAACAACGAGACCGCCGAGTGGACCAGTTTTTTCACGTGGCCCACCAACGACGTCACGGTGCGCGACTACGCTGAGGGCACGCAGCAAAGCCCGGAGCTCAAGGTGGGTGACAGCCTCAACGTGATCAACGGCAACCTGAGCACCGCCACCATGAACACCCTGTCGGATCTATTCCAGGCCCAAGGCAGCGACACTGACGGCGATGGGGCGGCCGACTCCTGGGAGGTGCTGGTGCCTGTGGTGGAGCCGGGCGGCTCCTCCACCGTCTCCACGGTGGTGGGCTTTGCCCACTTGGTGATTACCGAAGCCGATTCCAGCAAGGTGCGCTTCTACTTGCAGTGCGATCGCGCCCTGATCGGCAGTAACAGTGGAGGGGGAAACTACGGCACCAGAGCTACGGTGCCAAGCTTAATTCAGTAGGAGAAGGTCCGTGAGCAACAACGATCCCCAGGTATTGGCATATCATCTCACCCGGTCGGGAGGGGAGCGCCTGCGCCAGTTGGTGGCCGGCGCGCCCAAGGCCACACTTCTGGGCATGGAATCCGCCGCCGAGGAGTTTGAGCGCAAGGCTTTGCAGTTGCAGCCCGAAGTGCTTTTGGTGGAGTTCGACCCGGACGAGACGGGCATAAGCGAACTTCTGGGACGCCTGCGCCGGGGGGCGCCCCGGGCATCCCTGGTGGCCTGGGCCCACAATCTCAGCTCCGAGGCGATCCTTTTGGCCATGCGCCTGGGGGTGCGGGAATATCTGCCCAGCCAGGCCGACGGAGCCGCCTTTGCCGAGGCCCTGCAACGTTTGCTGGCCTCCACCGCGCAGGGCGACCAACAGGGAACCCTGCTGGGGGTGATGGGAGTCAAGGGCGGTGTGGGGGCCAGCTCTCTGGCCCTTAGCCTGGCCTGGGTGGCCAGCCAGAGCCTGGGGGCGCGGGTGGCCATGTTGGATCTGGACCTGGCCGGCGGCGACCTGGCCTCCCTGCTGGACATCGAGCCCACCCGCAGCATGGTGCACGTGGCCGAGGAGTTCGAGCGCCTGGACAGCCTGCTCATGGACAGCCTGATGGTGGACGCCGCGCCGGGCCTGCGTCTTTTGGCCTCGCCGGGAGACGCGGTGGCCGCCGAAGAAATCAAGGGGGCCCATGTGGAGAAGGCCCTGGATCTGGCCCTGGCCGAATATGCCCTGGTGGTGGTCGACCTGCCGTCCCGGGTGGACGAGGCCAGTCTGGCCGCCCTGGACCGGGCCAAACTTTTGCTGCTGGTCACCGAGCCCACCGTGCTGGGGCTCAAGGCGGCCCAGCGCTCCCTGGAGCTTTGCCGCAACCTCGGCCGCGAAAAAGACGAGGTGGCCCTGGTGGTCAACCGTCACGGAGCCAAGCAGTGCCTGCCCGCCAAGGAAGTGGCCCGGGTGCTGAAGCTTGATCCCTTGGCCGTTCTGCCCAACGACAGCCAGGTGCTCATGGCCGCGGCCAATGCGGGCCGCCCGCCGGTGCGGGACTGGCCCCGATCCAAGTGGAGCAAGTCGGTGGCCACCCTGGCCAAAGAGCTGTTCAGCGGCAACGGTGACGGCAAATGAGCCTGCGCGCCAGATTGGGGGCCATTTCCCCGGCCGGGCCGGTGCACGGCGACACCAAGCGCGACCTTCAGCGGGATATGGCCTTGCAGGAGATGAAGGCCCGCATCCACTACAAGGTAATCGAGTCGCTGGATCTGTCGGTGCTCACCAGCACCCAGGAGGGCCAGGCCAACCCGGAGTTGGAAGAGGCCATCCGTCTGGTGGTGGCGTCCGAGCCCGACCCCATGACCCTGCCCGAACGCGAGGCCTTGGCCAAGGAAATTAAAAACGAGGTCCTGGGCCTGGGGCCCCTGGAGCCGCTGCTGGCCGACGACTCCATCAGCGAGATTCTGGTCAACTGCTACAACAAGGTCTACGTGGAGCGCGGCGGCCGCCTGGAGCGCATTTCGGTGCGCTTTAGGGACAACGAGCACCTGCTCAAGATCATCGACAAGATCGCCAGCGCGGTGGGAAGGCGCATCGATGAGTCCAGCCCCATGGTGGACGCCCGCCTGGCCGACGGCAGCCGCGTCAACGCGGTGATCCCTCCCCTGGCCCTGGACGGCCCGGCGCTCTCCATTCGTAAGTTCGCCCGGGACCCCCTCAGGGTGGATGACCTGGTGCGCCTGGGCTCCTTCAGCGCCCAGACCGCCAAGTTTTTGGAGGCCTCGGTCAAGGCCCGGCTGAACATGCTCATCTCCGGCGGCACCGGCACCGGCAAGACCACCCTGCTCAACGTGCTCAGCTCCTTCATCCCCCACCGCGACCGCATCGTGACCATCGAGGACTCCGCCGAGCTGCAAATGCAGCAGGAGCACGTGGTGCGCCTGGAGACCCGGCCGCCAAACATCGAGGGCCTGGGAGAGGTGGCCATGCGCGATCTGGTGAAAAACGCTCTGCGTATGCGGCCGGACCGCATCGTGGTGGGCGAGGTGCGCGGCGGCGAGGCCCTGGACATGATGCAGGCCATGAACACCGGCCACGACGGCAGCCTGACCACGGTGCACGCCAACAGCGCCCGTGACGCCATCAGCCGTTTGGAGACCATGATCTCCATGGCCGGGCTGGAAATCCCCGACAAGGCCATCCGCCAGCAGATCGCCAGCGCCATTCAGATCGTCATCCAGGTGAGCCGCCTGGCCGACGGCTCCCGGCGGGTGACCAGCGTGCAGGAGCTTACCGGCATGGAGGGCGACACCCTGACCATGCAGGAGATATTCATCTTCAAGCAAACCGGCGTGGACGAACGCGGCCGGGTGGTGGGTCACTTCGGCCCCACCGGCATCCGGCCACGCTGGAGCGACCGCATCGCCGCCTTCGGCATCGACCTGGAGGCCGACCTGTTCGGCGCAGGCGAGTCAATAAGAGGTGGGCTATGATTGTCTGGGGATTCGTAGCATTGATATTTCTGGCCCTGCTGGGAGCGGCCTGGGCGGTTTACAATATGATGTTCGCCGGGCAGGCGGCCCGCGAGGTGGCCGTCCAACGCCGCCTGGCCTCCATCGTCCCCGACGATGCGCTCATGGAGCAGGCCATACAAAGCTATTTCCGCGACCGCGCCTACTCCACCATCCCCTACCTGAACCGCTTGCTGGGCCGTTTGCCCAACATTTCCGACCTTGAGTTGCTCATTCACCAGGCGGGCTCGCCCTGCAACCTGGGCACCCTGGTCTTGATGAGCGGGGTGCTGGCCAGCCTGGGATTTTTGGGAGGGATGTTGGAGAGCGGCCTGACCACGGCCCTGATCCTGGCCGTGGGCTGCGGAGCCTTGCCCCTGATGTGGCTGCGTTTTTTGCGCAAGCGCCGCCTGGCCGCCTTTGAAGAGCAGTTCGTGGAGGCGGTGGACCTGATGGCCAGGGCGCTGAGGGCCGGGCACTCCTTCGGCTCGGGGCTCAAAATGGCTTCCCAGGAGCTGGACGACCCGGTGGCCGAGGAGTTGGCCCGCACCTTTGAGGACTACTCGTTTGGGAAGGGCCTGGACGACGCCCTGGTGGACCTCACCCGCCGGGTGGGGTTGCAAGACGTCAAGTTTTTCGCCACCGCCGTGGCCCTGCAACGGGAGATCGGCGGCAACCTCACCGAGATTTTGGACAACATCGGCCACATCACCAGAGCCCGCTTCGCCCTGCTGCGCCAGGTAAAGGCCCTTTCGGCCGAGGGACGCATCAGCGCCATCATCCTGTGCCTCATGGCCCCGGGCCTGCTGGGAGCCCTGTGGTTTTTGAGCCCCAACTACCTGGGCATTTTGTTCGAGCACCCCATGGGCAAAACCCTGCTCCTGGTGGGCGGCTGTTTCCAGGGGCTGGGCATTTTGGTCATCCGCAAACTCATCAACCTGAAGGTGTGAGATGAATATCTTAAACGCCCTTGGCGCCGACTCATCTCTGTGGCTGATCGGCCTGGCTTTCGGCCTGGCGGTGCTGCTGATCGTGACCGCTCTGGCCTCTTTGCTGGCAAAACGCGATCAAAGCCTGCAGCGCCGCCTGCGGCAACTGAGCGGGCAGTCAGAAGCGCCCCGCGAAGCGGGAAAGACCCTAAAGGTGCAGCTGAAAAGAGTCTTGTTTCGGCTGCTCAACAATCTGGCCAAGCCCGCCAAGCCCCGCCAGAATTGGCAGGAGAACGACCTGAGGGCCAAACTTCTGCAAGCCGGATTCCACTCTCCTACCGCGGTCAACACCTTTCTGGGCGTCAAGGTGGCCATGCTCATAGCCGCGCCAATCCTGCTGCTTATCAGCCCTCTCCCCGACCGCCTGGGCAACTTACAAATGATCTTGGCCCTGGTGGGCTCGGCGACCCTGGGCTTTTTTACCCCTCAACTTATTCTGGAACGGCGCATCAGCTCCCGGCGCAAGGCCATCACCAGGGAGTTGCCCGACGTGTTGGACCTTTTGGTTATCTCGGTGGAAGCGGGCCTGGGCCTGGACCAGGCCATCCGCCGGGTGTCCCAGGAAGTAAAGCTGTCCTGCCCGGTGCTGGGCGGGGAGTTCACCCTGCTTTCCCTGGAACTGAGGGCGGGCATCCCCCGTCAAATGGCTCTGAAAAACCTGGCTCGCCGCTGCGGAGTGGAGGGGGTGGGCGGCCTGGTGACCATGCTGATCCAGGCCGACCGTTTTGGGGTAAGCGTGGGGCGCTCGCTAAGGGTGCATTCGGATTCGGTGCGCACCCAGCGCCGTCAGCAGATGGAAGAGGCCGCGGCCAAAATCCCCTTAAAGCTGCTGTTCCCGGTTTTGTTCATGATATTCCCCGCCATCATGGTGGTCATGGCCGGCCCGGCGGTTATCCGCGTCAGCCAAAACCTGATGCATTAAAGCGAGGCGAGACCATGCGTAAACACCAAGCACTTTTTATGGCCGCATCCCTGCTGGCCGGCCTGAGCCTGATCCTGCTGGGCGGCTGCGCCGGCAGCCAGCAAGGCAACGCCCGCTGGTTGCAACGCGGCGAAGCGGAAGCCCTCTTGGCCGCCCATGCGGCGACGCCCGAAAAGAACCCCGATCCCGACCGCATGCCTGCCACGGCCAGCGATTTGGAGGCCCAGGGCGACATCATGGCCTCCCAAAGCTCAATCTACAACGCCATCAACAACTACCGTCTTGCCCTAAAGGAGGCCAAGGGCCCGAGCCGCCTGCGCCTGGAAGGCAAGTTGGCCGGGTTGGATCTGCGCCTGGGGCACTATGATAGCGCTCAAAAGAGCTTTGCCGGTCTCTGCGCCAAGCAGCCGGGCAACGCGGTGTTTTGGCAAGGCC
The DNA here is from genome assembly GCA_021737645.1 of Desulfarculaceae bacterium. Lineage (GTDB taxonomy): Bacteria > Desulfobacterota > Desulfarculia > Desulfarculales > Desulfarculaceae > Desulfoferula. Next base: position 8,039 of record JAIPDO010000015.1, read on the forward strand.
GAGGACTGGCGCAGATGGGTCAGGGCGATCTGAGCGGGGCTGAAAAGTCCCTGAGCCGGGCGGTGAGCCTTAATCCCGCCCTGTGGCGGGCCCAAAACCTCTTGGGCGTGATCCACAATCGCCGCGGACAGCCTCGTCAGGCCATTGCCGCCTTCAGGGCCGCGTTGCAAACGCGCCCCAACAATCCGGCCCTGTACAACAACCTGGCCTTGGCCCAAGCCATGGCCAAAGACTTGCGCGGCTCCGAGGCCAGCCTGCGCCGGGCTATGGCCCTGGACCCGGAACACCGTCTGGCAGCCAACAACCTTGGGCTGCTTCTGGCCCGCCAGGGACGCGGCGACGAGGCCTTCCAGGTCTTTGCCCGCTCCCAGGGAGTGGCCCAGGCCCACAACAACATGGGGGTAATCCTGGCCTGGCAGGGGCAGCCCCGCCAGGCCCAGGAACAGTTCCGTTTGGCGGTGCAGGCCCTGCCTCGCTACTACCCTCTGGCCAACCGGCACCTAAAGCAGCTTGGCCTGCATGAGGTCAAGCCGGTGAACAAGCTGGCGACCCGGCCCATGACCTCCCTGGCCGAGCGCGCCACCGCCAAGACCACGGCTCCTGCCGAACCCAAAACCGCACGGCGGGCCAAGGCCGCGCGGGAACCGGCGGTGAAGGCCGAACCAAAGGCCACTCCACGCCCAATGGCGGCACCCAAAGCGCCGGGTTTGGCGGCCAAGCAAATAACCAGGCCGCCCGAGCCTCGGCCCCTGGGCGCCAAGCCCGTGGCCGTGGCCAAGCCGGCGCCTCAGGCCAAACCCGCCCCCCTGAACAAGCAGCAGCGCATAGCCCGGCACGCTGCCGAGGCCGAGGCCCTGGCCAAGGCCAAGGCCGAGGCTCTGGCCAAGGCCAAGGCCGAGGCTCTGGCCCAAGCCGAGGCCAAGGCTAAGGCCCAATCCGAGGCCAAGGCTAAGGCCGCCGCCAAAGCTCAGACAGAGTCCACAGCCAAGCCCGCCCAGACAGACGGCAAGGCCCAGGGCCTATGGATGCGGGCCGACGGCTCGTTGAGCTACGGCCCCGCACCCGATGGCGAAAAGCCCTTCGGCGTGGTGTACGGTTCTGGTGATTGACAAACAGAGAGCCCCCCGTAGCGGACCCCAAGGCGCTTGGGCCCGCTACGGGGGGCGTTGGAGGGCTGTTTAATCCGGATATTCCACGAAAGTTGTGCGTCCGACTGCGCCAGCCACCGGCATACTGCGTTGCCGGCTGCGCTCGGGCCTCGACGTAGCTTGAGCTACGCCCGCGGCTCTCGCTTGCCGGACGCCTTGTCTGCTGCTGGCTGACTGTGCCGGGCCAGAGTACAAACTGTACATTGATGGTGTGAACACTTTTTTCATAATGGCCCCATGAATACTGCTTCGTTCATGGGTGCCACCCAATCTTCGTAAAATACCCGGCTTAGAACTCGGCCCGCAAGCCGACGAATCCGCTGAGGCCCAGGGTGCTGTAGTCGGCAATTTCCACGTAATCCTCGTCGAACAGGTTGACCACGTTACCGTAGACGCTGAGCCACTTGGTAAGCTTGTAGGTGGCTGCTGCGTTGACGGTGATATAGGAGTCCACCTCCCCGGTGTTGGCCGCATCGGTGTAGCGGTTGCCCACGTACAGGCCCCATACCCTTATGTTCAGGCGGTCGCCAAATAGAGGCAGACGCACGCCCAGGGTGCCTTTGTCCTTGGGGTTGTAGGCCAGATCCTTGTCCGTGGCCTGATCCTGGGCGTCGGTGTAGGTCCAGGAGAAGTCCACCGCCAGCCAGGACAGCAGGTGGGCCTTGGCGTAGAACTCCAGGCCCTGGCTCTTGACCTCGTCCAGGTTCTGGTAGGTCCAGGTGTTCATGTCGAAGGTGATCAGGTCGTCGGTCTGGATGTTGAAGTAGGTCAAGCCCAGCTCGATGCGCTTGTTCCACAACAGTTGCACCACGCCCAGGTCCCAGCCCTTGCTCTTTTCCGGGTTCAGGTCCTTGTCGCCGTAGGGGCTGTAGAGCTGGTACAGGCTGGGGGCCTTGAAGCCGGTGCCGTAGGTGCCCTTGAAGGTGGTGCCGCTGGCCGCCAGGTTGTAGGAGGCGCCCACCCGCCAGGTGGCGTGCCCGCCGAAATCGTCGTGGTGGTCGTTGCGCACCCCACCCAGAAGATAGAGCCCCTCGAGCACCTTGAGTTGGTCTTGCAGATAGAAGCTCAAGGTGTCCACGGTCTGCTCGCCCAGGCTGTCCCAGACGGTGCTGTACTCGCCTTGCTCCTGCTGCCAGTTGACTCCCAGGGTTACGGTGTTGATGTCCTTGTAGAGCAAGTTGTGCCGCCACTGGGCGGTGGTCAGGTAGGACTTGTAGGTGGAATCGTCGCTGTAGTCGTGGTGAACCGAGCCGTAGGAAAAGGTCAGCTTGTGGTTCCACCAGGAGAAGGGCGCGTTGGTCAGGCCCACGATGTTGGTGTAGGACTCAGTCTTTACATTGTCGGCGGTGTCGCCGTATTTGCCGTTGACGTAGCCGTCGTAGTCCGTGTCGGCTTTGTTGTAGTAGCCGATGTAAAACACTTCGGTGTTGTCGTTGATGTCAAAGCCCACGCGTCCGTTGAACTGGTAGGCGCTGTAGGGGTCGTCCTCGCTGCCGCTGGCGATCTTGGAAACGCCGTCGGTGCTGATGCCCCCACCGGAGAGCATGAAGTTGAAGCGCTCTATCTGGCCCTGGGTTCCCGCGGTGCCCTGCCAGGTGCCGTAGGAACCGTAGCCGGCCGAGGCCCAGCCGCTGGGCGCTCCCTGGCCGCGCTTGGTGATTATGTTCACCACGCCGGCCATGGCGTCGGAGCCGTACAGGGTGGACTGAGGCCCCTGCACCACCTCGATCTGGGAGATGCCGCCGGTGAGCAGGTTGGCAATGTCCATGGACCCGCCGGTGCTGATGGGATCGGCCAGGCGCACCCCGTCGAGCATGAGCTGGGTCTGGCCCGCCTGGGTGCCGCGCATGGTCAGGCTGGTGACCCCGCCAAAGGGGCCGTTGCTGCGGATATAGACGCCGGGAACGTCGCGCAGGGCGTCCATCAGGCTCCACTGAGCCTTCTCTTTGATTTCTTGGTCAGTAACCACAAAGGTGGTCGAGGGGACTTTGTTGATGTCCTCCTCGGTCATGGTGGCGGTGACCACCATCTCGCCTTGATGGACCGCCTTGGCCTTGCCTTCTTCTTCGGTGGCGGTCTCCGCGGCCCAAACAGGAACGGCCTGGGTGGCCATCAGGGCCAGACCGGCCAATATAACCAGCGACTTCCTCATTAAATTCCTCCCTCGAGGTTGCTGGGCTGGATGGGTCTTCCGGCTTGGGGCCCCCTACTTGCCCGCCTTCCCATCGCGCCGCGCGCGACAGTGGCTTGTTTGGGCTTTCGTTCCCCTCACGGCTGCGGGGCAGCGGGCGAATCTCACGCCACTTCCACGCATCCAGTCCGATATGCCGGGAGGCATCCGCCTCCCATCTAGGCCCCGGTAGCCATCCGGGGCGAACCATAAAAAAACCCCCGTTCCTTGCGGAACGGAGGGACTGCACCCAGTTTGCTTGATCTCCCCAGCCGAAGCCGGGCGGCCTATGAGAGCCGCCAACACCGGTCGCCGCCGGTCTGAACTTCGGTGGAAACGGCAGGTCTTCTGGCTCCCGGATCATCCTCGGGCCGCGCCTTCCCACCGTCCTGATGAACGGCAGTGGCTAGTGGCAGCCTTTGTCCCCGGTTACAGCGGCGGGACCGCGACGGTATCGCACCGTCTTCCCTTTTATGCCTCGCGGCACCGTTTCCTCTATGTTGCCTTATCTCCTACGCCAGAGTTAATCCCCCGTCAAGTTTATTCTCGGGCCGCCACCGGCTCCAGCAAGCCTTCCAGGTTCAGGTGCTGCTCCAACAGGTCGGCCAGCAGCTCGAACTGCTCCTCGCGGAAGGCGGCATAGTTTTCGGCCTGTTCCGGGGCCGCGCCCCCCCTGGCCCAGGCCAGCAGGGACGCGCGCAAATCGTCGTTGTCCAGCACTCCGTGCAGATAGGTTCCCACCACCCGGCCGTCGGGGCTCACCTGCCCCTCGTCCTGGTCGGTCCCCTGCCCCAGCACCTGGATCAGGCGAAAGGCGGGGCGTCTGGCCCCCTGGGCCTTGGTGCGGCCCATGTGGATTTCGTAGCCGGTCATCTCGCCTCCCACCGCGAAGGGCAGGCTCTCACCGCAGGCGGCCCGCACCCGGGTGGTGGTCTTGTCCCCGGCCATGACCGTGGAGATGGGCAGCAGGCCCAGGCCCACCTCCGCGCCGGGCGGCCCCTCCACCCCCTGGGGATCGGCTATCTCCGTGCCCAGAAGCTGATACCCGCCGCACAGGCCCAGCACCTTGCCCCCCAGCGTGTGGAAGGCTTTTACCGCCTCGAACAGCCCGCTTTGGTGCAGGCGTTTGAGCGCGGCCAGGGTGTTCTTGGTGCCCGGCAAGATAAGGAGGTCCAGCCCGGCCAACTCCTCGAGGCGCTCCAGCCAGGAAAGCTCCACCCCTTGGGCGGCGGCCAGGGCGTCGAAGTCGGTGTAGTTGCTGATGTGGCTCAGGCGCACCACCCCCACCCGCACCGAACCGGCCCGGCCCCTGAGCTCGCCCCGCTCCAGGGCCACCCCATCCTCCTGGGGCAGCAGGATGTGCTCGAAACGGGGCACCAGGCCCAACACCGGCACCCCGCCCTTCTTGGCGATGTAGTCCATGCCGTCGCTGAACAGGGAGGCGTCGCCGCGGAACTTGTTGATCACCACCCCGGCCATCATCTTGCGCTCGGAGGGGGTCATCAGCCTCAGGGTTCCCAGTACCTGGGCGAAGACCCCGCCGGTGTCGATGTCCGCCGCCAGGATCACCTTGGCCCCGGCCCGGCGGGCCATGGGCAGGTTCACCAGGTCGTGACGCTTCAGGTTCACCTCGGCGCAGGAGCCCGCCCCCTCCAGGATCACCAGTTGGTGCCTGGCGTTCAGGCGGCGGAAGGCGGCCATGACCGTCCTGGTCAGGCGTGGCTTGAGTTTGTAATAGTCGATCCCGGCCATGTTGCCCAGGGGGCGGCCCATGAGCACTATCTGGGCGGATGCCTCCCCGCCGGGCTTGATCAGGATGGGGTTCATATCCACCGAGGGTTCCAAACCGGCGGCTTGGGCCTGGGCCACCTGGGCCCGGCCTATCTCGTGGCCCTGGGGGGTGATGCCCGAGTTAAGGGCCATGTTTTGGGCCTTGAAGGGGGCCACGTCAATGCCCCGGCGCTTGAACACCCGGCACAGCCCCATGACCAAGACGCTCTTGCCCACGTGGCTGCCGGTGCCGGCCACCATGATGGGGCGGTAGGTCGCGGCGGGTTTCATAAGCGGGCCGCCGGGGGTGAGTGGAGTTTCATGGGCGCCCTAGGGACGAGGCGGGTCGAGGTTCAGCTTGGCCAACTCCGCCTTATCCAGATCATAGCGTTTTTGCAGGGCTTGGGGGTCCAGGCCTATGAGCAGCCAACCCAGGCGCTTGTCCTTGAAGCTCATGGGAAAGGCCACCAATATCTCCCGCCAGCTTCCGCCCTGGTCGCGCCCCTGGTGAAACACGGTGAGCACCCGGTGTTCAGCCCTGCTGTCGCCTTCAAAGGCGATGTGGCCGTAGCTGGACCCGGGCTTTTGCACCTCAGCCATCCGGTAGGGGTAGTAGGACTCCAAGACCTTTTTCCCGGTGTCCAACACCACCACTCCGGTGTAGGGCAAGGCGCTTTTGGATGGCGTGGAGAAAAACCGGCGGACTACCTCCTGGCTCCTTTCCATGTTGCCTTTGGCCAAATCCTCGGCCAGCAGGGAGCTGAGCAACTGCTGGTCGCGGGTGAGCTGGTCGCTGAACTGGGCGTGCAACTGGCTTTCACTTTTGCTCTGGCCGGCCAAATAGGGGTAGGCCCCCAGGGCCCCGACGCACAGGACCAAGGCGATGACCGCAGCGATCAGCCAACCGCGCAGGCGGTGCATGTTGTTCTTGAGGCGCTCCACGCCGGTTACGTCGCGAGCCACCAGGAGCAGGCCCTTGAAGTCCTGCTGGGCGTCATAGAGCCCGCTGAGGCTCACGGACACGTAGCGGGACCCTTGTTGGGGGTGACGATAAGAGACCACCTGCTCGTGGCAGGTCTGGCCTCCCCTGACCGCACCGGCCAGTTCGCGGATTTGTTGGCCTTGTTCGAAAAGCTCTTCCATGGGCCGATGACCCGCCTGGCGCCAATCGCGGCCGTAAAGTTCGCTGGCCGCCCGGTTCAGGGCCGTCACCTTACCGGTTTGATCGGTAAGCACCACCGCGTCGGGCAGCATGTCGCAGAATTCCTTGAGCCCGAAAAGCTGGTTGCTGGCGGCGTCCAGGCGCTGGGCCAAGACTTGAGCCATGTTTTTACCCAGCTCGGGGAACTCCTGCAAAAAACGCCCTATGTCCTGGCGGGGCACGCACAGGGCCTTGCCCTGGATGCGGGCCCGGATGGTGGCGGTGCGCTTGTCCCCCATCAAAAAAGACATTTCCCCGAACACCGCCCCAGGTTCGGAGAGAATGGTGATCACCTGGTCGCCCTTGAGCACGTCCAGCTCGCCCTCTACCAAAACGAAGAGGTCCTGGGACTCCTCGCCCTCCAAAAAGAGGGTCTGGCCCTGGTGGAATAAGATCAGGTAACGCTCCAGCCGGGGATCGCTTTCATACGCCTCGATCATGCCACGCTCTTTCGTCCGGGCAAGGAACCCGAGCATCCGAAACAGGGATGGGGACCATACGCCGCCACTGTCCGCCTAGCTTAACTCCGGGAGCAGCGCAAGACAAGACCGGGCCGAAAACAGACCGGCCCGCCTCCCCAGGTGAGGAGCCGGGCCGTCCGGGTGGAAGCGAAAGCTACCCGCCGTAGAAGTCGGTGAACACCTTGGGCTCTTTGCGCGGTGGGGCCTTGGCTTCTCCGGCGGGAACCCCCAGAGGGATGATTCCCGCCACCTCCAGGCCCTCGGGTGCGCCCAGAGCCCGGGCCATGGCCGCGGAATCGAAGAAAGTGAGCCACAGGCTGCCCAGGCCCATCTCGGTGGCGGCCAGCATTAGGTTTTGCACCGCCGCCGAGGCCGCCGCCAGGGCTCCCTGGCTCTGACCGAAGAAGGTGCCCAGGCCCGCTTTTTTGGGATCGAAGAACACGGCCACGTACACCGGGGCCTGATCCAGGTAGGCGAAGCTGTATTTGCCCGCCCATCCTGGGCCTCCGCCGTCGACCACCGCCTGCTGGGAAGCCAGGCATAGCTCCTTGACCTTGGCCTTGGGCGCCTCGCCGCGAATGACCACAAAAGACCAGGGTTGCTGGTGCAGGGGGCTGGGGGCCCACACAGCCGCCTGGATGAGGGAGCCGATCTGCTCGTCGCTCACCGGCTTGTCCTCAAAGGCCCGCACGCTGCGCCGCTCACGAATAGCTTGCAATAATTCCATGGCTTGCCTCCCGGTGCGCCGTTTCTCAGGCGGTTTTTTCTTTTTCCTGGCGGCGGCGCTCTTCATCGCGAATTTCGCGGCGCAGCAGCTTGCCCACCTTGGATTTGGGCAACATATCACGGAACTCGATGTAGGAAGGCACTTTGTACCCGGCCAGGCGGTCGCGGCAGAAGCGGATAAGCTCGGTGGCGCCCACCCCCTTGGCGTCTTCCTTCATCACCACGATGGCCTTGATGCGCTCGCCCACCTTCTGATCAGGCACCCCCACCACGCAGGCCCCCACCACCACGGGGTGGTCCTGGAGCACCGCCTCGATCTCCGAGGCGCTGACCCGGTAGCCCTTGTGCTTGAGGATGTCCGCCGAGCGTTCCACATAGTAGATTTGGCCGTCTTCGCCCTGTTTCACAAAGTCGCCGGTGCGGTAGTAGACCTCGCCGTTGAGCTGCACAAAAGCGGCCGCGGTTTCCTCGGGCTTGTTGAGGTACTCCTTCATGGCGTGGTCGCTGGTCACCAGCAGTTCGCCCAATTCGCCGGGCCCTGAGATATTCAGGGTGTCGGGCTCCACCAACAGCACCCGGCGGCTGGTGAGCGGCGCGCCGATGCTCATCTGCGGCGGCTCCCCGGCGTCGATGCGGCTGTAGGTCACGTGGCCCGCCTCGGTGGAGCCATAGACCTGGTAGATGGGCGAGCCCACCCGCTCCTTCCAGCGGGCCAAGACCTCCCGGGGCAGCACGTCGCCGCCGCAGTAGCAGTAGGTCAGTGAGCTGATGTCGTAGAAATGCTGGCGGTCGTTCTCCAGGATCATGCGGTACAGGGCGGGCACCCCCAACATCCAGCGCACCTTATAGCGCTGGATGGCGTCCAGGATGGCGTCCACGTGGGGTTGGGGCATGAGCACCGTGGTGTTGCCCTGATTCAGGCCCAGGGCCATCAACAGGCCCAGGGCCATGATGTGGAACAAGGGGTTGATGGCTATGTAGCTGTCCCGGCCGGGCCTGACGTGGCCCTCCAGGACGTCGTGCATGACATCGGCCACGTAGGAGCAGTGGCCCCAGTGGTTGCCCGGCACTCCCTTGGGGAAGCCGGTGGTGCCGCCGGTGTAGAGAATGTAGGAGAGGTCTTTCACCGGGTCCAGCTCCACCGCCGGGGGGCGGGGCGGGGCGGCCAGGATTTTCTTGAACCACACCGTCTCCGGCCCGCCCTTCACCGTGCCGGTGGGTGCCTTGTCGAACATGGCGGCCACCAAACGCTTAAACGGCGATACCATATCCAGCAGGCTGGTGACGATGACCAGCTCCAGGCCGCTGCCCTCCAGGATTTCGGCCACATAGCCGTAGTTGGTGTCGTGGCAGATGATGGCCTTGGCCTTGGCATCCTCCACCATGTAGGCGATCTCGTGGCTGGTGTAGATGGGCGATACCAACACCACCACCGCCCCGATCTTCTGGGTGGCCAGCCAGGCGATGACCAACTGGGGGCTGTTGTTCAGGTACAAGAGCACCCGGTCCCCCCGGCCGATGCCCCGCTGGGCCAGGCCGGTGGCGAAGCGGTCCACCATGTCCTTTAGCTTGGCGTAGGTGAAGCGCTGGCCCAGAAAGATGAGGGCCGCGTTGTGGGGAAACTTGGCCGCGGCCCGCTCGAAGCGGGTGAAGGTGAATTCCGGTTGGGTTGTTGGCATGGCAAGACCGGATGTTTCATGGAGGTTGGGCGGCATTACTCCCTCACGCCTTTTTTATGCGATGTTTTGAAAATTGGGCGCCCGGTGTTCTTTGCGGGGTCGCCAGCGGCCCGGCACAGTCAGACGGCGGCAGACAAGGCGTCCGGCCAGCGACAGCCGCAGGCGTAGCCAGAGCGCTACGTCGAGGCTGGAGCGCCGCCGGCAACGCAGTATGCCGGTGGCTGGCGAAGCCGGACGCTCGACCTCCATGAAACATCCGGTCTAGGCCCCGAAGTAGGCCGACTTGACGTCGGGGTTGTTCATCAATTCGTCCTTGTCCCCTTCGACCACCGCCGAGCCGTTTTCCAGGATATAGCCGAAGTCGATGATGGGCATTATGGGCCGGGCGTACTGTTCGGCCACGATGATGGCCACCCCCCGCTCCTCGGCGATCTCCTTGATGGACTTGGCCAGCCAGTACTGGATGGCCGGGGACAGGCCCAGCAGGGGCTCGTCCAAGAGCAGGAGCTTGGGCTGGGCCATCAGGGCCCGGCCGATGGCCAGCATCTGCTGCTCGCCTCCGGAAAGAAAGCCGCCCAGGCGGCGCATGATCTTGGTGAGCGGCGGGAAGACCTCGAACACATATTCCAGGGTCTCGGCGGCCTGTGCCGGCTTGGCCAAGTAGCCTCCGATCTTTAGGTTCTCGATGACCGAGCTTTCCGGGAAAATGCGCCGCCTCTCGGGACACAGGATGATGCCCGCCTTGGCCCGCTTGGAGGGTTTGTCGTGGCTGATGTCCCGGCCCTTGTAGTTGATGCGCCCCCTCAGGGTGATGCGCTCGCCGCCGGCCATCTGCTCTTTTTTGGCGATGTCGTCCATGATGCCGCTCAGGGTGTACATCAGGGTGGACTTGCCCGCGCTGTTGGCCCCGAACACTCCCACGATCTGGTTGTCCCCGCAAGCCAGGCTCACGTTGTTTAAGGCCAGCATGTTTTCGTAGAAGACCATCAGGCCCAGAGCCTCAAACATAGCTGAAGACCTCCTCGGAGCCGAAGTAGGCTTCCTTCACCTGCTTGTCCGCCATGACCTCCACCGGCACCCCCTCGGCGATCTTGGCCCCGAAGTTTAAGACCAACACCCGGTTGGCCAGGCGGAACAACTCGCGCAAGCGGTGCTCCACCATGATCAGGGTGATGCCCTCCATTTGGAGCTTTTCCATCAGCGGCACCATGGAGGCCATCTCGCTCATGGACAGGCCGGAGAACACCTCGTCGCAGATGATGACCTCGGGCCGAAGCGCCAGGCAGCGGGCCAGTTCCAGGCGCTTGAGGTAGCCGGTGGGCAGGCTGGAGGCGGTCTTGTAGGGCACGTAGGACTCGCGCTCAAAGCCGATCTCTTCCAGGATGTCCACGGCCACCGTGTCCCGGGAGCCCATGCGCCCCCCGCCCCGCCAGCCTCCGGTGCGCCTGGCCCGTGGGCTGAACAGGGGCACGATGAGGTTCTTGTAGGCGGGCAGGCTGTAATAGGGGCGCATTACCTGGAAGGTGCGGGTTAGCCCCCGGTCGGCGATTTTGTGAGGGGCCGTGCCCACCAGGTTCTTGCCCTTGTAGAGCACCTGGCCGCTGTCGGCCTTGACGAACCCGGTGATCACGTTGACCAGGGTGGTCTTGCCGCTGCCGTTGGGCCCGATCACCCCCAGGATGTCGCCGGGCATCAGGTCGAAGCTCACCTCGGTGAGGGCCTTGACCCCGCCGAAGGTTTTGTTCACGTCGCGCACGCTCAGAACGGGCTCGCTCACTTGCTATATCTCCACCCAGTGCTCGAATTGGTTGTACTTGCGGCTGCCGTAGCTCATGAGCCCCTCGCTCTTGAACACGATGAATGCCATGAGGATCAGGGCGTAGACCGCGATGCGAAGAGTGCCGAAGTCCCTGAGCAGCTCGGAGATGGGCACCAGGATCAAACAGCCGATCACCGGCCCGGCCAGGGTGCCGCCCCCGCCCACCACCGTGGCCGCGATGGGGATGATGGAAAAGTCCAGGGCGAACTGGCTGATGCCCGCCCACATGTAGATGTGAGCCAAACAGGCCCCGCCCAGGCAGCCCAGGGAAGAGGCGATGAACACCCCCAGAGCCTTGTAGGTGGTGATGTTTATGCCGCTGGCCTTGACCGCCTGGTCGTTGTCCTTCACCCCGCGAAACACCAGCCCCACGTCCTCGTTGACCAGCCGCCTGAGGGCGAACAAGGCCAACAGGAGGCAGATGATCAGGACGTACATCTCGCTCCAGCTATTGGGGAAGCCGTCCAGGCCCATGACGCCGTCGGTGCCGCCGAAGACGTCGAACGCCTCTATGAGCCGGGCGGCCAGCAGGGGGAACATCAGGCTGACGATGGCAAAGTAGACCCCCCTGAGCGGCAGGCAGGGCCAGAGCAGAACCGTGCACACCCCGCCCCCCAAGACCGTGGCCAGGGGGATGGTGGCCCACAGGGGTAGGCCCATTTCGGTGTTGAGCAGGGCCGCGATGTAGGCTCCAACTCCGATGTAGAGCGCCCCGCCCAGGCTGACCAGGCCCACGTAATGGGCCAGGAAGTCGAAGCCAATGGCCAGCAGGGAGTAGATGCAGATGATGGTGAGCACCTTCTGCCAATAAGGCACCGGCCACAGCAGCAGAGGCATGATGAGCAGCCCGGCGATGAGCAGCAGGCGAGGCCCCAGCAAAAAGGCCATCTCCCGCCAGGAGGCCACGGCGTATACTCCGTCGGAGCGAACCTTGACCCCCCGGTCCAGACGTTCCTTGCGCCTACTCTCGTGTGCTTTAGCCATGGGCTAGACCCTCTCTTCCAGCTCTTTTTGTTTGCCGAACAGGCCCGAGGGCCGCAGGATCAGGGTGAGGATGATGGCCAGAATGGCCACCACCACCTGGAAGTGGGCCCCCAGGTAGGCCGTGGTGAGGATCTGGGCGAAGCCGATGACAAAGGCGGCCAGGATGGCCCCGGTCCAGGAGCCCAGCCCGCCCACTATGCACACCGCCACAGCCATGATGAGCACGTGGTAGCCCGCCTCAACCACGATGCTGCCCAAAGGCAGCAGGATGAGAGCAGCCACCGCCGCGCTCAGCGAGCCCAAAGCCATGGAGGCCACGGCCATGCGGTCGCTGTCGATGCCCAGGGTCAGGGCGGCCCGCTCGTCCTGGGCCATGCCCTTGAGGGCCAGGCCCAGGCGGGTGTGGTTGACGAAGAAATAGAGCAGGCCCACCAACAGAGCCCCCAAAACCACCACCAGGATTCGCTGGAAGTCCACCGACACCCCGGCGATGTCCACGCTGCCATCCAGGAAGGACGGCAAGGTGAAGGTGCCTCCCTTGAGCCCGCCCCAGCGCAGGCCTTCCAAAATGGCCAAGCCGATGGCGTAGGAGGCGATGATCTCGCTGATGGACATGCCCCGGATGCGCACCAGGATGAGCTGATACATGGCCCCGCCCACCACGGCCACCAGGGCCAAGGCTAGGGCGATGGCCAGGATGTAGGGCAGGCCCAGGCGGTTGAGCAGCAGCCAGCAGATGTATCCGGCCAAGACGTACAAGGCGCCGTGGGCGAAGTTGGGCAGGCGGCTGACTCCATAGACCAGGGTGAAGCCCAAGGCCATCAGGGCCAGGGTGGCGCTGTTGATCACCCCGTAGATAAGTATGTCCATCTTAGCTTATGCCCTTGGCTGGGGCGCGCCGGCCCGGTCTGGCGGACCGGCGCGCCGTGGTTCATAAGGTGCGGGCGAAGGTTACTTGCCCTGCTTCATCCAGGGCGGCAGCAGTATCTTGCCGGTGGCGATCTTGGGCGGGAACACCACCACCCGCTTGCCGGCCTGCCACTGGAACACGGTGCCCACCGCGCCCTCTTTGGGGTCCAGGCTGGGTATGATCTGGTTGGTCTTGGGATCGAAACGTATGCGCCCGTAGACCCCCATCAGGTCGGTCTTCTTGAGGGCGGCGGCCACCTTGTCGGAGTTGATGGTGCCCGCCCGCTCGATGGCGTCCTTGAGCACGTAAACCGCCATGTAGCTGGAAGAGGTGCCGTAGCCCTCGGGCTCCATGCCGTACTTCTTCTGATAGGCCTTGACGAACTTCATGGTCCAAGGAGTGGCGTTGCTGGGGGCGTTGCCCGCGTTGACCACGTTGGCCAGGCAGTACTCGCCCTTGCCGTCGGTGGCCTTCCAGAAGCCCGGCTGCTCAGCCGCGGCGATGATGGTGCCGAAGGGCAGGGCCGGTACCTTCATGTCGTACCACTGCTTGAGCAGAATGGCGCTCTCGGGCATGTCCATCCAGATGATGATGACCTGGGCGCCCTTTTTCTTGGCCTCCAACAGGCCCATGGAAAAATCGGTGGTGCCGGTGGGGTAGACCACCGGATCGGCCAGAACCTTCCAGCCTTTCTTGCTCATCACCTTCTTGAGAATCTTGCCGCCGGTCCGGGCATGGGACACGTCCTGGACCATGATGAACAGCTTGTCCAGCTTGAACTGCTTGCCGATGTCCGACAAACAGGGCACCAGCTCGCCCAACACCATCCATTTGGCCTCGCCGGAGATGCGGAACAGGTACTTGAACTTCTCCGGCTTCTTGCCCACCATGGCGTGGTATTTGGGGGTCAGGGCTCCGGTGGTGAGGATGGAGACCATCTTGTGTTTGGACAGCAGCGCCATGGCCGCCAAGGCCGCCTCGGAGCGCACCGGCCCGCCCACGATGAAGTTGGCGTGCTTTTCCAGGATGAGCTTTTCCACGCCCATGAGGGCCTCGCTCACCGGCACTCCCGGCTCCAGGTCGCGGGTGTCGATGACCTCCACCTTGAGGGGGCGCATCTCGCCGCCCACCTTGACCCCGCCGGCGGCGTTGATCTCTTCCACCGCCAGGTTGATGGCCCGCTCGGCGTCCCAGCCATAAAGGAAGGCCGTGGACAGCGGGCACCCCAGGACGATCGGTTTAGCCGCCAGGGCCGCGCCCGCCGGCAGTAACAAAGCCAGCATCGCTGCCAGCACCATAAACAACCTAAGTTTCCTTTTCATGCTCCCACCCTTGTTTGGGTTCTGGCGAAGACCGCTTCTCTTCCCCGGACGGCGATGCCTCTTGTTGGCGCAACAAGTTGGTCAAAGCCGCCGGAGTGATTCCCAGGATGCGGCTGGCTTGTTCTATGTCGCCCTTGGTGTGGGCCAGCACTTTTCGGATATGTCTTTGGCGAGCGTCTTGTAGGGTTCGGGTATGGTTCATGCCCGTCCACCTGATAGTCAAAATTTTTCACGCCTTTTTATTGCAAGGCCCATGCCGCCACCGGCCCGCGCAGTGCGGCACCACTCAACCTACCGGCATCACGCCCAAAGCAGCCGATGGACATGGCCGAGGCCTGGGGCCGATAACGGCGCGAGGGTAAAGTTTCTTGCTAGCGGGCTGGAAAAGGGCTTTCCAGGTGGTGGCGGACGGCCGCCTCAGACCGAGCGTTTTAGGCCATAGCGGGCCATGCGCTTGCGCAGGGTGGGCCGAGACACCCCCAGGGAGCGGGCGGCGGCGGAGATGTTCCACTCGGTCTGGTCCAGAGTGGAGGCTATGTGCTCCTGCTCCATCTCGTCCAGGCTGCGCAGATCCGCCTCTCCGGGGGCCCCGGATCCGGCGGCATCCAGGGCCGCGTCCACCGCGTCGGCCAACAGCACCGCGCCCCTGGAATCCAGGGCTGCTTTGGTGAGCACGTTTCTCAGCTCGCGCACGTTGCCCGGCCAGGGGTGGCCCTTGAGTCGATCCATGGCCGCCGCCTCCACCCTGGTGACCCTGGTGTTTAGCTCCTGATTTATCTGGAACAAAAAGAAGTGCACCAATTCGGCCAGGTCGGCCAGGCGCCGCCTCAGCGGCGGTACCTTGATGCTCACCACCTTGAGGCGGAACATCAGGTCCTGGCGAAAGCTCTTGGTCTGGACCATGGCTTCCAGGTCCTGATTGGTGGCCGCGATGATGCGTGCCTGGGAGCGGTGCACCTGGTTGCTGCCCACCGGGGTGAACTCGCGGTATTCCAAAAAGCGCAGCAGCTTGGCTTGTAGAGCCAGGGGCAGATCGCCCACCTCGTCAAAAAATATGGTGCCCCGCCCGGCCAGCTCCAGGCGGCCCTTTTTGGTCTCCACCGCGCCGGTGAAGGCCCCACGCGCATGCCCGAACAGCTCTGATTCCAACAAATTGTCCACCAGGGTGGTGCAGTCCACGGTTACGAACGGCTCCTCGCGGTTGGGCGAGGAATCATGAATAACCCTGGCGATGAGTTCCTTGCCGCAGCCGGTCTCGCCCATGATCAGCACCGAAGCCTGGTTGCGAGATAAAAGGCCGATGGTCTTGTAGATGGCGTGCATGGCCGGGGTGTCGCCGATGATGCGGTTGCGCGGGTCCGGCGGCTGGTCGTGGCCCACCACCGGGCGGCTATCCCGGGTGGCCACCGCGATGTGCATGGCCTTGTCTATGGCCCGGTCCAGCTCATCCACCTTGATGGGCTTGCGCAAATAATCGTAGGCCCCCAGGCGCATGGCCTCAATGGTGGTCTCCATGTCGTGGAAGGCGGTGATGACGATCACCTTGACCTCCGGGTCTTGGCGGGTGATGCGGGGCAGCATCTCCAGGCCGGAGATGTCGGGCAGGCGCACGTCCAAGATTATCACCTGGGGCGATATTTCCCGCCAAAGGCCGAGGCCCTGTTCACCGGTGGCCGCGCTGGTTACCCTACAGCCCTTTTCCTTTAGAAACATCTCAAGGGATTCTCGCAGGGCGTGGTCGTCCTCGATCAGCAGAATGTCGTTCAGTTTTTCCACGGAAGCCTCAATATAAAAGTGGCCCCCAGACCGGGGCGGCTTTTGACCAGCACCTTGCCCCCGTGGGCCTCCACCACACGTTTGACGTTGCTCAGCCCCAGTCCGGTGCCGTGGGCCTTGTTGGTGGCAAAGGGGGCGAAAAGGTCCTCTTTTAGATTGGGGTCGATGCCCGGCCCGTTGTCATGCACCCCCAGCTCGGCCCATTGTTCCGGGTCTTCACCCGCCGGGCGGGTCCACACGGTGATGCGCCCGCCCGGCTCCACCGAATCGATGGCGTTGAGCAAAAGATTGAGCAGGGCCTGCTCGATCTTGTCCGGGTCCACCTGTGCCGGGGGCATGCCTTTGGCGTGGCGCTGGTAGAGGCCGATGCCCTGGGCGTGCATCTTTCCAGCCAACAGGTCCAGGCAGTCCTTGGCCACCTGGGGCAAATGGGCCGGGCGCGGGTTCAGGCTCAGCGGCCTGGCCAGGTCCAACAGCTGGCGCAGGATGTCTTCCAGGCGGGTGAGCTCGCGCACCGTAAGCTCCAGGCGGCGGCGGTCGAACCCGTCCAGGTCCAGCTTTTGATTTAGGATCAACATGTTGAGAGTGCAGGTGGACAGGGGGTTGCGTATCTCATGAGACAAGGAGGCGGCCACGTTGCCCACGTAGGCCATGCGCTCGTGCTCGCGGATGGTGGCCTCCATGGCCACCCGCTGGCTTATGTCCCGGCACACCCCGATGGTCACCGGCCCCTGGCCCAGGTCCACCACCCGAAACTTGATCTCCGTGGCCGCCTGCGAGGCCGGGCAACCGGCCCGGTCGTACTCCAACTGCCCCCCCCCGGAGCGCTTGCCCACCGAATCCCACACCGCGCCCATGACCAGAGGCCGGTCGTCCGGGGCCACGAAGTCGGAAAAACGCTTCCCGAATATGCCTTCCAAATCGGCCCCGTGCATCTGGCAAAAGGCCTGGTTTGCAAAGACGATGCGCTCACCCTGCACGATGAAGTAGCCGTCGTTGATCTCGTTGACCAGGGCCTTGTAGCGCCGCTCGCTCTCGGCCAGCTCGGCGGTGCGGGCGTGAACCTGACGCTCCAGTTGGTGGGCGTGCTGGCGCAGATACCGCTCGTGCATGCCCTGGAAGCAGTCGGAAAAACGGTGGATGGTGTAGGCCAGGCAGGAGTTTATGCGGGGCAGGCATCCCGGCAGCATATGGGACAACTCTCCCTGGCAGAGCCGGGTGACCACCAATTCCCTGAACAACTCAAAGGCCTTCTGCACGTCGGACAAGGGAAAGCCCGCGTGCAGGCGCTTTTCAGTGATGAAGTCGATGAAGCGGTCGATGCGCTCCAGGTTGCCGCTTTCCAAAGCATCCTGATTGGCCCGGAAGGCCTCGGTCACCGTAAGGTACAGCTCGCCGGTGGCCCGGCGGCGGTAGGAGGGCGACATGACGGTGAGGCGCTCCACCCATTGGTCGATGATCTCGTCCTGGTGGGCCACCAGCCACTGGAGGAACCGGGCGTAGGTGTCCGCCGGGCGGTGGGATAGGGCCAAGCGCTGCGGCTGGCTGGAGGCGGCCATAAACTCCCAGGCAAACGGAGGTGACAGCCAAGGCTCCCCCACCGGCGCGGGCCGCCGGAGAGGGAAGCTGGTTTTTATCGGGTCCATCACGCGTAACGGCCCGGCCACTATGGGAAGGGCGGCTCGCGGGTTTTATTATGCCTTGGGAGCGGCAGCGCGGTTTTTCCTGGATGGATTGGCTGGCTGGTGCTTTCGCGCCGCCGTCGCTTGCACCTTTGTAGCACACCCAGGCGGCCGGTAACAAGGCGGCCGGGCCGTAGCCAAAAGGAGCGCCACACCCAAACATGTGAAAAGGATAATTTACCCAGGGGAATGGTTGACTTTCGTCGCGGCGATCACCTATAAATGTCCTTCAGGCTATGAACCGCGTTCAGCGAAACCCTTCGCGAGAGGCAAGGCGCAAACGACCATGGGTGTGGCGGAGCGAAGGGCCAGGGAGAAGGAGCAGCGCCGGGAGGCCATCCTGGACGCGGCCAAGGAGATTTTTTCCCGCAAGAGCTACCAGGGTGCCACCATGGAGGAGATCGCCGCCCTGGCCGAGCTTAGCCCCGCCACCTTGTACTTGTATTTCAATAACAAAAGCGAGCTGTTCGCCTCGCTGAACATAAAGATGCTGGCCTTTTTGTGCGCCCGTTTGGAACAGGTGGCCGGCCAAGAGGGCCTGGAGCCTCCCGAGAAGGTGCGCCGCCTGGCCCAAGCCATGCACGACGTTTACACCTTCGACCCTCTCATCCTGACCAACGTGCTGCACATGCAGGCCAGTCAAGAGCTGATGGACCTGTCGCCCGAGTTGAAGGAGCAGATCAACTCCATGGCTGCCCGGGGGCTCCGGCTCATGGCCGGCATTTTCCAACAAGGCATCGACCAGGGTTATTTCAGGCCCCACCACCCCGTGGCCCAGGCCGACCTGGTATGGGCGGTGTTCAGCGGCCTGGTGCTTTGGGAACAAAGCAAGCACGGCTTCGCGCCCGATAAGGACTATCTCCAGACCACCTTGGAGTTGGCAATAGAAATCATGGCCCGGGGCATAAGCAACTAGCGCCCCGGCTCAGTTCTCCGCCCGCGCGGAGGCTAGCCCCTCACCTCATATCGTCGGCGGGAGGAGCATGGCGGCCCAACCCATTCTCAGCGTTGAGGGAATTTCCCTGTCTTTCGGAGGCCTTACGGTGCTTTCGGAAATGAGCTTCCAGGTAAACCCCGGGGAAATATTCGCCATCATCGGCCCCAACGGGGCGGGCAAGACCTCCATCCTCAACTGCATTGGCGGTTTTTACCGGCCCTCGGCCGGGCGCATCCTCTTCCAAGGCGAGGACATAACCCGCATGTCCCCCGACCGGCGGGCGGCCCGGGGGCTGGCCCGCACCTTCCAGAACATCGCCCTGTTTCGGGGCATGACCGTGCTGGACAACATAAAGCTGGGGGCCCACGCCCACCTCAAGACCGGCCTGGCCTCGGCCCTGATGTATTGGGGCCCGGCCCACCGGGAGGAGATGGCCCTCAGGGATCGAGTGGAGACGCAGGTTATCGATTTCCTGGAGATCGAGCCCATCCGCAAGCAGGCCGTGGGCTCGTTGGCCTATGGCCTGCAAAAGCGGGTGGAGTTGGCTCGGGCCCTGGCCATGGAACCCAAGGTGCTGCTCATGGACGAGCCGGTGGCGGGCATGAACGCCGAGGAAACCGAGGACATGGCCCGCTTCGTCTTGGACATCAAGGAGGAGAGGGACGTCACCATCGTGCTCATCGAGCACGACATGAACGTGATCATGGACATCAGCGACCGGGTGATGGTGGTCAACTTCGGCCAGAAGATCGCCGAGGGCACTCCGGAAGAGGTGCAGCACCACCCCGAGGTGATAAAGGCCTACCTGGGCGAGAAGAAGGGCTAGGGCACGGATGGATATTCTGCTGCAACTGATCGTCAGCGGCATCGCGGTGGGCGGGGTCTACGCCCTCATCGCCCTGGGTTTTGTGCTCATCTACAAGGCCACCAGCATCATCAACTTCGCCACCGGCGAGTTCATGATGATCGGGGCCTATTTCTTCTACACCTTCATGGTGATGACCGGGCTGCCCCCCATACCATCCTTTTTGCTGGTCATGCTCTGCTCGGCCCTGCTGGGGCTGTTCGTGGAGCGGGCCATACTCCGGCACATGCTGGGCCAGCCCACTATCAGCATCGTAATGGTGACCATCGGCCTCAGCTCCATCCTCATGGGCCTGGCCGAGATGATCTGGTCCACCGATTTCAAGAGCTTCCCCGCCCTGTTCCCCCGGGCTCCGATCATCATCGGCGACATCATCGTGCGCTCCAACTTGTTCTGGGGCTTCGTGGTGGCCATGATCGCGGTTATCGTCTTCGCCCTGCTGTTCAAGTACGCCAAGGTGGGGGTGGCCATGCGGGCCACCGCCGGAGACCAGATGGCCGCCTTTTCCATGGGCATCAACGTGCGCAGCATGTTCACCGTGGCCTGGGCCATGGGGGCCATCGCCGCGGCCCTGGGCGGGGTGATCATCGGCAACATCGGAGGCATCCAGCCCACCCTGGGCAACATAGGGCTGAAAATCTTCCCGGTGGTGATCCTGGGAGGCCTGGACTCCATCGCCGGAGCGGTGGTGGGGGGCTTCATCGTGGGCCTGGTGGAAAACATCGCCGGAGGATACCTGGACCCCTACGTGGGCGGCGGAGTCAAGGACCTGGCTCCCTTCGTGGTTCTGGTCTTGATCCTGTTTGTCAAGCCATACGGGCTCTTCGGCAAACAAGACATCGAGCGGTTGTAGTGGGAAGGGGTTGAGCTAGCCATGCGCATGGGCGACTTCAAACAGACCTACGCCGCCGACGAGGCGGTGTTCCGCTCGGGCACGGTGCGTTTCTGGCTGGTGGTGCTGTTTTTGGCCATCGCCGCCTTTCCCTTCATGGTCGGGCCCTATCTCCTATACATGGCCAACCTCACCGGCGTGGCCATCATCGCGGCGGTGGGCCTGAACATCCTCACCGGCGCGGCGGGCCAGATTTCCCTGGGGCACGCCGCCTTCGTGGGCATCGGCGCCTACACCAGCGCCATCCTCACCACCAAGCTGGGTCTGCCTTTTCTGCTGTGCCTGCCCCTGTCCGGGCTTTCGGCGGCCTTTTTCGGGGTGATCGTGGGCGCGCCGTCCATGCGCATGAAAGGCCTGTACCTGTGCATCGCCACCTTGGCCGCCCAGGTGATCTTCGACTTCATCTTCGTGCACTGGACCTCGGTGACCGGAGGCATCCGGGGCATCAACGTGCCCTCGGCCGAACTTTTCGGTTACAAACTGGACACCGAGTTCAAGCTCTACTTCGTCACCATACCCATCATGATCGCGGCGGTCACCGCGGCCCGCAACCTGTTCCGCACCAGGGTGGGCCGGGCCTTCATCGCCATCCGCGACCGCGACATCTCCGCCGAACTCATGGGCATCAACCTTTTCCAGTACAAGCTCTACGCCTTCGCGGCCAGCAGCTTCTACGCCGGGGTGGCCGGTTGCCTGCAGGTTTACCTGCTCAGGATCGTCACCCCGGAGCACTTCCCCCTGCACGAGTCCATCCGCTACCTGGCCATGATCATCGTGGGCGGCCTGGGCTCGGTGTTGGGCTCCATCTTCGGAGCCATCTTCATGACCATGGTGCCCGAGGCCCTGCAAAGCGGCCTGGCCCTGTTCCAGGGCCTGGACGACAAGCTGATGAGCTATCTATTCCCGCTGCAAACCGTGGTTTTCGGCCTGCTGATCGTGGTGTTTCTGGTATTCGAGCCCCACGGCCTGGCCGAGATGTGGCGGCGGGTGAAAAACTATTTCCGGCTTTGGCCTTTTGAACACTAGCGGCCCCGAGGCGGCCGGGGAGAGGCCGGTACAGAGGCATAAGAAGGATGTCCGGCCACGGCGCGAGGGCGCTGGGCGGACGTGGGTTTTACCGATGGCGAGGAGGGACAGATGAAATCGCTAAGGGTTACCTTGGGAGTACTTTTAACCTTGTGCCTGGTCCTGGGGGCCGGGGCGGCGCTGGCGGCCGACACCATTAAAATAACCGCCCAGCAGCCCATCACCGGGCGCTTCGCC
Organism: Desulfarculaceae bacterium; assembly: GCA_021737645.1. Lineage (GTDB taxonomy): Bacteria > Desulfobacterota > Desulfarculia > Desulfarculales > Desulfarculaceae > Desulfoferula. The sequence goes on from JAIPDO010000015.1 coordinate 29,644, forward strand.
TTTGCGGGCAAGCACATCCACCAGGGCTTGGCCGATTCCATTGCCTGGGCCAACGAGCAGGGCGGAGTGGACGGCGTCAAGTTCGAGTACATCTACGAGGACAGCGGCTACGACCTCAAACGAGCGGTGGCCTCATTTAAGAAAATGATGGCCAAGTACAACCCGGCCATGGACTACGGCGAGTCCACCGGGCAGGGCAAGGCCCTGGCCCCGGAGATCAACAGCCGTTACCACGTGCTCTACGGCTCCACCAGCTTCAGCCAGGAGCTGGCCGACCGGGCCCAAAACCCCTACATGTTCGTCTCCGGCCCCACCTACGCCCAGCAGTTCGGCATCCTGATCAAGTACATCGCGGCCAACCCCAAGACCAAGGGCAAAAAGCCCACGGTGGCCTTCTTCTACAGCGACACCGCCTTCGGCCGCGACCCCATTCCCTACGCCCGTGAAATGGCCAAGAAGCTGGGCGTGGAGGTGGTGGCCGAGGAAGTCACCGCGGTGGGCGCGGTGGACATCACCAGCCAGCTTTTGGACCTGAAGCGCCACAACCCCGACTACTGCATCTTCCAGGGCTACGTGGTTCCGCCCATTCCGTCGATCATCCGCGGGGCCAAGGACTTCGGCCTCAAGACCACCTTCATGGGCACCTTCTGGACCATGTCCAAGATGCTTCTGGACAAGCTGGGAGCCGACGGCGAAGGCTACATGGGCGTGATGCCCTATGCCTACTGGTATCACACCGACGTGCCGATGATTAAGGTCATCCAGGACTTCAACAAGCGCCATCACCCGGATGTGAAATACCGCCCCAACAGCTACATGCAGGGCTGGTTCACGGGCATGGTCTTCGTAAAGCTGGCCAAAATGTGCAAGGCCAAGGGCCTCGCCATCACCGGCTCCAACCTCAAAGACATGATCCCCCAGGTCAAGGACTGGGACACCCAGGGCTTTGCCGGCATGGTGAGCTTCAAGCACAGCAACGCCACCGCCGTGGGCAAGGTCTACGTGGGCAAGGGCGGCAAGTTCATGCCGGCCTCCGACTGGATCTACCTGGACTAACCCTCACGGGCCGGGGGCGGACCGCCGCGCGGGGTCCGGCCCCGGCCCTTTAGGCGAACAAGGCCATGAGTGAGCAACAAGCGGACCAGGAGGCCATCCTCAAGGTCAACAACATCGAGGTGGTGTACAACCACGTGGTGCTGGTGCTCAAGGGCCTGTCCCTGCGGGTGCCCCAAGGCCAGATAGTGAGCCTTTTGGGCTCCAACGGGGCCGGCAAGAGCACCACCCTCAAGGCAATCAGCGGGCTCTTGCCCCTCGAGGACGGCGAGATCACCGATGGGTGGATCGAGTTCGCGGGCGAAAAACTCGGCCAGGATCTGCCCAACGTGCTGGTGCGCAAGGGCATCTTCCAGGTCATGGAGGGCAGGCGCATCTTCGAGGACCTCACCGTGGAGGAGAACCTGGCCTGCGGGGCCTACACCCGCCGGGACCGCTCCGGGGTCAAGGCCGACCTGGACAAGTGCTTCGCCTACTTCCCGGTGCTCAAAAGCCGCCTGGGGCGGCTGGCCGGCTACCTGAGCGGAGGGGAGCAGCAGATGCTGGCCATCAGCCGGGCCCTGTTGGCCCGGCCCAAGCTGATGATGCTCGACGAGCCCTCCCTGGGCCTGGCCCCCCTGTTGGTGGAGGAGATATTCGCCATCATTCAGGAGATAAACCAGAAGGAAGGCACCAGCATCCTGTTGGTGGAGCAGAACGCCCAGATGGCGCTCAGCGTAAGCTCCTACGGCTACATCATGGAAAACGGCCGGGTGGTGCTGGACGGGCCGGTGGAGCGCCTCTTGGCGGACCAGGACGTGCAAGAGTTTTACCTGGGGCTGGGCCAGGGCGGCGGCCGCAAAAGCTACCGCGAGGTCAAGCATTACAAGCGGAGGAAACGTTGGTTGAGCTGAGCGGCAAAACCCTGGGCCAGTTCTTTCTGGAGCAGGTGGCCAAGCGCGGCGGCCAGGTGGCTCTCAGGGAAAAGGAATTCGGCATCTGGCAGGAGATCACCTGGAGCGGCTACCGCGACCACGTGAAGCACTTCGCCCTGGGGCTCAGAGCCCTGGGCTTCGGCCGGGGCGACCATCTGGCCATCATCAGCGAGAACTGCCGGGAGTGGCTCTACTCCGACCTGGCGGCCATCTGCCTGGGCGGGGTGTCGGTGGGGGTGTATCCCACCAGCCCCTACCCCGAGGTCAACTACGTGGTCAAGCACTCCGACAGCAAGTTCGTGGTGGCCGAAGACCAGGAGCAGACCGACAAAATTCTGGAGGTCTGGGACGACCTTCCCCTGTTGGAAAAAATCATCGTAAAGGACATGAAAGGCCTCAGGCACTACCCCCAGGACATCATAATGTCCTTCGAGGCGGTGGAGGAGTTGGGCCGGGAACTGGAGAGAGAGCGGCCCGGCTGGTTCGAACAGCGGGTGGCCCAGGGCCGGGCCGATGAGGTGTGCATCATGGTCTACACCTCGGGCACCACCGGCAAGCCCAAAGGGGCCATGATAAACCACGTCAACATAGAGTCCATGACCCTGGGCACCATCGAGGCCATCGGGGCCACGGACCAGGATTCGGTGGTGTCCTATCTGCCTCTGTGCCACGTGGCCGAAAAGATCTTCAGCCTGTTTTTGCCCATGTACGTGGGCTACCCGGTCAATTTCGCCGAAAGCATCGCCACCATCCAGAGCGACCTCAGGGAAATCGCCCCTTCGGTTTTCCTGGGGGTGCCGCGCATATGGGAAAAGCTGCAATCGGCCATCTACATAAACATCAAGGACTCCAGCCGCCTCAAACGATGGCTGTTTGAGCGCTGCCACGCCGTGGGCCGGCGCATGGCCGAGGAACGCCTGGAGGGGCGCACCCCTGGTCTGGGCCTGAAGCTGGCCTCCTGGGCGGCCTATTGGCTGATGCTCAGGGCCCTGCAAAACTTCGTGGGCATGAGAAAATCGCGCTTTTGTTTTTCCGCCGCGGCCAAGGTGAGCCCCGAGGTGCTGCGCTTTTTCCACGATCTGGGCATCAGGGTCAAGGAAGGCTACGGCATGACCGAGACCACCGGCCTTAGCTTCATCCACATGGACGAGGACATCCGCATAGGCACGGTGGGCAAGCCCATCGCGGGCATAGAGTACGCCATCGCCGACGACGGCGAGTTGCTCAAGAGGGGCGCCCCGGTGTTCGTGGGCTACTACAAGAACGACGAGGCCACCCGCCAGACGGTGATCGACGGCTGGCTGCACACCGGCGACATAGCCGAAATGGACCAGCACGGCCACGTGTGCATCGTGGACCGTAAAAAAGACATCATCATCACCAGCGGGGGCAAGAACATCGCCCCCAGCGAGATCGAGAACGCCCTCAAGGTGAGCCCCTACATCAAGGAGGCCATCGTCATCGGCGAGGGGCGCAACTTCATCGCCGCCCTGATCCAGATCGACTTCGACAACGTGGGCAAGTGGGCCACGGACAACCACCTGGCCTACACCAACTTCAGGAACCTGGCCCAAAACCCCGAGGTGACCCGCCTGATCCAGGCCGAGGTGGACCGGGTCAACGCCCAGTTCGCCAGGGTGGAAAACGTGCGCAAATTCATGCTGTTGACCAAGGAATTGGACCACGATGACGACGAGCTGACCGCCACCATGAAGGTGCGCCGGAGCAATATCTACCAGAAGTTCGCCGAAGAGATCGAACAGGTCTACGGCAGGAGCTAGATCCAGCCTCTCTCGCCATGGGCCACGAGCCAGCGGCCCAGGCTTTCCTCCCATAGCCGGCCGGCCTCCAATTCCCGTCCCACCGCCCGGCGCAGAGCCAGCATCTCGGCATCACCGAGGCTGGTGCACAGCTCGGGGCAGAAAAAATTGAGGCATATGCCGTAGCGGGCCACCAGCCCACAGCCCTGGGACCCGTTGAACAGGCAGTCGCCGGGACGCCGGTCGTCTTGGGGCGGCTCCACCCCCAGGGACAGGTTGGCCAACAGCAGCAGGGGATAGTACCAGTCCTCGGCCCCCTCGAAGCAGCAACTGGCCCCGCCGCCTTGACCAGCGCACACCGCGCAGGCCTCAAAGGCCAGCTTGGTGCGCATAAGGCCGTGGCTTCGCAGGATTTCCTGGTAATACTCGCCCAGCAGGCGGGCCTGTTCGACGTCGGCGGCCAGCTGTGGCCCGTAGGCCTCTAATAAGGCTCTGGCCTTGACCAGGGCCGCCAGGGCTGCCGCCCCGGCGGGCGCGGTCCCGGAAATATTTCGTTCGCTCAAATAAGGCGCCAGTGCTGGTATTGGGAGAGGGACTTCTCGTATTCCTTCAAAAAGGAGCGAATGCCCACCGTCTCGACCAGGGCGGTGCTGTCAAGCTGGGCGTTAACCGCGTAGGCATGGCCGTTGGTGCGAAAGAAAAAGGCGGAGTGGTTTATATAGCGCCGGTTGCTGTAGGTGATGATGCCCGCCCCCTGGAGCACCTGTTCGGCGGTGGCCCTACGGAAACCCAGGCCGCGCACCCCCCTGAGCAGCTTTAGCTTGTCTATGCGCCCGCGCAATTCATCGCAGGCGCAACGGGCCACCAGCACCTCCGCGGGGGGAGGCTGCAATTCACAATAGATGAAGGCGTTGATCACCGCAGTCGGGAAACAACCATAAGGAGATACTTGGACAGAGAATTTTCGCCGCATCGCCAACGAGCCCAGGCCGGCGGCCAAGCTGCTTCACCGCGGAGGGGAAACCGGTTCCCCACCCGTGCTGGACAACCGCTCGGCCGGCAAAAACGTTATTGATCAGGACGTGGGTTTATCCGGCTGGGAGGTTTAGGCCATCACCCGCCGGGACCTGGGCGTCGCTGTTTTTTCCTGCTGACCAAGCCATGATACCCGATATACGCCGCACAATCATCAGGCGGTTTTGGCTTGAGCGGCCTGGTGGGAGTAGACTTTAAGATTAAGCGCCAAGGCAATCCCTGGACCTTGGCGGCGTTTAGCGATTCCGGTCCAGCCGCCACCATATGGGCCGATACTCACCCAGGGAAGGACAAGGTTAAGCGCAACCATGGCCAGCCAGCCACAACCCGCCATAACCTGGCGAGAAGACATGATTCCTCAAGACGTGACCGCCATAGAGCGGCTCGCATCGGCCAGTGGTTTTTTCCGCCCCGACGAGGTGCTTCTGGCCGCCGAACTGGCCACCGAGCACCTGAACAAGGGCCCGGACAGCGGCTACAATTTCATTTTCGCCCAGGAAGGGGACCAGACCCTGGGCTACGCCTGCTACGGCCACATCGCCGGAACCCTGCACTCTTGGAACCTTTTTTGGATCATCGTGCACCAAAGCACCCGCAGCCGGGGCCTGGGAAGCCGACTTTTGGCCCAGGTGGAGCAGCGGGTGGCCGCCGCCGGGGGTGAACGGCTCTACATAGAGACATCTTCCCAGCCCCTGTACCACCCCACCCGGCGCTTTTATCAAAGCCGGGGCTACACCCTGCTCACCGTGCTGGAGGATTTTTACGCTCGGGGCGACGGCAAGGTGATCTACGCCAAGGCCATGCCGGATTTGGCTCGGGGTTAAGCGCCGGACGGAGGCCCCAAGGCGGCCAGGTCGGCGGCGATCTTGGCCCGGTAGTGCTCCACCCGCTGGGGACTGGCCATGATCATGTCCAACTGGCGGGTGTGCATTATCAAGTAACCAAGGGCCTTTAGCAAAGTCAGGCACTCGGGGGCGGGCAGATCCTCGGACCGGGCCAGCAGGGCGTCGCCCTTGATGCTCACCGCCATGCCCAGACCGGCCAGGAACTCATCCAAAAAGGCCAGGCGGGCGCGCCGGCGGCCCGGATCGGCCGCCCCGCCCCTAAAACAGAAGCTCACCAGATTGTCCGACGCCCGTGGGGTGACCATGGCCTCCAAAGAGGAGAAGTGAAAGCCCACCCTGGATTGCAAGTTTAAGAATTCCTTGGTGATCAAGAAGTAGTTGCGCTCGGCCAGGCGGCTTTTGACCCCCGTGGCCAGGGCCGGGTTGGCCGTGGCCTGGAACATCACCGAGGCCATGCCCTTGGCGTCCAGGGGCGGCGGCCCTTGCCAGGGCACCTCCAGCATGCCCTCCCAAAAAGCATGGAAAGACGCACACAGGATGTCCTCCAGGCACACGTACTTGCCGCCCAGGGGCTTACGCACTCCGTCTTCCAGGTCGATGATCCACCACTGCATGGGCGCGTGATAGTAGAGCTGGCGGGCGGCGTTCAGGGGAAAATGCTCCTGGGCCGCCAGGGAGAACATCTCCTCCACCGCCTTTTGGTGGCAAAAGCGAGTGAGGTCGTGCAGGGTTCGGCAGGCCTGGGGGGTGAAGTCCGGGTCCTCGGGGTCCAGCAGGTTCAACGGGGCGGCCTGGGCGATGACCTGAGCTAGGGCCCGGCGCACCGGAGTGTCGGGCAGGCTCTGGCCGCTTTGCGGGCGTCCGGGCAGGGGCAGACGCCCGGCGTACACCGCCCGGCCGTTCGCGTCCACCGTGACCTCTTGGCCCGGAGCCAGATCCCGGCCCCCCGGCCCCACCCCCAGCAGGGCGGGCACCCCGAACTCACGGGCCACGCTGGCCAGATGCCCCGCCGCCCCGCCTTTGATTCCCACCAGGGCCGCGGCCCGGCCCAGCAAGGGGGCCCAGCGGGGCAAAGGCTGCTCCACGGCCAGCACCTCGCCCTCCTGGAAAGACACCGCGTCGCCGCCGGTCTGCACCCAGCGCACCTTGCCCGCCGCCGCGCCGGGGCCGGCGGTTATGCCGCCCCGCAGAATCAGCTGCTCCTCGGCCCCGCTCACCAGGGCCTCCAGCTTAGTCGCCCCGCTTGAGGGCAAGGGGCGGCATTGCAGAATGTACAGCTTGCCATTCTTGTCCAAGGCCCATTCCACGTCCTGGGGCCCGTGGAAATGCTCGTGCAGCATCAGGGCCGCCTGGGCCAGCTCCAGGGCCTGGGCCCGGCTCAGGCTGGGTTCCTGCCGGAGTTCCGGCCCCACCAGGGTGGGCAGCACCCCCTCCGCCGGGTCGCAGACATATTGCCTCTGTTTAGCCGCCACCTGGGACTGGGCCAGGCGTAGCGGCGGGCCGGGGGTCACCCGGAACAGGTCGCAGTCCCAGGAGCCATCCACCACCGCCTTGGGTAGTCCCCAGCAGGAGCTGATGAGCACCCCTTGCCGCGCCGAGTCCAGGGGGTCGGCAGTGTAGGCCACCCCCCCGGCCTGGGCCTGGATCATGGCCAGGCAACCCACGGCCATGGCCGCGTCCTCGTCGCGCAGGCCCATGTGGCGGCGATAGCTCACCGCCGGGGGGCTGTACAGGCTGGCGATAACCCCCCGGTAGGCCTCGTCCCAGCGGGTTGGCTCCACGTTGAGCTCGCTGGTGAACTGCCCGGCAAAGGAGGTGCCCGCCGCGTCCTCGCCCTGAGCGCTGGAGCGCAGGGCCAGGCGCAGGGGCGTTGGCGCTGCTTGGGCCAGGGCGGCCAAACCCTCCTGCACCGCCTGGGCCAACTCGGTGGGGATTTCCGAGCGCATGAACAGGCCTTGGATCTGGGAGCAGGTGGCCAAGAGGCTGTCCATGCGCTCCAGGTCGGCGATCTGCAATAGCCGGGCGATCTCTTCGGCCAAGCCGTTATGCTCCACCACCAGGGCATAGGCCCGGGTGGTGATGACCAAACCCGGCGGCACCGACAGGCCCAGCTCGGCGGCCACCCGGCCCAGCACGGCCATCTTCGGCCCGCACAGGGCCTCGCCGCCAATGGCCGCCTGCTCCAGGGGCCGCACCAGGGGGCCCTCGGTGGGCGCGGGCGCGGAGCCCAGGGCGGCCTCCACCGAGGCCTGCACCGCCTTGAAGCTTTCGCCCAGGCCGGGGTAGCGGTCCGGGGCCAGGGCCTCCAGGTTTTGGATCATGCGGAAGACGTTGACCGCCGTAGCCGTGGCCCGGCCCCGCACAAAGGCCATGGTGGGGCTATGCTCCCCGGCCTGGGCCTGCTCCAGATCGGCCAGGGCCTCCAGGGCGCGTTGGTTGGCGGAGAGAAGATCACGGAAGCAACGGTAGCGGGCCGCGAAATCGGCCCGCAGGCGCTCCACCTCGTCGGCGCCCGGCGTTTGGGGCGCTTGGGTGAAAAGGCGGCGGAAGTGATCGACCAGGTTCACGGGATCACCGGCGCGGCCTTAGCTCTGGTCGGGCGGCGGGGAGCCGGTGAGTTCGCCGACCACCTTGCGCCGGTCAAAGGCCTCCATGATGCGTTCGATGAGCTCGTCGAGCTTCACCGGCTTGATGAGATAGTCAAAGGCCTCCAGGGCCAGGCCCTCCACCCCGGACTCCACCGAGGCGTGGCCGGTTAAGAGGATCACCTCCACCTCGGGGTGGCATTGTTTGATCTGGCGCAGGGCCTCGATGCCGTTCATGCCCGGCATCTTCACGTCCAGCACCACCACATCGGCCTTTTCGCGCTCCAGGTGCTCCAGGGCGGCCTCGCCGCTGGTGACTCCGGCGGCATCCACCGAGCGCCGTTGCAGGCGCCGCACCAGGGACTCCAGAAAGTCCCTTTCGTCGTCCACCACCAATACCTTGAATGAGCTCATGTCTCTCTCCGCTCCCATGTTTCACGGCGTGTCGGGCGGCGTGTTGGGCAGGCGCACCACAAAGGTGGCCCCCAGCCCCGGATGGTTCTCCAACTCCAGAGAGCCGCCCAGGCGCTGGGTGATGGAGTGGCTGATGGAAAGCCCCAGGCCGGTCCCCTGGCCGGGATCCTTGGTGGTGAAGAAAGGATCGAAGATGCGCCCGGCCAGATCAGCCGGCACTCCGGGGCCGCTGTCGCTTACCTTCACCGTCAGCCAGGAGCCGTCGGCCCGGCTCATAACCCTCACCCGCCCCCCCTGGCCCACCGCGTCCAGGGCGTTGTCCATGAGGTTCAGGAAAACCTGCTGCAACTGGGCCCGGTCGCTTTTGATCAGCGGCAGGTCGGGGCTGAGGTCCAGCTGCACCTTGACGTTGTTGAACAGGGCTTCCTTCTCTATGAAGGAGTAGGACTCGCGCAAAACGTCGTTGATGTCGATGCCCTCCAAATGGGGCTCCATGCGCCGGGCGAACTTGAGCATGCGGTGGGTCACCCCCCGAGCCCGCTCCACCTGGTTTTGGATGCGCTCCAGGTTTTCCCCCACCACCTCGCCTTCTTCCAGCTTGGCCAGCTCGCTGGGCACCAATATGTCCTGCACCTCCCCGGCCAGCTCGCTCATGGCGGCCAGGGGGTTGTTTATCTCGTGGGCCACCCCGGCGGCCATGCGCCCCAGGGAAACCAGGCGGGCCGAGTGGGCCAGTTGGGCGTCGATGGCCGCCCGCTCGGCGTCGTTGGTCTGTAGCTGGCGGATGAACAGGCGCACCAAGATGAACACCGCCATGATGATGAACAGGCTGGCCAACCCCAGCACGGCCAACTCCACGTTGCGGGCCAGGTTCAGCGGCCCCAGTATCTCCTTGGGGTCCTGGTCGATGACCAGCAACCACTTGCCGCCACATATCCAGGAAAAGGCGGTGAGCACCTGGCGTCCGTCGGCGGTGGTGCGCTCCACCACCGAGCTGCCCGGAGCCACCGAGTGCATATCCACCGGGGCGGGGTCCAGGACCTTGCCGCCCAGGCGCGAGGGGGTCTGCAAGCGGCCCTGGCGATCCAGGATGTAGGCGTCGCCGGATTTGCCCACCTGGGCGGTGCGCACCAGGCGGTTGAACACGTCCGAGTCGATGGTGGCCCTGAGCACCCAACTGTCGCTGCCGTTGTCGTGCTTCACCGCGATTACGAAGTGGGGCACCTGACGATAACCCAGGAACACGTCGCTGGTGTACACGCCCTTTTGCATGGCCTGCTGAAACCAGGGGGCGTCCAGGTATTTCTGCTCCTTGAGCAGATAGGGTCCCACGTAGGCCCGGTGCCGGCCGTCCTTGTCGATGATGCCCAGGTCCACGAAGCTCCAGGATCGGCGGTTCATGATGGACAACAGGTTGGCCAACTCGCTTTCGTTGCTCAACTGGGTGAGGCGCGCCCCGTGGGCCAACACCTCCAACAGGGCGGTGCGCTCGGCCAGGAACAACTCGATGGCCGAGGCCCGGTTCAGGGCCCGGATGCGCAATTCCTCTTTGACTGCCTGAGTGTTGGCGTAGTTGTAGTAGTAGTACAGGCCCAGCCCCAGGCCGTTCAAAGGCAACAGGGCCACCAGTAGGGCCACGATGGTCATGCGCCGCGAGAGGTTGGCATAGGGACGGGTCATTGCGGCTCCCCCTCCTCCTCACCATCTGCCAAGTTGTAGTTTTTGGCGGCATAGGCCTGGGCCAGCCAATCGACCATGGGCCTGCCGCTCATGAGCATGTCCATCTGCCGGGTAAATAGGATCAGCCGCCCCAACTCCTCCAGCAGCCCCAGCATCAGCTCGGCGGGATACTTCTTGATAAAGGCGCTCACCTGATCGCCGGTGCGCTCCACGGAAAAGCCCATGTCCGTGAGCAGGCGCTGGATAAGCTCGGCCCTGAGTTGACGGCGATCCTCGGTGGCCGCCCCGCCGTGGAAACGGAAGCTGATGTAGTTGTCGTTCTGCTGGTTGCCGCAGAAGCTGTCCAGGGCTGTAAAGTGATAGCCCACCCGACAGTTGAAGTTGAGGTACTCCGCGCTGACGATGGCATAGGCCCGCTGACCCATGTCGCGCACCTGGCCGTCCTTGGGCGGGGTGAGCAGCGAGGCGCTGAACACCGAGGCCAAGCCCTTGAGGCTCACCGGGCGGGGCCGGTTCCAGTCCACCGCCGGGTCCATAAGGCCCTTGATGAGGGCTGCGCCGGGAATGGAGACAATCTGCTCCGGCTTCAAGGCCGTCCCCACGCCGGGAGCCAGGCCGTCGCCCAGGTCGATGAACCACAGTTCAAAGGGCAGCACCGCCTCCAGACGCAGGGCCCCACCGCCGGGATCGCGCCCCACCTCGTCGCCCAGGCGGAACATCTCCTTGAAGGACATCTCATGCACGTAGCGGATGATGTCGTGGAAGGTGGCGCAACGGGCCGGGACAAAGCGCGGCGAATGGGGATCGGTGAGGTTGAGCTTGTTGATCAGCCCGGCGGCCTGGTGCCAATAGGGGGCCGGGGCCGGGCGGGGGCGGCACAGGGCGGTGGAGGGCTCGGGGCCGGTGAGCTCGGCCACCTGGCCGGGGTAGACGCGCTTAGCCCCGGCGTCCACGGTTATCACCTGGCCGTTGGTGATTAGCTTGGTGGCCTCGCCAATGCCCACTAGGGCGGGCACTCCCATCTCCCGGGCCAGGGAGGCCAAATGCCCGGCCACTCCGCCCACGTCGGTGACCAGGGCCGCCGCCCGGGGCAGGGCCGCAGCCAGGGCTGGGGAGGAACTCCGGGCCACCAAGACCCCACCGTCGGGGAAGTCCTTTAGCTCCGCGTCTGGGCTGACCACAAAGGCAGGCCCGGCTCCGGCTCCGGGCCGGGCGGTGTGCCCACCGACCAGCAGGGGCTCCACCTCGGGCGCGGCGGCCTCGCCGCAGCGGGCGGCCAACACCTGCAGGGGCCGCGACTGAAGGATCACCAGGCGACCGTGGCCGGTGAGGGCCCACTCCACGTCCTGGGGACAGGCGAAGCGCTCTTCCAGCTCCAGGCCCAGGCGGGCCAACTCCAGGGCCTGGCCCTCGCTGAGCGGCGGCTCTTCGCGCCCCGCCGCGTCCAGGCTGTTGCGGCTGAGGCCCTGGGCCGCCAGCCCCAGGCTCTCGCCCTGGCCGCCGGGGGCGTAGTCCAACAGCAGGGGGGGATGCCTGCGCTCCAGGCGGTAGAGGTCCGGGTCCACCGAGCCCTCCACCAAGCCCTGGCCCAGGCCGCGCACCGCGCTGATCAGCAGCGGGCCCTTGCCTCCGCCCAGGGGATCGGTGGTGTACATCACCCCGCTGGCCTTGGGCTCCACCATGGCCTGCACCAACACCGCCATCTCGGCGTCCTGGTCCAGCAAGCCCCGGCGGCGGCGATACACCACCGCTTCGGGGGCGTACAGGGCGGCCACCACCGCCCGGTAGGCCGAGGCTGCCTGGGCGGGGGGCACCCCCAACAAGCTGCGATATAGACCGGCAAAGGAGCTTTGGGTGTCCTCGCCCACCGCGCTGGAGCGCAGGGAAATGAGCCCTCTGGCCCCCAATTGGGCCAAGCGCCGGCCCGCTTCGCTGAGCTCCTTTTCCAGCTCCGGCGGCAGGGGCGCGTCCAAAATTTTCTGTTGCAGCAGGCGGCTGAAATCCTCCACCTCGCCCAGGGAGGAGCCTTCCAGAATCATCACCGCCTGGCGGAGCTGGCCTCCCAGGCCGCTGAACTCCATGAAGCGGCGGAAGGCCTCGGTGGTGACCACGAAACCCTCGGGCACCGGCAGCCCGGCCCGGGAAAGCTCAGCCAGGTTGGAGGCCTTGCTGCCCGCCAGGTGGGCCTCACCGGGCTCCAGGTCTTCCAGGGGAAGCACTAAAACCCCGGAGCGCGAACCGCCGCCCTCTTCCAATATCTGGTCGATGTCCGCCCGGATGCGGTGGAAGGCCCCCTCCAGCAGGGGGTAGCGGCCCGCGGAGATATAGTTGAGGTGGCGGATCATCTTATAGACCTTGGCGCTGGCCGCTATGTAGCGGCTGCGCAGGAAATCCAGGCCCACCTGTCCGCCCTCGGCCAGCTGCTGCTCGATCTCGGCAATGATGGCCAGTACCTCGTTGTTGGCCCTGAGCAAATACTTGAACTCACGGAACCTCAGCTTGAGGTCACTGTGGGCTCGGTTGCCTCCGCCCCCGTTGCCGTTAACCAGGCGGTGCAGGATTTTGCCTAGGCGTTTGACCATTTCCCTTTGTTCCAGGCCCTTAGGAGTCGCGCCGGGTTGGCTTGGGGCTCTGCCCCAGGGCGCCGAAGAGGTTCACCGGACGCCAGGGCTGATTGGTAGCATCTTCCACTGAAACCTTCACCTTGGGAGCCCAGCGCCTAAAGGCCCAGCGGGTGCCCAGGATGGTCAGGATCACCGGCGGCAAAAAGGCCTGCAAAAAGCGCCAGGCCACCACTTCCATCTCGAAGTGGGCGTACCAGATGGCAAAGGTCAGTTCACTCAAAAGCAGGATGTCCATTACGGCCAAGATTAGGCCTCGCCGAAAATCCATGTCCGCTCCTTATGGCCCCTAGCCCGCATGTTTCACAAAGGAGGCCTTCCCTGCCCCTCCCCCGGACCGAAGCCCCGGGGAGGGGCGGGGAAGCCCGAGGGTTCATTTTTTACGCAGGTCCTGCTTGCTTACGTTCATGACCTTGATGGCCACGTTTTGGCCTTTTTCCACGAAAAAGGCCACCCGGATGACGTTGCCCAAATCCGGGGCCAGACCCACCTTGGCTTTGGAGATGTCGAAGACGGCCTTGTCGCCCTTGAGGGGATTGAGCTTGGGCTGGCTGTTGGCCAGCACCAGGGCCTTGCCGCCGTCGGTGAGGGCCAGACAGGTGCCCTGGTAGACATGGGACTCGTCGGCCTTGTCCAGGCAGCCGGTGCCCAGCGCCAGAGCCGCAAGCAGGATGCCGAGCAGTAGTGTCTTTTTCATCACATGCCTCCCTAGGCCTTGGCCCCGGCCGAGGCCAACTTCTTTTCACGCAGTTCGTTGGCCGCGCCCCGGAACATGATGACCATGATGTAGATGCAGATGATGCTGATGGCTCCCAGGATGATCACCGTGGCCGCCGTGGTGATGCCGTATTGCTTGAGGATGATGGAGACCATGCAGGCCAGCACCGCGCTGCCGAACACCACCCGGATGCCGTAGCCCTGGGCGTACTTGGTGGCCACGGTGCCGATCTGGGCGCCGATGGCCGCGCCGCACAGCATCACGAACACCGCCACCAGCTCGATGCGCCCCTTGAGGCTGTAGGTGAAAGCGCCGTACAGGCCGCTGATCATCACCTCGAACAGGTCGGTGCCCACGGCCACGTGGGTTGGGGCGCCGATGAAGTAGATGAGCGCGGGCATGCGCAGCAGGCCGCCGCCGATGCCCAGGAAGCCGGCCAGAACGCCGGTGATGAAGCTGACCGCGATGGGCAGCCAAATCGAGCAGGTGATGTTTGCCACCCTGAAGTGCATCATGGGCGGGATGTTGATCTTGTGCAGCGCCGGGGCCCAGTTCACCCCGCCGGTGGCCCCGGTGTGGCTGGGGTCGTCGCTCTTGTTGCGGTTTTTCACCGCCTTGTAATAATCATAAAAAACCATCAAGGCGATGAGCGCCAAAAACACCACATAGACCCAGCGCACCACCGGACCGATGCGCCCGATGCGCTCCAGGGCCATGACGATCTGAGCACCCACCTCGATGCCGGCCATGGTGCCGATGAGCATGATGAAGCCCAGGCGGTAGTCCACGTTGCCGAATTTGCTGTGGCGCATGGTGGAAATCATCGACTTGCCCGCGATGTGGGCTATGTCGGTGCCGATGGCGAAGGCCATGGGGAAGCCCAGGATGTTCAGGCCGGGGGTTACCATCCAGGCCCCGCCCATTCCGAAAAAGCCGCCGATCACCCCCACCGAGTAGCCGATCAACACCAGGCCGGGCCAGAATATCTCCACCCCCGCGATGGGCATGTGCATGTAAAGCCATTCCATGATAGTCGCTCCTTGTGCGCGGGTTGCCTAGTGTTCCACGTGCCCGGCGCTTTTACCAAGATCCAGGCCGACGTGGCTCATGATCAGGTCCATGAGCAGTCCCAGGGACACGCCCAGGGCGGAGGTGATCACCACCGCCCAGGTGGCGAACAGCCACATATCCTGGTTGTAAAGCGTGGCCAGATAGAAGTTGAAGCTGCTCAAGGCCCTGGTGTCGGCCACCACCACCAGTTCGGTAGCCGCGCCTCCCCCGGCCCAGGCCCCGGCGGGCAACAGGCTCAATAAGGCGGCAACCATGCCCCCCAACGCGAGTTTCCTAACCATATGCCTTCTCCCTCACTAGTTTTTTGCCCTTTGGTCCGCTTTGGCCCCGCCGGACCCCATGGGCCGGGCAGAACTTTTTGCTCATGGCTATCAGTTAAGACCAAAGGGGTTCGGAGGGTAAATGAGGTGGACACCTCATAGATGGCTTAACTAGGCACTAAAAAAAGAGGGGGAAACACCCTGCCCCGTAGGTGTAATCACCATGGGGCAGGGGGAAGCCACCCTACCACCAGAGCCGCCGCTAAACGGAACATGGCCGTAAACAGGTTAAATTTTAACTAGTTAATGGATTGCACGGGTTTGCCGGAAAATAACGTCATTAATGCAGATGTTGGGTTTCGGGCCGGCGCCCTCAACGCCAACCTACACGATCTTTAGAACCCTACTTCCAACCATCCGCCCAGCGGCACAGCCAGGCGGCGGCAGGCAAGGCGCCGACGAGCGACAAACGAAGCTGTAGCCAGGCCTACAGCGAGTTTGGAGCGATGTCGGCAACGCAGCATCCCGCCGTCTGGCGAAGCCGCCCTATCTCCCCCAGGTGTCGGGGTCCACCAGGCCTGTGGCTAGGGCGTACTTGACCAGGCCGATGACGTCGCGGCGGCCCAGCTTGGACATGATCTTGGCCCGGTGGTTGTCCACCGTCTTGGGGCTGAGGAACAGCTTTTCGGCGATCTGCTTGTTGGAAAAGCCCTCCACCACCAGGGAGAGGATCTGGCGTTCGCGGTCGGTGAGGGTCTCCCCGCCGCCGGTGGACGGCTCAGTGGGAGAGGGCATCTTGACGAACTCGTCCACAATGTGCCCGGCCACCGGCGAGTCCAGATAGCTGTCCCCGTCCAGCACCGCCTGCACCGCGTCCAAAAGCTTTTCACCCGCCGAGTCCTTGAGCACATAGCCCCGGGCCCCGGCCTTGAGGGCCTCCATGATGAAGGTCTTGCGCGAGTGCACGCTGAGGATAACCACCCGAATATCAGGGAACTCCTTGGTAAGCTCCCTGGTCATGTCGATTCCGTTCATCTCGGGCATGGTGATGTCGGTGACGACCACGTTGGGCAGGAGCTTGCTGATCAGGGCCAGGCCCTCCAAGCCGTTGGCCGCCTCGCCAACCACCTCCAGGGCGGGGTTGGACGCCAACACCTGTTTGATGCCCTCGCGCACGATGCCGTGATCGTCGCAAATCACCACGCTATGCTTCTGGCTCATGACTGACCTCCGGGGTGCACCTCGGCCACCAACACGGTGCCCTGGGTGGAGGTCTTTATGGTAAGCCGACCGCCCACCAGGTTCAAGCGCTCATGCATGCCCAGGAGCCCCAAACGGCTTCCACCGCCCTGCTCCAATATCTGCTCCACGTCGAACCCCCGCCCGAAATCGCGCACCTCGGCCCGGATGAGCCCGTCGCGGGAGCTTAGGCTCACCTCTGCCTTGGTGCTTTGGGAATGCTTCAGCACGTTGGTGAGCGCCTCCTGCACAAAGCGGAAAAGGGTGGTCTTAACCGCCGGGCCCAGGGCCCGGTCGTCGATTTTGTCCAGATGGGTGGTCACCGCCAGCACCCCGTCTTCGGACAGGCTCTCGCACAAATCGGTCAGGGCGGCTGTGAGACCGAAATTGTCCAAGATGGCCGGGCGCAGGCGGTAGGCCAGCGAGCGGCTGCGGTCCATGACCTCCTGGGTCAGGCGGATTTGCCGGTCCAGGTCCGGCCGCACCTGCTCGTGATTGCGGGCCAGGGTTTGCAGACCGATCTTGAGCGCCGAGAGCAACTGGCCCATCTCGTCGTGCAGGTCCAGAGCCAGGCGCTTGCGCTCCTCTTCCTGGGCGTTGATGAGCTGGCCGGAGAGCTCGCGCACCCGGCGCTCGGCTAAGACCTGCTGGGTGACGTCCCGGGCCACTCCCCTGCGGCCCAGGCTGCGGCCCCGGGCGTCGCTGAGACCCCGGGAGTGGATGGAGAGCCAGCGCACCCGGCCGTCGGCCGTCTGGTGCCTGAGCGCCAGGATGCTCATGGGCTCGTCCTGTTCGGTGCGGGCCTTTTGCTGGTCGTACTTGGGCCGGTCCTGGGGCAAGATGAACTCCTGTTGGGTGCGCCCCAGCATCTCTCCCGGCTGATAGCCCAGCACCCCTTCCACCGCCCGGCTGACAAAGGTGTAGCGCCCGTCCTGGTCCAGCTCGAACACCACGTCGGGCAGGTCCTGCACCAGGCTGAGGTAGCGCTGGGTGGAAACCTCCAGGTCGGCGGTGCGCTCGGCCACCAGGGCCTCCAGGTGGCGGGCCTCGCCCTTGATGCTCACCAGGCGGCGCTCCTGGGCCCGGTAGCGGGTGAACAGCAGGGCGCCCAAGAAGATCAGGCAGCACAAGAGCAGAGTCAGGAACAGGAAGATGCTGCGGAACATGGCCCGGTTGGGGGCCATGGCCGTCTGGTAGTCGTGCATGACCACCACGCTCCAGCCCGAGGCGGGCACCACGGCCACCGCCGCGAAGACCTGCTCGCCGCCGCCGGGCAGGCGGGCAACCCCGGCCCAGTGGGCCTGCTTGGGGCCCAGGTTGCGGCGCACCTGGGAGGCCATGTCCTCCAGGGCTCCGGCGGGCAGCTCGGCCTTGGCCAGGCCGGCGGCCACCACCCGGCCCTCCTGGTCGAACAAAAAGTAGGTGCGCCCAGGCCGGGCGGCCATTTGGCGGAAGAAATTTTTCCAGAATGCGGGAGGCTGGGTCACTCCCAGGTAGGCGGCGGTCTTGCCGTCCTGGCTAACCACCGGCACCGACAGCACCAGGCACGGCCCCACCGGGCCGCAGCGGCCCGGCTCCAGGCCCGACACCCAGGGGGCGGGAGGCAACACCCCCACCGGAGGCAGTTTCACGTCCCCACCCACCTTGGGCACCCGAATCATGTAGAGGCCTTCGGGGTCCACCAGAAACACCGAGTTGGTCTGGGGTCCCATGGCCAATACCGGCTGTAGGAAAGCGGCCAGATCCGAGGGTTCGCCGTGGGCCAGGGCCCGGCGTAGGCGGTCGCGGGAGGCGATGACCCCCAGCAGATTGAGCAGGCCATCCTGCTGCTCGGAGATGAAGCGCGAGGCGGTCTCGGCCTGGACCAGGTTGGCCTCCAGGTTTTCGCTGAGCGCCTGCTCCTGGATGGTCCCGAACACGGCCAGGGAATAGATCGCACCCAAGAGGATCACTGCCAACAGGGCGCCGTAGCCCACCCACTGGCTGCGGCGCGGCGAGCCTGCTGAAGTTTTCTTGCCGGACAAGATGCACCCTCCCAGCGCGGGGCAGGGGCGAGGCGCCCCGCACCGCCCCAATATATAACGAGGCGGCCCGTATCCCAAGCTTAATGCAAAGGCGCGGGAGGGTGCTCAGGCGCTTTGGCCCGCGCCCAGCTTTTTGCGGTACAGGGCGTAATAGGCCACCGGCACCACCAGCAGGCTGAAGGCGGTGGAGGCGGCCAGGCCGAAGATCAGGGCCCAGGCCAGGCCCGAGAAAATGGGGTCCAGGGTGATGGGCCAGGCCCCCAGGGCGGTGGTGGCGGCGGTGAGCACAATGGGCCGGAAGCGCACCGCCCCGCTGGCCAGGATGGCCTCCTGGAAGGAGAGGCCCTCGTCCAGCTGGTTGTGCACGAACTCGATCAGCACCACCGAGTTGCGGATGACGATGCCGCCCAGAGCGATCATGCCGATCATGCTGGTGGCGGTGAAAAAGATGGGGTTGGGCAGGCCGGCCACCGGGGAGGCCCCCACCAGGTTGAGCAGCCAGAAGCCGGGCATGATACCCAAAAGGGTCAGGGGGATAGCCACCATGAGCAGCGGCGGCACCAGGAAGCTGCCGGTCTGCACCACCAGCAGGATGAAGATGCCCACCAGGGCCGCGCCAAAGGCCAGGCCCAGGTCGCGGAACACCCTGAGGGTAATGTGCCACTCTCCCTCGCCGTCCCAGGATACCTCCACCCCCGGCGGCAGTTTTTGCTCGGCCAGTTTGGCCTGCATGTCCAAGATGGCCGTGGCCGGGGAGCGCCCGGCCAGCTCTGAATAGACCATCACCACCGGCCTGAGGTCCTTGTGCATCACCGGCTGCTCGCTGTCCATCCGCTGGAAGCGGCCCAATTCGCCCAGAGGCACGCTGCCTCCCTGGGCCGTGGCCAGGGGAAGCTGGCTAAGTTCGGCCAGGCTGGAGCGGGCCAGGCGGGGCAGAATGAGCCGCACCGGCAGGGGCTGGCGCTCGTGAGCCAAGTGCACCGCCGCGGGCTGGGCCCCGCTCAGGGCCAAGCGCAGGGTCTGGATGATCCTGCCGGTGCTCACCCCGTGCAGGCCCGCCTTTTCCTTGTCCACCACGAAGTCCCAACGGGTCCGCACCGCCTCGCTGGAGTCGTCGATGTCCACCACCAGATCCTCGGCCCCCATGACCCGGCGCACTACCGCCGCCCCCTTGATAAGATCGGCGTAGGGCGTGCCGGGGCGGCCATGGACCTCGGCCACCACCGTGGCCAAGACCGGTGGGCCGGGGGGCAGCTCCACCAGCTTGAGGTTCACCCCGTGGCGGCGGGCCATTTCCGTTAGCTCCGCGCGCAGGCGCAGCATGATCTCGTGGCTCTGCTGCTCGCGGTTGTCCTTGGGGGCCAGGTTCACCCTGATGTCGGCCACGTTGCCGCCCCGGCGCAGGTAGTAGTGGCGCACCATGCCGTTGAAGTCCATGGGCGAGGCCGAACCCACCGTGGAGGTGAAGTTGATCACCTCGGGCACCCCGGCCAGATAGGCCTCAAAGGCCCGCACCGCCCGGTCGGTGGACTCCAGGGTGGTGCCCTCGGGCAGGTCCAAAATAAGCTGAAACTCGTTCTTGTTGTCAAAGGGCAGCATCTTCACCGGCACCAGACGCAGGGCCACCAGGGACACCGAGGCTATGAGCGCCGCCACGATGCCCAGACCCAGGGCCCAGCGCAGTGAGCGGCGCTCCAGAAACGGCCGCACCACCGCCCCATAGGCCCGGCGCAAGAACGGGGAAGTGAGTTCCTGGGGCGGCGGGGGCTCCTTCCCGGCCTGGGCCTTGCCAGGTGCCAGGCGCCTGAGCAGGCGATAGCTGAGCCAGGGCACCACGGTCAGGGCCCACAGGGTGCTGAAGGTCACGGTTAGCGGCACGTTGGCGGCCATGGGGGCCATGTAGGGGCCCATCATGCCGGTGATGAAAAACATCGGCGCGAAGCTGACGATGATGGCCAGGGTGGACATGATCACCGGCGGCATCACCTCGTTGACCGCCACCAGGGTGGCGTCCAGGGCATTGCGCTTGCCCATGCGGATGTGGCGCTGGATGTTGTCCACGTTGGTGATGGGGTCGTCCACCACCAGGCCCAGGGACAGGATCAGGGCGAACATGGTCACCCGGTTGATGGTATAGCCGAACAGGTAGTTGACGAACAGGGCCATGGCAAACGACAGGGGCACCGCGATGGCCACGATGAGCGCCTCGCGCCAGCCCAGGGTGAAGGCCAACAGGGCCACCACGGTGAGCACCGCGAAGAACAGCGAGTTCATCAGCTCGTCGCTCTTGGCCTGGGCGGTATGGCCGTAGTTGCGGGTCACGGTGAGGCCCACCCCGTCGGGCAATACCTTTTTCCCAAGCCCCTCGGCCCGGTCCAGGATTTCCTGGGCCACGGCGACCGCGTTGGTGCCACGCTTTTTGGCCAGGGCCAGGGTCACCGCGTTCTGCTCCGGCCCGTCCTGGGGCAGGCCCTGCTGCTTGAGCCACAACCGCCCGAAGCCGATGCGGCTGTAGGTTTGGGCTTCGGCCGGACCGTCTATGATCTTGGCCACGTCGCGCAGATACACCGGACGGCCCTGGTGCACCCCCACCACCAGCTCGCCCACCTGGCGGGGGCTGGTGAGGAAAGAGTCACTGGTTAGCTGAAAGGTTTGCCCGGCCTGGTCGAAGCTCCCGGCCAGGGCCGCGGCGTCGGCCCCGGTCAGGGCCTTTTGCACCGCCAGAGCGGTAAGCCCGTGGGCGGCCAGGGACTGGGGCAAGAGCTCCACCCTAAGTTGGCGGGGCCGCCCGCCCACGATGCCGGTGCGGGAAATGTCGGGCACCTGGGAGAGGTAGAAGAGCATCTCCTCGGCCATGCGCCGCAGCTCATAGTCCGAGTAGCGGGCCGAATGCAGGGTAAGGGTGACGATGGGGACGTCGTCTATCTCCACCGGCTTGACCACCCAGCCCTTGACCAGGGGGGGCACGGTGTCGGTGTTCATGGCGATCTTGTTGTAGAGCTTGACCAGGGAGCGCTCCCGGTCCTGGCCCACGAAAAAGCGCACCGTGACCACCGCCTGGCCCCGCCGGGCTTGGGAATAGACGTGCTCCACCCCGTCTATCTGCCACAGCAGGCGCTCCAGGGGGGTGGTGACCAGGCGCTCCACTTCGGCGGCGGAGGCCCCCGGCGCGCTGACCATGACATCGGCCAGGGGCACCACGATCTGGGGCTCCTCCTCGCGGGGAGTGAGCATGACCGCCGCCGCGCCCAGGGCCACGGCCAGGATCATAAGAAGCACCGACAAATGGCCGGTGACAAACGGGCGCACCAGCCGGGCCACGGGGCCCAGGCGAGACTGAGCTGGCTCCGGGGAGTTAGCGGCCATGGGCCTCAGCCGGAATCAAAAGCTCCTCGCCACCCTTCAGGCCGGAAAGCACCTCGACCAAATCACCCTGGCTCCGGCCGGTGGTGACCATGGCCCGCCGCCAGAGCCCGTCCTGCTTCAAGGTGACCATCTCCAACTGGCCCACCATTTTTATGGCCCTGGCCGGAATCAAGACTGCCTGGCGTTTGCCAATCGGAATGAGCAAGCGGCCGTACATGCCCGCGAAAAGCTCCGGGGCCTGGGGCAGGGTCGCCTTTACCAAAAAGGTGCGGGTGGCCGGGTCGGCGGTGGGCACGATCTGCTCCACCTTGGCGGCCAGCCTCTTGCCTTGCGCGGGCAGCTCAACCGTGAGTTCCTGGCCCGGATGCACCCGGCCCACCATCCGCTCGGGCACCAGAGCCTCCAGACGCAGGCCTTGGCCCGCCTCCATGAGCAGCAGGGGCCGTCCGGGCAGGGCCATGTCGCCGGGCTCGGCCAGGCGTTTTAGCACTCTGCCCGGCACCGTAGCGCTCACCTTGGTGTACCCCAGGGCCAGGGAGGCCTGCTCCACTTGGCGCTTGGCCTGGGCCTGTTGGGCCAAGGCCCTCTCCAGGCCCTCGGTGGCCTGCTCCATTTGGCGCTGGGTGGCGGCCTGCCCTTGTAGTAAT
Source organism: Desulfarculaceae bacterium (assembly GCA_021737645.1). GTDB lineage: Bacteria > Desulfobacterota > Desulfarculia > Desulfarculales > Desulfarculaceae > Desulfoferula. The sequence continues at coordinate 51,876 of JAIPDO010000015.1, forward strand.
TGCTTTATCCTATTGTGCTCCGAGCGGGCCCGCTGCACCACCGCCCTGGTCTCCACCAACCCCTGGCGGGCCTGCTCCAAACGAGCCTGATACTCCCGGCCGTCCAGCACCACCAACTCCTGGCCTTGCTTGACCATTTGGCCCGGCTCCGCCTTCAGGGACAGGATGCGCCCCGGCACCTGGGCCTCCACCCGGATCTCGCTCACCGGGCGCAAGGTGCCCACCGCCTGGTGATACACCGGCAACTCCACCCGCCGGGCCTTGACTATCTCACCCTTGGGCGCGGCCTGGGTTTGGGCCTCGACCCGCCCCGGAGCGATCTTGCCGAAGTTAAAAAAACCGCCGGTATGGAGAATCAAGGCCACCAGGGCCAAGCATCCGGCTATAACAGTTAGCAGCTTCAGCATGTTAGGGCGCATGGCGAATTCCCTCCCGGCGGGCCCACAAGCCCAGGGAGCGGGCGATGTCGGCGGTGGCCTTGGCCTTGTCGTAGCGGGCGGCGGCAGCCCTTTGGCGAGCCCTGGTAAGGTCCAGTTCGGCTTCCAGATAGCGGGTGACCGTGGCCGCCCCGCCATCGAACTGGCGCTGCACCAGGGTTAGCGACTGATCGGCGCTGGCCAAACTGGCCCGGCTGACCCGGCAGCGGGCCTGGGCCGCCGTCAGGTTCAAGTAAGCGCTTTTAACCTCAAGCTGCACTTGGCGGGTGGTCTTGCGGTCCACGGCCAGCATGCGCTCCAGACCGGCGGCGGCGGCCCGCACCTGGGCATCGGTGCTCAGGCCGGTGAACAGGTCCCAGTTCAGCACCAACCCCGCTACCCAGTTGCTGTTTTCGGTCTCAAACTGGCCGGGGGCGGCAGCGTCCATGTACACCCGGCCCTGGGCGTCCAGGGTGGGCAAATATCCCGCCCGGGCCTGGTCCACGGCCAAGGCCGCCCGCTCCACCTGGCGGCGGGCCTTTTTCAGCTCCGGCCGCAGATCCAAAGCCAGGGCCAGGCCCTCGCGGTAGGCTGCCGGGGTCTTGGCCTGGGGCGCGTCGCCCTGCTCCAGGGCGAACTCCGCGTCGGGGTCGGCCCCCATGAGGTTGGCCAGGGCGGCCAGGGCCAGGCGGTGCTGGTTCTCGGCCCGCACCCGCTCTTCCTGGGCCTGGGCCAAGCGCACCTGAAGAGAGAGCACGTCCGCCTTGAGCGCCCCGCCCGCCTTGAAGCGCAGGCGCATGGAGCGGAGCTGGGCCTCAACCGTCTTTTGGGACTGGGCGGCTATGTTCGCGAAATCACGGGCCGCCAGGCCGTTGTAAAAGGCTTGGATCACTGATGCCACCAGGGCGTTTTCCACACTCTGGCGGTCCAAACGGCTTATCTGGAGGCCGGTGGCGGCCATGCGACGGCGCAGAAGGTCGCGCCCTCCCCGGTAAAGGTTCCACTGGGCCTGGAGTCCGGCCTCGAAGTTCTGGAAGGTGCCGGGCTGATTAAAGTTTACGCTCGAACCCAAGGCCCGCTGGTCGATGGTGGAGAACAGATAGGCGCTGGGCGCGTCGCCCCGCTGGTAAGAGCCCTGGGCCCTAAGCACCGGCCAGAAGGCGGCCAGGGCCTGGTCCACCAAGGCCTCTGACTGGCGTATGCGGGCCAGGGCTATTTCCTGGTCCGGGCTGTGGGCCAGGCCCAGGCCCACAGCCTGGCGCAGGCTCAGCCGGGCCGGCACCTTGGCCTCGGGCAGAGCGCCGGGTGCGGCCTTTTCCCCTGCGGCGGCAGGCGCGACGGCGCGTTGGGCCTTGATAGCCTCGTAGCTCTTGGGCTTGGCCGTGGCGCAGCCCACGGCCAGAGCCAACGCCGCCATCACAACGGCCGCCGGCCAGGCTGGGGGGCAAATTTTGCGGAACAGGCAAGAAAACATTGACTGCCTAACAATTGTTGAAATATTGAGGCACAATAGTAATCTCTATTGTGCGCAAATACGAGGTGGGTTTCAACACAGGCTTGGCCTCGGGGGCGCAAAACCCGGCGATTTACACCTTATTTTCTTGTGTGAAATTCTCCTTTGGAGTAATCTTCTTTGTCAATCAGTCAACTACTATAGCTTATATCGATGTGGGTTGAAGCCAGGGGCCGCGATGAGCCAACAGCTTGAGACAAAAATCCCCTGGTTTTTGTGCGCGTTCTCACAAAAGCCTTTTCGCTCCTGGGCCTGATGCGCGGTCCGCTGAGGGCGAAAAGGATAAAACCAGCAACGAGGGAGACCGGCCAGATGATCATAGAAGCCTTGGCACTGGGTGGATTGGGATGCCTGGCGGCCATGGGTTTGGGCGTAGCGGCCAAGATGTTCTACGTGGAAGTAGACCCCCTGGTGGCCGCCATTGAAGAGGCTCTGCCTGGGGCCAACTGCGGAGGCTGCGGCTATGCCGGTTGCGCCACCGCCGCCGGCGAGATAGCCAAGGGCAAGATGGCCCCCAACGGTTGCGTGGGCGGTGGTCCCACCGTGGCCGTGGCCGTGGCCACCATATTGGGCGTCAGCGTCTCGGAGACCGAACCCCAGATCGCCCAGGTGGGCTGCCGCTATCCTTTGCAGCGGGCCGACCTGAAGTACCGCTACAGCGGCGCGGCCGACTGCCGGGCGGCAATCCTGTTGGCGGGCGGCCCCAAGGAATGCCCGGTGGGCTGCATCGGCCTGGGTTCCTGCGTGCAGGCCTGCCCCTTCGACGCCCTGAGCATCGGCCCCGACGGCCTGCCGGTGGTGGACGAATACCGCTGCACCGGCTGCGGCACCTGTGAGCGCACCTGCCCGGTGGGCATCATGGGACTCACCTCGGTGAGCGACCGCATCATGAACGAAATAACCGTGGAGGACTGCTCGGCCCCCTGCCAGCGCCGCTGTCCGGCGGGCATCGACATTCCCCAGCAGATCAAGCGCACCGCCCTGGGCGACTACCAGGGAGCCCTGTCGGTCATCAAGGAGCGCAACCCTCTGCCGCTGATCTGCGGGCGCATCTGCCCCCACCCCTGCGAAACCGAATGCCGCCGCAACCTGGCCGACGAGGCGGTGGCCATCAACCCCCTCAAGCGCTTCGTGGCCGACCATGAGCGCGAAAGCGGCCAGCGGGTCATGCCCTACAAGGCCCCGGCCACCGGCAAGAGGGTGGCGGTCATCGGCGGCGGCGTGGAGGGACTCTCCACCGCCTACTTCCTGGCCCGCCTGGGCCACAGCCCGGTGATCTACGAGGCACGGAGCGATCTGGGCGGCCTGCTGCGCACCGCCATCCCGGCCGAGCGCCTGCCCCGGGATGTGCTGGATTGGGAGATCGAAGGCATCCTGGCCATGGGCGTGGAGGCCAAGACCGGCCAGAGCCTGGGCCGGGACTTTGACCTGGGCTCGTTGTACGCCGAAGGCTTCGACATGGTGGTCCTGGCCACCGGCGGCTGGGACGCGGCGCTTATGCTTGGCGCCCCCGCCCCCATGAAGCCGGGCATGCCCGGCCTGGAGCTGCTATTGCCCCTGATGATCTCCTGGGCCCAGGGCCGCGAGGTCGAGTTGGGCCAGCGGGTGGTCCTGGTGGGCGGCGGCAAGCAGACCCTGGCCGCGGCCCGTGGCTGCCAAGAGCGCGGGGCCAAGGAGGTCACCATCCTGTGGCCCGCGGGCGAAGACGCCACCGGCGTGGCCCACCAAGAGCTGGAAAAGGCCCAGGAAGAGGGCATCAAGATGCGCTTCAGGGCCACGGTGATCAGCCTGGAAGGCGCCGGCGGCCGCTTGACCGGCCTCAGCTACAGCCAGCCGCCCAACGGCCACGCGGCCCGTGAGGAGACCCTGGCCGTGGATACGGTGGTGGCGGCCAGCGGGCGGGTGCCCGGAGCCATCTTCACCCCCACCGCGCCCCGCGACGAAGAAGGCAAACTCACCGGAGACGCCTGGCGCACGGTGATGCCCTACGCCCCGCCCAGCGGCGGCCCCGGCGGCCTGTTCCAGGCCGATGAGGCCATCAGCGACTTCCGGGCGGCGGTGGAAGCCATCGGCGCCGGACGCCGGGCAGCGGCCTCGGTGAATCAGCTGTTGAGCGGCGAGGAAGTGGCCTCGCCCCAAGGCATGCTGGCCCGGGACACCCAGGTGTTGAGTGTAGATCAGGTCTTCAACCTGATACAGGCGCCCGAACGCCAGCCCATGCCCCAGGCCGACGAAATGGCCCTGCTCAATGGCACCTCCGAGGCCGAGTTGGGGCTCAGCGAACAGGCGGCGCGGGAAGAGGCCAAGCGTTGCCTCAACTGCGGGCTGATCTGCTACTACCGCACTAAATACAACTAGCACCCAACAGGCGTGCCATTACCCGGCCCCCCGCGCGGCCAACTTGACCGAGAGCGGATAGAGACATGAAGCAAAAAATTATTGATCGCGCCAAAGAGCTTTTGACCAGCGGTGAAATCGGCGGTTTCCTGGCCCTCAAGCAGGAGGGCGTGCACATCGCCCCGCATCTTTTCACCGACCCGGCCGAGCTGGACATGCTCTCCCTGGGCGACGGCCAGGGACTGGGCGATGCCCGCTACCCTCTGGTGAAGCTGCTTTACAACTTGGCCGAGCGCTTCCCCCAGGAGAAGTTCGGCATCATGGTTCGGGGTTGCGACGAGCGGGCCCTGAACCAACTCCTCAACGAGGACCGTTCCTGCCCTCTCCGGGCCGGGCGGGTGGTGCCGGTGGGTTTCTCCTGCCCCGAGGAGCTGGCCCAGGCCTGCGAGTGCGCCAAGCCCTGGCCCGACGCCCTGGTCGCCGGGGAAAAGACGGAAGGCTTCCCTCCGCCCGAGGCCGACACCAGCGACCTCATGCTCGAGTTGCAACAGTGGTTCGGCGAAGCGGACCGTTGCCTCAAGTGCCTGGGCTGCAAAAACTCCTGCCCGGTGTGCGTGTGTCATGAGTGCACCCTGGAGGAGGAGGCCATGCTGCCCCAGCGTCAGCTGCCGCCTACGCCCAACTTCCTGTTCACCCGCGCGGTGCACATGGTGGACCGTTGCGTGTACTGCGGCCTGTGCGAGGCGGCCTGCCCGGCGGGCATCCCCTTGAAAAAACTCTACCGCCTGGTGGCTCAGTTGGTGGGTCAGGGCATCCCCCTGGTGGGAGCGGCCCCCCGGCCCCAGCCCCAACCACCGGCCCAGCTTTAAGAGAGAGACGGGATCATGGATTACAAAAGCACCTTGTCCGTTTGCCCTTATTGCGGCTGCGGGTGCAGTTTTTACCTGGAAACCATCGACGGAAAGCTGGTGGGCACCAAACCCTCGGCCACCAGCCCGGTGAACCAGGGCAAGCTTTGCGTAAAGGGCTGGAAGGTGCACGAGTTCGTGCAGAGCCCCCGGCGGCTCACCAACCCCCTGCTGCGTAAAAACGGCGAATTGGTGGAGGTTTCCTGGGACGAGGCCCTGGACTACGTGGCCGACAAGCTGCGCCGGATCAAGGCCGACCACGGCCCGGACTCCATCGCCTTTTTGGCCTCGGCCAAGATAACCAACGAGGACAATTACGTCCTGCAAAAATTCGCCCGCGCGGCGGTCGGCACCAACAACGTCGATCACTGCGCACGCCTCTGACACAGCTCCACGGTGGCCGGTCTGGCCGCCGCCTTCGGCTCCGGAGCAATGACCAATTCCATAGAGGAACTGGCCGGCGCCGACACCATTTTCGTGATCGGCTCCAACACCACCGCCGCCCACCCCCTGGTGGCCGACCGGCTCTACCGGGCCAAGAAAAACGGGGCCACCATCATCGTGGCCGACCCCCGCAAGATTCAGCTGGCCCTTACCGCTGACCTCTACGTCAGCCAGGCCCTGGGCTCCGACGCCGCCCTTATCAACGGCATCGCCCATATCATCATTAAAGAAGGCTGGCAGAACCAACAGTTCATCGACGACAACACCGAGGGCTACGAAGAGTTCAAGGCCATGGTCCAAGGCTACACCCCCGAGCGCACCACCGAGCTAACCGGCGTGTCGGCCGAAGACCTCTACTTCATCGCCGAGAAATACGCCAAGGCCCCGGCGGGCTCCATCGTCTACTGCATGGGCATCACCCAACACACCTCGGGCGTGGACAACGTAAAGAGCCTGGCCAACCTGGCCATGCTCACCGGCCAGATCGGCCGGGAGTCCACCGGTGTGAACCCTCTGCGCGGCCAGAACAACGTGCAGGGCGCCTGCGACATGGGCGGCCTGCCCGATGTGTACCCCGGCTACCAGAAGGTGGACGTGCCCGAAATCCAGGCCAAGTTCGCCAAGGCCTGGGGCGCCGAGCTCAGCCCCAAGGCTGGCCTCAAGATCCCGGACATGCTCTCCGGCCTGAACGACGGCTCGGTGAAGGCGCTGATCGTGGTGGGTGAAAACCCCATGATGAGCGACCCGGACCAGCACCACGTGGAGCAGGCGCTCAAAAAGACCGAGCTCTTGGTTGTCCAGGACATCTTCGACCACCAGACCGCCCAGCTGGCCCATGTGGTTTTGCCTGGAGCCTCCTACGCCGAGAAGGACGGCACCTTCAGCAATACCGAGCGCCGGATACAGCGCCTGCACAAGGCGGTGGAGCCGGTGGGAGACTCCAAGGCCGACTGGGAAATCACCCAGGAAATCAGCAACCGCTTCGGCTACCCCATGAACTACGCCTCCCCGTCCGAGATCATGGATGAGATAGCCACGGTGACCCCGCAGTACGCCGGCATCAGCTTCGAGCGTCTGGAGGGCGAGGGGCTGCTGTGGCCCTGCCCCACCCAGGACCACCCCGGCACCAAGTTCCTGCACGCTGGGGGCAAGTTCGCCCGGGGCAAGGGCCTGTTCCACGCCATCGAGTGGCGCGCCCCGGCCGAGGTGGTGGACGAGGAATACCCCCTGTGGCTCACCACCGGGCGGGCCCACGTGCACTATCACACCGGCACCATGACCCGTAACTCCCCCTCCCTGCACGCCCTGATGCCCGAAGGCTTCGCCGAGATCAACCCGGTGGAGGCCGAGAGGTTGGGGGTGAGCGAGGGCGAGATGCTCCAGCTCACCACCCGGCGCGGCACCATCCAGGCCAAGGCCATGATCACCGACCGGGTGCGGCCGGGCATGGTCTTCGTGCCCTTCCACTTCATGGAGGCCTGCGCCAACGTGCTCACCAACCCGGCCCTGGACCCGGTGTGCAAGATCCCCGAGTTCAAGGTCTGCGCGGTCAAGCTGGACAAGGCGGCATAGGAGGGCTCGGTGAAGCGCCTACTGGAACGCTGGTGGTGGCTGCTGGTGCTGGCCGCCCTGGTGGCGGGCTGGACCAGCGGGGTGGTGCCCCTGCCGGTTTGAGTGTCCAGCCTTTGCGGGGTGCCGGGCGCGACCCCCTAAGTTAGCAAACCGATAAAAGACCCCGGCCGGAGGCTATCCTCCAGCCGGGGTTTTTCATGCCTGTCTCCGGGGCGGTGCGTCCCGAAGGTTAGAGGTTACTTTTTCTTCTTCAGCTCGGCCAGCAGGCCCTCCAGGTAGGCCTGGCGCTCCTTGAACATCTTGATGACCTGGTCCCGGGTCATGACCTTTACCGGGCTGCCGCTGGCCTTCATCTTCTTCAGGGTCTTCTTGTCGTTGAACATCTTGGGGAAAGCCTCGGCCAGCTTGGCGATAACCGCCGGGGGCGCGCCCTTGGGCAGGATCACCCCGCGGTAGTTCACGCTGGAGTTGTCCACGTCGATGCCGTTTTCCTTGAAGGTGGGCACGTCGGGCAAGAAGTCGTGGCGCTCAAGGTCGGCAACGGCCAGTATCTTTATGCGGTCCTTGTTGCGGAAAGAGTCGGACAGGTTGTTGAAGCCTGCCTTCACCTTGCCCGAAACCACCGACTGCATGGCCGGCACCCCGCCCTTTTCGGGGATGTAGGTCAGCTTGATGCCCGCGGCCTTCATCAGCTGCAGGGTGGCAATGTGGTGACCCACGTACATGCCCGCGCCGGACACGGTGATCTTGCCGGGGTTCTTCTTGGCGTAGGCCACGAAATCCTTGACGTTGTTGAAGGGGCTGTCCTTGGGCACTATGAGCACCGCGGGGTCGGCGCCCCAGTTGGCCACCGGCTCAAAGGCGTTGATGTCGTACTTGGTGGGATAGACGATGCTTTGGGCGATGAAGTGGGGCACGTTGTAGGACGCGATGGTGTAGCCGTCCTTGGAACCCTTCTGTACGAACCAGTTCCAGCCCACCTGACCGCCCGCGCCGGGTTTGTTGATGATCACGATGGGCTGGCCCAGATACTTGTCCTGGCCCGCCATCATGGTCACGATACGGGCCTGGAAGTCGGTGGCGCCGCCCGGCGAATAGGTTACGATCATGCTGATGGGCTTGTCCGGATAGTCCTCTGCCATGGCCGGCATGGAGCACGCCAGCACCAGGGCGGCCGCCAAGGCCACCGCCGCGAAACGGGTAAAAAATTTCATACTCTTCATACCATCTCCCTCCTGGAGAATTTAGTAACGGCCGTCGGGCCCGTACGCTGCCCTATTGACGGCCCATAACTGCCTCTCTCCTACCTCCCTGCCGGCCACTCAGAGCAGCAGGCCGCGCGGGGTTTGCACCTCCAAAAGCACGCTGAACAAGACGTAGAGCACAACGGTGAAGATGAAAGATCCCAGGGCCCAGCGCAGGCCCTGCTTGGTGTTCAGCTTCTTGTAGCCCATTACGAAAGTTACGGTGATGAAGAACAGGAAAGAAGCCAAGTAAAAACCCAGGGTCTCCAATACGAACAAGTAAATGACGATGATGACGAACAGGCTCCCCACCTTCAGGAAGGGAAAGGGGGCCCGCTTGGCCTCGGGCTTGCGGAACAGCAAATGCTGCAAGCACAGCAGGCCCGAGAGTATGCCCATGATGATGATGATGGTGCGGGGGAACACCGCCGCCCGCGCCTCCTCGATGTGGCCCAGAGTGGCATACAGCGCCACCGAGCCCACAAAACATACCAAGCCGACTATGGCGTCGCGGTTCATGACCCCACCTCCCCGGCCTGGATCCGAGCCTTTTCCTTCCTATACTGGCGCGCCTCGCTGTACACGCTGTAGGTGATGGACCCCACGCACAGGACGATGATCACCAGATTGAGGCTGCCGGTGAAAAAATAATTGAACACGCCGACGTCGGTGTCGGCGATGAGCTTGCCCTTCAAGAAGTTGTTTTCCGCTATTCCTCCCAGGATTATGCCCAGCACCACCGGCGCGCCGGAGAAGCCCACCTTGCGCCCTATGTACATCAGGGTGCCCAGGGAGAACATCACCACCACGTCGTCAAAGCTGTTTTGCACGCTGTAGGTGCCGAACACCGCCAGCACGGTGACCGCCGCGGCCATCTCCAGGTCAGGCACCTTCATAACCGTGTGCGAGTAGCGCGACATCAGCAGGCCGAAGACGCACATGGCCACCTGGGCCAGCACCAGTGAGGCGATAAAGGTGTAGGTGACCTCGGCGTGGGAGCGGAACAGGTCCGGCCCAGGAAACAGACCATGGATAAGAAGACCGCCCAGCAGCACCGCCGCGGTGGGCGAGCCGGGCACGCTCAGGGTCAACAGGGGAATCAACGAAGGCCCCACCATGGCGTTGTTGGCCGACTCGGCCGCGGCCACACCCTCGGGGTTGCCGGTGCCGAAGGACCGAGGGTTCTTGCTGAACTTGCGCACCTGGTCGTAGGCGATGAGCCCGGCCACCTGGCCGCCCGCTCCGGGGATGATGCCGATGAGCGCCCCCACCACAGACCCGATGGACAGAGCCTTTACCTTGCCCAGGTTCTCTCGCAGGGTTTGCCAGAGGATGCCCTTTTGGGGCTTGAAGTTTACTTCGTCGCGATCCTGGAAGGCCGTCTCCATGAGGGAGAAGACCTGGGGTATGGCGAAAAGCCCGATAAGGGCGGGTACGATGGCCACCCCACCGGTAAGCACGTCGTGGAACACGAAACGGGGCGTGGCCAGCATGGGGCTGAAGCCGATCACCGAGATCAATAGGCCGAACATGCCGCCGATGAGCCCCTTGAGCACCGAGCCCGAGGTGAGCCCGGCCATGACCGTGATGCCGAAAATGGCGATCCAGAACATCTCCGAAGGGCCGAACTTCATGGCCACCTCGGCCAGGGGCGGGGTGAACAGGATCATGATGATCATGCCGAAGATGCCGCCCACCAACGAGGAGATAAAACAGTAGTAAAGGGCCTTCTGGGCCTGGCCCTGTTTGGCCATGGGGTGGCCGTCCAAAAGGGTGGCTATGTTGGCCGGGGCGCCGGGGATGTTTATCAAGATGGCCGAGATGGCCCCGCCGGCCACGGTGGCGGTGTACACCGCACCCAAAAGAACCAACCCGGTGGCCGGCTCCATGTGAAAGGTGAAAGGCACCAACAGGGCCACGGCCATGGTGGGGCTGAGCCCCGGCGTGGCTCCCAGGAACAGGCCGCCGATGACCCCCAACACCAACACCAGCAGGTTGATGGGGGTCAGGGCCTGGGGAAAATACGTTAGAAAGTCGACCAAACCTCACCTCTCCAGGCTAACTTTTTGGTTTGCCGCGTCACAGGGCCTGGTTTACTTGTAGCCCAGCATCTCGGGAAGCTTCAGGCGCTGAATCTTGCCCGAGGGCCCTTTGGGCATCTCCTGCAAAATTTTTATCTCCTTGGGGCTCTTGTACTTGCCCAGATGCTCCAGGCAGTGGGCGCCCAACTCATCCAAGGTGCACAGGCAGTCCGGCTTGAGGGTCACGCACAAAAGAATCTCTTCACCGTAATGCTGGTCCGGAATGCCCACCGCCGCCGCGTCCAGCACCGCCGGGTGCTTGTAGGCCGCCTCGTCTATCTCCCGGGGGGCGATGTTCTCTCCGCCCTTGATGATAAGTTCCTTGAGACGGCCGGTGACAAAGACGAAGCCGTCGTCGTCCATGTAGCCCAGATCGCCGGTGTGCAGCCAGCCGTCCGGCTCCAGGGTCTTGGCGGTCACCTCGGGGTTTTTGTAATACTCCTTCATCACGTTGTCGCCCTTGATCATGATCTCGCCGATGGTGCCCCGGGGGACCTGGGCCCCGTGCTCGTCGATGATCTTGGCGATGTTGCCCACGGCGCATCCGGGCGAACCGTACTTGCGTTTGGCCGGGTCCAAGGGGTTACTAAACACCGGGGCCGCCGTCTCGGTGAGGCCCATGGTCTCCACAATGCCCACTTTGAACTTTTCCTCGAACTGGTGGTGCAGCGAAGGCGGCAGGGCGCTGGAAGCGCTACGCCCGAAGCGGAGCTGCTCCAACTGGTAATCCTCGCCGTCTATATCGCTGCCGCTGACCAGATAGGAGATGATAGTGGGCACCACGCTGAACCAGGTGCAGCGGTAGTCGCTGATCAGGGGCCAGAACTCGCCCACGCTGAACTTGTTGGGCACCACCAGAGTGGAGCCCAGCACCACGGTGGACATCAGCGAAACCACCAGGGCGTTGATGTGATAGAGCACCAGGGAGCACAGGGCCACGTCTTCCTTGACCAAATCGTGGGCCTGGATCACGTATTCCCCGCCGGCCACCATGTTCTTGTTGGTGAGGATGACTCCCTTGGGCACACCCGTGGTCCCCGAGGTGTAAAGCAGCAGGGCCGCGTCTTCCTCCGCGACCGGGGGCAGACTCTCGGGCGCGGAGCAGGTGTGGGGCAAGGCCTCTTCGGCGTTGCGGTCTATGACCATTACCTCAATGGGGCGCTCCACCCCCTCCAATGCCTTTTCCAGGCGCTCCCGCTGGAACTCGGTTACGAACACCAGCTTGCAGTCGGAGTGCTCCAGCACGTATCGAAGCTGGTCCGGCTGGGCTTGCAGATTCAGAGGAGCCACCACCAGCCCGGCGTACATGGTACCCACGATTATCTTGGCGCTCTGAATGCTGTTGCCCATCATGAAGGAGACCTTGTCTCCCTTGAGCAATCCCTTGGAGTAATAAAAATCAGCCATCTTGAGGCAGCTTTGTTTGAGCCCGGCGTAATTGAGGCTCAATCCCGGCTCCGGGGCGACCAGAAAGGTCTTTTCCGGCTGCTCTGCCGCGTGCTTATCTACAAAATACCTAATGGTGCGCATTGCTTACCTCGCCCTCCTCGGCGGAGTCCACAAAACGACAAAACCTGGTGGGAGCTTAACTCCTCACCAGGTTTCGCTGTTTAGCAACGCAAGCGGCCAAACAACAACATGGGTAACTGTTCAAACCTGCACGCCCGCCGCAGCCCGGGGGAAAACCCGGGCCTACGCGAGCCGCTTTTTGCCCACGCCCATTTATCATCAGCCACCGCCCCTCAACAGGGCGCGACAGTTGTCCGCTCGTTTTGCCATTGATCCATTTCATCGGCCGCGGCCTTGGCATTTGGGCTTATGGCCCTCCCCCGGGCCCACCCAGCCTCGACTTTTGGCCAGCTATGTACAATTTCCTCGCCCTTCCACCCCCGGACGGTCAAGGAGGGGGCCGCCCCCAGGGAGCGGCCCCGCGCATCAACTCATATAGTCGTAGCCCACCTGGAAGGCTTCCCGGTTCTTGTCATGGAACTTGGGGATGATATCCAGCAGGCTCTCCAAAATAATTTCCTTGTCCAGCTCACCTTCCAGCAACTTGGCCATGGCCCCCAGGGCGATGGAGTTGGAGAAGATGGGACGGCCGAAGTTGTCCATGGCCAACTGCTTGGCCGGCAACTCCCGGTGGGCGCAGGCCAGCTTCTCGTCGATCTCCTCCACGAAGGCGGGATCGAACAGGATCACCCCGTCCTCGGGCACCGTGTCCTTGAAGCGGTTGTAGGCCGCCGAGGACAAGGCGATGAAGAAATCGGGGTTTTCGCACATTGGGCTGTCGATGGTCTTGGGTGAGAGCACCACCTGGGCGCGCACGTAGCCGCCGCGCATCTCGGTGCCGTGGCTCTTGAGCATGGTCACCCTGAGGCCCTCTTTCACCGCGGCCTCGCCCAGGACCTGGCCCAGGCGCACCACGCCCTGGCCGCCGAAACCGCTGGCCACTATCTCCAGTCTGTCTTTCATAGCGCACCCGTCTTTCTGATCTTGTTCACCGAGGCCCAGACGTGTTCGCTGAATTCGGGCCGGGAGCCGGTGGCATCATGCCAGACGCCGGTGGCCCACACGGTGTTTTCGTCAGCCTCTTCCAGGGGCTTGGCCCGCTCCTTGATCCACCGGTAGATGTTCACCTGGTTGCGCGAGCCCAGCTCGCGGGAGGCGAAGTTGGTGGGACAGGGATAAGGCATATGCACCAGTGAGAAGCCCGGGTTTTCTATGGCCCGCTTCACGCTTTCCACCGCCCGCTGGCCGTCCATGGCCACATGGCGGGCCAGGAAGGTGGCTCCGGCGCCCTTGAGAATGTGCATGACGTCCATGCCCTCGCTCATCAGGTTGTGCTCGAACATGCCGTAGGGGCTGGAGTCGGTCTTGGCCCCCTGGGGGGTGGTGAAGCCGAACTGACCGCCGGTGGACTGGTAGCCCAGGTTGTCGTTGACGATGACGGTCATGTCGCAGTTGGAGCGGGCGGAATGGATCAGGTGCATCAGGCCGATGCCGAAGGCGTCGCCGTCGCCCACCGTGCAGATGATCTTCTTGTCCGGGGGCAAGGCGATCCTGAGGCCGCGGGCGATGGCGTAGACCCGGCCATGGGTTCCGGCGAAGCCGTCGCCCTTCCAGGTGGCGAAGGTCTGGCGCCCGGCACAGCCGATGGAGGTGCCCCAGATTATGTCGTTTGGCTCCAGACCCAGCTCATCGATGGCCTGAATGACCACCTTGTGATTGATGCCCAGACCACAGCCGGAGCAGGCGGTGCTGGGGATCTTGCGGGTCCGCAGGTACTTATCGATAAGGGTGGCGGATGAGTACTGCATTACCACGCCTCCAATACCCAACCCTTGCGCTCCAGGGGCTGGTTTTTCAGTAGCTTCTCAAAGGTCTCCAGCAGGTCGGGGATGGTGGGCAGATCGCCGCAGGTCCCCAAAAAGTGCACCTCGGAGTCCTTTGGCGCGGCCCGTTGCACTTCCCTGACCAACTCGCCGTCCCAGTTTAGCTCCACCGACAGATACTTGGTCTTGCGGCTGAAGTGCTCGTCCGGGAAAGGCCAGAGGTTGATGAGCCTCAGCGCCCCGACCTTCATGCCCAGGGAGCGGGCCTTGTCCACTGCGGTGTTGACCACCCTGGAAGGCGTGCCGTAGGAGACCACCACCAGGTCGGGGTCGTCGTCCATGTACTTCTTCTCGTAGAGGTGGTTAAACAGGTCGCGGTGGTTGCGCACCTTGTAGATCAGGCGGTAGGCGTGCTTGTGGTGGGCCTCCACCTCCTCGATGTCGTAACCCTCCTCGGTGGGGGTCCAGTCGGAGCAAAGGCCTCCGGCTCCGGAGCCCATCTGCACCGGCGGGATGTCCAGGTCATCGCTGAAGGGATAGAAGTTGGGACCGGCGCAGGAGCCGCGCGGCCAGGTTCTGAAGCCCATCTCCTTCATCTCGTCTTCGTTCTCGGGCACCGTGATGTCCTCGAAACCGTCGGTGATGAGCTGGTCGCCCAAGACGGTGATGGGCATGCGGAAGCGCTCGGCCAGGTAGAAGGCCTCCACCACCATGGCCATGGCCTCCTGGGCCGAGTTGGGGGCCAGGGTGATGCACTCGAAGTTGCCGCCCTGGGTGGGGTAGCGGGTCAGGTAGAACTCTCCCTGGCCCGGCGCGCCGGTGATGCCGCTGACCGGGCCCACCCGGCCGGAGTTGACCACCACCAGGGGCATTTCACAGCCCAAGGCCCAGCCGAAGGGGTCGGCATAGAGGATGTAACCAGGTCCCGAGGTGGCGGTCATGGCCTTCATGCCGCCCAGGGAGGCCCCGATGCACACGTGCATGGCCCCGCACTCGTCCTCGGCCTGCAGGTACACGCCGCCCTCCTGGGGCAGGCGCTTGCTCATGGCCTCGGCCAGCTCGGTGGCGGGGGTGATGGGGTAGCCGCAGAAGAAGCGGCACCCAGCCAGGATGGCGCCCTCGGTGATGGCGAAGTTGCCTGTTTCCAGAAATCTTTTCATCGCATAAACCTCCCGGGGCTACGCGGTTTTTTCGACGACGCCGATGGCGAAGTCTGGGCAGGAGAAGAAGCACTTGAAGCAGCCCACGCACCACTTGGGAGACTTCACCTCCATGGGCCGGTAGCCCTTGAGGTTGAAGGCCTCGGCCGGTCCGAAGGTCTCCACCGCGCATACTTCGGCGCAATAGCCGCATTCCTTGCAATACTCGGTATTGAGCACAACCTCGAAGGTGCGGGCGTCGCACTGCAGGCAGCGGCTCGCCTCGGCGGTCACCGCCTTGGCGGACATGGGCTGCTCCACCTGATCGAAGTTGTCGCCCCGCTCCCATACATGGAGGTGAGGCATTTCCTGGCGGGAGAGTATCTCGCCGGTCAGGGGGGTGAGCTCCACTTCGTCCTCGGGCGCGGCCAGCACCTCGCTGATGTCGCCGTCTCCGCCCAGGTACTGGTCGATGGCCTCGGCGGCCCGGCGGCCCTGGGCCACCCCGCCGATGATGGAGGCCGGCCCGGTGACCACGTCGCCCCCGGCGAACACCCCCGCCGCCCCGGTGGCCTGGTCCGCGCCCGCCTGAATGCGGTTGCCCGCGGTGTCCACGCCTTCCAGGTCCACAAACTCCAGCACCGAGCTTTGGCCGATGGCCAGGATCACGGTGTCGGACTCCACCTGGGTGGTGACGCCTTCGTTGTAGACCGGGCTGAATTTGCCGCCCTTGTCAAACACCGAGGTGCAGGCCCTGAAGGCAACGCCCGAAGCCTTGCCCTGCCCCACCACTTCCTTGGGCCCCCAGGAGTTGTTGATGACCACGCCCTCGGCCTCGGCCAAGCTGATCTCCCAGGGGTGGGCGGGCATTTCCTCGCGGCTTTCCAGACAAAAGAGCTGGACTTCCCCCGCGCCCAGGCGCTTGGCGGTCAGGGCCACGTCGATGGCCACGTTGCCGCCGCCGACCACCACCACCTTCTTGCCCACCGCGGGAGCCTGGTCCAGGGCCACGTCGCGCAAAAACTCCCAGCCCCAGAGCACCCCGTCCTTGTCGGAACCGGCAAGCTGGATGCGAGCCGAGGAGTTGGCTCCGCTGCCCACGAAAACCGCGTCGAAGTCCTGGTCAAGCTGGGCCAGGCCGATGTCCTTGCCCACCAGGGTGGCGCCCTTGAACTCCACGCCCATATCCAGGATGTCCTGCACGTCGCGGTCCAAGCGGGCCTCGGGCAGGCGGTAGCTGGGGATGCCGTAGCGCATCATGCCGCCCGGTTTGGGGAAGGCGTCGAAGATGGTGACCTGGTGTCCCTGCCCGGCCAGATAGTAGGCCGCGGTCAGCCCGGACGGGCCCGCTCCCACGATGGCCACCTTCTTGCCGCTGGCGGCGGGTTTGGCCTTATGGCTCTTCCAGGTGTCTCCGCCATGATCCACCGCCGCCCGCTTTATGGCCCGGATGGCGATGGGATCGCCAAACTGCTTATAGGCGCAAACGTCCTCGCAGGGGGCGAAGCAGGCGTCGGCGCACACCACCGGCAGAGGCAGGCGCTCACGCAGCACCGCCACCGCCTGGTCGAATTTGCCGTCGCGCACCGCCCGGATGTAGCGGGGGACGTCAACTCCGGCTGGGCATGCGTCGGAACACCGGGGGACCACAAAGTCCTTTCGCGAAACCCGGTAGGTTGTCATCGCATTCTTCCTCCAAAATTACGAATAATGAGGCCCTTTGCTTAGTCTTTGCGAAACACGTAACAAGAAACATGCCAAAGGGCTAACCTCCGACTCGCCAAAGAGAGGCACCTCATGATTGGTGCATTGTTTCAAGCTGATAGAGAGGAATTCTTACATGAGGCCACTGTTGCACAGCCAATAACCGCTACTATTTGCAACATAATTGCTGTGCGGTTTTCCGGACATGTCCGGTTTGCCGGACAAAAGGCGCGTCTTGGAAGGTGCTAAGTGGTTTTTTCAGTTTCACTCAGATCGTAGCGGCGGTATTTTTCATAGAGGGTGGAGCGGGAAACTCCCAGCATTTTTGCGGTGTTGGTCATATTACCCTGGTTCAAGGCCAGGGCGTGCTCCAGCACCCGCTTTTCAAAACAAGCTACCTGCTCGGCCAAAGGGCTGTCCGGATTTTCGCACACCTGAGGCTCGTCAGAGGCGGTTTTGAGTATCTCCCTGGGGAGCTGCTCCAAGTCGATCTGATGGCCTTCGCTCAGGCTAACCGCCCGTTCTATAACGTTTTTTAGCTCGCGAACGTTACCGGGCCAAGTATAATTTTCCAGCGCTTCCATGGCCTGGGGGCTAACTGGGGTATCCGGGTGGTCCAGGGCCACCAGAAAATGCCGCACCAGAACCGGGATGTCCTCGCTCCGGCGGCTCAGAGGGGGGATCTCCACAGCCATGGTGCTCAGGCGGTAGTAAAGATCATCGCGGAACTCGCCACGGCTCATCATTTCCTTGAGGTCGCGGTTGGTGGCCGCCACCAGGCGAAAATCGACAGCCACCTGTTTGACCCCGCCCAGGCGCTCGAGCATCTTGGTCTCCAGCACCCTGAGCAGGGTGGCCTGGGCCTTGGGGCTCAGCTCGCCTATCTCGTCCAAGAACAGGGTGCCCTGGTGAGCCAGTTGGATCTGGCCAACCTTACCCTTGCGGCTGGCCCCGGTGAAGGCCCCGGATTCGTAGCCGAACAGCTCGGACTCCAGCAGCTCCCGGGGGATGGCCGCGCAGTTGACGCACACAAATGGCCCCGAAGCCCGGGGCGAGGCGCTGTGCACCGCGTGGGCGAACATCTCCTTGCCGGTGCCGGTGGCCCCGGTGACGAGCACCGGGGCCTCGGTGCGGGCGTACTTAGCGGCCACGGCCTTCACTCCGGCCAAGGCCGGGCTGGAGCCCACGATGTTTTTGAAATTGTACAGGGGCGAGAGCAAGCGGTTCAGGCCCTTCTTATAGTATTTCACCTCGCTCTCCAGGCCCTGGAGCCGGGAGATAAGGTCAGTCATGGCGGTGTAGTCGCGGAAGATGGTCTGCAGGATCACCCCCACCACCTGGTCCTTGACCCTCAGGGGGATGCGGTTGACCAGCATGGGCATGTCGGTCTTGAGCGAACATCGCTGGGCCAGCTCCGAGCGGCCGGTGGAGAGCACCTGGGGCATGCGGGTGTGGGGGAAGTACTTGTCCAGATAGTCGCCCACCGCCGCCTTGGGGTCGGTGCCCAGGAGGTCGCCGTAGACCCGGTTCATGAACACGATGCGGCAGTCGGAGTCGCAGACGATTATGCCCGAGTAAACGTTGTCCAGCACCAGGGAGAGAAAATCCACCAGATCGCCCAGGTCGGCCGCCCCGGAAAGCACCCGTATGGCCGAGCCGGCCATGCCGCCACTGCCATTGAGCCGGTCAACCGCGCAAAAGCGGTCCTTGCTGTCTTCTTGATCCATTGGCGCGCCTCTGTGCCGGGGCCGGAGTCCCCCTCCGTCCCCTTGTTTGGAGCACGATGCGGTGGGTCAAGGACAATGTAGCAAGGCGGGCTGGGCTATTCAACGCCTTTTGAGCGGCGGGGTCGGCGGCAGTTAACCAACCGCCCCGCCACCTCGGACCTACGCCGGAGGGGACCAGCGGTTCACCAGGTGGGGAGGCATGCGCCCCTCCAGTACCGCCGCCAGGTTTTGGGCGCAAACCCGCCCCACCTCGGCGGCGCTCTCCACGCTGAAGCCGCCCATGTGCGGAGTGCTGATGACCTGGGGCAGCTTGGCCAAGGGGCTCTCCCCCAGCGGCTCATAGGAAAACACGTCCAGAGCCGCCCCGGCCAGATGCCCCTGTTGCAGGCTTTGGTAAAGGGCGTCCTCGTCCACCACCCCGCCCCGGCCCAGGTTGAGCAAAAAGGAGCCGGGACGCATCAGGGCCAACTGGGGCGCCCGGATCAGGCCCATGGTTTCGGAAGTGCCGGGCAGGTGCAGGGACACGAAGTCCGAACCGGCCAATAGGTCGTCCAGAGGCGCCCAAGTCACACCGTGGCGTTCGGTGAACTCCCGGTCCTGGGTGCGGCCATGGGCCATGAGTTTCATGCCCATGCATCCCGCCAGGCGGGCCAGCTCCTTGCCGATTTTACCCAACCCCACGATGCCCAGGGTGCGCCCGCCCAACTGGCAACCCATCACCGTGGCCCAGCCGCCGTCCTTTACTAAGCGGTCGGCCCAGGGTATGCGCCGGGCCAGGGCCAGCATCAGGCCCAGGGCCAACTCGGCCACCGCCCTGGCATTGCCGCCGGGCACGTTGCACACCGCTATGCCCAGATCCTCGGCTGCCTTATGGTCGATGTGGTCCACCCCGGCCCCGTGCACCGCAATGACCTTGAGATTGGGCAGGGCGGCCATCATCTCCTGGTCCATCTTGACCATACCGGGCACCACGCCGTCGCAGCCCCGGAAAAACTCCAACACCGAATCGCGTTCCAGAGACATCTCCGGGGGGCGGGGCACCACCTCCCAGCCCTTGTCCTTGAGCTCCTGCACCGGCTGGGCGGAGTACAAACCAAAGCTGGGGGAAAGGGAGCAGATGCGCAAAGGGCTGATTGGCCGGCCCAGCGTGTCAACGGGATGATCATTTTTGATGGTGCTCATAAACTCCGCGCCTTGTTGGGCCGGGGCATGGGTGGCCACGCCCCAAGCATGGTTGGTCTTGGGCGGGATAATATTCCCCCAAGGCGGGCGATCATGCAAGGGAGGTAGAGGGAGCGGGCCCGGGGGAAAAGCCCCGGGCCCGCAAGGCATATCAGGCGAGCATTTCCAGAAAGGCTTCCACCCTGGTCTTGAGCTGCTCCACATCTTCCATGCTGTAGTCGGTCTCAATACGCAGCACCGGCAGGTCCTGGGACTCCAGCTTTTTCTCCAAAGGCAAGGACTCCATCTGATAGGGCTGGCAGAACTGGAGGCCGTAGTGAATCACCCCCTGGGCCCCGTAGTCGGCGGCCATCTGCTTAACGTGCTCTTCGCGCTCGGGGTTGGGGGTGAACACGGCGCAGTCGATCTTCCAGTAGCGATCCACGATGGCCTCCATCATGGAGTCCACGTCGTCACCCTTCGGCTCCACCAGGTTGCGGGTGCCGCGCTCGCCCACGCAGGACTCCTCGCCCACCACCACCGCGCCGGAGCTTTCCACGATCCAGGGCACCTTCCAGTTGGGCACGGCCATGGGACAGCCGGAGAACAGCAGGCGCGGGGCCCCCTTGGGAGCCACGCCCTGGCCCGCTTTGATACGCTCTTCCAGCTCGTCGCAGATCTTGTGCACCGACTCGGTGAAGCGCACCGGATCGTCGTAGAAGGCCACCTGGTTGATCAACAGGGCGTCCAGGCCGGAGATGGGGGCCGGGTCGGCGACGCGCAGCTTGTAGAGCCGGTGCATGGCCTCGCGCCTGTCGTTTACGATCTTGATGCCCTTAGCCAGGCGCTCGGCGGTAATCTCGATGCCGGTGAGCTCCTCAACCGCCTCTTTGAAACGCTGGAACTCGGCGGCCATGAGCTGCCGGCCCTGCTCGGACTTCACCTGGGGCAGGTCCATTACGTAGAGGTTGGGCACCAGGCCGCCCAGGGTCTCGTAGGATTTCTTTTTGCCGTCGCAGGTGTTCTCGCCCACGATCATGTCCGCGGATTCGATGTAGGGACAGACCTTGCCCAGCTTGAAGCCGAAGGCGCTCTTGATCAGGGCACAGGTGTTGCGAGGCAGCATCTGGTCGACTAGGTCGGTGGCGAAATCAGCCCCGGTGCACAGGCCCACCAGGGTGGCGTCGGCGGCGCGCACTATTTCCTCGGGCACGAATACGCAGAAGGAGCCGATGACCTTCTTGCCCTCGGCCTGGCCGTCCACCAGCTCCTTGATGCGCAGGCCGTGCACCTCGCTCATCACGAAGTTGAAATACTCCATGCCCTCAGGCCGCTGTTGCTGGGACAGGAATATCTGGCCGTAGCCATCGCCCAACACCTGAAGCAGTTGATCGTGAGCCGCCAAGTCCAGGCCCAACTCTTGCCACATGGCCTCGTGTTCACTCGCCATCGCTGTCCTCCTAAATTGTTGAGGGCCCCCGAGGGGGCCTGTGGTTGCGTCCTAGTATTCCTTGGGCAGCTTATCCAGCTGGGCCTTGGTGAACACCGGGCCGTCCTTGCACACGTATTCCGGCCCCACATTGCAGCGCCCGCAGATGCCTATGCCGCACTTCATGCGGTTTTCCAGGCTCATCACGATCTGCTCCGGCTGCC
>JAIPDO010000072.1 GCA_021737645.1 Desulfarculaceae bacterium
GGGCGGTGTTGGCCTCGTCCGGGCACTGCATGCAGTCGCCCAAAATCACGTCGTCCAACAGGGCCGGGTCCACTCCGGATTGGCCCAGCACCGCCGTCATCACCTGGGCGGCCAGGTCGTGGGCCCGCACCTTGGCCAGAGATCCACCAAAATCACCGATGGCGGTGCGGCCCATGGCTACGATTACCGCGTCTTGTTTAGACTTCATATGCTATATCTCCGGTGCCGGTCGGCACGATCTCAGCCCATGCAGGCGGGATAAAGCACCGCCACTTCGTCATTGTGGGAAAGCTGGGTTTCCAGCCGCTTCATATGAAAAATGATCATGCGATTCTTGGTTATCATCACGTCGTTTTTAAGTTTTTTTCCTACTTCGGCATAAATGGTGTTGCTTTGTTTTTCAGTGATGCAAAGCACGGCCAACAAATCACGGACGTTGGCCCCCTCGGCAATTTCAACATCCTTCTCCGCGCAGTTGAATATTTCGCGAAACCGGGAATGGAACTTCACATGAATTTTCATGGCGTTTCTCTTGTAAGGGCCCGCCCCGGAGCATCGCCCCGGAGCGGACCCTATCTGAGGGAGACCCCTTACTTGATCAACAGCTCCTCGGCGGAGACACCGCGGCCCCAGTAAAGCTCTTCCTTGTAGGTGAGCCCGGTGAACACGGTTTGGTTTTTGTCGATCACGATGCGGATGTACTGCGGCAGTACGATCTGCTCCTGGTAGATGCCTAGGGCGGGGATGGTCTTGGGGGTAACGAAGACCTGGCCCGGTCCGCGCACGCCGTCAAACTTCATGCCCAGGATTTCCTTGCGCAGTTTGTCAACGTCGGTGATGGTGCCGGCCTTTTCCGCCGCCTTGGTGAGCATAAGCAGCTCGTCGTAGCCGTTGTCTTCCAGCAGACCCGGCAGGCGATTGTGCTTGGCCTTCATCTTCTTGAGGAACTCCACCCGCACCGGATACTTCTCAGCCACGTCCAGAGGCATGTCGCAACCACCGGACAGGTTGCCCATCAGCTTGAAGCCTTCTTTCCACAAGGGGTCCATGACGTGGGCCCAGTTGAAGTCATCGTTGGTGTTGACTAGAAGCAGGTTGCCGTTGGGGCCGTAATCGTAGCCCATTTCCTTCAGAACCCGCAGCAGCTTCAGGGTTTCTTCGTAGATGTACAGGCCCACGCAAATGATATCGGGCTTCTGGGCCATCATCCGCTGCACGTAGGGACTCACGTCGTTGGTGCCGATGGGGTACATGAAGCCGCCCACGTACTTCAGGTTCTGCTTTTTGCCGAACTCCGCGAAGCCCTCTTTGGCGCCCAACTCGGCATACTGGCAGTAAACCTCATCGCGGCCCCAGTAGGCCACCTTCTTGTTGCTGAAGTCGTAGCGTTTGTCTTTGTCAGGGCTGATGCCGTGCTTCTTCAGGACTTCGGGCTTGTCGGTCAGCAGACGAACCGCAGTCATGGATTCGGTCCAGCCCGAGTCGGAGATGAGGATGCCGTACTTCTTGCCCAGGTACACGCCGGGATAGGAAGCCACGCCCACCAAGCACAGCACCTTTTTCTTTTCGCTGATCTGCTGCACTGCTTCGATGGCCGCGTTCATGCGGATACCCACGATTACCTTGACCTTGTGCTTGTTTATCAGGGCGTAGGCCGCGTCCAGGGCCTTCTTGGGATTGGCCTCGTCATCGTAGTACAGCAACTCCACCGGTAGCTTCTTACCCTGAACCATGACTCCGCCGGACTTGTTGATGTCTTCGGCGGCGATATCCAGGCCGTCTTTTTCCAGCAGGCCCATGGCGGCCATGGGGCCGCTTAAGGTCAAGATCACTCCGACCTTGAATTTGTCAGGCTGGGCCGCGGCCTGCGCCTGAGTTGCCATGACCGCGGGGACCAGAAGCATGCTCAAAAACAGAGCAGCGGCCACGGCCGTTTTGGCGAAATATTTCCTTGCCATCACAATCAATCCCTCCTTACCGTTGTTGAACCATCTACCAAACCGTGCTTGCGACGCACTTGCTGTCCGTGCACAACGAAAGGCCAAAAATCAGGAGCCTGCATACACCCCATCAGGCGCCCAAGTATGCCTTTCGAATTTCTTCTTCCTTGCCCATCAATTCCTCGGTTTCGCCTTGGGCCACAATCTTGCCGTTGGTGAGCACATAGCCTCGGGTGGCGGTGCTCAGGGCGAAGCGGGCGTTCTGCTCCACCAGCAGGATGGTCAGCCCTTGCCGAGCCATTTTGTTTATGCTCTCGGCAAACATGTTCACGATTATCGGAGCCAGGCCGAGGCAGGGCTCATCCATGAGCAGCAGCTTGGGCCGATTCATAAGCGCCCGGCCCACCACCAGCATTGACTGTTCGCCACCGCTCAAGGTGCCTCCCCGCTGCTGCTTTCTTTCGGCCAGCCGGGGAAACATCTCAAACACATATTCCAGGGTCTGCTTTCTTTCCTTCTTGTCCCGGACATAACCGCCCAAGAGCAGATTTTCCATGACGCTCATGTTGTAGAAAACCCGACGCCCCTCGGGAACGTGAGAAATTCCCTGACGAACAATTTCATCTGAAGAAACTAAGTTCAGGTTTCTACCCATAAAAAAAGTTTCGCCGCAGCTGGCCTTTACAAGCCCAGAGACGCTACGCAGCAAGGTGGTCTTGCCTGCCCCATTGGGGCCGATAAGCGCCACTACCTCTTTGTCGCCGACCTCCAGGGAGACGCCGTGGAGGACCTCAACATCGTCGTATTTCACTGACAGGTTTTTTATTTCCAGCATGTCACTTCCCCAAATAGACTTCGGAGACTCGTTTGCTGCTGATGATCTCCTCAGGCGTGCCGGTCTTGATCAACTCACCGAAGTTAAGCACCAAGACCCGTTCGGCGATGCTCATCACCGCCTCCAGGTTGTGATCTATGAGCAGGACGGCGATGCCCGCTCCCTTGGCCTTGCGGATAAGCCCCAACACCTCCTGAGACTCACTTTGGTTCAGCCCCGCCAGGGGCTCGTCCAACAGCAGCAAGGTGGGGCCCGAGGCCAGGGCCGAAGCGATGGCCACTCGCTTCTTGTCGATCATGGACAGCACGTGCACCCGATCTTTGGCCAACCCAGGATCAAGGCCCACAAAGGCCATTACCTCGGCGATCTTTTCCCGCAGGCCATGCTTGTGCTCTCTTTTTCCCTTCAGATAAGCCGCAATGTTGCACATGTCCAGCAGGCTGGATTCCACCTTGGAGGAATGGCCGATGGTTATATTGTCGCTCACCGAAAGATTTTCAAACACGGTCAGAGACTGAAAGGTGCGGGCAATGCCCAGCTTCACAATCTTGTGGCGGGCCAGCCCGGCTATGTCCTGGTTTGCCAGTATGATTGAACCTGAGTCCGGAGTGGTGAAGTTGGTAATTAGGTTTAGCAGCGTGGTCTTGCCCGCCCCGTTGGGCCCGATGAGAGCCAGGATCTCCTGCTCACGCACCTCCATGGACACGTTGCTGATGGCCGCCAGTCCGCCGAAGGATTTGCAGATGCCGGTTGTTTTAAGCAAGCTCATTTGCGGAACTCCCGCTTAAATATCGTCTCCAGGAAGCCCACAATGCCGCTACGGGCGTAGATCATTACGAAAACGATAATCAGGCCGTAGACCACCATGCGCCATTTGCCCAGAACCTCCAGGTACAGCGAAAGGGTGATGAGCACGTATGCCCCAAAGAAAGGCCCCATGAGGCTGGCCAGCCCGCCGATGATGATGATGGTGATGAACTCCGTGGACCCGGCGATGGAAAACGAGTCGGGGTCCACGTGCCCCATGAAGGCCCCGAACAGCGCCCCACCCATGCCCGCCAAAAAGCAGCTTATGGCCAAACACTGGGACTTGCGCTGGTTGATGTTGACCCCCAGGGACTGGGACAGGGATTCGTTCTCCCGGATGGCGATGATCTCCTTGCCGAAATGGGAGTCGATGAGCAGCTTGAGGCCGCCCACCACCAGGAACACCAGCAGGTAGACGAAGTAGTACCACTGCATAAGCTCGAAGCTAATATTGCCCATGAACGGCAGGGCCAGTTCCGGCGGAGGCACGTTGAGGCCCATGAAACCGCCGGTCACCGGAGACCAGTTGTAATAGATCGAATAGAGGATTTCCCCCAGGATCAGGGTGCCGATGGAAAAGTAGATTCCCGACAGGCGCAGGATGGCCACCCCCAGCAACAACCCAAACAGGGCGGTGAACAGGGAAGCCACCAGGGCACCGGCCCAAAAGGACATCCCAAATTTGAGGGTGAGCAGGGCCGAGGTGTAGGCACCGATACCCACGAATCCCGCGTGACCGAAGGAAACGTAGCCCATGTACCCGGTGAGCAAGTTGAGCCCCGAAGCGATGATGATCCATATGCCGGTAATGGTCATCAGATGCACGATGTTTTCCGGTGCAAAGGCGGGGATGAGGGCATAGGCCAAGAGAACCGCGCCGATGACCAATTTTTCCCTGGTCATCACTTGTCCTCCCCAAAGATGCCGGTGGGTCTAATGATGAAGATGGTCAGCAGAGACAGCATGGTGAAGCAGTAGGCGAACTTGGGGGTGACCGCGTAGGCCAGGATGTTTTGCAGCACCCCCACCAAAAGCCCGGCCACCACCGTACCCATGATGCTGCCCATGCCGCCGAAGACCACGATGACGAACGCGATGATCATGGGCCTAAATCCCATACCCGGCGCCACCGAGGTCAAAGAGCCCACCAGAGAGCCCGCTGCCGCCGCAAAGGCTCCACCCAGGAAGAACACAAGCATGGACATACGCTCGGTGTTTATGCCCACCAATTTGGCCGCCTCGGGGTCGGCGCTGGCCGCGCGCATGGCCCGGCCCATGTCGGTCTTTTTCAACACCAATATGGTGCCGACCAAGGTGGCCATACAAATTCCGGCCAGGATAACCTTTTGCAGATTTGCGTAGAGGCCCCAGAAACGCACGACTTCCTGGGTGGCCAAGGCATGGATGTGTAATTCCCTGGGGCCCAGGACGATCCAACCGAAGTTTTCCAGGGCGTAATAAAGGCCCAAACCCGCCACAAGGGCAACCCAATCCGGGCAGCCCTTCAGGGGTCTGAACACCGTCCGTTCGATCCCCACCGAGAGCAGGCCGGCCAGCACCATGGCGATGGCCATGGCTAGGTAGGTGTTCAGCCCTATGGTGTCCGCGAATACGTGGCAAAAGTAGGCCCCCCACATGTAAACCGCCCCGTGGGCCATGTTGATCATGCGGTAGATGCCGAAGATCAGGGTAAGGCCCAGGGCGATCAATATGTAGCTGGTGCCGGTGAGCAATCCGTTCAGGACTTGCTGGCTTATGATTTCAAAAGTAAACATGCAAAACCGCTCTGCCACGCTTGGGATGATCTAGTGGAACATTCAACTCCTTGACCTAAAACTTCTATCAACCGGAGCAGGCCAGCAGGGCCCTGCTCACCAGGGCCTTGGCCGCTGTCACCATGTAGGCGTTGTGACTGAGAGGCTCGGCCTCGGCCACTGCGGCCTCGCCGGCCTTGTCGGCATTGGCCTGGTTCAGCTTCTTGCCCCTTATCGCCTCCTCGGCCGCCACGGCCCGGTAGGGCTTCGGGAACACCGCGTTCAGGCAAATCCGGGCCTGGGCCACCTTGCCGCCTTGGGTTTGCACTAGGGCCGCGCAGTTTACGATGGGGAAGTCAATGGACTTGCGGAAGGCGAACTTAATAAAGGCGCTCTTGCTTCCGGGCGCGGGCTGGGGGATCTCCACTCCGGTGACCACCTCGTGGCCTTCGAGCACCGTGGTCTTAGCCACGCCGACCTGAAAGAACTCGTCAATTGCCATGGAGCGTTGGGAGGTGAGCACCTTGGCCCCCAGGGCTATCAGGGCGGGCGCGGTGTCGCTGGGGTGCACGGCCACGCAACCCTCGGGTACGCTGCCCCCAAAGATGGAGTGATAGCGGTTGTCCCCGGCCAGGGCATAGCAGCGGCCGCCGCCCTTGCGCAGGCAGGGGAACCTATTGTTGGGGTTGCGGTAGTACCAGCAGCGAATGTCCTGGGTTATGTTGCCGCCCAGGGTGCCCATCTCCCGCAAATGGGGCGAGGCGGTGCGCCGGGCCGCTTGGGCCAGGGCGCTGTATTTTTCTCGCACTACCGGGTGATGGGCTATGTCTTCCAGAATGGCCAGCGTCCCCACCTTCAACAAGCCGTCTTTTTCGGCAATGCCGTCCAGCCCGGGGATAGTCTTTATATTGACCAGCGCCTCGGGATAGCCCGGTAGAATGCGGTCTTTCATTTTGCCCAGCAGATCGGTTCCACCGGCTATCACTTGGGCCTTGCCG
The DNA here is from genome assembly GCA_021737645.1 of Desulfarculaceae bacterium. GTDB lineage: Bacteria > Desulfobacterota > Desulfarculia > Desulfarculales > Desulfarculaceae > Desulfoferula. The sequence goes on from JAIPDO010000072.1 coordinate 6,335, forward strand.
TCATAGCGTTGGAGAAGGCTGACCGCTTCTTCTACGCTGGCGGCGTTAAAATGCGCGAATGCTTTCATCGTGGCTCACCCCTATATCTTTCCCAGCGCCTTGAGCACCCGTTGTGGAGTGATGGGATAATCGTCGATCCACACGCCGATGGCGTTGTAGACCGCCGGACCCAGCAAAGCCGGGATCATGGTGGGAACGTCCTCGCCGATGCCGGCCAAACCATAGGGGCCGAAGCCCAGCTGGGACTCCTTGAGAATAGTGTCGATGGGCCCGCAGTCATCGATGGTGGCTATCTTGTAGTCCAGCAGATTGCCGTTGAGCATCACCCCGGTCACCGGATCGTGCACCACCTCTTCCCACAAGGCCCGTCCGATGCCCATGTAGGTGCCACCGTACATCTGGCCCTCGCAGGCCATGGGGTTGATGGCCTTGCCCACGTCATTGACGTTGGCCACCTTGGTAATGGATATCTCGCCGGTGCCGGTGTCCACTTCCACTTCCATAAAGTGGGCCTGGCGGATGAATCGCGGCCGTATACCGCCCTTATAGGCTCCCACCTGCACGTGGTAACTGTAGGAGAACATGGGCTCGCTGAAGGGTGTCCGTTCGTGGCCGTACAACTCGTAAAAGCACAATGGGCCTTCGTCGCCAGCCGGGCCGACGAACTCGGCCAGGGTCAGGCGGCGGGAGGGGTCCATTTTTACGAAAATGGCGCTGTCGGCGATGTCCAGGTCTTCGGGGGTGCAGTCCGGGAAAAACGCCGGATAGCTGCCCCGCTGAGTCTCGGCCCTGGGGGCGCAGGCCGCTTTGAGGATTCTCTCTTTGAGCATGCGCGAGGCGTGGCGCACCGCGAAGCCGTTGACGCTCATGTTGGTGGAGGAGTCGGGCGTCTGAGTGAAGAAACCGGTGTCCACATGGGGACGGTAGAAAACGTCCTCAATCTTCATGCCCATCTCGTCGGCGGCCACCTGGCAATATGCGGTTTCCGCGTTGACTCCGTTGTCACAGCGCATGCCCAGGATGCGCAAGGTACCGTCGTTACGCTCCAGGCGCATGGCTATCTCGCCGGAGCCGGCCGAGTCTTCCCACTCGTGGTTCCAGGTAAAGCCCAGACCGTGCATGCGTCCGTTGGAAAGCTTCTTGGTGCCCGGCTTATGCCATTTTTTGTCCCAGGCCACGGCCTTCTTGCCCGACTTGATGCACTCGCGCAGGCTGTCGGTCTGGGGAAAGCCCATCTTCATTTTCTCTTCACTGGCCCAGGCCATATCGTGTCCGTGCACGCCGTCGTTTTTTAGCGCCACGTCAATGGGGTCGAGGCCCAATTCGCCGGCCACGTGATCGAACACCAGGGTAAGGGTGTGCGTATTGGGAAGTTGCTCGCAACGCACCGCGGTACAAGGCCCCTTGTTTACGATGGCCAGGGACCGTTTGCCGTAGAGATGGGGGATGTTGGTGCATTCTTCCAAATGCAGCACCGGGCCTTGCCCACCCCACATGGGGTTGGCATAGACCGACTCCGCCTTTACCGCCAGTATGGTCCCGTCCTTCTTTGCGCCGACCTTGTATTGATGCGCCCCGTAGTCCATGGACCCGCCGTAAAAGTCCTCACGCCGGGTAAAGCTCCACTTGACCGGCCGGTTGGTGCGTCGCGAGATGACCGCCGAACAGTAGTTGCCGGCCAGGTTCCAGCCGAACTGGGACCAGCCTCCGAAGCTGGCTCCCTGGTAGAGGATGTGCAGTTCGATGCGGTTCATGGGGATGCCGCCGAACCAGGAGGCCACCGCCCGCTTGACGATGTGGGGCCGCTGCTGCTTGCACCACACCTCCGGGTAATCACCGTTCCAGCGCCAGACTCCACAGGCGCGTTCTGGGCTCACGTAGGTGTGTAAATCGCGGCGGGAGGCGAACTCCAGCACCACGTCGGATTCGGCAAAGCCCTCTTCCACATCGCCGCGGCCTGCCTCGTAATAGACCTCCAGGTTGCTTTCGGGGAAGTCTTCGGGATTGGCAATCGGTGCACCGGAAGCCAGCGCTTCCAGGGGGTCTAAGACGAAGGGGCGTTGCTCCCACTGAACTTCCACCAAGCGCAACGCCTCATCGACGATTTCCTCGCTGTCGGCGGCTATGGCTACGCCGCACTCCTCGCCTTGAAAGTGTGCAACCAGCGGTATGGGCAGCCGGGGCGATACGCCGTGCCCGCCCAGGTCTTCCTCTTGCTGGATTTCGGGGTCATCGTAGCGCAGCACCGCACGCACTCCAGGTAGGGCCTCGGCCTTGCTGGTGTCCATGCTTTTGATGGCCGCGTGGGGGTGGGGGCTGGTTAGAAAGCGCATGTGCAGCATGCCAGGCAACTGCACGTCCATGGTGTAGTTGGCCTTGCCGCTGGCCTTCTCCACTCCGTCCAGACGCCGCACCTCGCGGTCGCCTATGCTTTTTATGCGTTCCTTGGGAATGGGATATTTATCGAAACGCAGGTTGTCCAGCATTTCGCGGGCTCTTTGTTTTTCGGTGCTAGCCATTTTGCCCCTCCCCCTGGTCCTTGCGCAGTTCGGCGGCCGCTTCCAGGATGGCCTTGGGATGCTGGGGATACGTGCCGCAACGGCAGAGGTTGCCGCCAAGGGCCTCCTTTATATCATCCAGGCTGGGATCGGGGTTTTTGTCCAGCAGGGCCTTGGCCGTGGTCACGAATCCTGGGGTGCAATAGCCGCACTGCATGGTGTGGTGTTTTACATAGGCGTCAATAAGAGGGTGTTTGGCCTGGGCCACCCCTTCGGCGGTCTCGATGCTCTGACCGTCGCACTCGATGGCCAGGGACATGCAGGAGAGAATGGGCCGCCCCTCCATGATCACCGTGCAGGAGCCGCAGGCCCCGCGGTCGCAGAACATCTTGGGCGAAGTGAAGCCCAGCAGGTCGTGCACCACGTAGTTCAGGGTCCACTGGGGCTGCACCTGAATATCAAACTCCTGGCCGTTCACCGTAAGGTGGATCATGCCCTCGGGGCGCGGCTCCGGCTCACCCTTGTGCTGGGCCAGAGCGTGAGCCGCCAGCTCGTCGAAGCTCCCGAAGGTTTCAGCGCAGTATGGACACAGAAACTTGCTCGTATCTTTACTCATTATTCCCCGCTCCCATCGCAAGGCCGGCTTGACCGGCCATTAGGCGCCGAGCGCCTTCAGGCTGCGGATAAACACCGCCTGCCCAATGCGGTTTTCGTATTCGCTCCGGAAATGCTCCAGGGTGTCCAGCACCGGTAGGGGCGCCGCCTGGCCCAGGCCGCACAAGGCGGTGAGCATCATGGCCTGGGAAAGATATTCCAGGGTGCGCAGATCGCCCGGCACTCCCTGCCCCGCGTCCAGGCGCCCCAAAATTTCCACCATAACCTCGGTGCCCTCGCGGCAGGGCGCGCACTGGCCGCAGCTCTCCTCGTTGAGGAACTTCATGGTGCGGTGCACGAACTCCACCACGTCGCGGCTTTGGTCGAGCACCATCACCGCGCCCGAGCCCAGTACCGATTCATAGGCCAGCGGCGTATCAAGCCGGTCGGCCGGGAACACCCGCCCGGTGGAGCCACCCACCTGCACCAGCTTTATGTCCCGAGCCCCTGCCTGGCCATCCACCAACTCCCACAGGCTGCTCCCCAATTCCAGTTCGTAGACGCCGGGCCGCGCCACATCGCCGCTTACGCAGAAGAGCTTGGTTCCCTTGCTTTGCCCAGTGCCCAGCTTCTGGTACCAGGCAGCGCCCTTGCCCAAAATCAGGGGCAGGTTGGCCAGGGTCTCCACGTTGTTGATGATGGTGGGCTCGTTGAACAACCCGCTGGTGGGCGGGAAGGGAGGTTTGTAGCGGGCCTCGCCGCGCTTGCCCTCAATGGAGTTCATTAGGGCCGACTCTTCTCCGCAGATGTAGGCCCCGGCCCCTTCCCTGATCTCTATATCCAGTCCCTTCAAAAAACCCTTTTGCTCGCTTTGGGTGATGGCCCCGGCCAGAAGGCCCTTGAGGTAATGGTATTCAGCGCGCAGGTAGATAAAGGCCTTGGCCGCCCCTATGGCGTAGGCGGCAATGGCCATGCCCTCGATGAGGCTGAAGGGGTCGTTTTGGATCAGGTAGCGATCTTTGAAAGTGCCCACCTCGCCTTCATCGGCATTGCAGATGAGGTACTTGTTCGGTCCCTTGGATTTGCGCGCCAATTCCCACTTGGCCCCGCAGGGAAAACCGGCCCCGCCGCGCCCTTTGAGGCCGGATTTTTTCACCTCTTCGATGACACCTTCGGGACTCATAGTGGAGCGCGCGTGTTCCAGTGATTGGAACCCTTTAGCCTTTATAAAATCGTCTATATTGCGCGGATCGATTTTTCCGCAATTTCTGCTCAGCAGTTGTTTAACCGGCATGCCCAGTCCTCCCCTCGCCTAGTCCATGGACCTTAAGATTTGGGCCACCTTTTGGGGATCGAGCCCGCCGTAGACCACATCGTCGATGAGCATCGCCGGGGCCTGGTCACAGGCCCCGATGCAGTTGGTCACCTCCAGGGTGAAGCGGCCGTCCGGAGTGGTCTGGCCGGGCTCCAGGCACAACTCTTGGCTGATCCAGTCGACGACCTGCCCGGAATCCTTTAGATGGCAGGGCATGCTTTGGCATACCCTGATTACGTGGCGTCCCTGGGACTTGGTGGACAAGAAGGTGTAGAAGGTCGCCACCCCGTACACCTCGCCCAACGGTAGACTGAAGGATCGGGCAAGGTGCTCCATGGCCTCGCGGGAGACGTGCCCCTGGCTGTCCTGTTGCTCCTTGATCATCCCCAGCAGGGCGTCCCTCGCCTTTGCTTTTTGCTTCTTGACCATCTCACGCCACCTCTTCAACCGGCTTGCTCAAAGCGCTGGTCGGACAAAACTCGATGCAGACGCCGCAGTCCTTGCACTGCTCGCTGTTCAAAGGATCGTCGGCCTCGAAAACCACCTTGGACTGAAAGCCCCGGTAGGCCATGGACAAGATGCCCTTCTTGGCCACCTCGCGACAGGCACGCACGCAGCGCCGGCATAGGATGCAGCGCGACATATCCCGCCTTACATAAGGGCTGTCGTTCTCAACTGGATAGAATCGCGGCGCCTGGACCTGGAAGCGGGGCGGCCCCACCTCCAGCTCGGCCGCCAGCTTGTGCAGCTCACAGGCGGAGGCCCGGCTGTCGTTCACGCAGGGGCCGGTGTGGGCGGTGAGCAGCAATTCCACAACCGCCTTTCGCGCGGCCAAAACCTTGTCGGAATGGGTTTGAATGACCATGCCCTGGGCCAGGGGAGTGTGGCAGGAGGCCACCAAACGGGGCGACCCCTCCACCTCCACCACGCACATGCGGCAGTTGCCGCTGGGGGTCAACTCGGGATGGTGGCACAAGGTGGGCACCTCAAAGCCCGCCTGCCTGGCCGCCTCAAGAATGGTGGTTCCCGCCTTAACTTTGATTTCGGTGCCGTTGATCACGGCCTTTGTTGCGCTCATCTCACCTTCCACCCGTATAAATTCGAGCCTTGGCCAGCGGATTTTCGGCATGGTCCCCGCGCGCCATCGGCCATATTTCCCTGCTTCAGCCAGTCTTGGGTCACATCCAACCGGGAGTGACCGGCCTGGTTTTCACCGCCTTGGAACCATTTTTGTTTTTTCATATGGTAAAATCCGGTTTTATTATTAAAAATACCCCCACGGTGTGTCAAGCACTTTCGGCACCTATGCGCAAGCAGTTCGCTCAAACGCGTCCAGGCATAAACAGACGCGCATTTCCGGTGCGACCGGCACAATATTTTTCTCAAATTAGCCGCGGAAAAGCCCGGGAGCATCGCCCGCAAAGGCCCATTGAACGCGCCCACAAAACAGTTTTCAACCCGTCGCATTTCCCGCGATTTCAACTCAAGCCAATGGCCGCCAAGGGCGGCCCTCAACATGGGCCATTGTTTCGCTTGCAACCAATCCACCAAATCTCCTTGAAGGCAACGGGAACCAGGCGACCCTGCAAACAAATGATTATGAAGTAAAGCGTCCATTCTATTCCTGGGCGTACTTGGCCATGTCCTGCTCCAGCATGGCGGCCAGGGCCTCGGGGCCGCGCACCAGATCGGACAAGGGACTCTTGTCATCGGGGCGAATCTTGTACATCCACCCCTGGCCGTAGCAGTCCTTGTTTATCAGCTCGGGCCGGGTCTCCAACTCCTCGTTCACCCCTGCCAGTTCGCCGTCAACCGGGGAGAGCACCTTGCCTAGCCACTTGCCGGACTCCACCTTGGCCAGCTTTTTACCGGCCTTGAGTTTTTTGCCGTCGTCGGGCAGTTGCACGTATACGACCTCTCCGGCCATGCGCTGGGCAAAGTCGTCCATGCCCATGACCAAAAATTCACCCTCGTCCCGCACCCAAAAGTGGTTGGGATCGTAGTAGAGATCATCGGGCAGGTTGTATCCATGCAGTTCCAAGTAAATCCTCCTGAATCGATCGCCGCCTCGCGGCTCCGGCCTCCGGCTTAAGAGGCCCCTTCCAGCAACCGGCCGATGTACTCGGCCAGGGTGTAGATTTGTATCTTCTGTTTGCGCAGCTTGGCGTTGCGCAGGTTATGCACGCAGGAGTTGCAGTCGGTAAGCAGGACCTCGGCCCCGCTCTGCTCCACCTCCTCCAGTCTGCGCCGGGCCACGGCCAGGGAGTTCTTGGGGTAGGCCCCGCGCATGCCCCCGCCCGCTCCGCAGCACAGGGCCTGGTCGCGATTGTGGGCCAGTTCCACGAAATCGGGCGCTATCTTGGCGATGACCTGGCGGGGCTCCCGGTAGATGCCGCAATGCCGCCCCAAGTCGCAGGGGTCGTGGTAAGTGACCCGCTGGTCCGTGGTCACCGGCAGCTCGAGTTGAGCCAGGAGCTGACTGAGCACCAGCACCTGAATCCCCTGGTCGCGCAAGGGCTGGTATTCCGGCCGCTCCAAAAAAGTGCGGGCGCAGTAGGGGCAGCCGGTGATAACGGTGCGGGCCCCGGTGGCCAGGATGCGCTCAAGGTTGGCCTGGGCCAAAGCCGCCACCGCCTGCAATCCCATGTCTTCCAGCACTCCGCCGCAACACACCTCGTCTATGAGGGAGTAGTTCAGTTCCAACCGGTCCAGAAGATCCAGCACCGTTTCGCTGGCCTCTTCCTCGCGGTAGTTGCCTACGCACCCGGCGAAATAGACGTATTCGGCAGGTTGGTTGAGGAGGCGCTGGAACTCGGGCGGGTCCTCCTCGGCGTAGATGTTGCCGTGCTGAGCCAACACCTGGGACAAGCCTGTGAAGGCCGGGTGGCAGGAGCCGGTCCGGGACATCTCCCGGCGGGCTGCCTTGACGATGCCCGGCACATCCACCCCGGAGGGGCAGTGATGGCTGCAATTGGCGCAGGCGGTGCACTGGAAAATGCTGTCCAGCACCTGCTCGTCCAGGGCCAGCTTGCCGCGCAAGGCCTCTTTGAGCACCATCATCTTGCCCCTGGCGTTAAAGGCAGGACGCAGGGAAACCGCGAACAAGGGGCATACGGCCTGGCAAAAGCCGCACTGGGAGCACTGCAATATCTGCTCCTCGAAATTTTCCCTGAATTCGCTGCTAAGCTGCATGTCCAGGCCCTCCGAGGCCGTCCGTCTTTGCGGTGTCACCTACAACCCCATCTTTCCGGGGTTGAGAATGTCGTGCGGGTCAAAGGTTCGTTTTATCTGGCGCATCATGCGCATTGCCGTCTCGTCGTGCTCCAGGGGCATAAAGGAAGCCTTGGCTAGGCCGATGCCGTGCTCTCCGGTGAGGGTGCCCCCCAGCTCAACGGCCAGGGCGAACAACTCGGCCGCCGCCCGGTGGGCCCGCGCTAGCTGGTCGGGATCGCGGCCATCGATGATCAGGTTGGGATGCAGGTTGCCGTCGCCCAGGTGGCCCAGGGTGGCGATCAGCACCCCGTTGCGCCGGGCCGTCTCGCCGATGCCCACCAACATGTCGGTCACCTTGCTCAGGGGCACGGTTACGTCCTCGGCCAGCATGGTGTTGTTCAGGCTGAACAAGGTGCCGCCGATAGCCTTGCGGGCGGCCCAGAATTGCTGGGCCTCTTCGGGCGATTGGGCCAAGGCGATGTTTTGGGCGTCGTTCTCGGCAAAGGCCTGGGTGATCTGGCGTATCTGAAGGTCCGTCTCTTGTTCGGTGTAGCCGTCGGCCTCGGCCAGTACCATGGCCGCCGCCTCGGGCAGGCTTTGCCCCGCGTGGCGATTGAGCACCTTGATGCACTCTGCGTCCAGTATCTCCAAGACGCTGGGCGTGAAGCGCGAGCTCATTATCTGGCGGATGGCGTCGCCCGCCTGGCGCAGGTCGCCGAAGGAGGCCGAGGCCGTGGCGCTGAGCGGCGGCTTGGGCACCACCTTAAGGGTTATCTCGGTAACCACGCCCAGGGTTCCCTCCGAGCCAACCATGAGGCCGGTGAGGTCGTAGCCGGAGACGCTCTTCATGCAGCGGGAGCCCGTGCGCATGAGCGAACCGTCGGCCAGGGCCACCTCCAGGCCCAGGACGTAATCCCTGGTCACGCCGTACTTGGCCCCTTGCAGCCCGCCCGCGTTGGTGGCCACGTTGCCCCCAAGGGTGGCCACCTTGCCCGAGGCCGGATCCGGCGGAAAGCTGAACCCGCTGGGGGCCAGGGCCGTTTGAAGTTGAGCGAAAACCACACCCGGCTCCACCACCACCAGGCGATCGGCCAAACTTATTTCTCGGATGCGGTTCATGCGGGCCAGGTCCATGACCAAGCCGCCGCGCACAGGCACCACCGCCCCGGCCAGTCCGGTGCCCGCACCGCGCGGCACCACCGGCAGGCGCTCTTGGTTGGCCAGGCTGAGTATCGCCGCCACTTCCTGGGCGTTTCGGGGCCACACCGCCGCCTGGGGCCGATGGCTATGCTCAGAGGCGTCGCCGCTGTAGCTGACCATATCTATGAGCGCCTCGGAGAATCCCTCTGGCCCCACGATGGCCAGCAAGGCCTCTTTGAGCTTATGTCCCAAGCCTGGCGTCATTTTTTACGAACCGTCTCCTAGAAAGAAAAAAGCCATATCGCCTCAGAGGCTCATCCATCCGCCATCCACGGTGAATACCGATCCGTTTACATAGTCCGAGGCGGGCGAGGCCAAGAACAGGGCCAGACCGGCGATGTCCGATCCTTGGCCCCAACGCCGGGCCGGGATGCGCTCCAGAATGGCCTGGTAGCGCTCCGGGTCTTGCCACAGATCGCTGGTCAGATCAGTGGAGAAATAGCCGGGGGCGATGGCGTTGACGTTAACCCCCTTGGCGGCCCAATCATTGGCAAAGGACTTGGTGAGCCCCAGCAAGCCGTGTTTGGCCGCCGCATAGGCAGGCACGTTGCGGCCACCCTGGAAGGCCAACACCGAAGCCACGTTGATTACCTTGCCCCAGCCGCGCGAGAGCATGTCCGCGCCTGCTTTTTGGGTGAGCACAAAGGACGCGGTGAGATCGATCTCCAGGGTGGCGTCCCAATCGGCTTCGGCAAAGTCCAGCACCTCGGTGCGGGGGCATATGCCCGCGCAGTTCACCAGGATGTCGATGCGGCCCATCTTTTCAAGCACTGCGGGAACCACCGTCTTGGTTTGCTCTCGGTGGGTCAGGTCTGCGGCAAAATGCTCATAAGCGCGGCCCAGAGCGGTAACTTCTTGCTCGAACTCAGGGTCGGGCCTTCGGCTCACCGTGGCTAGGCCCGCCCCCGCCTGGGCCAGTCCGGTGGCCACCGCTCTGCCGATGCCCTTGGTGCCGCCGGTGACCAAGGCCACCTTTCCGGTCAAATCGAAACTTTGTACTACCGACATGTGAACTTCCGTTCCCGTATGGCCGGGCCGATGGTTAATTGTTTTTCAAGTCCTTGCGCATGGGTATGCGGGCCAGCTTCTTGGCCAAGGCCACTTTGTCGCCCAGGCCACATTCCCGGAAGATCATGATGCGCTGGGCCTGGGGCGAGCCCGCCCCGTGCATGGATTCCACCAGGGCGGTGCCCCCGGTCATGGCCTCGATGAGGCGCCCCAGCTTGATGCGGTCCTTGGTGGGCACACCCGCCACCCCGCTCATATACTTCTCCACCAAGTGGCCCACCTCGGGGCTGGCAAGGTCCTTCTCCC
>JAIPDO010000073.1 GCA_021737645.1 Desulfarculaceae bacterium
TCGGGGAAGCGGAACACCACGATGTCGCCACGCGCGGGGTCGCTGATGGGGACGATCACCAGGTCGCTGAAGGGCAGCTTGATGCCGTAGGAGGACTTGCTCACCAGCAAATGGTCGCCGATCAGCAAGGTGGGCTTCATGGAGCCGGAGGGAATTTTGAAAGCCTGCACCCCCCAGGTGCGGATAATCAGGGCGAGGACCACGGCCCAGATCAGGGCCTCCAGGTATTCGCGGACTATCGACTTTTTCTTTTTTTCCGGGCGCTGGCGTATGAACACTAACTACTCCCTGAAATTCAACTTGAGAACACTAGTCGGGAAGCATATCCCCTGTCCCCAGGCGTGACAAGCCTTTTGGGGCTACTCCAGGCCCAACAGGCCGGGCAAGTCCCTTAGGTCATCCAAATGGGCCCAGGCGCTTAGTTCCGGGTTGCCGAAGGCCACCAGGCGCACCCCGGTGGCCTGGCACAGGCCCTCGTCTGTGGTGCTGTCACCCACGTAAACCACCTGCTCCGGCTCCAGGCCGAAGTGGGTGAGCACCTGTTGCATCATGGCCGGGTGGGGCTTGGCCTCGCCCGCGCTGTCCGGATTGGCCACCACGTCGAAAAGCTCCAGCAACTGGAAGTGGGCCAGGCTGGAATGGGCGGTGGCGGTGCGGTTGGTGGCCACGGCGGTGCGCCAACGTTCGCGCAGGCTCACGATGGTTTCGCGCGCCCCGGGGTAGAGCCTCAGCAGCTTAAAAAACGGCGCGGAGTCCATGGTGCGCCAGTAGGCGATGGCCCGGTCGAAGTCATCCCCACGGCCCAGCAGGGCCTCCAGGGAGCCGTGCATAGCCTCGCGGTGGATAATTTTCGCGTATTGCTCGGCCACCGGCTCGCGGCCCAGATGCTCCAGGATGTGGTTGTAAAAGGCGATGTTGGCGGGCAGGGAATCGAAGATGACCCCGTCCAGGTCGAACACCACCGCTTGCAGGTCCTTGGGGGGGCTGGGTAGCTTTTGTGTGCTCATGGCTCGCAATATAAGACGGGGCCCGTATGGGCCCCGTCGTAGGTTCGGTTAAATGCTCCAGGCGCCGCGGCGCCCCGACGCTAGTGTTCCGGCTCGTGAATATGACCGGCCCACAGATCAAGCATAGTCTTGAGAATGGTCAGGGTCAAGGTGCCGAAAATCACCGAGAGAATCCCGTAGAACAGGCCGAAAAATATGATATGGCCGATGTCCCAAATCCATTCGTAAGCAAAGGGGAACATATCCAGGCCTCCTTAGTCGTTAAGTTCCGGCTCTTGCGGGAAGATGGGGAGATAACGATAGGCCAGCATGAACACCAGCAGCCCGAAGCCCAGCACCAGGCTGGCGATACCCCACTCCTGCCAGGAAGGCAGGTAGGAGTAGAACTTCTCAAACGGCAGCACAGGCAGGGCCAGTGACTGGATGGTGAACACGAAGCGGTTCAGGGTGATGCCGATGCAGGCCAGCAGCATGGCCAGGAACATCCAGCCGTAGCTGGCGCGGATCTTCTCCTGGACCAGCATCAGGGCGGGCAGCCAGCCGCACAGGCCAATCTCCACCCAGAGCAACCAGAAGCCGTAAGGCGCGTGGTACATGTTGTCAAAGGTCAGACCGGCGGCGGGCAGCTTGACGTAGGCCCACCACAGGGTGTCAGCCGACTTGAAGACCATGTACACCACCAGCAACCAACCGCTGATCTTGCCCATGAGCATCTTCACGCTGTGCTTGGTCAGCTTGCGGCCGGAGATCTTCTCGGTGATCATCACCACCATGGTGGTGAAGCTGGGGCCCACCGCAATGGCACTCATGATGAACAGGAAGAAGGTCCAGGGCCAGATGCCCAAGCCGCCGCGGGCCGCGAAGGGCCGGGCATAGAGCACACCGAACATGCCGCCCAGGGAACCCTGGTGGAAAAAGCTCAGAAAAGTGCCGGCCGCCGCGAAAACAATCATGATGGTGTGCAGGTTGTGGCTGAAGGTACCGAACTCGGGCACCCGGCTGATGCGCCGGTTGTCCAGCACCGAAGGCAGCAACTCGATGGTGAGCACTATGGCGTAGGTGGTGATGCAGAACATCACCTCGGTGAGCATGGAGTGCACGTTGGCGTGCCAGAAGCCGAACCAACCCCGGATGGGCTGGCCGATATCGATGCCCAGCATCAAGATGGCGCCCACATAGCAGATAAAGCCGATAAGCACCGCCGCGTTGACGATGGGCTTAAGCTCGGTCTTGCCTACCACGTAGTTTAGGAAGCTGGTGAAGAAAGCGCCCGCCCCCAGGCCGATGACCGCCAGGTCCACCACAATCCACACGCCAAAGGCGAAGTAGTCGTTCATATTGGTCTGGTTGAGGCCCAGGGCCAGACACAAAACCGCTCCTACACTGAAGTAGGCCAGCAAGGTCAGGGGAAGGCCCAACCAGATTAGGAAGATTTCAGGCCGGCACCGCTTGGTCCCTTTGGGCCACCAGCTCGAATCATCCGCGTACTTGGGTAAATCGTCAAACCATCTTCTCATTGTTGACCTCGCCTATTGCTAGTGACCGCTCTGGGCGGCGGCCTGGGCAAACTTATTGTGGCGGGTTACATAGTTGTCGGCCTTTTTGCGCACCCACTCCCGCTTGGACATGTAATACACCTTGGGGTTGGTGTGCAGCTGCTCCAGCAGGCGGAAGGTGTAGTCGCTGGAGATCAGCTTATGCACCTTGTGCTCGGGGTTCTGCAACTGCCCGAAGGTGATGGCCCCTGAAGGGCAGGCCTCGGTGCAGGCGGTCTGGTAATCCATTTCGCCGACTTCGCCGCCGTCGACCAAGGCCTTGTTGCGGGCGGCCTGGTAACGCTGGTAGCAGAAGGTGCACTTTTCCACCACGCCGCGCATGCGCGGAGAGACAAAGGGGCTAAGGGCCCGGGGGCTGCCCTTGGGCCAGGGCACGTCGTACCAGTTGAAGTAGCGTGCGTGGTAAGGACAGGCCGCGACACAGTACCGGCAGCCGATGCACCGGGTGGGTATCTGGCTGACTATGCCGGTTTCCTCGTCATAGTCGGTGGCCGTGGCCGGGCACACGCTCACGCAGGGAGGGTGAGCCTCCTCATCCATGGGGCCTTCCTGGAAGAAGGCCTGGCCCGGAGTGCCCGATTTGCCGCCCTGGCAGTGCATGCAAGGCCGGGGGATGAAGGCCACCTCGGTGTCGGGGAAGGACTTGCCGTTGTCGATCTGATAAACCCGCATCCAGGTTATGGAGCGGATTTTATCAGTCTCGTTGTGCAAGACCCCGATGTTGTTTTCGCTCATGCAGGCCACCGAACAGGCACCGCAACCGGTGCACTTGTCCAGGTCTATGACCATTCCGAATCTCATTACGTCTTTTCGCCACATAGCTACTAACCCTGCACCTTCTCGACGCTAACCGCGGTCAGCTCCCAGACGGGCAGCCCGCTCATCGGATCGGTGGTCACCTTGGCTGCTCGGTTGAAGTTCATGCCCTTGCCTTCCACCTGGAATCCGAAGGCGCTGTGCCCCAGACCCACCGGCGCGTATACCACCCCAGGGGCGGCGCCCGCGAACAGGCTGAGCTTGGCGGTCAGGCTTCCGGCCACGGAGTCGACGCGAATCATGTCGCCTTCGTATAGGTGCAACTCGTGGGCGGTCTGGGGGTTCATCTCCACCACCAGCTTGTCCATGTCGGCCAGCATGGTGTCGGGCAGAACCTTGACCATGTAGGGGGTGATGGCATCGCCGCCCCAGGTGGTCCGAAGTGATGGCACCGCCGCAAGCAGCAGGGGCATCCCCGTACCCAGGTCGTCGGCCGCCGCCGGAGCCTCCCAGTGGGGCAGGAAGGCCGCTTCCAGGCCACCGCCTACTCCCATCATGGCCACCATGCGCTCCAGGACCTGAGGGTTGCCGGCCCGGCCGGAGAGCAGCTTGAACAGGCCCATGCTGAAGAACTCGAAACGCCCGGTGGGAGTCTGGAACTTCACCGGGCCGTAGGCCGGTTTGGGCTGCACCCAGAAGCTCTGCTCGGCCAGCTCCTCGAATTCGCCCATGGCTTCGGTGCGAACCGCCAGGACCTCTTCCATGTTCTTGTACGGCAAGGCCTTGGCCACTTTGCCGCCCAGGCGCGAGGCTACTTGCAGAAGCACATCGCCCGCGTCCTTGGCCTGGGGCACCGCCTTTATCAAGGGGCGGTGCAGGCCGTAACAGGCCACCGGGCTGCCGTAGGGTGAGGTGCTGTCGCCCCAGCCCTCCAGCCAGTGGGTGGTGGGCAGGACCAAATCAGCCACCGAGGCCGACTCGTCCAGGTAGGGGGTCAAGGCCACCACGAAGGGGGTCTTGCGGGCCAGCTCCTCCATCACTCCGGCCTGGGGGCCGTTGTAGACGAAGTTGCCGCCCACCAGCAGAAGGGTCTTGATCCCGTAGGGCTTGCCCGCCAGGGCCGCCTTGGCCAGCGCGTCGGGGTTGTTGGAGTCCAGCCCCTGGGCCGGGTCCACCAACGGGCGGACGTTGCTTTGTACTCTGGTGGAGCCAATGGCCTTTAGCGGCAGGGGAGCTTGCACCAGCACGCCGCCGGGCTTGCCGATGTTGCCCTTGAGGGCGTTGAGGGCCAAAACCGCCATAAAGTCGTACATGCGGCCCGGGTCGCTGGAGTTGCCGGGCCCGCATACCGCCACGGCCCGCTTGGCCTTGGCAAAGCCCAGGGTCAGCTTGACCAGCTTCTCCAGGGGCACTCCGGCCATCTGCGCCACACGCTCGCGGCGGTAGTTCTTGAGCACAAAGGTCTTGAAACCTTTGAAGTCGCCCTCGTCGGCAAAGCCGAAGGACGCCTTAACCGCCGCTTGGTCGTAGAGTTTTTCCTGGATCATGATGGAGCACATGGCCAGGGCCAGAGCGCCTTCGGTGCCCGGGCGGCAGGCCAGCCACATGTCCGCCTGGCTGGCGGTGACGCTTGCCCGCGACTCTATCTGGGCCAGGAAGCCCGAGTTTTTGGGGAAGCCTCGCCAGGAGGCGAAAGCCTTGCGGGTGGCCACCGGCGCGCCGAAGTTTTCCAGCAGCGGGGTGCCGAAGGAGATCACGTAGTCGGAGTTGGCCAGGTCGAAGCCCAAATCGGTCTGGCCCATCATGGCCAAGCCGGCCAGGGCCAGAGTCTCCCCGGCGTTGGGGGTGAAGGCCAAGTTGGGCGAACCCAGGGCGGCCATGAGGCTCAGCAGAAGCTGGCCGGTGGCGCTCTCGGGATCTTGGCCCAGGGCCATGATCGCCTCGGGCTTGCCTTGCTTTGCCACCTCGGCCAGGTTTCCGGCCAGGATGTCCAGTGCCTCAGGCCAACTGAGTTTGCTGTAACGCCCGGAGGCCCGGTCGCGCAGCAGCGGGGCGGTTACCCGGATGTCGGTGTTATACAGAAGTTGCAGGGCCGAGGCGTCTTGCGGAACCACGCCGCCCTTGCTCAAGGGGTGCTCGGGGTTGCCCTCCACCCGGATGGCCCGGGTGCCGTCCACCCTGCCCTGCACCAGGCGCGCCTTGGCGCCGGTGCCGGTCTGGGGGTTGACCACGTTGGCGAAGGCCACCGCACCGTCCTCTGGCACCGGAACCCAAGACCAGTTCTGGGTCCAGATGGTGGAGTCGTCCATGAGTTTCCACATGAGCGGGCTTGCGTGCACGCCCAATACTCCACCCACGGCCAGCTTGATAAATGCTCGTCTATCCCATTGCATAAGGGTGTCTCCTTAGCATCCAGCCGACGCCTATTTGTGACAAACGAAGCAGGCGCGGTTCACGCCGTTTTCGCTGTGGCACTTGGCGCAGTCGTCCATTTTCATGCGGTGGGGCGGTCCGCTCAAGCCGATGGGCCCGGTTCCCCAGATATCCCGGCTGTAGCCCGTGAGCCGGTTGTACTCATAGGGCCGCAGCTTGGTGGTTTGGCCGTGATCATCGTGGCACTTGGCGCACTCGAAACCGGCGTTGGCCGTGTGGGCCGCATGAGAGAAGAACACACAGTCAGGCTGGCGGGAGTAGACCAGCCAAGGTATGGGCTGGTTCTTCTTGATGTACTCCAGGAAAGCCGCCTCGTTGGCTCCATCACCCATGGGCGAATCCGCCTCGTGACACTCCTTGCATGACTTGATGCTGGGAATGCCCGAGAAGGAGCCGTCTTCTCGCAGGCTGTGACATGACTTACAGCTGTCACTGACCTGCTCTAAATGCAGCTTGTGATTGAACTGCAACGGCTGCGCCTTCTCCGCGTAGAGGATGGTGGGGGTGGCCCAGAACCCGAAGGCCGAACCAATCACCAATCCTACGAAGAGAAGGATCCAGTCCGCACGCGACCGTTGTTTCTTTCCTTGCTGGTGCGATGACATAAGATCCTTGCCTCTCGCTACTCTCAATTGCCTCAAACACACTTCCGGCACATCCACCGGCCATGGGCGCCCGGCGGTGGCCGATACTTATATGGTCAGGTACAACCACACCTTGCATCGCCGGGTGGACTTGTCCTTTCCGGCACAAAGACCGGTAAAAAAACAAGTCCGCCTGGGACTCACGCAAAATAGCAGCTAAACGCCGGCGCTGTCAACAATCATCCCCGCCAAAATCGGAGCCGATTCATCCGTCTTGGGCCAAGCGGGCCGCCTTGAGGATTACCCGCTTTGTATCAGGTGTTAGGCTGAAGCTCTCCAGAGCGTCCAGACCGGCCCAGAGGGCCGCGGCCGCATCATCTCCAGCCTGAGGCTCCAGGGGCTGGGCATAACACAAAAAATCAATTAGTACGTAGTGATACTCCACCCGGCCCTGTGGATCGCGCAGGATGCGCTCCAGCACCTCCACCATGGGCCCCACCCTCACATCCAGGGCGGTTTCCTCGGCAACCTCCCGGGCGCAGGCCTGGACCAGGCTTTCGCCCACCTCCACCCCTCCGCCGGGTATGGACCAGATGCCTTTAGAGGGCTCGGCCCCCCGCTTGACCAAGAGCACCTGGTCACCGGCCAGAACAACTCCGCCCACCCCCACCACCGGGAGCTCCGGATAATGACGGCCCACGGGCCCTAGTCCTGGGCCAGGGCCGAACGGAAATAGTCCAGGGTGGGCACCAAGCCCTGCTCCAACTCCACGGTGGGGCTCCAGCCCAGCTTTTCCTGGGCCAGGGATATGTTCGGGCGGCGCTGGGTGGGGTCGTCCGGCGGCAGGGGCTTGTAATCCAGAGGGCTGCTGGAACCGCTTAGCTTGATGACCTTTTCGGCCAACTCCAGCATGGTGAACTCCGAGGGGTTGCCAAGGTTCACCGGTCCGATGAATTCCTGGGACTCCATCATGGCGATCATACCGGCCACCAAATCGTCCACATAGCAGAAGGACCGGGTCTGGGTGCCGTCGCCGTATATGGTGATGGGCTCGCCTTTTATGGCCTGCACCGCGAAGTTACTCACCACCCGGCCTTCGTTGACCGCCATGCGCGGCCCGTAAGTATTGAAGATCCGCACTATTCGCACGTCAACCCCGTTGCTGCGGTGGTAGTCCATCATCAGGGTCTCGGCCAGGCGCTTGCCTTCGTCATAGCAGGAGCGCATGCCTATGGGGTTCACGTTGCCCCAGTAGTCTTCGGTCTGGGGGTGCACCATGGGGTCGCCGTAGACTTCGCTGGTGGAGGCCTGCAAAATGCGCGCGCCCACCCGCTTGGCCATGCCCAGCATGTTCAGGGTGCCCAGTACGTTGGTCTTGACCGTCTTGACCGGATTAAACTGGTAGTGCACCGGCGAAGCGGGGCAGGCCAGGTTGTAGATCTGGTCCACTTCCAGCAGGATGGGCTCCACCACGTCGTGGCGCACCACCTCGAATAGCGGGTTGCCCAGGTGCTGGGCCACGTTGCCCTTGTCGCCGGTGAAAAAGTTGTCCATGCAGAGCACCTCGTGGCCCTGCGCCAGCAGCGCGTCCACCAAATGCGAACCGATGAAACCGGCTCCGCCGGTGACCAATATGCGTTTCAACTAACTATCCTCCCGCCCCGCTTGGGGATGCGGCGTAAATAACCGATGCTGGCCGCATTATCCTAGAGGCGTAACAGTAGGTCAAGGCCGCCGGTCTTGCCGATTTCCCTGCCCCGTGCTAAAAATTTAATTAATACACTTTTTACCGCGAGGTATGTAATGGCCGGTGACACCTGTCGAAATCATCCTGATCGCCCCTCTGTCGCCATGTGCCAGAAATATGGTCACGGCTATTGCCTGGAATGCCTAGAAAACGATCCCCATTGCTCAGACCCTGATATTTATTGTAAATTCCGAGAGCAATGCGTGGTGCACTTCCACTACAAGGAACAAAAACGCGAAGCGGTCAGGGGGTTGGCATGAGCAAGAACGCGGTCTTCGCCGACTTCATCAAGGGCCTGCCCAAGGCGGCCCTGGGCCTGAAAAACGTCACCGGCTATCTCTTGGCCGGCCCTACGGGCCAGGCGGTTTTTTTCGACCTTCCCGCCGGGGCCTCGGTTCCCCTGCACAGCCACGGGGCCCAGTGGGGCATCGTGGTATCCGGCGAGCTGGAACTGACCATCGGGGACAAAACCAAGGTCTACCGCGCGGGCGAATGCTACGACATACCCGCCGGGACCGCCCACGGAGCCACGGTGTTGGTGCCCTCGCTGGTCATAGACGTCTTTGCCGAGCCCAACCGCTACTCTCTCCAGAGCTAACGGCCGATTTCCACCACGTAGGGCTTTTTCTCTCCGCAGGCCCCGTCGTTCCATGAATAGAAGCTGTGCCAACCAACCTCGGTGCAGTTCTCATTGCCGTGGGAGTTGTTGGGCTCCCCGCCCGGTGGCCTGGTTATTTGACCTTGCGCACCTGGTAGTTGTAGGACTTGCAGGTGAGCCCCTGCACGTCCTCCCGTCCATGCAGCAATTTGGGGTCCTTGGGGTCCATCCGCCAGTAGTAAACCCCTCTATGGCCTTGGCTGCGGGCCCAGGGGCACACCAGCCAGGTGGTCTGGCCGCTCTGGGTCAGATATCCCGGTTTGAACTTGTTTTGGCCGGAGTGGTCGTCACAAACGTAGCTTTGGCCGGACTTGGATACGGTAAAGCTGAACGGCTTTTTGCCATTGGCCGGATTGGTGCACTGGGTCCAGCCATGCCACTGTCCGATGAAGGTCGGTTTGGAGGCGGCGGGCGGTGGAGCGGCCTGGCCGTCCACCTCTACCACGAAACCATGCTTTTCATCGCAGGGAGCGTCGTCCCACCCATATTTGGTTCGCCAGCCCACGTTACCACAGTGTTCCCGCCCTTTATAGTTGTTGGGTTCGTTCACACTCCAGTTGGTGTAGGTGATTTTCTGGCCGTTCACCCAGCGCCAGTTGCCCTCGCTGCCCAGATCGGTGAAGCCCAGCCAATAGATGGGTCCCGCGCCTTTCGCGTGGGCCAGGTTGGTAACGAACTCATTCTCGGCCTTGTCGGAGATGACCACCAAATGGCCTCCCAGCTTCTTGGCGTGGGCCACGGCTTGGTTCCAGGTCATTTTGGTGGTTACCACCTGATAATGGTGGCCGCGCCAGGAAACCCAGGGATCCTGGGCCGGGGGAGCAGCACTGCATTTGCCCCACACGATGGCATAGCCGGCATTGCCTGACTTGGGGTTGTGGGACCAGCTGGCCTTGTCGGACACCGTAATCTCGTAGGTGCCCGGCCCGATGGTCAGGTTGGCCGGATTGACGATCCAGTTGGCGTTGGGCAGGTAGTAGTTTTGCCAGCTGCTTAGTCCCGGACGGGCCTTGAAGGCCCAGGAGCCAGGGGTGCCGTTAACACCCTTGATGTAGATTTTGCCGGGCACTTTGCCCCGGTAGCGGTTGTGATGAAAAGTTTGCACCTCGGTGATGGTGCAGCGCCCCGTTATCCGAAAAACAGTCTTTTTGGTGGGGTTGATGTCAACCCCGTTGCCGTTGAAATTATTGAACAGCACCTTGCCCGGATAGCCGCCCCGGGCATAGGTGGAGCAGGCCACGTGAGTCGGCTGATTATTGAAATGCGCCATGA
Source organism: Desulfarculaceae bacterium (assembly GCA_021737645.1). Classification (GTDB taxonomy): domain Bacteria; phylum Desulfobacterota; class Desulfarculia; order Desulfarculales; family Desulfarculaceae; genus Desulfoferula. The sequence continues at coordinate 10,014 of JAIPDO010000073.1, forward strand.
AGTTGAGGATGTAATCCTGGTTCTCCAGTCCCGGCACCTGCACGCACTTGTTGCCCTGGTGGCACCAGAAACCGTAGCCCCGGATGGAGTCCGGGTTCCACATGAGCCGGACTTCCTGGCGCTGGTTGTTGTTGTAGGTGATGTTCAGTCGTTGAATACCACCCGGTTTTTTGTACCAGTACATGTGTTTGATGTTGCCGGCGGCCTGGTTCAGCTTCACCCGCTGCACCGGGCCGTAGTAGTTTTGCAGGTAGATCTGCATCTCGCGGCAGGCCGCAGAGGCGTTGCCTCCATGCCCGGTAGCGATGCCGACAGCGGCCTGGGTGGAGCCCGCCGCGGCCAGGACGCACAAAAAAGCCGCCAGGCAAAGCAGCAGCGTCAAGGACCAATAAAAAGGCTTGCGAACCATGACTAACTCTCCAATACGCCCTGTTTCACCCAGGTGCACAAGGGCGGCAAGGGCCATCCGCCAAGTCTAAACGGTGTTTTGTGCTCCTCGGCCTCTATCGCAAAGTGGATTCATTGGTAATCGGCCGGCTTGCGGGATCTTATCTTGGCCAATATGGCCTTGGCTCTTTTGTCTCCAGGCGCCAGGCCGGAGTAGTGCTCCATGTCCTTTTGGGCCTGAGGCCACCTTTTCAAGCTCCAGTAGGCCAAGGCTCGGTTGTAATAGGCGTCGATCAGTCTGGGGTCCAACTTGACGGCTTTGCTCAGGTCGGTGACGGCCAGGGAGTAGCGGGACATCTTTATATAGGCGGTGCCCCGGTCGCGGTAGGCGCCCGCGAACTTGGGGTCAATGCTGATGGCCGAGCCGTAGCTCTGGGAAGCCTTGGCGTAGTGCCCGAGTTTATACCAACAGGTTCCCCGGTTGGCCAAGGTGCGCGACGAACCGTAGTCGGAAAGAGCCTTGTAGCTGATGGCCTTGCCGAACAGGCCTATGGCCTGCTCATACCTTTTGGCCTGCATGGCCGCCATGCCATTTTTGACACTTTGCATGGCCAGCACCTGGTTCTTTTCTTTTTGCCTGATCTTTTGGTTAACACCGGCCAGCTTGGCCCGCGCGCTCTGGTCGCCGGGCTTCAGGCGAAGATACTGGGTCAGATCCTTGACCGCCTCGGGGTAGCGGTATTTCTTTTCGTAAACTATGGCGCGGTTGCGCCAGGCGGGAGCGAATTTGGGGTCGGCCTTTATGGCCCGGGTGTAGTCGGCCAGGGCCTTGTTCAGGGAAGCGTTTTGCCGGTAGAGGTTACCCCGGTTGTTGTAGGCCTTGGCATAGCCGGGATCATAGACTACGGCCATGCTGTAATAGGAAATGGCTTTTTTCTGGTAGGCGCTCCGCTGGTTAAAGGACCCTTGTCGCCTGAGGTAAAGATTGCCGAGATTGTAGGAAACCATGGCCTTGTCGCCGGCGGACAGCTTGCCCGAATATAGGGCCTTCTCGTAATAAGTTATCGCCTGCGATATTTTCCCTGCCCGATAGGCGCTCAGGGCGCTTTGCATGTCCTGCTGCGGCCCGGCCCAAGCCGACGCGAGGGTGAGCAACAAAATAAAGACCGTACAGGCCATGGCCATGCGCAACAGTTTCAACTCATCCCCCCGTGCCTTGCACTTTTTTTAGTAATCGCAACTGACCATTTTCACCAATGTTAAAATTAACCTCTGCCGCAAATCCTATGCTGGGGGCCACCAAACTCCATACAAATATTTTATAAAACGCAACTCAAAGTCAACCGATGATTCGCCGGGGCCATCGCTCACAAATAAAAAAGCGGCCCGCCTTTTTGGCGAGCCGCCCCTTTTTTGGCGCAATGACGGGATGAACTCAGAACTCGGTAACCTCGCCTCCTCGAATGGCCCGGCGCTGGCCGGAGTTGAGATCCAGAGTCACGCCGGGTTCGATCAGCCCCTCCCGGGTATAGCCGCGGTCTTCCCAAAAGCCGCCCAGCATCTTGTCGCCCAAGGTAATGCCCGCCAGCCACTTGGCGCTCTTGTAGCCCCAGAGATGGGGCACCAGCATGCGCAGGGGCCCGCCGTAGTCCACCTCCAGGGGCTCGTCCTGCACCCCCAGCACCAGCATCACCCTGGGGTGGTCCAGGTCCTTCAGGCTCACCGTGGTGGTGTAGCCCCCGCCCTGACTGGTGAAGGTGGCGTGATCGGCCCCCGGCGAAAGCTCCAGCCCAGCCAGGAAGTCGCGCCACAAGACCCCTTGCCAGCGGGCCCGCAGGCTGAATCCGGACACCGAGGTTAGGCGGGCGTCCACTTCGCTCTGGGGCATGGCCCCTATGCCGCCCAGATCAAACTCGCGCTCCTGGGCCACCATGCCGTCCACGGTGAGCCGCCACTGTTCGGGGCCGATGTTGGGCCGCCCCCCGGCGCTGAAGGCGGGCATGCGGTGCTGGGATATATAGCTCATCGAACCTCAACCTCCAGGCTGCGGCCCTTGGCCGGTTTCTTGTCCTTTTCCCAAGGGCGCGCATAGTTGAGCACAATCATGGCCCTGCCCGGCCCCATGGCCTGGAAGGTCCATATCTCATGGCCGCCCACGCCCACGCGTGGCTTGCCGTCTGGCCCTTCGGCCTTGTCGGGCACGTAGTTGCTGGTGACCAGCTTGACCACCTTGGCATCGGGCACCTTGGCCAGCATCCATTTGTAGCCGGTGGTGTGGTTGGCGGCCAGGGTCACCTGAAACACCTGCCCCTGCTTGAGCACCAGGGTTTGGACCGGACCGGCGGCCCAGGCCGAGCCGGCCGTGAGCAACAGGGCCGCCAGCAGCGGCAGTAACTTCAATGCGCCGCGCAAGGCCTTACTCCGGGAACTTGAGGGTAAGGAGTTGGCCACCGTCCTCTTTTTCGGTCTTCACCTTGACCTCCAGGTTGTCGTTGCGCACCCCCAGGGCCAGCAGGGCCTTGACCTTGTCGCCTTCGGCGTGGGTCATGGCGCGAACCGCCTCGATCACCTTGGGGCCTATGTCCGCGCCCGGAGAGGGAAGCGTGCTGGCCCGGTATTTGGCCTGCACCGATATCGCGCCGTCCGGGGCCTGGAACAAGGTGATTTTCTTGGCCCCGGCGTTGACCGCGTGCAGAACCGTGAGGGCCAGCCACTTCAAGGCCGCCTCGTCCTGGTCCTGGTCCTTGGCGAGCTTGGACATCTCTTCAAGATAGTCGGTGGTGGCGAAGCAGTCGCACAGTTCCTGAACTTTCAGGTGCAAATTGCGTTTGTCTTCCATGGTATCGCCTTGCTCCATTTACAGAGGTATTTTGCCTTTATATTAAAATTGTAAGCCATGCCGGGGGCCGAGGCCAAATCATTCGGTGCTCCCGCTTGCTCAGGGGGCGGCAGACCCTTATCCTAGGGTAAGAATCGGTAGCCAACCCCATCACCAGAAAGCGGCGTAAATGAACCACGAACCCATTCCTTTTGAGCGCCTGAATTTTTTCCTGGAGCAACTCGAGCTTGACCATAAGGCCCAAGAGCGCCTGGCTCCGTGGAGGCAGGCCTTTCTGGACCAAAGCCACGAGTTCGGCCGCGAGTTCTGCCGCTATTTCCTGGCCATCGAACGCACCAAGCACATTTTGGAGCAGGGAGAAAACCTGCCCCGCCTGGAAAAAGTGCTGGGCCAGTGGTTCCACGCCCTGTTCGACGAAGAATTCTCAAAGCGCTTTCTCACCTACCTGTGGAACTCCGGGGTGCGCCACGTAAATCTCAGCCTGGACCAGCGCTTCGTGAATCTGGGCTACGCCATGGCCCGCCAGTTCTGTCACCGCATCGTGGGCGAAAAAATACCCCCCGCCCAACAAGAGAGCGTGGCCGAGGTGGTGGATCGCATGCTGGATTTCTGCGTGCTGGTGGCCACCGACTCCTTCATCACCATGACCTCCCGCTGCGACCGGCAAATGATCGAAGGCATCGCCCATCAGGTGCGCAACCCCATCACCATCATCGGCGGCAACATCCGCCGCCTGCAAAAAACGACCGGCCCGGACAGCCCGGCCTTTCAGGCCTATGAGATGGTGCTCAAGGAAAACCAGCGCCTGGAACGCATGATGGGCGACATCGCCATGTACACCGGCATGTTCCAGGAAGACCCCTCGCCCCAGGTATGTGAACTGGCCGACTATCTGGACCTGGCCCACCGCTGGGTGCTGCAACGGGGCTTGATGGAAGGGGTGGATTGGAGGCCCGACCTGCCCTCAGGCCACGGCAAGGTGCTGTGCGACCCCCAGGACCTGGAGGCCATGTTGCGCTACGTCTTGGAGAATGCGGCCGAGGCGGCGGACCAACAACATCCGGCGGTGGAGGCGGCGGCGGGGCCGGACAAGGACCCGCACATGGTTTGCCTGGCCATAAGCAACAACGGCAAGACCCCGGAAGCCATGGACATGGACGACATCCTGAGCCCCTTCCACTCCAGCAAGCCCATGGGCACCGGCCTGGGCCTGCCCATCGTCTCCCTGGCCGCCCGGCGCAACCTGGGCAGCCTGAGCCTGGAGCCCAGGTCCGAGGGCGGGGCCGTATGCCGCCTCAGCCTGCCCGCCCCGCCCAAGGATTAGGCCTCGGACAAAAGCAAATCCACCAAGGCCTGCTGATGCCGGGGCATCCCCCTGCCCTTGCGGCTCAGGATGACTATGCGGTCGCCGGGCAACAGATGCTCCAGGGACAAGGCCCTGAGGTTCCACTTGCGCAGGCCCGGCGGCTCTCCGGCCAGGGAAGCGAAAGCCAGCCCCAGCCCTTGCTCCACCAGGGCGGCGCTTACCTCGGCGTTGGCCGACTCCATGATCATCCGGCAAGGCAGGCCTTGGCTGGTGAACAACTCGTCCAAGGCGGCGCGGTGGGAACTCTCCGGTGACGGCGGGGGCAGGATCAGGCGGTATCGGCTGATCTTGGCCAGATCCAGGGGACGCTCCTCCCTGGTCAGGGGATGCCCCTGGGGCACCAACAGCACCGGGCGCACCGCCTTCCAGGGCCGGGCCCTGAGCCCCCTGGGAGCCACCGAGGCCAGAGCCAGGCCCAGGTCCGCCTCGCCGGAGCGCACCAATTGCACCACCTGATTCTGGGGCCGGTCCCATAGGGTCAGCTCCACGTCTGGATGCTCCCGGCCATAGGCGGCCAGAAGCGGGGGCAGAAGCTGCACCAGCGTGGTCAGGGGGGCAGCTAGGCGCAACCAATGGCGGGGCTCATCCCCCAGGGCGGCCAGCTCTTCCCTAAGGGCCTGTTCCTCTTGCTGGGCCAGATCGCAAAAGGCCAGCAGACGTTCTCCGGCCCTGGTCAGGCGTGTTCCCTTGCGGCCGGAGCGCTCCACCAGAACGCAACCCAGGTCAGCCTCCAGGGCCTTGATCTGCTGGCTCACCGCGGGCTGGGTGCGCAAGGTAAGCTGGGCCGCCTTGCTGAAGCTGCCGGTGCGGGCCAAGTGGCGGAATGCATTTAGCTGCTGCCATTCCATAATATTTCCTTATATATTTATTCAATATTATTAATTTCCCTTATTGTTTGTCCACCTCCACAGTGAAAGAAAAACCAAGGAGGCCGCCATGCTTCCCAGTCTCAAACCAGGCCTGCGTTTTACCTTTGACTACAAGGTGCCCCCGGAGCGTACCGTGCCCTGCCTGTTGCCCGAGTCCCCGGAGTTTCAACAAATGCCCCAGGTGCTGGCCACCGGCTACATGGTGGGGTTGTTCGAGTGGGCCTGCATCCAGGCCCTGAACCCCCACCTGGACTGGCCCCGTGAGCAGAGCGTGGGCATAGAGGTGCGCCTGAGTCATCTAGCGGCAACGCCGCCGGGGCTCACCGTGAAAATCAGCGGAGAGCTGATTAAGATGGAAGGACGCCGTCTTGAGTTCGTCATGCAGGGGCACGACGGGGTGGAGCTGATCTCCGAGGGCACCCACGGGCGCTACATAATCGACGCTAAGCGCTTCAATGAAAAAGCGGCGGCCAAACGTGCCGCTGCCCTGGGGGAAACTCCTTAGGGGGCAGGCTGGAACTTCTCATGCACCGCGCCGCACACCGGGCAGCGTTCCGGTGCGCTTCCCGTGGTCAGCCAGCCACATATGGAGCAGACCAGATATGGCCCGGCCTCATGGCCACCCTCGGCCATGGCCTGAGCCAACTCTCCCTGGCGCTGGGCCACTTGGGCCGACTGGCCCAGGGCGGTGCCGTCCACCCGGCGCCCGGCTTGGTCGCCCTGGGCCACCAGCT
>JAIPDO010000074.1 GCA_021737645.1 Desulfarculaceae bacterium
CCCTGGGCATAAGAGGCTTCATGGCCAGACGGGCGGCACCAATTTCCTCTGCGGCGATGGTATGTAGGCGTTCGGAGAAGCCGGTGCATATGATGATTGGCATGTCGGGCTTTTCGGTCAAAACCTCCCTGGCCAGTTGGACGCCGGTCATCTTGGGCATGGTGTAGTCGGTAATCAATAGGTCAAAGTCTTCAGGGGCGGACTTGAAGGCCGTCAAGGCTTCCTGGGCCGAAGTGAAGCCTTGTACCTTATATCCAAGACGGGACAGCGCCTTCTGGGCGATATCCACCAGAGGAGGCTCATCATCAACGAACAAAATACTTTCGCTTCCCTTAGGCAGTTCGCGCATTGAGGCTGGCTGTTTTCCAACTGCTTTTGTGTCGACCAGAGGCAGGTACACATGGAAGGTGGTGCCTTGACCTGGTTCGCTATAGACCGTTATAGCCCCGCCGGAATTTTTTACAATGCCATGGACCACCGATAGCCCCATACCGGTACCTTTGCCCACCTCCTTTGTGGTGAAAAAGGGCTCGAAGATGCGCTCCAACACTTCCTTTTCCATGCCTTTGCCCGTGTCGCCCACACTGAGTCGCTGATACCTGCCGGGGGCCAGGCCCACATATCCATTTGCGGTCAACTCGTCGATATCCACAACATCCAACTCCACGCTCAAGACCCCTCCCAGTTCTCCCATGGCCTGGGCAGCGTTGGTGCACAGGTTCATGAGAATCTGGTGGATCTGCACTGGGTCGGCCTTGATCTTGCCGGTGCCGGTGGGAATTTTTTGCTTGATATCTATGGTGGAGGGCATGGTGGCGCGAAGCATCTTCAAAATTTCCTTGATGATGGGCTCCATGTCCAGAACAACCAGCTTATGTTCGGTCCGGCGGCTGAAGGAGAGTATTTGGTAGGTCAGTTCCTTGGCCCGCTGGGCGGAAGCAATCACCGTCTTGATGTTTTTCGCCGCCTCGGATTCGGCGGGCAGGCTGTCCCGGGCCAACTCGCTATAGCCCATGATCGCCGCCAGGATATTGTTGAAATCGTGGGCTATGCCCCCGGCCAGGGTGCCGATGGCCTCCATCTTTTGAGCCTGCCGCAGCTGGGCCTCCAGTTTCTCCCTTTCGTGACGGGCCTTTTTAATTTCAGTGATGTCGTGGGCAATGGTGGCCGCGCCGACCACCTTTTTCTGGTCATCACGCACCGGAGAAACCGATAGCGAAACCTCCACCAGGCTGCCGTCCTTGCGCCGCCGCGCGGTTTCGTGGATTCTAATGGCCTCTCCCCGGCCCACGGCGGCGAGCACCTGTTCGATTTCGCCGCGCTTGTCCTCGGGCACGATCAGGGAAATGTGCTTGCCTATGGCCTCCTCGGCGCTGTAGCCGTATATGCGCTCGGCGGCCTCGTTCCAGGAGGTGATGATGCCCTGCAGATCCTTACCGGTGATGGCGTCTTGAGAGGATTCCACGATGGCGGCCAGTTGGCTGATGGCTACCTGGGCGGCCTTCTGCTTGGTGATATCCTCGCCCGAACTCAAGGTGCCGATGATCTCGCCGTTGCTGTCGGTAATCGCGGTGTTGAACCAACGGATCTGCCTCTGCTCTCCATTGGTGGTGAGAATGGGGGCTTCCTCATGGGTATGAGGCTTGGTAAGGCCGGCGATTATTTTGCGGTGTATGGTCTTTATTTTGGGGCGTAAATCCTCGGGTATGAAGTTGTCGATCCAGTTCTGGCCCAGAAGGTCTTCAGTGAAGCAACCTATAAGCTCGCAGCCCTTGCGGTTGATCATCTCGATGCGGCCCTGCTTGTCCAAGGCCAAGAGAATCACCCCGGCGGTGTCCAGGTACTTCTGTGAAAGATCCCGTTCACGAATAAGGTCTTGTTGATAATTTACGCGGGCGGTTATGTCATAAATGTGACTTAGGACATATTTAAATTTGCCTTGTTCATCGTGAATTGCTGTATTGCTGATTTGAACCCAGACAATATTGCCGTTTTTGTGGACATATCGTTTTTCGGTGCGATTTGTGTTGATATTCTTTTTTAAAATTTGATGCCAACGCTCGCGGCCTGACTGCCTGTCATCGGGGTGGGTGAACTGGTTGAACGATTTGCCCAGCAGTTCATCCTCGGAATACCCCAAAATCTCACATAAACTTTTATTGACGCGGATAAAATGCCTTTCCGCATCTATCAGAGCCATTCCCTCTGGCGCATCTTCAAAAGCAGTGCGGAATCTATTTTCGCTTTGGATCAGTGCCTGTTCATCGGCAACCTTATGGGAAACGTCGCGGATAATGCCGATGAAGCCGGTCAACTCATCGTCGTCGCCTTGGATATAGTGGACGCTGGTCTCCCCGGGGAAGATATCGCCGCTCTTCTTTTGGAAGTTGACCAACATGTGGAAACTGTTGTCCCCGGCATGCGCCTTGATCTCCCGGCCCATGCGGGAAAATTCATCCATGTTGGCATATATCGTGGAGGTTTCCCGGCCTATGATCTCCTCGAGGGAATAACCGAACAGGGCGGAAAAGGTGGGGTTGCAATCGATGATTTTACGATTTGTGTCGGCCACCAGGATGGCGTCGCGGATGCTGCTGTAAAGAAGGCGGTATTTCTTTTCGTTGTCGGCCAGGGCCCGCTCGGTTAGCTTCCGCTCGGTAATGTCACGCACCACGCTGAGGATGCCCATGGGGCCGCCGTCGTCGTTCTTGAGCAGGGACACGGTGTGCTCGGTGGGGAACACCTCGCCGTTTTTGCGCCTGGCCTCGAACTCGAAGTGGGCTGTTTGGCTCCGGTCGAATGCCGATTTGAGGCGCTGGCCGAACTCTTCATAGTGCTCTCTGTCCACGTGGAGCATCGCGGTGGACTGCGCCAGGAGCTCGTGTTGGGGATAACCGAACATGGCGATGGCCGCGGGATTGAAGCTCACGATTTTTCGGTCTGGGGCGGCCACGAAGAGGGCGTCTTCCTGGGAGTTGAAGACGGTCTCCAGCCAGAGCTGGGACTCCCTGAGGGCCTCCTCGGCCATCTTGCGTTTTGTGATGTCCTGCACCGTGCCCATCAGCCGGACCACCTCGCCGCCGGAGTCCGTTTGCACCCGCCCGATGCTTTCCGCCCAGGTCAGGACGCCGTCGCGGCGCACGATTCGGAAAGTCTCGCGGTAGGGCCGCATATTCTCCGACGCATCGCCTTTCGCCCGGTTCAGGCGGTCCCAATCATCGGGGTGGATGTGCTCGCGATGATCTTCCCACTTGGGCTCGCCACGGTCAGGGTCGCGGTCGAAGATGCGGAACATCTCTCGCGACCAAGTGGGCTTGTCCTGGGCTACGTCGTATTGCCAACTCCCGATCTTGGCGATGTCCTGGGCCTCGACCAGCGCGGCCTCGCTCTCCTCGAGCCTTCGCTCCATCTCCAGGGACCGCAGCACCAAGGGCTCGGCCTCGCCTATGACCACGTCCACTTCGCCCCGGCGAATGGCTTCCAGATACTGCTCGGCCTCGGCCAGGCGCTGTGCCAGCTGTTCGTAGGTCGGCTTTTTGTCTTTGGTCATGTCAGGAGGTCTGCAACTGATGCGCGATGCTGTCCACATCTTGCAGATTGCCCACTACCCTGGCCACGCTGCCGGGCAGCCCGATCAACAGGGTGGGCGTGAGGAATATCTTGTTGTCCAGGACGGTCCGGTGGTCCTCATATACGTCGACCACATCCACCAGGGAGGGGTCTATTTGGCTCTTTTCAACGATGCGCTCCAGGTTCTTCCTGGCCAGGACCGAGTTGGCCTCGTTACCGGCCACGAACAGCCTCAGGAACTGCAGTTGGCTTTAAGCAGGCTTGGTATTGTTGCCCATCACGCACCGCCCTTTTTGCCTTTGCGGGAGGGCTTCTTGGCTTTGGGTGAGTCGGCCCTGTGTCCCTGGCGCATCTCTCCCCGCCTTTGCCGGCCCTGATGCCAGAGATCAAGTTCCAGGCGGGCCGCATCCAGTTCAGCCTCGGCCAAGGCCAGGTCGCTCTGCTCCAGATCACGCTGGCTCTGGACCGTGGCCCGCTTGCTTGCCACCGCAAGTTCCAGCCTCTTAACCTCGGCCTTGCGGCGCTGAAGCTCGGCGGCTCCCCGCGCCTCCTGCTCCTGGCGGGCGGCGCCGGTCTTGACTCCGCCGGTGCCGGTGTAAAGCTCCAGGAATTCAACACCGTTGTCACTGATGAAGTATTCGCGGTACTGGTTGGAATGGGCCATGCCACGCGACTTGAGGGTCAGCAGGACGCGGTTCAGCTCGCCGTCGGATTCCACGTAGCGCAGGAACACCACCGCATCCAAAAGGGTGGATACGCCCATGCCCGATATTTCATGGGCATTGGCCATGCCGTCGATCTGGTTCAGCAGCAGGATGGTGATGCCGTGTGACTTAAGATAGGTAATCAGGCGGGCCGCGAAGTTGAAACCGGCCATGGGACCGCCCAGCCGCAAAAAGGCGCTGATGGCGTCCACGATGACATGCTTGGGCTGGAAAGTTTCCACCTGGTCCACGATGTGGATGAGATGCTCCTCAACTCCCAGGGACTCGGGCATCACGGTGTGGAACCTCAGATTGCCCTTTTTGATCATGGGCTCCAGGTCAAGGCCCGTACTGCGCATCTCGGCCACGATGGCCTGGCTGGCCTCCTCGAAGCCAACGTAAAGCAACTTTTCCCCGGCGCGGCAGGCGGCATCGGCGAAGATGCTGGCAAAGGTGGTCTTGCCGGTGCCGGTCTCGCCGGTCAGGAGCACCGATGAGCCCCGGCGATACCCGCCGCCCAGAAGCTTGTCCAATTCCGGGTGACCGCTGGAAACCGTCTCGAGAAGAGGCCCCTTGTCCAGCTTGCTGTCGCTAAGGGCCATGAGCTTGATGCCGCCGGGCGCGATGATGAAGGGATACTCGTTGCGCCCCGAGTCCGAGCCCCGGTATTTGACCACCCGCAGACGCCGGGTGGTCAACTCCTGCTCCACCCGCTGGTCCACATAGATCAAGCAGTCGCACATGAACTCGATCTGGCCCAGGTCGGTCTGGCCATACAAACGCTCCGAAGCCCGCGCGGTTATCAGCGATGTGAAGTTGTTTTCCTCCAGCCAGATATGCAACTCCTGCAGGGCCTGGACCTGTTGGTCAGGGTCGCGGAACAACTGCAGCAGCACCTCCAACGCGTCCAGGATAACCAGTTTAACTTTTCTCTCTTGGCTCAGGCCCTTGACCAGGGCCAGCAAGCCGCCCAGATCAAACTCGCCGATCTTTTGTTGACCCAGCACGGGCCGCCCGTCCACGAACACCAAGCCTCCCTGCTCCTCCAATTGGCGGAGGTCGAACCCCAGGGAAGCGGCGTCTCGGGTGGTGGCTTTATGGCTCATCTCAAATGACAGGAAAAGGCAGGTGTCGCCCCGCCCAGCACAGTTGGCCGCGATGTTGGTGCAAAAGGAGGTCTTGCCGCCGCCTGGCCCACCCACCAGGGCGGTGGTCCGGCCCCGTGGTAGGCCGCCGTGCAACACCACATCCAGCCCGGCGATGCCGGTGGGGAGTTTCTTCACGGGTTGAAGCTTGGAACGGGAGGGGTTGGCATTTTTTTTGGTTGCCATAGGGGCTCGACCTTTCAGAGAATACCGGGGGGGGCACGGCGAAAAGCCTATATTAAAGATAACTACATATGCACCCAGTATTATGGAGCGTATGAAATGTCTTGTACATCACTAGTTTTTTTGCTGCGCTTATACCGTTTTGCTTTGGGCGGGTTCGCGGTTTCGGACTCAGGATGCTTATAGGGTGCGGATGGGTGCGCCTCAAACTGCGTATCATCCAATTTGTTGATTGCCTCTCGGTTGCCTCCGGGCGCCAGGTGGCTGCCGGCGTCAACCGTTCGGCCGGAAAAGCTGCCAAATTTTCCCCCGCGGCGTGGCCTGTGCCAAGATACGTGAGCGTGGTAATAACCGGCGCAGGCGCGCGGGCAACAGGGAGCTGACCATTCTTACACTGGCGGATCTAATAGCCCATGGCGGCGACTTGGCGCCCGAGGCCCCCATCTCGCCGTTTCGCTACATGGAGATGCTCATCAACCGGGCTGCCGTGATCAAGTCCGGTGCGCGGGAGGTGCTGGAGGTCGGGCCGGGCTCGGAGACCATGCTCGCCCATTTGGACCAAAGCACCTTGGGCTCCGTCACCATCGTGGATTACGTGCAGGACGCCCTGGACCGGGCGCGGCGGCGGCTAAAGGGCCTGCCGGTGCGCACCATTTGCTGCGACGTTTCCCTGCCGGGGTGCCCCGCTCTGGCGGCCGAGAGCTTTGACTGCGTAATCGCCAACGCCCTGGTGGAGCACCTCGAGGACGACCGGGGTTTTATCGACAAGACCCGCAAGCTGCTGAAGCCGGGGGGCCTAATGCTGTGCACCACCGTTTTGGGGCCGGGAATGTACAACCAATGGGATCACGCGGTGGGGCACTATCGCCGCTATTCCATGGCTTCCCTGCGGCGGCTGTTCGAGGATTTCTCCCAAGTGCAGATCATCCAGTCGTCCCTGATCCAGGAGCTGGTGCGGCCCTTGTTCTTCCACCGCCTGCGCAAGCTGAAACACGGCACCCTGGAGGAGAACAACCTGCTCTTCAGTGGAGAGCACGAGGAAATCGGCCGCCCGCCCTATGCCAAGATTTACTGGGCGCTACGCTTTTTTCTGCCGGTCTATCTGCTGTTGGACTGGGCCCTCAAAGACCTTCAGGGTGGCATCGCCGTGGTGGTGGCCCGCCGATGAACCAGGACGCGGCCAAATCCCTGGGATTGGCTTGGGCCCAGTGGCTGGCGGCGGCCCTGATGCTGCAATGGGTTTGGGCGTACAACGGCGGGGCAATCCTCTACGGCGACAGCGGGCAATATCTGATTTCCGCCCAGACCGGCAACCTGGTCGCCTATCGGCCCAGCGGCTACCCGCTAATCCTGTTGCCCGTTTTGTGGCTCCAGGGATTGTGGCCGGTGCTCTGGCTACAGGCCGGGGCAACCGCCTGGCTGCTGCTACGGCTGCTGCGCCTGGAGCTTAAGCTAGGCCCCTGGGCCGCGCTGGCGGCGGTGCTGGGGGTGTGCCTGGTTACCACGCTGCCCTGGTGGGTGGTGACCGTGATGTCCGACCTGTGGGCCTCCCTCACCGCCCTGGCCGCCTATCTATTGCTCTTTCACTGGCCCCGGCAGGGCCGCGCCGAGCGTTTTGCCTTGGCCCTGGTGCTGCTCCTGGGATTGGTCAGCCACATATCGGCGGTGCTGATTTTAGCCGCCACCCTGGGCTTGCTGGCCCTGCTCTGGGGGGCCGGCCTTCTGCTTGGGAAACGGCGTCTGGGCCTTTCCGGGGCCGGCGTACTGAGCGTGGCCGCCGCCTTGATGGTGGGCGGGCTGTTTTTTCCCATGGCCAACCTGTGGCAGCATCAAACCGCCGCGCCTTCCACCGGGGCGGCCCGCCTGGCCCTGGCCCGGGTGGCCACCGATGGCTTGGTGCTGGATATGCTCCAGGAGCGTTGCGGCAACCCCGCCTATTACCAATACTCTCTCTGTGCCCATATGGACTCGCTGCAAAAGTTCCTGAGCATGCCACCCATGAAAAATCCAACGGACTATTGCCCCTGCTCCCAGGAGGGCTATGTAAACTGGGCACTGAACTTCGCTAAAGGCGCTCCGCTCCACGCCGCCTACGTGGATGAAGGAGCCACGGACGCCGGGCGGGTGCTGTGGGACAGCCTGCTCTACCATCCCTGGGGGCACGCGGCGGCCGTAATGGAGGGGACCTGGGACATCTATGGCAACGCGGTGCTTTCGCCGTTCATCAACGGCAAGCCGAGCATGGGTTGGGTGTTCAAAAGCTTCTTTCCCTCGGATAATTTTGAAGCATTTAAAAATACCCGCGTCTATAAGGGCACATTGCGGTTGGAGTTTTTCAACCGCTATCTCTTGCCCCTGGTCTGGCTGGGCGCGGCGGTGAGCTTAGCCAGCCTGCTGTTGCTGCTCTTGGGACAAAGCCTGTGGGCCCGCCTGCCCAAGGTGTATGGCCAATGGGCGCGGCTAGCCGCCTTTTGCCTGCTTTACACCCTTTCCAACGCCTTTATCATGTACGCCGCCGTTGGCGACCACACCCGCTACCAATCCCGCTGCTCCTGGCTGGTGGCCATGCAACCGGTCCTGCTTCTGGTGATGGCGCTGTTCAGGCGGCGGCGCGAGGCCAAGGGCGAACAGGCGGCGTCAGCGTCCTAGTCCTCTCAGTTCCCAAAACAATTTGGCTAGGTCCTGGGCCACCGTCCTCAAGTTGGCCAGGCGCAAGGAACTGGTGCGGATTTTTCGTTGGGGACGGGTGGACATACCCATTTGATAAACGCTTCGCCCTTGGCGCAACAAGCGGATTACCGCTTCGGCGTTGAACAGCAGGCTGCGGCAACGCAAGGGCAGGGCGCGCAACTGATCCACCCGGTAGAGGTTGGGGCCGTTGAAATATTTCAGGCGGCAGACGAATAGAAGGTTGTTGATTTCGGTGAAGGCCCGCGACAGCACCCGCCGCAGGAGGTGCCGGGCCCGGGGGGTGGCGTTGTAGCAGGTGACAAGGTCGGCCCGTCCCACCGCGGATAGCAGCCGGGCCACCGACTCTTCGGCGATTTCGTTGTCCCCCGGCAGCACCGTCAGGTGGGTGCCATGGGCCTGGCCCAGGCCGATCTGCAAGCTGGCCCCGAAGCCCTGATTGATGGGGTTGCGAATCACCTTGACCCTGTCGTCTCGGGAGGCCAGCGCCTGGGCCACCTCGTGGGTCCCGTCGCTGCTGGCGTCGTCGATTATCAAAATTTCGCAGCCCTGAAAGGGAGAAACGGCCACCGCCTTGATCAGCCCATGATAAAGGGGCTCCAGGTTGTCGGCCTCGTTATGGCAGGCGACCACCACGCTAACCATGAGGGGGGCAGGTTGTTCTGAAGGGTTGGCACCCGGCATCAGCCGTCCTAGCCCCGCAACAAGGCCGTGACGCTTTGGGCCAAGCCCTGGGCGTCGATGCCCCACAGCCGCCGCAGCTCGGCCTGGTTCAGCCCCGGCGGCACCGGGCTCTCCGGCGCTCCGCAAAACTTGAAGGACCAGCGCCCCTGCACCCCGTCCGCGCAGGCGGCGGCTTGCAAGCGCCCGGCCAGGCCGGTGGATGAGTGATGCTCCTCCAGCACCAGGATGTTGTCCACATCGCCCAGCTCGTTCCACAGCCAATCCGAGGCCAGGGGCTGGATGCATGGCACGCTGATCACCCGCAGCGAAATGCCCTGTGCGGCCAGCATCTCCCGGGCGCGCAGGGCCTCGCCTGCGATGGGGCCATGGCAAACTATGGCCCCATCGTTGCCCTTGGCCAGCAGGCGGGGCAGCCGAATGTCCTGGGGCGCATCTCCCAGGTCCGACTCGCCGGTCCCGGTGATCCGCAGATACACCGGGCCGTCCATGGTCAGGGCCAGGCGCAGCGCCGCCTTGGTCTCCTGGGGGTCGGCCGGGGAGAACGCCGTGAGGCCCGGCAGGGTCTGGGCCAGCCCCAGGTCTTCCAAGGCGTAGTGGGACATGCCCTGGGGGGCATAGGTCACTCCGGCTCCGGTGCCCACAAGGACCACGGGCATCTTGGGAGAGCATAGGTCGTTGCGCACCTGCTCATATGGCCGGTAGAGCAGGAAGGGGATTATGTTGTAGAGCACCGGCCTAAAACCGGCCAGGCACAGCCCGGCGGCAAAGCTGGTGGTGAACTGCTCGGCGATGCCCAGGTTGAGGAAGCGATCGCTGAAACGCTCCTGAAATTCGTTGAACACGCCGTAACCCGCGTCCCCGGTGATGAGCATCACCTCGCGGCGCCGGGCACAGACCTCGCTGAGCACCTCGCAAACCGCCGGCCTCACAGCAGCTCCTCCAAGGCCCGCTGCCTGCGCTCGTCGGTGACGATGTAGTAGTGCCAGTGAAGCTGGTCCTCCATGAAGGAGACGCCCTTGCCCTTGACGGTGTCGGCGATGATGGCCAGGGGCCTGCCCTGGGTGGGGGTTTGCAGGGCGGCCAGCACGGCCTGGTGGTCGTGACCGTTCACCGCCACCGCCTGCCAGCCGAAGGCCCGCCACTTTTCCACCGATGGCTTCTGCCCGCAGATTTCCCGGGGGCGTCCGTAGCCTTGCAAATCGTTGCCGTCCACGACGACCGCGAGGTTGTCCAGGCCCAGCCGGGTCGCGAACTGGGCGGCCTCCCACACCGAGCCCTCCTGGGTCTCGCCGTCGCCCATGAGCACCACCACCCGCCGGGACGAGCCCTGGAGCTTGAAGCCGTAGGCCAGGCCCTGGCCCATGCCCAGGCCGTGACCCAGGGAGTGCATGGCGTCCTCCACCCGGTCTTCGATGTCCCAGACGTCAAGCGGCTCCCCGGAGGATGCGCCGAGCGGATAGTAGTCGCGTATGGAGTTCAGGGCCAGGTGGGCGTGGGCCTTGCTCAGCAGAAAAACGTCGCGTTGCTCCCAGGGGTTCAGGCGCAGATGCGCCTGGAACAGCACGGCCATGATGTCCAGGCAGGACATGGCGCAGCCCACGTGGGGGCAACGGGCGGCGTGGGCCCGCTCGATAACCCGCCGCCGCAAGCGGCGCGACAGCTCCCGCCATTGCTCAGTGTTCATCACTCCGCCCGATCATCTTCCAGCCCCTTGAGGGCCGCCCGGCGTATTTCTTCCAGGTCCATCATTTCCATGCAGTGTTGTTGGGCCGCGCAGCGCTCGCCATAGCAGGGCGACCGGGAGCATTCCGAGCCAGCGGTGATAAAGGTGGCCAAGCCGTAGCCGCACACCTCCTCAGCCGAGGTGGGGCCGAACAGGCCCACCACCCGGCGGCGCATGGCCAGGGCCGCGTGCAGGCCCAGGCTGTCCTGGGTCACCAGCAAACGGCAGCTCCCGATCCAGCCCAAATATTCCCGCAGGTCGCGGTGGCCGCGCTGCCAGGATATTTTGAGGCCGGACGCCGCGAGCAGCCCGGCCAACTCCCGCCACTTGTCCGAAGGCATGGCCTTGGTGGGCCACTTGTCGCCCACTGCATAGTTGAGCCCCACGTCGTGGGCCGGTTCGTAAGATGCATAGTCGGGCAGCGCATAGGGCTGGCCCCGCCAGGACGCCCCGATCATGCCCAGGAGCAGGCTCTGCCAGGGTTGCCTGGGCCCGCCGTTGCGCCGGGCGGCCAGATAGGCCATCACCTGGCCGCCGCCGCCCTGCTCCCGGCAGGCCACCTGGCCTTGATGGCGGAAAAAGCCCAGGCGCTTCCCGGCGGGGACCTGGTCGACCCAGTCGCAGACGACGCGTGCCTTTTCCAGGTTGACGAGCAGGTCCAAAGTCCCCAGGTCTTGGGCCCTGGGCGCTTGGTCCGGTCCGCCACTCCACTGAACCAAGCGGTCTATTCCCTGGGCCCCGGCCAGCAGAGGCGCGGCCTGGGGGGTGGTCACCCAGGTAATCCGGCATCTGGGATGCAGTTCAGCCAGGGCGGGCAGCAGAGGCGTGGCGCGCACCACGTCACCCAGGCTGGGAGCGCCTGTTACGCCCTTGTCGGCGTCATCCAGGGTCTCCGACAAGCCCAGTTTGATGATGCCGATCCTGGTCATCTCAGGCATCAGATAAAATTCACGTGCTGGGGCACTTCGGATAGCTGCTCCAAAAACTCGTTCATGCGGGCCGCCCGGCAATTGCGGCGGCAGGCCTGGGCCAAATCCATGCTCCGGCCTTGCTCCATGGCCTGCTGCCTGGCTTGGCCCAAAATTAGCTCCCTCGTGGAAGCTTGGCCCAGGGCGCCCACCATGAAGCGCGGGTCATTGAGCAGCACGTTGCAGGTGTGCAGGACGCCGTCGGTGGACACGTAACCGAAAAAAGGCATGGCCCGGCATCGGCTGAAACCCAGCTCTCCGGCCAGCTCCGCGTCAAAGGCGCGGCGGCGGAACAACACCTTGAGCCCTCCCCGGCCATGGTATTCCCGGCAAAGCTCTTCCAACTCGGCCAGGGCTTGGGGTTCAAAGGCGGCGTCCACCTGCTTGCGCATCAAGGGGTGCTTGGAAAAAGGCTTCACCGACAGATAGTCCAGGCCCAACTCGGCGCTGAGCCTCAAAGCGTTTTCCAAATCTCCAGCGTTGGGCTGAATCAGCACGTACTGAGCCCCGATGGTGACCCCAGCCCCCAGGACGCGCCGCGCCTCCAGGGCGGCCGCGAGATTTTCCTGGACCAGAGCAAAAGCATCCCTGCCGGTGCCGTGCACCAAAGCGTAGGTTTCCGCGCTACCCGCGTCCAGGCTGACCCGCATCCAGGTGAGCGCGGGCAGAATCTCCCGCCACAGGTCCCGGCTGTCCAGCGAAGCGTTGGTGTTCAGGGCTACGTCCAGGCCCGCCTGGTGGGCGGCGGTGATCATGCGGGGCAACTCCCGGTGTAGCAGGGGTTCGCCCTCTCCGGCCAGGAGCAGGCTGCGCACCCCTAGGGCGGCCAGTTCCGGGGCGTGGGCGGCAAAGGCCTCGGCGTCCAGATAGCGCGGCTGGTCCTGGGCAAAGTCCAGGGCGCAGAAAAGGCAGCGTTGGTTGCACACCGTGGTGGGCGACACTTCCAAATAGATTGGCGCGATCAGCTCCTCCCGCTGCCAGGCAGCCAGGCGCTCCAGATGCCACCACAGCTTGTGGCCGTCCAGGTGGTATCGATCCTCGTTCATGGCCTGCTCAGGCATCGAAAATAATTTCCACGCTGGTGAACCCGTAAACCTGATGGCGGTTGGTTGTGAGCTTTACATCGCAAGGGTTGCAGCGGCCGTAGTGGTCGCAGGGACGGAACTCCTCCAACTCATGGCCGCTGAAGCCGGGGTCGAGGATGTGGCCGATGGGATCTCGACCGCTGTAAAGGTCGGCGTGGCAGCGGTGGATGAAACCGTCCGGAGCCACCAGCAAATCGCTGGTGCGGCAGGTTGCGGTCATGGTCTGCGCCGCGTCCACCGCGTGCTCGTAGGTATAGGTGCCGTACAGGGAGCCTTGCCAAGGGCCCAGGAATTCCTTGGTGCGAAAATCCAGGCCCAGGGCCAAGCAGCGCTCCTGGGCCTCGGCGACCTGCTCGCGAAGAGACGGATCGGGGTATTCCAGACCATAGACTCCCACCTGGAAACCGGCTTCGATCAAGGCCATTACCCGCTGGATAAAGTTGTCCAGGGAGCCACAGCCCGGATGAAAGGTGGCCCTTATGGGGGCATAGGGAGCTTGGCGGATAAACCGCTCCCTGGGCATATCCAACATGACCTTGACCGCCTGAGGCGGCAGGGTGGAAAGCATGTCCAGCTTGGTGCCGGGCCGGGTTTCAGCGGCCAGAACCGGCAGGGCGGGCGAAAGGGCGGGTTCGCCGCCTTGCAGGGTGATGGGCAGGTCCATGCGGGTGGGGATGCGGTCTGCGGCGCGCACCCAATCCTGGGGCGGCATGGCCCGGCGGTTTCGGCCCGTGGAGGAGCCGTTTCCCTGGTTTACCAGACAGTAGGCGCAGTTTTGCACGCAGTCTAAGGTCAGAAAAAAGGCCACATAGTTGATTCGAGGGGAAAGGGCGAGCTGTGGCAGCCCCGGCTGGCCCGATGCCTCGTATGAGGCGGGTGAGGTTGTCAGCGATGCGGCCTTATGGGATGTTGCGCTGTCCAATGAGTGTATCCCTTTTAACGGTTGGCGCCGTCGTTGCGTTTGATATTGCCTCGCGCCCAAAAAACTCAAAACCTCCGAGGCTTCGGCCCGGCTGAGTTAAGGTGCGCGGGCTGGTAGGGCGGGCCTCGCGCCTCAAGCAAGCGAATGGGATTCAAGGGCAGGCGGGCGGACACCCTGGATATTTATACTGCCTACAAATAGGACACATTGCCAAGTAAAATAACCAGATAAGCTCACCAGGCCAGTCCGGCGGCCTGGCCGAAGGGTGACGGGAAGGTGGGCCATGCAGCCAACCCATCTCCCCGATTGCGATGGCCCTCAACTGCCAACTCATGCCTCGGTACAATTCCGGGTGCATGCCGTCAAGTCCGTCCCGGAGGCTCTGGCGCCAACCGGCTTTGACAACCTACATTCTTGACAGCACCCTGGTTTAAGTATATTAAAAAGCCCCGATCAAAAGCATATGAAAGAGGTTTTTATGTTTATAGATTTAATGGATATTGTGTCAACAGTTGCCGACAAGGGGACCAACCCGCTGGTAGCTCATTGATCATAATTCTGCAGTATCCAAAAAAAGCTGTTCCGTTTTAAAGACAGCTTTATTTTTCCAAGCCTGTTTTCCCGCAGATCTCTGATTGAGAATCTACCGCTATAGTTGCCTCCTCTGCCGGCAACGTCGCCTACATCAAGAAATCAAAAGACAATCAAAAGCGCCGGTTGGCAGCGCGCTCTGCCTTGCGCGGCTTCATGCGCCGACAAAAACCGGTGAAATAATGGGCGATAGGTAGGACTCAACAATGAGCATCGAGCAAGATCTTTCACAGATGGGATGGACCTCCCATTTTCAGACACAGCTGGAGCAATCTTCCAACGACGGCTTTTTCCCGGCCAGAGTGGTCGGGGTAAGAAAAAACAGCTTCCGCGTAAGCAACGGTAAAAGCGAATGGCTGGCCACCCTGGCCGGAAGGCTCAAACATGACGCCGACGGCATGTATCCGGTCACAGGGGATTGGGTCCTCATGACCGATGCGGTGATTTCCAGGGTGCTGGAACGCAAGAATGCCTTGTCCCGAGGCGCCTCTGGCACGCGCCACAAACACAATGCACAGCCGCAAAAGGAACAGGTGATTGCCGCAAACCTTGATACCGTGTTTATCGTTTGCGGCCTTGACCGGGATTTTAACCCGCGGCGCATAGAACGATACTTGACCCTGGTTTACAACTGTGGCCTGAATCCTGTCATCATTTTGACCAAAGCGGATCTTCACCAGAATCCAGAGCATTTCGTCAGGGAGGTAGAGGCGGTGGCATTGGGCGTTGCCACCCATCTGGTCTCGGCATCAGATGACACGGGCCTGGCCTCTCTGGAATCATATTTGCCTCCAGGGCGAACCACTACCATGGTGGGGTCTTCCGGTGCGGGCAAATCCACTCTGGTGAACCGACTTTACGGTAAGGCCGTGCAGCTTACCGGTTCCATAAGCACCCATGTGGGCAAGGGTAGACACACCACCACCTCACGGGATCTGATCATGATGCCCCAGGGGGGAATGGTGATCGACAATCCCGGCATCCGGGAAATTGCCTTCTGGGAAGTCGACAAAGGGGCCGAAGCTGCGTTTCCTGAGATTGAAAAGCTTGGTCTGGGCTGCCGTTTTACAAACTGCAGCCATACCAACGAGCCCGGCTGCCGGGTCCTTGGGGCGGTGGATGAAGGTGAAATCTCAAGGGGGCGGCTGGAAAGCTACTGGAAAGTGAAACGTGAGATGGAATATCTGTCTCTTCGCCGGCACAAAAGTGCCGACCGGGTGGAAAAAGAACGCTGGAAAGAGGTTGCCTTGAAAATCAAAGCCATGAAAAAAAGGAGATGAAATGCGTACGGGTTGATTAAAAAATCCGTTTTTCAAGGCAGGCCGTAGAGGGAGGCTTTCACGGTGCCGGGTTTTAAAATCCGGTGCACCGCCTGGGCAAGGCGGTAGGCAGGCTCGACTCCCATGCACTCGTGCCACGATGATTACAGCATGTTACGTGCGTAGCATTGACAAGGCCCGCTCCCGATCGGGGGCGGCCCTTCTCTTTGGGACGGCTTCGCCGGACGGGACGCTAGCCCCGGCCTATGATGAGGCCCTCGGGGTCCACCTCCCGGCGCAGCACCTCCAGCTCGCCCGGCAGGGGGGGCGCCGTCTCCCCCAGGTCCGACACCACCGACAATTCGAAGCTGGTGTTTTCGCGCACCGTCTCCAGGCTCACCCCGGGGTGCACCGACTCCACCCGCATGGCCTTGCTCACCGGCTCGAATCCCAGGATGGCCAGGTCGGTGATGATTTTGTAGGGTCCGGTGTCCGGCGGCA
>JAIPDO010000075.1 GCA_021737645.1 Desulfarculaceae bacterium
GCTTGCCGCCGAACAGACGGCGCAGCCAGCCAGCCCCGGCCTTGCCCGCTTTGCGACGCCAGTCCAGGCGATAGAGCCCGGACAGCTCGCCGTCGCCCGAGGCGGCCACGGCAGGGCAGGCCTCGGCGCAGGCCGCGCAGCCGGTGCAGGCCTCCATGGATAAAAGCTGGCCCTTGCTGTAGAGGCGGTTGTCCAAGGCCCTAACCTTCCGAGGCGTGTTTGGCGATTTCGGCCTCCACCCAGGCCCGCACCGCACCGGCCCCGCGCAGCAGGTCTTCCAGCTCGCTGAGGGCATTGGCCTTAAGACGATACATCCAGCCCGCGCCGTAGCAGTCCTGGTTGATCAACTCCGGCTTCAGCTCCAGGTCCTCGTTGACCGCGATCAGCTCGCCGTTGACCGGCGAAAGGATCTTGCCCAGCCACTTGCCGGACTCCACCTTGGCCAGCTTTTTGCCCTTTTTGAGCTTTTTGCCTTCATTGGGCAACTGCACGTACACGATCTCACCGGCCAACTGTTGGGCGAAGTCGTCCATGCCCATGACCAGCTCGTCGCCCTCCACCCGAACCCAAAAATGCTCCGGGTCGTAGTAGAGCTCGTCGGGAAAATTGTAGCCGCCTATCTCCATGACTGGCTCCTCGCGCTTGGCTCAGGATTTTTCGATAAGTTCCATGAGGAACTGGGGGGTGGTCATCACCCGGAATTTCTGGGCGCGCAGCTTGGCGTTGGACAGGTTGTGCACGCAGGAGTTGCATTCGGTGAGCAGCACTTGGGCACCGCTATCCTCCACCTGGGCCAGACGCCGCCGGGCCATGGCCAGTGAGTTCTTGGCATAAGCCCCGCGCACCCCGCCCCCGGCCCCGCAGCACAGGGCGTCCTGGTGGTGATCGGCCAGTTCCACGAAGTTGGGAGCCACCGCCTTTATGGTCCGGCGCGGTTCTTCATAGATGCCGCAGTGGCGGCCCAGGTCGCAGGGGTCGTGGTAGGTGACCCGCTTATCCGTGCTTAGCCCCAGGTCTCGCCCGGCCAGGAACTGGCTCAAATGCACGATGGTGAGCCCCGCCTCCCTCAGGGGGGCGTAGGCCTCCTGCTTGCTGAAGGTGCGGAAGCAATAGGGGCAACCGGTGACCAAGGTCTCCGCCCCGGTGGCCAGGATGCGCTCGATGTTCTTGGCGGCCAGGGCGGGCTTGATGCTGAAGCCCACATCCTCCAGCACTCCGGAGCAGCACACCTCGTCGATCAGGGTGTAGTCCACCTTCAGATGGTCCAGCAGATCCAGGGCCGCCTCGCTGGCCTCTTCCTCACGGTACTGGCCCACGCAGCCCATGAAGTAGACCACCTCGGCCTTCTGGTTGCGCTGGCGGTCAAAGTCCTCGGGCTCGTCCTCGGCGTAGATGTTGTCGTGCTCATCGAGCACTTGGTTCATGCCGCTGAAGGCCGGATGGCAGGTGCCCAGGCCCACCATCTCCTTGCGCGCCGCCTTGATGATGGCGGGCACGTCCACCCCGGAGGGGCAGTTGGTGGCGCAGGAAGCGCAGGTGGTGCACTGGAAAAGGCTCTCCACCATTTCCTCGTTGAGTTCCAAATGGTCTTCCAGCACCTCCTTGAGCAGCAGCATCTTGCCGCGAGCGTTTAGGGCGGGGCGTTTGGTGCCTCCAAATACCGGGCAGTGGGCCTGGCAAAAGCCGCAGCGCGAACAGCGCTGGATTTGATCACGGAATTTTTCCAAGAGGGGATGTTGCTCAGCCATGATTAACCGTCCAGGGCCATCTTGCCGGGGTTGAGGATGTTATTGGGGTCGCAGACCCTCTTGATGGAGCGCATCAGCTTCATGGCCGCGGGGTCGTGCTCCATCTCCATGTACGGAGCCTTGGACAGCCCGATGCCGTGCTCGCCGGTTAGGGTGCCGCCCAGGTCCACGGCCAGCTGAAACAGGTCGTGGACCGCGGCTTCCACCCGCTCGCTCTCATCGTGGTCGGCCGCGTCGTAGATGATCTGGGGATGCAGGTTGCCGTCTCCCGCGTGGCCGAAGGTGGCGATCTGCACTTGGTGGCGGGCGGCGATGTCCTGCACCCCGCGCAGGGTGGGGGCCACCTGGCTAATGGGCACGGTGATGTCCTCCAAGATGAAGCTGGGCCTGAGGCGGGCCAGCACCGGGACGCAACTCTTGCGCGCCTTCCACAACTCGGCGGCCTGAGCCGCGCTTTCCGCCTGTTTAACCTCGCGGGCGTGATGAGCCGTGAACTGCTCCACCACCCGCTCCATCTGATAGTCCGCCTCGCCCTGGGTGTAGCCGTCGGTCTCGGCCAGGAGCATGGCGTCCGCCTCGGGCAGGTTGAGCTCGGTGTTCTGGTTTATGGCCTTCAGGGTTTCGCGGCCCAGGATCTCCAGCACGCTGGGGACGACCCCGCCGGCCATGACCCCGCTCACCGCCCGCCCCGCGTCCTCCAAGTCATCGAACACGGCCAGGGTGGTGGCGGTGGCTCGGGGCTTGGGGTTGATCTTGAGGATGATCTCGGTGACGATGCCCAGGACCCCCTCGCTGCCCACGAACAGGCGGACCAAATCGAAGCCCGACACGCTCTTCATGGCCCGGTTGCCGGTGCGCATGATGCTGCCGTCGCCCAGCACCACGGTCAGGCCCAGCACATAGTCGCGGGTAGTGCCGTACTTAGCCCCCTTGACTCCGCCGGCGTTGGTGGCCACGTTGCCCCCAAGGGTGCAGACCTTGCTGCTGCCCGGGTCGGGCGGGAAGAAGTAGCCGTGCGGGGCCAGGGCGTTGTCCAGGTCCGCGTAGATCACTCCAGGCTGCACCACCACCGCCCGGTCGGTGATGCTGATGTCCAGTATCTGGTCCATGCGGCTCAGATCCAGCACCAGGCCGCCTTGAGCGGGCACCGACAGGCCGCTGAGCCCGGTGCCCGCGCCGCGCACCGTGACCGGGAAGGCCTCCTGGTTGGCCAGGCGCACAATGGCCTGCACCTGCTCGGCGGTGGTGGCCCAGACCGCGGCTTCGGGACGGTGGAGATGCTGCGAGGCGTCGGAGCTGTAGCTCACCAGGTCGATAAGCTTGTCGCTGAAATTGGCCTCGCCCACTATGGCGCGGAGCTGGTCTTTTATCTCGGGTTTCATGATCGTCACTTTCCTTGTCCGGGTTCGCCGCCCGCCTTGATGGCCGACCACAAGGGGGCCAGCAGGATATGGCGCAAGCGGCTGAAGGGCAGATAGGCCACAAAAGCGGCGTAGCAGATGGCGTGGCCGTACCAGAGGTAGGCGTAGGCCGTTTGCAGGCCAGGCCCGGCGCTGAACAAACGGCTCAGGACCGCGCCCGCGAAGGCCCAGGCCGCGCCCGCGTATCCGGTGAGGGCCATGCGGGCGGCCTCGGTGACAAAGCCGCTGAGCACCACCACCACCAGCAAGGCCATGGCCGGCCAGTCTGGCCGGGGCAGGCCGGGAAGGGCCCGGCCCCCGCGCAGCAGGCGGCGGGCCACGGCCAGGAGCCCCCCGGCAAGGACCATGACCCCGGTGAGGTCAAAGAACAGGGCGGTCGCGGGATAATTTTTGCCCAGCATGGCCTGGTTCAAATCGGTTCCAGGCTGCGTGTAGCTGAGCAGCAGCGCCAACAAGGCCCAGAGCGTGCGCGCCGCAAAGGGCAGGAAGATCAGAGCGTGCACCAGCCAGCGGCCGGGTGAGCGCCGCCACAAACGTCGCTGCAACAGGCCGTCCAGGAGCAGAGCGGAGAGCGCGCGGCCCACGCCCCCACCGCCGTGTCCCTTGTGCAGGGCCTGGGAGGCCGGTCCCCGTCCGCCGCCGCTGAGCCAGAAACCCAAGGAGCCCAGCAACCCCAGAAGCAGCACAAACAGGGCGATGCGCGAGGGCCAGTCGGCCAGGCTGAGGGTGGCGGTGTGGCAGGCCAGGCACAGGGCGCTTTTGGGCGGCGGCACCGCAGCCGGAGCCCCGGCCTGATTGCCTGCGAAGTGGCAGCGCTTGCAGGAAGCTTCGTTGTTTTGCGGCACCAGGGCATGCGGCCCGGCCTCGCCACCCATATGACAGGCCTGGCAGTTCACTCCGGCGTGCAAATCGCCGGTGGGGGCCTCGGTGTGGGGCGTGTGGCAGGCCCGGCAGGAGGTCAACCTCAGGTTTTCGTGGGGAACCTGCTTGGCTCCCTGGTGGCAGCCCACACAGTTCAGGTCATGGTGAGGGCCTAGATCGCGGCCCGCGCCGTCGGCTAGGCCCTCGGCGGCGTGGCAGGCAAGACAGACGGATGAGGCCTGGGCCGTGGCCGCCGCCGCCGGGGAGGCCAGGCAAAGGGACAGCAGCAAGGCTCCCAGCAGCAGCGGGCCCATGTAGCGAAAGCGGCCCAACTCAGGCCTCCGGCCCCCGCGCTTTGGCCACGTGGCTAATGTGGCTCTCACCGCGCACCGACACCACGGTCACCAGGCTGTGGCGGTATATCTTGTCCGCGTTGGAGCCCAGCAGGGTGCGCGATAAATCGCCCCGGCCCTTGGTGCCCATCACGATGTAGGACACGCCCTCGCGCCCCGCCGCATCCAGGATGGCCTCCCAGGGCACGCCCACCTCCACCAGCACTCGGGCGCTCAGGCCGTGCTCCTCCAGCAGGGCCCGCAGGCGTTCCCGGCGGGAGGCGGTGCGCTGGGCCACCACTTGTTCGCATTGCACCAACTCGGTGGTTCCTTGGATGAACTTCAACTCGTCCACGATGCGCTGGTGCAAAACGTTCAGGGCCAGCAACTCGGCCCCCAAACAACCGGCCAGCTCTCCGGCAACGGCCACCGCGTCGCCGCTGTAGCCGGAAAAATCCACCGCCACCAAAACCTTGCTTGCTTGCGCCATGGCCGCTCTCCTTTCCGTGCCTTACTGGTAGGCCACGGTGGGCAGCCAGATGACCAGTTGAGGCCACAGGGCTACCATAACCAGGCCGATGAGCTGCAAGATGATGAAGGGCACCACGCCCTTGTAGATTTCGATGAGTTCCACGTCCGGCGGGCACACGCCTTTTAGATAGAACAAGGCAAAGCCCACCGGTGGCGTAAGGAAGCTGGTTTGCAAACTCACCGCCACCAGCACCACGAACCACACCAACTCCGGGTTTTCCACTATGCCGTGGCCTTCCACGTGGATGCCCAGGGAGCTGATAACCGGGGCCAGCAGAGGCAGCACGATCAAGGTGATCTCGATCCAGTCCAGGAAGAAGCCCAGGATGAAGATGACTGCCAGGATCACCGCCATGATGCCGTGGGGGCCCAGGGGGATGCCGGTGAGGGCCGCCTCGATAAATTCGTCGCCGCCCAGGCTTCTGAGCACCAGGGCGAAGGTGGTGGCCCCCAGGAATATGGCGAAGATATAGCCCGTGGTGTTGAAACAGGCGAAGGTGACTTCCTTGATGACCTTGAAGCTTAGCTTTTTGTTGTAAGCGGCCAAAAGAGTGGCCCCCAGGGCGCCCACTCCGCTGGCCTCGGTGGGGGTGGTGATGCCCGCGAAGATGGAGCCCAGCACCGCCAGGATGAGGGCCGCGGTGGGCAGGATGGTCTTGAACACCTCCCAGACCATGCGCCACTCAAGAGGCTGGCGGT
Organism: Desulfarculaceae bacterium; assembly: GCA_021737645.1. Classification (GTDB taxonomy): domain Bacteria; phylum Desulfobacterota; class Desulfarculia; order Desulfarculales; family Desulfarculaceae; genus Desulfoferula. Next base: position 5,593 of record JAIPDO010000075.1, read on the forward strand.
CCGGACTAAGCGGGGCCACCTCGGGCTTGAAGAAGCAATAGACCAGTATGAAGGAGATGTAGAGCGCTCCCAGGATGACTCCGGGAACCACCGATCCCATGAACAGATCGCCCACCGACAGGCCTAACTGGTCGGCCATGATCACCAGCATGATCGACGGAGGGATGAGTATGCCCAGGGTGCCCGAACCGGCTATGGTGCCCAGGGCCAGGGGCCGCGAGTAGCCCTGGGCCATCATGGCCGGCAGGGACAGCAGGCCCAGTAGCACCACCGAGGCCCCGATGATGCCGGTGGAGGCGGCCAGGATGATGCCGATCATGGTCACGGTGACCGCCAGCCCGCCGCGCACCTTGCCGAACAGGTTCTGCATGGCCTTCATCATCTTCTCGGCGATGCCGGAATGATCCAGCATCAGCCCCATGAAGATGAACATGGGCAGCGCCACCAGCACCCAGTTGTCCATGAATTTGTAGACTCGGTTCACGGCCATGCCCAGGGTCATCAGATCCAGGCCGGTGAGGGTGTCCAAATACATGTCCGAGAAGTAGCCCACCACCGTGAACAGCACCCCCACCCCGCCCAGCACGTAGGCCACGGGATAGCCGGTGAACAAAAAGGCCACGAAGGTCAGGAACATCGCGATGACCAGGTAGTCTTCAATTGGCATGGCGATTCCCCCGAGGCGCCACCAGGACGGCGACGCTGGCCATGAAGCGGCTGATAGCGGCCGTGCCCAGCAGGGCGAAGGAGATGGGGATCACCGCCTTGATGATCCAGCGGAAGGGCAGACCCAAGGGCGAGTCGGAGCCCTCGTTGACCCGCCAGGACTCGGTCCAGAAATCCACCCCCATCCAGATGAGCACCGCCACCCAGGGCAGCAGGAACAATAACGAGCCCACGATCTCCCAGGCGGCCTTACCCCGCCGGGAAAAGCGTTGGTGCAGGATATCCACCCGGATGGGAGAGTCCATGGCCTGGGAGTAGGACAGGCCGATCATTACCGCCAGGCCGTAGAGATGCCACTGCAACTCCTCCAGCCAGACCTGGCCCTTGCCGAAGACGTAGCGCAGCACCACGTTGGCAATGATGGCCAGCACCAGCAGGCAGTTGCTCCAGGCCGCCGCCTTGCCCACCTTGATGACGAACCGGTCCAGCTTTTTACAGATGTCTGGTGGCTCGTAGGATTCGCCGCTCATCGACCGCCTCCGATGCGCACCGGCCCCAGGGCCGGGATGTCCGGGAGGGGTGGAGCGGCGGTGGCGACCGCCGCTCCACCCGGGAGGGAAATAGCCTCGCTGGGCTGGGTTTACTTAAGTTTGGGCTCGGGCCGGGGAAGGAAGGCCACGGAGGACCAGTACTCGTACTCTGAGCGGAACTTGCTCAGGTCGTCCCAGACCTTGGCAAAGAAGGGGTCCTTGGCCTTTTCCTCGGCCACCACTTCCATCCAGGCCTTCTTGTAGGCGGCCAGCATCTCCGGGGACCAGTACTTGTTGATCACCCCGCGCTTGGTCACGTTCTCTTTGATCACCGGAGCCTGCAAAGACTCCACGAAGGCCAGGGAATCCGCCGTGGCCGCCCGGGTGATGATCTCCAGGCACATCTGCTGGTGCTTGCTCAAGGCGTTCCAGGTGTCCTTGTTGATCAGCAGCTCGAACAAGGAGGCCTGCTGGTGCCAGCCGGGGTAGTAGTTGTATTTGACGATTTTGTAAAAGCCCAGGCGCTTGTCGATGGCGGGCATGGAGAATTCGGTGGCGTCGAGGGCCTTTTTCTCCAGGGCCGGGAATATCTCGCCGCCGGGCAGCAGGCTGGTGCTCACGCCCATTTTCTGCATGACTTTGCCGCCGAAGCCAAAAAAGCGCATCCTGAGGCCCTTGAGGTCCTCGGGGGTGTTGATCTCCTTGTTGAACCAGCCGGAGGTCTCCGGGGCGATGACGCCACAGAGCAGCACCTTCACGTTGTAGCCGTTTTTGTCGTACATCTCCTGCCAGAACTTCAGCCCGTTGCCGTAGTACATCCAGGCCAGGTACTCACTGGCGTCGGGACCAAAGGGAATGGCCGAGAAGATGGGGGCGGCGTTGATTTTGCCGGCCCAATAGGCGGACATGGAATAACCGGCGTTGACCTTGCCCTTGGACACCGCCTCGAGGATCTCAAAAGGCGCCACCAGCTTCTTGGGCTCGTAGACCTTCATTTTGATGGCCCCGCCGCTTAAGGTGCCGATGCGCTCGGAGACCCATTTGATGGTGGAGCCCAGGCCGGGCAACTCGGTGGAAAAGGTGATCGGTACTTTGAGTAGAACGGGTTTTTCCTTGGCCTGGACCAGGACTGGTGTGGCCGCCAGCAGACTGAAGGCCATGACCAGAATCAGAAATTTGGCTGCTTTACGCATGCCTACCTCCCTTCATACGATGCCTTTAAGGTCACTCCCCGCCAGGGCCGAGAGCCCTTTGTGGGCCACAGAACACGGCACGGACGGGCTTGCATAAACCGGACGCCATTTTGCGGGCGTTTCGGGCTCGGCAACGATTTGGGTGTCGGAGGGCCTGATCCTGGTGAATTGGCTGGGTGCGCGGCCTTCCTTCAACACAAGGTAAAATGGTATTACCAATTTGAAAATATGAAATGAACATAGAAGATGTCAACAATTATTTATGATAAATTTTGCCAACATGCTGGTTAAACGCATTTAATAAGTATGTTCGGGCAGTAAGGTAATATGGTATTCTGGTTAAGTAAAGATACCAATGGGGGGATTATGGCTTGTGATGGCGACTGGAAGAGGGATGGCGCGTATCTTAAAGTCCGCAGCAGGGAGGAAAACAGGGAATTTTATGGCCTATTGGCCCCCAACGGGTGAGTTTTGGCGCGGTTGAGGGTGATAAATATTTACGGGGTACACTTTGCTAGTGTATGGTATTACCAATTCAGGCGTTGCCCCTTTCGCCGGGAGTTGTTATGAGCCGCTTTAAAACCGTGCAACCCAAAAAAATCTCGGACCAGGTCTTTGAGCAACTGCGCGACATGATCTTTCGCGGCCAACTCAAGCCCTTGGATCAATTGCCCCCCGAGCGGGAGCTGGCCCAGCAGATGGGGGTCAGCCGTCCCACGGTGCGTAATGCGGTGAGCCGTCTGGTCAGCCTGGGGCTGGTGGAGCAGCGCCAAGGGCAGGGCACCTTTGTGGCCAAGCATCACGACGGAGGCGAGCGCAACCCCCTGGGCCTGATGGTAGAGGGACAAACCGTCAGCCTCACCCAGTTGCTGGAGGTGCGCCTGGGCCTGGAGTGCAACTCCGCGGTGCTGGCCGCCCGCCGGGCCAATGACGAGGACATAACCCTGTTGGAAAAAAGCCTGGCCCAGATGTCGGACCAGATTCACAAGGGGGGGCTGGGCAGCTCCGAGGACGTCTACTTTCACATGCGCATCGCCTACGCCAGCAAGAATCCCTTACAGGTGCAGCTAATGAAGCACTTCTACGACTACATGGCCGCGGGCATCCGGGAGAACCTCCAGATCCTCTACCAGGACGTGGTCAACGTGGATTTGGTGCACATACAGCACGAGAAGGTGCTCGCGGCCATCAAGGCTCACGACACCCACGCTGCCTTTGACTATATGCGCTCGCATATCAATTTCGTGATCGACTATTTCGAGAATCTGAAAGAAGCTTGATCTCCAACGTAGCCCTTCAAGCCCATCTCGTGCACAGGGCTCCCCCTGATTGGCGAAAAGCCCCTTAGCCCTCCTCGGCCACGGCCATCAGCCGTCCGGACACCGGGATGTGCTCTCCGGCCAGGCTCTGGGGATAGCCCGTACCGTTCCACTTTTCGTGATGGGTATAGGCAATGTCCTTGGCGTGGGACAAGAACGACGGGCGGTCCTCAAGGTCGAAGACCTCCTCAGCAAGAGTTATGAGGATTTCATCCCTATCCCGCACGAAGATGTGGTCGGCAAGCACCTTACCGATGTTATCCCCAAAGGCAAGCTCCACGAGGTGGTCAAGTCGGGAAAGGCCAAGATCGGCGCCACCTTCACCGTTGACGGCCAACCTAGGGTTATTACCCGCATACCACTGAAAAAGGACGGCAAAATCATCGGCGCCTACGGCAAACTGATGTTCTGGCATGCCGATAAGGTTGGCGAGCTGTACCAGAGAATAAATTCCCTGCGTGGCGAGATTCAGCTGTTCAAGGACACTTTGAGCCAAATTTATAAGAGCAACTACGGCTTTGAGAACATCATTGGAAATTCACCCCTTATCAAGCATGCCAAGGAAATCGCCCTACAGACGGCCCTGACCAACTCACCGGTGTTGATCACCGGAGAATCGGGCACGGGCAAGGAAATGTTCGCCCATTCCATTCACCGGGCCAGCAAGCGCCGGGACAGGCCTTATTGTCAGCGTAAACTGCTCCTCCATACCCAAGGAACTGGTTGAGTCGGAGTTGTTCGGCTACGAACCAGGCACCTTCACCGGAGCCTTGCGCAAAGGGGAAATAGGCAAATTCGAGTTGGCGGAAACCGGAACCATCTTTTTAGATGAAATCGGGGACATGCCGCTGAACATGCAGGTCAAGTTGATGCGGGTCTTGCAAGAAAAGGAAATCGAAAAGCTGGGAGGCAAGCCCAGGAAGATTGACTTCCGGCTCATTGCGGCCACCAACCGCAATCTCGAAAAAATGATGGAGGAGAACACTTTCAGAAACGATTTGTACTACCGCCTCAACGTAGTCAATATCCGCCTGCCTCCGCTTCGGATCATGAAAGACGATCTTTTGGCCTGCTGATTAAGAAGTAGGGCGTCGCTCTCAAGCCTAAAAACAGGGTCAAGGCCGCATAGATTTAAGAAGTCTGCAGGGCGGGAAACACGGGGTCCCCAAATGTTCCCATTTGCTTCCCTCCTGCTTCCCCGTCAAAAATTAGGCCGGTTACTGTGAACCGGCCCAGTCTGTAACTGGTTTGTTTTATTGGTGCCGGAGGCGAGACTCGAACTCGCAAGGCTACAAGAACCGGGGGATTTTGAGTCCCCTGCGTCTACCAATTCCGCCACTCCGGCGCACAGGCCAATTTATAGGCCCCAGAAGGCCTCAGGTCAAGAGCAAGAATAGTAGTTTTCGTCATCAGGCCCCGGTTTTCCCCCAAAATTCCTTGTGAGTACGCTTGTGGTGGGATATAAAAAATTTTCCAGGGCTCCAACCTTCTAGCCGGGAGCAATAGGCAAATGGACCTCAGCCAGGCGAGGGTGATTTTTGACGCTGCGCAGATGGCCGGCCAAATGGAGACCATGGCCCGGGCCATAGCCGGGGTTGACGACCAGGGCGGCGACCTGTGCCTGGTAGGTATACGCACGGGCGGGGCCCACCTGGCCCAGCGGTTGGGGGCATTGGTGGGACGCCTTCTGGGGGTGGCCCCGGACACCGGGGTCATGGACATCACTCTTTACCGCGACGACTGGACCCTGCAGCATCGGCGGCCCAAGGTGGGCACCACGGACATCGCTTTTGACATAGAAGGGCGGCGGGTGGTTCTGGTGGATGATGTTCTCTACACCGGTCGGACGGTGCGGGCGGCTCTGGACGAGTTGATGGACTTTGGCCGGGCCCGTCGCATCGAACTGGCGGTGCTCATAGACCGGGGAGGGCGGGAATTGCCCATACAGCCGGACTTTGTCGGCGCGTCGCTACAAGGCGGCGAGGATCAGGTGATTGAAGTGCTGCTCACCGAAGAGAGCTACCCCTCCGACCAGGTAGTCAGCTTACCCCGCTGAATTCTTGGCAATCCGCTTATAGTCTAGTGAACATATATATTAAATAGGCATATAAAATATGTATGAGGTCTCATTCACTGGCCCAAAATTAAGAGAAAACTTGACACGTTTTGAAAAATGTGTGTTAAAGATATAACCTTGTGAATCGCACAACAAACTCCCTTTGTGTATGTAATATCGGTGTTTTTTCATCGAAAGTCACTCTGATAAGGATAGGTTAGACCAATGGCAAAAGCCAAGCAAGTCACCGGGGCGGTTATGGTGGTGGGCGGCGGCATTGCAGGCATGCAGTCCGCTCTCGACCTGGCCAACTCCGGGTATTACGTCTATTTAGTGGAGAAAAGCCCGGCCATTGGTGGGGTCATGTCCCAGTTGGACAAGACCTTCCCCACCAATGACTGCGCTATGTGAATTATCTCGCCTAAACTGGTCGAGGTCGGCCGGCATATCAATATCGAGCTCCTGACCCTCAGCGAGGTTCAGGATATTCAAGGCGAAGAAGGCGATTTTCAGGTTAAGGTCGCCTGCCATCCCCGCTATGTGGACCTGGACAAGTGCATCGCCTGTGGTGCTTGCTCCGACAAGTGTCCCAAACGCATCCCCAACGAGTACAACGAGGGCCTGGACAAGCGTAAGGCGGCATATGTCCGCTACGCTCAGGCGGTGCCGCTCAAGTACGGAATCGACGCCGAGAACTGCATCTACTTCCAAAAGGGCAAGTGCAAGGCCTGTCAGAAGTTCTGCCCCACCGGCGCGGTGAACTACGAGCAGCAAGAAGAGGTGCGCGACATCCAGGTGGGCTCGGTGATTATCAGCGCCGGGTTCAAGCCTTTTGATCCCACTCCCTACGTGCAGTACTCCTACGCCAACTTCACCAACGTGGTCACCGCGTTGGAGTTCGAGCGCATCCTGGCCGCTTCCGGCCCCTGGATGGGCCACCTGGTGCGGCCCAGCGACGAGGCCGAGCCCAAGAAGATCGCCTGGATTCAGTGCGTGGGCAGCCGGGAGGTCAACACCTGTGATCATCCCTACTGCTCGGCGGTGTGCTGCATGTACGCCATCAAGGAAGCGGTGATCGCCAAGGAGCACTCCCACACCGATTTGGACGCGGCCATCTTCTTCATGGACATGCGCACCTTCGGTAAGGACTTCGAGCGCTACTACGAAGGAGCCCAGGAAGACGGCGTGCGCTTCATCCGCAGCCGCATTCACTCCATAAGCGAGCTCGAGGACCGCTCCCTGCAAATCGAGTACGCCACCGAAGACGGTCAGGCCCGGGTGGAGACCTTCGACATGGTGGTGCTCTCACAGGGGCTGGAGACCGCTCCGGAGACTATCGAGCTTTGCCAGAAGCTGGACATCGACCTGAGCCCCGGCAAGTTCATCTCCACCAGCTGCTTCGAGCCGGTGACCACCAGCCGTCCGGGCGTGTACGTCTGCGGCGCCTTGGCCGGTCCCAAGGACATCCCCCTGTCGGTCATGGAGGCCTCTGCCGCCGCCTGCGCCGCGGCGGGCAAACTCAGCAGCGCCCGGGGCAGCCTGGCCCAAGAGCAGGAGTTCCCCGAGGAGCGCCCCGTGGCCGGTGACGTCCCCAGAGTGGGCGTGTTCGTCTGCTCCTGCGGCATCAACATCGCCGGGGTGGTGGACGTGGAGGCGGTTGCCGAGTACGCCAAGACCCTGCCCTACGTCACCTACGTGCGTAACAACCTGTTCTCCTGCTCCCAAGACACCCAGGACAAGATGGCCGAGGTGATTGCCGAGGAGGGGCTGAACCGGGTGGTGGTGGCGGCCTGCACCCCGCGAACCCACGAGCCCTTGTTCCAGGAGACCCTGGTCAACGCCGGGCTGAACAAGTACCTGTTCGAGATGGCCAACATTCGCAACCAGGACTCCTGGGTGCACTCCGGCGATCCCGAGGCGGCCACCGAGAAGGCCATGGACCTGGTGCGCATGGCCGTGGCCAAGGCCGCTCTGCTCGCTCCCTTGCAGGAGGTGCAGTTGGAGGTCACCCCCGGTGCCATGGTCATCGGCGGCGGCGTCTCGGGCATGAACGCGGCGCTCAACCTGGCGGCCCAGGGTTATTCCTGCCATCTGGTGGAGCGCGACAACGCCCTGGGCGGCAACGCCCGCAGCCTCAGGGTCACCGCCCAGAACCAACCCATCGCCCCGTACTTGGAGGAGCTGAGGGAGAGGATCGAGGCCGAGCCCCTGATTACGGTGCACCTGAATACCGTTATCAAGGAGGGCGAAGGCTTTGTAGGCAACTTCAAGACCACCCTGGCCGGCGACTCCGGCGAAGAAGTGGTGGAGCACGGCGTCACCCTGATCTGCACCGGTGCCGGTGAATACAAACCCAGCGAGTACCTCTATGGCGAAGACCCCCGGGTGATGACCCACCTGGAGATCGATCAGGCGGTGCTGGGCGGCGATCTGGACTTGTCCGAGGTCAACAAGGCGGTGTTCATCCAGTGCGTGGGGTCGCGCGATCCCGAGCACCCCTATTGCTCCAAGGTCTGCTGCACCCACTCGGTGGAGAGCGCCCTGGCCATCAAGGAGGCCAACCCCGAGGCCCAGGTGGTGATCCTCTACCGGGACATCCGCACCTTTGGCGAGCGGGAGCTTCTGTACAAGGAAGCCCGCAGCAAGGGCGTGTTGTTCGTGCGCTACGACCTGGAGCACAAGCCCGAGGTCAAGGCCACGGATGACGGCCTAATGGTCACGGTGCGCGACCATGTCTTGGACCGCGACCTTCTGATCGAGGCGGACCTGGTGGGCCTGGCCACGGCCATCGTGAGCCACAAGTCCAATGACCTGGCTCAGATGTTCAAGATCCCCATGGACTCGGACGGCTGGTTCCTGGAGGCCCACCAAAAACTGCGCCCCGTGGACTTCGCCACTGACGGCGTGTTCATGGCCGGCTTGGCCCACTACCCCAAGCCCCTGGAAGAGGCGGTGGCCCAGGCTCAGGCGGCGGTGGCCCGGGCGGTGACGGTGCTCAGCTCCAAGGAGATGATGCTGCCGGGCACCGTGGCCACCATCGACCAGCGCAAGTGCGTGGGCTGCGGGGTCTGCTGGACGGTGTGCCCCTACCAGGCCATCGACCAGGATGAGAACGGCTTGGCCGTGGTCAACGAGGCCCTGTGCAAGGGCTGCGGCACCTGTGTGGCTTCCTGCCGCTCCGGCGCGCCGAACTTGAGAGGTTTCACCAATCAGGGCGTCATGGCCCAGATCTTGGCTCTGTAAGAAATAGGACGGTACGGTCCCATGAGTGAGAACGAACAGTTCCAACCGCGCATAGCGGCATTTCTGTGCAACTGGTGCTCCTACGGCGCTGCCGATTTGGCGGGCGTCAGCCGGTTGCAGTATCCCCCCAACATTCACGTGATCCGCATTCCCTGCACCGGGCGGATGAGCCCCAAGTTCATCCTGCAGGCCTTCAGGCAGGGAGTGGACGGGGTCTGGGTCTCCGGCTGACATCCGGGCGACTGCCACTATATAGCTGGCAATATGTTCGCCCGACGGCGGTTCGCCGTTTTGAAAAACCTCCTGGAGTACGTTGGTATTGAACCCGGCCGGTTGCACTTCAGCTGGATATCCTCGGCCGAGGCCACCAAGTTCCAGGATACGGTCATCAAGGTCACCGAGGCGGTCAAGGAGCTTGGCCCAGCCCAGCGCATGGTCAAAGACATCCGGAGGGTGGCCTGATGGAAGCTCTGGTTACGAAGATACGCGAGGCGGCCAAGAAGCTGCTTGCCGATGGCACGGTTGATTGCGTGATCGGCTATGCGGCGGGCACGGTGCCCATGCGCGACTACCCCTACTTCGCCTACACCCCCGAGGAGGCGGAGAACCTGACCTGGTCGCCGTTTTGCACCAACAACCTGGCCAACTTTTTGATCCGCCGCCCGGCGGGTGAAAAGGGCAAGGTGGCCATCGTGGCCCAGGGCTGCGTGAGCCGCAGCATCGTGGGCTTGATCAAGGAAAACCAGA
>JAIPDO010000076.1 GCA_021737645.1 Desulfarculaceae bacterium
CAAACCCCCCTTCAAAAAACTCTCAGGACTGCTTTTGCTGCGCAAAAGCAATCCGGGGTTTGAGGGGGATACCCGTTTAATGATTTTGGGGCTCGGCTTCGCCGAGCATCAAAATCATTAAACGAGAGAGTTCTTTGGGAGGGGGTCCGGGGGAGCCCTTTCTTGCAAGAAAGGGCTCCCCCGGCAGCCACCCGGCAGACTTCAGGAGGGAATCATGCAGTACGGGTTGACCGAAGAGCAAATCATGCTGCGCGACACGGTGCGGCGTTTGGCGGTGGATCAGATTTTGCCGGGCGCGGCTGCCCGTGACGAGAAGGAGGAGTTTGCCTGGGACGCGGTGGAGGTGTTCCGGGAGAACGGCCTTTTCGCCTGCGACTTCAAGGAGGAGTACGGTGGGGCGCAGATGGGCATGTTGGCCTTTTGCCTGGCGGTGGAGGAGGTGGCCAAGGTTTGCGCCAGCTCTTCGGTGATTCTGCTGGTGCACGAGCTGGGGGCCATGCCCATGATGCTGGCGGGCAACGACGAGCAGAAGGCCAAGTGGTTCCCCGGCCTAGCTTCCGGCGAGCATTTGGTGGCCTTTGGCCTCACCGAGCCGGGGGCGGGCAGCGACGTGGCGGGCCTGCGCACCCGTGCGGTGAAAAAGGGCGACAAGTACATCATCAACGGCACCAAGCAGTTCATCAGCCACGCCGACGTGGCACAGTACGTCTGCATCGCCGCAGTGACCGATCCGGACAAGGCCCCCCACAAGGGCGCCCAGAGCATCATCGTGGTGGAAAAGGGCACGCCGGGTTTTAGCATCGGCAAAAAAGAGCACAAGATGGGCATCCACGGCTCCACCACCTGCGAGTTGATTCTGGAGGACTGCGAGGTGCCGGCCGCCAACCTTTTGGGCAGCGAGGGCGACGGCTTCCACATTCTGATGAAGACCCTGGACTTCACCCGGCCCTGCGTGGCGGCCCAGGCCCTGGGCATTGCTCAAGGGGCCTTGGACTACGCGGTTAACTATGCCAAGGAGCGGGTGCAGTTCGGCCGGGCCATCATCAAGAACCAGGGCCTGCAATGGATGCTGGCGGACATGGACACCCAGGTGGAGGCGGTCCGCCAGTTGGTCTACAAGACCTGCGCGGTGTTCGAGCAGGTGCCCAAGGATCTCAGCCGGGTGCCGGTGGAGGCCATGCGGCTTTCGGCCATGGCCAAGCTGTTGGCCGGGGACACGGCCATGAAGGTGACCACCGACGCGGTGCAGGTGCTGGGCGGCTACGGCTACGTGAAGGAATACCCGGTGGAGCGCATGATGCGCGACGCCAAGATCACCCAGATTTACGAAGGCACCAGCCAGGTGCAGAAGATGGTTATCGGAGGACTTCTGTAGGAGGGGAGTCTCCTCTGCCGCGTGGGGTTTTTCGCGGGAGGGGGGAGAGAGACGGGTTGGGCTACGACGTTTTCGGGCTGCGGGGCTTGGGGGCGTTCGGCTCGATCCACCAGGGGGAGGGGGAGCGTTCGCATAGAACGCTCCCTTTTTTTATATTTATATGGCCTTGCCGGGCGCTTTTTCCGGCACTCGCCGGCGGTGCCGCTTGGCGTGAGTCGGTCCTTTACTTCCTACAGCCGTATTCCACCCAGGCCTTGTAGTTTTGTTTGTAGAGCGCCCGGTTCTTTCTGATGATGGCCGCGTATTTATTTAATTCCTGACGGGTGATGCGTAAATTTTTTTGGTTGTTGCGGAAGCCTCTTTCATTCCAAGCAATACTGCTTTGCTTGCCTTGCCACATCTTGGGTTCGTTGGGGTAGTTCCTCTGTAGAATTGCAAGTTGCTTTTTCATCTTGATGATCTTTTGGCCGAGTTTGTTTAGGCTGGCAGCATGTCTGTTATAGTCCTCACGAAGCTTTTTATATGAAAAGAGGTAGGTTTTTACTTTTTTTTCGGCCTGTAAATATCGATAGCGCATTTCGTTGCAACGAGAGCGCGCATCAGCCGCTTCAACAAAAAACAAACCGGTTGATACCAGAACAAACAGGACGGCCACGCGAACATAAATTGGCATTTACAGCTCCTAACCCGCTAGTTGGCTCCTTTTGACTCGGATAAATGAACGGCAGTATTACCTCAATAACGCCTGCCCACCCTAGTACAAGGTTTGCCGGCAAATCAAGGGAAAGCGCTCATGGTTATACGAGGCTGGATGGCGAGCCAGGCCCGCCGGAGCAAGGCCGTCCCGCCAGGGGAAGGCGACGATCGACACGTCGCATCTTTTCCAAGATGCTCCTCGCGATGACGGCTATTGCTTCGTTGGTAAGAGTTTAGAGAAACCGAGCCGTCTGGATGATGCGGAGATTGCTTCGTCGCGGCGGCCTACCCCTTGACCACGGCCAAGGGCTTGGTCTTGGCCACCAAGGTGGCGATGCCCGCCCCGTGCATCACCCTGACCACCTGGTCCACGTCCTTGTAGGCCTCGGGCATCTCCTCGGCCAGAGTCTTGCCGCTGGCCGCGCGCACCACCACATGCCGGGCGGCCAGCTCGGCCCGAAGGTCCCGGCCTCGGGCGGCCTTTTTGGCCTGGGTGCGGCTCATGGCCCGGCCAGCACCGTGGGCCGCGCTGGCAAAGGTCTCGGCCATAGCCAGGGCGGTGCCCACACACACGTAGCTGGCCGTGCCCATGTCGCCGGGGATGAGCACCGGCTGCCCCACCGCCCGGTAACGGCCCGGCAACTCGGGATGCCCCGGCCCCAGGGCGCGAGTGGCTCCCTTGCGGTGCACGATCAGCTCTTTTAGCTTGCCGCCCACCTGGTGCTTTTCGCGCTTGGCCACGTTGTGGGCCACGTCGTAGACCAGGCCCAAGCCCAGGTCCGCGGGCCCCAGGCCCAGCACCCGGCCCAGCACCTCGCGACAGGCCTGGGAGAGCAACTGGCGGTTGTTGAAGGCGAAGTTGGCGGCGGCGGCCATGGCGGCAAGATAGTCCCGGCCCACCGGGCTGGCGGGCGGTGCGGCGATTAGCTGGCGGTCCGGGGGACGCAGGGCGTCGGGGTCTTTGGCCAAGCGCTTGAGAAAGTCGTCGCACACCTGGTGGCCCAGGCCGCGCGAGCCCGAATGCAGCCACAACACCAACATGCCTTGGCTCAGGCCGAAAGCTTCGCTGACCTGTGGGTCATATAATTCTTCCACCCGCGCCAGCTCAATAAAGTGGTTGCCCGCCCCCAGGCTGCCCGCCTGGCCCCGGCCCCGCTGCAAGGCCCGGGGGCTCACCGCCGCGGGGTCGGCTGCGGGCAAGGCGCCTTCGGCCTCGCAAAACTCCAGGTCGGCCGCCGTGCCCTGGCCCCGGCCCACCGCCCAGGCAGTACCTTGTGTAAGTATCTGCTTTAGTTCTTTATCTGATAGTTGATGCGCCCCGCCCATGCCCACCCCGGCGGGTACCGAGGCGGCCAGGGCATCGGCCAGGGCACTCAGGCGTTTTTCGCCCACCTCCTCGGCCATCAGCTTGGAGCGCAGCAGGCGCACCCCGCAGTTGATGTCATAGCCCACCCCGCCCGGCGAGACCAGCCCGACCCGTGGGTCAAACGCTCCCACCCCGCCGATGGGGAAGCCGTAGCCCTGGTGGGCGTCGGGCATGGCCAGGGCCGGGCCGATGGTGCCCGGCAACGAGGCCACGCCCTTGAGCTGCTTCAGGGTGCCATCGCCCTCCATGGCGCTGATCAGTTCGGCGTCGGCATAGACCATGGCCGGGCAGTGCATGCCCTCTTCCTGGGGCATCTGCCAGCGGTATTCGTCTATTTGAGTTAGCTTGGTCATGGTTTGCGGCATAGTGCGGGGTGCAGGACTAAAGGTCCAGTATCACCTGGGCCCGCCAGCAGCTGCCCATGGGCTCCACCGAGGCTTGGTGGTAAGTAACCGCTTTTACGGCTTCATTGGGCCGGTGCTTTTGGTAATCCGCCGGTATCACCCCCAGGCGGGCCTCCAGGGTGCCGGGGGTCAGCTCGCTAATCTTGGCCGCCACGGTTAACAGCCCCTCGGCGTCCCAGAGGTAGACCACCTCCGACAGTAGCTGCACCAGAAGCTCGGCGTGATCCACCCCCTGGAAGCTCACCGGCAGCCAAGCCAGTTGGCCGTCGCGGGGTCCCTTGACCATAAGCTCGGCCAAGGATGCCGGGGCTCCGGCGAAAAGCTCCTCCAGGCTGTCGGCCTGCACCCATAGCCCCAGGTCGGCGGTGTGCTCCATGGTCCCCGACCCGCTGGTCATATTATCACCTCACGGTGAAAAGTACCTGGTAACGCCTAGTTAGCGCCAGGTTACCTCCAAAGGCTTGCGCGGGGGTATGCGCTGGTGATGGTACTTGGGCACCCCCAGCATCAGCGCGCCGAAGGGGGCCATGCCCTCTGGCAGGCCCAGGGCCTTGGCCATGGGCGGAAAGTCGTTGGCCGCCCGGTTCAAGTAGCCCGCCCAGCAGGCGCCCAGGCCCAGGGAGTAGGCGGCCAACTCCAGGTAGCCCAGGGCCAGGGCGCAAGGCACCGGCACCCTGGTGTCTTCCGCCTCGCCATAGGCCACCACCACGTGCGGCGCGCCGCGCAGGATGCGGTCCTCACCCGAGTCCCACACCGCCACCGCGTGGTCCAGGTGCATGGTCGCGGCGACCTCGGGCTCCTCTTTTATCACGTAGCGCATCCAGTCGGCCACGATGCCCGCCAAGGGCATGAGCTTGTCCCGGCCCGAGATCACCAGCCACTTCACCGGCTGCACGTTGTGGCCGCTGGGGGCGTAGCGGGCCATGTCCAGCAGGCGGGCGATGGTGCTCTGCTCCAGGGGCTGGTCCTTGTAGCGGCGGATGGAGCGGCGGCCCTTGAGTAGCTGGGCCAGTTGCTCGGGGCTAAGGCCCGGCGCGTCCAGAGGCAGGCACTGGCGGGGGGTGATGCCCCCCTGGCTCAGGGCCTCGTGGGGACACACGGCCACGCAATGGCCGCAGTCTATGCACAGCTCGTCAAAGCCCTCCACCGGAGCGGGGAGGCCGTCCGGGCCGTCCATGGTGATGATGCCTATGGGGCAATCCAGGGCGCAAAGCCCGTCTTTGTGGCACTTTTGTTGGTCAACGACGATGCCCATGCTCGGCTCCTGCTGGGGTGGCCAGTTTATATTGGATGATGCCTCAGCATAGCATTGCCCTGCAGCCAAGGCCAGAATGTCGTGGGGCTTTGGCAGTACGCTGTGGGGGCAGAAAATATTATCTAGGTGCAATCCCTCTTAAGCAGCTGATCCAAGGCGTCTATAGCGTTGTCCAGGCCTTCTTTCAAGGGTTCCCAGTCGTCATGTTTCCAGGATTTGCCCATGAGGTTCACCGCGTCGGCCAGGTCTTGGTTGCGCTCGATGTTGGCCACGTCGGCCAGGGCGTTGATCAGGTTGCGCAGGGCCTTGTCCAGTTCGCTGCCCCGCTCGATGCTGCCCACCTTGGCCAGGGCATCGGCGGCCTGATCCAGGGTGTTGGCCATTTCCTCGAGGTCGGCGCAGCTAGGCAGCTGGTCGGCGGCCAAGGCGCCCATGGGCGCTAGAGCCAGGCAAAACGCCAAGGCCAGGGAAAGAACCCAAATGCGTTTCATTGATGCCTCTCTTATAGTTCGCGGTGGTATGGATATGGAAACGATAAAGCCTACATATAAGGCATGGTAACGGTTATTAGCTCGGCTGGTCAATCATTTATGGCTCTGTCGCCGCGCCCGGCATTGCCCGGCGGCGGACCCGCCGCCAAGGCGGGCCACGGCGAAAGATGCGCAACAAATTGATTAATTAATACCGTGAGTTCGGCAACGAAGAATGGTGGGCGCGGCGACTTGCCGCAGAGCCGTTTACAGCTTGGGCGGGCGGTCCGGGAGGCTGGTCCCGGACCGCCGCGGAGCGACGCTAGTCTTTCTTGCCGTCCTCGTAGCCCTTTTTCAGATCCTTGGCTCCGTCCTGGACGCCCTGCACCGTGTCGCCGGCGACCTTGCCGGTGGTGTAGCAGCCGGCCACGAAGACGCTGGACAGGCACAGGATCATGGCGATTATCAGTAAACGTTTCATTTCGGTCTCTCCAAATTGTGTAGGCAGGCTCGGGTTGCTGCGGACGCTTCGGGCCGAGGCCGGAAGTCCCCAGGGCACGACTTCTTATGATGCACAAAGCGGCATTGTTAGGCAAGCCTGGGTCCGATAAAAGGCCCGCACGCGCGGGTGATTGCTTGAGGGCCCAATGGGGCCTGCCCTGCTCACTCCCAGCCGAACAGGTCTTCGCTCAGGTCCTGCCAGCCTGGGTTCATGCCCTCGACCAGTTCCAGCTTCTTTTGCCGGGAGCCTTTCTTTAGCTGCTTCTCGCGGGAGATGGCCGCCTCGGGGTTGTCGAACACTTCGTAGTAGACCAAGCGTCCCGCGTTATAGCGGCTGGTGAATCCTTCGGCCACGCCATTTCTGTGCTCCCAAACCCGGCGCGCCAGGTCGTTGGTAACCCCATTGTAGAGCACCTCGTTGCCTTTGTTGGTCACGATGTAGACGTAATATTGCCGGTTCATTTTTCCCCCAGGAAATCAGTACCCCGCGCAAGCCGTCCCGGTCAACCGACATCAAGAAATAGTTGTCATTGCGAGGCCGGGCAGCGGCAAACGCGCGAAGGGATAGGGCCGCCCGGTCTGCCCGACCGTGGCAATCTTCCGTTTCCCTTGTCATGCCTTTGCTGAAGAGACACGGCCAAACCGCCCTCCAAGCACCGCGACCCTCCCGCCTGGGGGAAGTCGAAGATCACCACGTCGCATCTTTTCCAAGATGCTCCTCGTGATGACGGCTATTGCTGGAGGGGGGAATCAAGAGCCGGGTGGTTCGGGCCGTCTTTTTCTGAGTAATAGTCGTCATTGCGAGGAGCGGCGGGCAAAGAGGTTGGGAAGTAAAATGGCGCTAGCCTCGCCGCGAGGTGGCGGTCCTGCGTTAACTTTGAAAAACCAGGCAAATAAGAAGGACGGTCACTCGGACCGTCCTTTCAGATTTTATTATGCAGCTAGTTAAGAAGTATGGTGCAGCTAATAATTATTAGAATTATCAATATTCGAAGGATGTCCCAGATGAGTTTTGCTCTCGCTAGCCATTTCCAGAAAGAACTGTCCTTTTTGCTGTGTTTGCCTTGTTTTTGTTTCCGTAGACGGTGCTTTCTTTTCCGGGGGTCCTTCCCAAAACGAAATTTGATATTCAGGACAATGTCCAGAATCATCGAGACTCAATATGAGGTTTGAACAACCACATAATAAAACTCCTTTATTGGAAGGGTCTAGTAACTTATTGTTATGGCCAATATTTTTCCTACATTTTCTCCCTCCTTCATTATCGAATAGTTGTTCTCTTTTCATTGGGCTATTTTTCCCTATAAAATTAATCTAGTTAAATTAGTTATTATCTGTCAATTATTTTCTCCTTTGGATAACTATTTAATCGCTCAGGTTAAAATTACTTGGCAGAACAGCCAGCATTTCCTTTACTTAGTTACGAAAAGACAGCCGCCCGGCCTCTCACGAAACCGGGCGGCTTTTCATCTAGCTTAGTGCTTTCTTCTAACCCTACTTCTTACTAAACACCACCTTGCCCTCTTCCACATCCGCCACGATGGTGTCGCCGTCGGCAAAGGTGCCGTCCAGCAGCTTCACGGCCAGCGGGTCCATTACCTGGGTCTGCAAGGCCCGCTTGAGCGGCCGCGCGCCGTAGACCGGGTCAAAGCCCACCTGGGCCAAATGGCCCTGGGCCGCGTCGCTGATCTCCAGGGCGATGCCCCGCTGGGTCAAGAGCTTGTTGATGCGCTTGGCCTGAATGCCCACGATGGCCTTGATCTGCTCCAGGGTGAGCGCGTGGAAGATCACCACGTTGTCCACCCGGTTGAGGAACTCGGGCTTGAAGTGGCCGCGCAAGGCACCCATCACCGCCTCTTCCATCTGGTCGCGCTGGCCCTCGCCGCTCAGGTCCTGGATGTAGTCGGAGCCGATGTTGCTGGTCATGATGATCAGGGCGTTGGTGAAGTCCACGGTGCGGCCCTGGCCGTCGGTGAGGCGCCCGTCGTCCAAAATCTGCAACAGGGCGTTGAACACGTCGGGGTGGGCCTTCTCGATCTCGTCGAACAGCACCACGCTGTAGGGGCGGCGGCGCACCGCCTCGGTGAGGTAGCCGCCCTCCTCATAGCCCACGTAGCCCGGAGGCGCGCCGATCAGGCGGCTCACCGCGTGCTTTTCCATGAACTCGCTCATGTCCAGGCGCACCATGGCCTGCTCGTCGTCGAACAGGAACTCGGCCAGGGCGCGGGCCAGCTCGGTCTTGCCCACTCCGGTGGGGCCCATGAAGATGAAGCTGCCGATGGGCCGGTTGGGGTCTTGCAGGCCCGAGCGGGAGCGTCGCACCGCGTTGGCCACGGCGATCACCGCCTCGGTCTGGCCGATGATGCGCTGGGCGATGCGCTCCTCCATTTGCAGGAGCTTGTCGCGCTCGCCCTCCACCAGCTTGGCCACCGGGATGTTGGTCCAACGGCTGACCACCTCGGCCACGTCCTCGCTGTCCACCTCCTCCTTGACCATGGCGCCCTTTTCCTCCAGGCTCGCCTGGCGCTCGCTCAGCTCCTTTTCTTGCTCGGGAAGCTGGCCGTAGCGAATCTCGGCCACCCGGTTGTAGTCGCCGCCCCGCTCGGCCCGGGCCATCTCGGCGTTCAGCTGGTCGATCTTCTCCTTGGCCTGGCGCACCCCTTCGATGATGTCTTTGTCCGCCTGCCAGTGGGCCCTGAGAGCGTCGCGCTCCTCCTTGAGGTCGGCCAGTTCCTTGCGCACGTTTTCCAGGCGGCGCTTGGAGGCGTCGTCGGACTCCTTTTTGAGCGCCTCCACCTCCACGGTTAGCTGGGTGATACGCCGTTCCAGCACGTCCAGCTCCTCGGGCAGGGAGTCGATGTCGATGCGCAGTTTGCTGCCCGCCTCGTCGATAAGGTCGATGGCCTTGTCCGGCAAAAAGCGGTCGGTGATGTAGCGGTCGCTCAGGGTGGCGGCGGCCACCAGGGCGCTGTCCTTGATGCGCACCCCGTGGTGAACCTCGTACTTTTCCTTGAGCCCGCGCAGGATGGCGATGGTGTCCTCCACGCTGGGCTCGCCCACCTTCACCGGGGCGAAGCGCCGTTCCAGGGCGGCGTCCTTCTCGATGTTCTGGCGGTACTCCTTGATGGTGGTGGCCCCCACGCAGCGCAACTCGCCGCGCGCCAGGGCGGGCTTTAGCATGTTGCCCGCGTCCATGGCCCCCTCGGCCTTGCCCGCGCCCACCAGGGTGTGCATCTCGTCGATGAACAGGATGATGGTCCCGGCCGCCTCTTCCACGGCTTTGAGCACCGCCTTGAGCCGGTCCTCGAACTCGCCGCGATACTTGGCCCCGGCGATGAGCGATCCCATGTCCAGGCTGACGATCTTCTTGTCCTTGAGCCCCTCGGGCACGTCCCCGGCCACGATGCGCGAGGCCAGGCCCTCCACGATGGCGGTCTTGCCCACGCCGGGCTCGCCGATCAACACCGGGTTGTTCTTGGTGCGGCGGGAAAGAATCTGGATGACCCGGCGGATCTCCTCGTCGCGCCCGATCACCGGGTCCAGCTTGCCCTTGGCGGCCAGCTCGGTGAGGTCCCGGGCGAAGCGCTTGAGCGCCTCGTACTTGTCCTCGGGGTTCTGGTCGGTCACGGTCTGGGAGCCGCGGATGTCCTTGAGCACGCTGTAGATGCCGTCGGTGGTCACGCCCTGGCCCTTGAGTATCTTGCCCGCCGGGGTGTCCGAGTCGGTCAGCGCCACCAGGATGTGCTCCACGGACACGTACTCGTCGTGCATCTTCTCGGCGATGTCCTGGGCCTGGTTCAAGACCTGGGTGGCCTCGGAGGACAGATGCGCCTGGGCGGTGGCCCCGCTGGCCTGGGGCAGCTTTTCCAGCGCCTGGGTCACCTCGGCCAACAGGGCGTTGACGTTGGCCCCTACCTTGCCCAGCACCGGCCTGGCGATCTCCTCGCTTACCTCTAAAAGTACGGCCAACAGGTGCACCGGCTCTATCTGGGGGTTGCCCCGCTTGTCTGCCAGGGACATGGCCCCCTGGAGGATCTCCTGGCTCTTCAAAGTGAATTTATCGAAACGCATTTATATACAACCTCTTATTAAAAGGAATTATTCAAAAACCTACCATAAGGTAAGCATTGCCTGGGGTATGTCAACCCCCCGGCCAGGCTTACGATTCAGATTTTTTGGGGCAAAGGCGCTTTTCCCGCGACCCTGGTCTTAAATTAGATTGTGGACCCGGGTGGAGGGGCGGGGCAAGGGAGGAGGGGCGCTTCGTTTTTCCCTATCCAGCAATAGCCGTCATCGCGAGGAGCATCTCGCAAGAGATGCGACATGGCGATCTTCGACTTCCCCCAGGCGGGGTGGCTGCGGAGCGCGAAGGGTGGCTTGGCCTTATTGCTTTTAGGGCACGGCTTTTAGTCCTTCAGGTAGGTTTCTACTACTCAGCGTGTCCCACGCCCCGGTTGCCTCGAGATCTTGGTTTTCGTCAGCAATTCTTTTTCTGGCTTTGCCTGCCAGTATGACATCAGAACTTAGATACACTTTTATTGCGTTGCTGGCGATTTTAATGGCGACCATACCCTTTCTCGCTTCGCACAACCATTCAATATAATCAAAAGTAGCTCTTTTAGGTCCGGAAGAACACCCGTAAAGCGTTTTGAGGGTGGCCAGAAAAGAATCTGAAACTCTGTCGCGAGTGGTGTCCATGACATCCGCTAGATGAAATAACGAGCAGATGGTTTTCATTCTTTCTGCGGAGCAGGTTTCCGGGTTTGTTTGGATAGTATAGGTTTCGCCAGCGATGTTCTTAATAATTTTGTATCTCCCGTCGGGGCAGTGGGTATCAACGATTTTGGCCACGAAATCCTTGTAGCCGGGTTGAATTTTATACTCACCGTGCGGGGTGTACCTGATTGCGTTGGCGCCGTTTATGGCGTGGTCCCCCAAGGGTACGATTATGTCCGCCTTGCCGATGTCGTGCAGGGCGGCGGCGACGCTCATCAAGCCCCACTCGTCAGCGGTGATGTCGCCGATGCCATCTTTATCGTTTGTCTCATAGGGTGAAAGTTTACGCACATCAAAAAAATGCTTCAGAGCGCAGAAGTTGTTGTGCACCTGAATGCAGTGCTTGGTGCCTTGGTGGGTGGGGCCATGCTGAAAGGGGTGCAAATCATCAATGGCATTTCGCCAAACTTCAATTATTTCAGTTTTAAAGCCAGAATGTGCGCCATCCAAACACCACCAATTCAAATCAGCGATCAAGCCGAGGCGCAGGCAGAGATGAAACGCCAGGGGGATGTGCCATATGGATCTGACCCATAGGGGCGCGACACATTTTTTTAAGTAATTGTATCGTTTGTTATCGTCATAAAAATTATTCAAATTAACAACAAAATCTGCGTTATGATCTTCAAGAAATATTTCATGTTTATTGGGACTAATCAACCAGTTGTGCAAGCTTTTCCTAGTATTATTTCTAGCGTTATTTAGTGCAGTAACTGATGTTTGCTCATCCGTTGGTACATCGGTTGATAGCGAATACTCTGGGGGAAAGACTTCCACTGTGGCGCTGAAATAATTTGCCTCAGCTCCCCCACCCCCTCCATTTTCCAAAAGGGCCTCCAAGGCCTTTTCGCAGAGGAATTCAATGCAGGCATCATAAGTGTAAGTATCTTCGCCAACCTTAAAAGCGCGCATGACCGGACCTCCCACTTAAATATGGTTGCCTTGTGGGGCGTACCGGTGGAGAAAAGCAAGGCGAGATAACCGTAATAGTTACCAGTGCTGCTTGCCCCGCATGATAATTTTCTGTGTATTACAAATGTTAATACATTGCGGGGCTAGAATTTAAGGGGAAAATATATTTTTTTTGGCTTAGGGCTTCGCCTCAATCAAGCCTACACGGTCACCATATTTAGTCTATGTGATAGCGTAGGTTGGGTAGAGCGAAGCGAAACCCAACGATTCCCTACTACCCCCCTGCCTTCTTGAGCTTGGAGGCGTTGTCGCAGGGCCCGTGCGAGTTGCCGTCCTTGTCCATGCAGCAGCCGTCGCGGCCGCCATCACAGGACCAGCAGTTGCCATTGCAAGCCGAAAAGGCGCTGTTGCAGCGGCTCACCGGTTCCTTTTTGCCCCAGCAGAAATCGCAGGCCAGCTCGTCCCACTTCCAGCAGGTGGGGCAGGCCGCCTTGCCCAGGTACTTTCCCTTGCCCGCGTCGGCGTAGCACTCGCGGTGCTCGGTGGGGCAGTCGCGCAGGGGCTTTTGCTGGGCGATGACGATGGGGCCGGGCTCCAAGAAGGAGTCGTTGGCGGGGGGCTGGGCCAGGGCCGGGGCGGCCAGGGCCAACAGGCATATGACAACAAGAACCAGGGCAGACCTAAACATGACTCCTCCTTATTTTGAAAATCATCCTAAAGCATGCGGGGAATTGCGGTCAAGCCGCCCGCCGCCGCAGCTTGACAAAGCCGGTCCCGGTGAGTATACACATACACAGTATAAGTATAAGCGGAGGAGGCCAAAGTGGCGCTTTGCGGCGATGATCATGCCAAGCTGGTCGCGCGGATCAACCGGATCGAGGGCCAGGTGCGCGGGCTCAAGAAGATGGTGGAACAGGACCGGGACTGCATGCAGGTGCTCAAGCAGGTGGCCGCCGCCTCCGGGGCTCTGCGCTCCTTGGGCGCGGTGATCCTGGAAGACCACCTCAAGGGCTGCGTGGCCACGGCCATCAAGACCCACGACCACGAGGGCGACGTCATCGGCCAGGTGGTGGATATCTTCAACAAGTTCAGCAAATAGAGGACGGCTTAGAAGTGAATCCTGAAGAGATCAAGCCTTTCGCCCACGGACACGATTTCCTGGGCGCGTCCCAGGCCCGCCACGAACGCCGCACCCATCTGGTGATCGCCCTTACCGCGGTGATGATGGTCATCGAGGTGACCGCCGGGGTCATCTTCGGCTCCATGGCTCTGTTGGCCGACGGCTGGCACATGGCCAGCCACGCCGCCGCCCTGTCCATCACCGCCCTGGGTTACTGGGTGGCCCGGCGTCACGCCGCCGACCCCCGCTTTTGTTTCGGCACCGGCAAGGTGGGCGAGCTGGCCGGTTTCGCCAGCGCCCTGCTGCTGGGATTCATCGCGGTGTTCATGGCCTACGAGTCGGTGCTGCGCCTGGTCAGCCCGGTGAACATCGCCTTTACCCAGGCCATCTGGGTGGCGGCGATAGGTCTGGTGGTGAACCTGGTCAGCGCCCTGATGCTCAAGGAGGGCCACCACGATCACGGGCACAGCCACGACCATCACGACGAGCACGAGCACGGCCACGACCATTCCCACGACACCGACCACAACCTGAAGAGCGCCTACATGCACGTGGTGGCCGACGCCCTCACCTCGGTGCTGGCCATAGTGGCCCTTAGCGCGGGCATGTTCTGGGGCTGGGTGTGGCTGGACCCGGTGATGGGCATAGTGGGCGCGGTGGTTATCGCCCGCTGGTCCTGGGGTCTCTTGCGCGACACGGGCCGGGTGCTTCTGGACATGAACCTCTCGCCCGAGCTGGAGCGGCGCATCCGCCGTAACCTGGAGGACGGCGGCGACAAGGTGAGCGACCTGCATTTGTGGCGCCTGGGCCCCGGCCATCTGGGGGCCATCGTGTCCATCGTCAGCCACGATCCCCAGCCCAACGGGGTGTACCGCGCCAAGCTGGCCGCCTTTGACCAGATCTCCCACCTTACGGTGGAGGTGCATAAAAACACCGGAGT
Source organism: Desulfarculaceae bacterium (assembly GCA_021737645.1). Classification (GTDB taxonomy): domain Bacteria; phylum Desulfobacterota; class Desulfarculia; order Desulfarculales; family Desulfarculaceae; genus Desulfoferula. The sequence continues at coordinate 13,816 of JAIPDO010000076.1, forward strand.
CGCGAACTAATCTTCTTTTTTGGTCTTTTCCGGGAGCTGACCGGCAAGCCAGAGCATCTGGCGGGCGATGCCCCGCATGGCCCGGACCTCCCGGGAGCTGGGGCGGCCCCGTTCGATCACGTTTTTGATGGGCCGGTAGAAGTGCTCGGGGTTGTCGGGCTTGATGGTGCCGATGGCCACCAGGCCGTCCAGAAAGTGGCGGTGCAGTCCCATCATCTCGCCGTGGCTGGCCGGGGCGGGGCTGCTGGCCGGCAAGGTGTCCCGCTCCAGGGCGGCGATGCGCATCTCGTAGGCCATCACCATAACCGCTTGGGCCAGGTTCAGGCTGGAGGCTTGGTCGGTGGGTATGCACACGCTGAGCTGGCAGCGGTCCAGTTGGCTGGTGGTGAGCCCCCGGTCTTCGGGGCCGAACACCAAGGCCACCCGGCCCCCCTGGGCCCAGGATAATAGCTCCGGCGCGGCCCGGCGGGGGCTAAGCAGCTCGCCGCGCTTGTAGCCGGTGCGGGCGGTGGTGGCCGCCGCGCCCACCGTGTCGGCCAAGGCCTCGGCCAGGCTGGCGTACTGCTCCATGGACTTGAGAACCCGGCGGCCGCAGGTGCTGGCCAGGCGGTTCATGGGCTCTTCCCAGGCCCGCTCCGGCTCCACCACCCTGAGCCCGCCCAGGCCCATGTTGGCCACCACCCGGGCGGCGGCCCCGATGTTTTCCGGGAAACGGGGGCGCACCAGCACCACCAGCAGGGGCGACAAATCTATTTTCATGTGAGGCGGCATTTAGCCAGCATATCAGAGCAAAGGCCGATCGTGTAGCCGTGGCTACAGACAAAGTGGCGATAATGGCGCAATATTAAGGTAGCGCGGTGCAGAAAGGCTGCGGGAAGAACCAATTAAGGAGAAAAAATTATGTCGAATTTTGACGAGGCATTCGTAAACACCATAAACATGCCCGGCCGGGTGGGCGTGCTGGCCACGGCCGACGCCGAGGGCAAACCCAACGCCGCCTATTTCGGCAGCCCCCGTTTGAACGTGGAAGGCCAGCTGACCATGGGCATGATGGAAAACCGCTCCCTGGCCAACCTGGAGGCCAACCCCTTTGCGGTGTTCTTCACCGTCAAAGAGGCCCCGGTGGGCTTCAACACTCCCGGCTGGCGCCTTTACCTGGAGTGCAAGCAGATCGACCGCGAGGGCGAAGTGCTGGCCAAGGTGAAAGAGGCCGTTGCCGCCGGGGCGGGCGAGAAAGCAGCCGCGGGTATCAAGGCCGGAGTGGTTTTTGAGGTGACCAAGGTTAGGCCATTGGTCGACATGAGCAAATAACCTGTCCGGCTGTGCCAGGTGTCCGTGGGCTGTGTTGCCGGCTGCGCTTAGACCTAGGCGTATAAAAGAATACGCCTGCGGTCTGCGCTCGCCGGACGCCTTGCCCACATCCCCCTGGCTGTGCCCGTGGGAGGCCATGCGCATCGCCTGTCTTTACCGGTGGGGCCATGCGCAAGGCAGCCTGCCGCC
>JAIPDO010000077.1 GCA_021737645.1 Desulfarculaceae bacterium
TGGCCACATAGAGCAAGCGGCGCTCCTCGCCCATATCCGAGGGATTCCCATTTGGCGGCTGATAGGGCAGCAGGCCCTCCTCCACCCCCACCACGAACACGGCGGCGAACTCCAGGCCCTTGGCCGCGTGCAGGGTCATGAGGCTCACCCGCTGGGCCCTAAAGTCCAAGGGGTCGGTCTCGCCCAAGGGCTCCTGCCCGGCCACCTGGAAGGGCACCCCGGCCTGGGCCAGGGCCTGGGTCAGGGGAGCGGCCTGGGCGTGCAGGCGGTAGAGCACCGCGATGTCCCGTGGGGCCAACTCACCGGCGTCGCCCCGCTCCGCCTGGCGCGAATCCAGCCCGCCGGTCAGTTCCACGATCTTGGCCGCCACCCAGGCCGCTTCGGCCTTTGGGCTGGGCAACTCGGCCCACACCGGCTTCACTCCCGGCCCGGCCTGGGCGCTTAGAGCCAAACGGCCGGGGTCCGGGTCCGCGGTCAACAGCCCCTGGGCCGCCTCCAGGATGGCCCCGTGGTTGCGGTAGTTGCGGGTGAGGCCTATCTCGCGCGCGCCGGAAAAATCCTGAGCGAAGCGCAGAAAGCCCTCGCGGCTGGCCCCCCGAAAGCCGTAGATGGCCTGGTCCGGGTCGCCGATGGCGGTGATGGAGGCTCCCCCGGCCAGCAAACGGGTGAGCAGGCTGACTTGAGCCGGGTTGCTGTCCTGGTACTCGTCCACCAGCACATGATCGAAACGCCCGCCCCAGGCCTGGGCCAGGACCGGGTCCTGTTCCAAGGCCAGCACCGCCCGGCGCACCAGGTCGTCTAGGTCCAGGGCCCCGCGCTGGGCCAGGGCATTCTCGTAGGCCCGCCACAAGGCGGCTAGCTCCGGGCCGGGCTGGGGATGCACCTGCTGCTTGAGGCGGGTCAGGGCCAGCTCGGCCTGGCCGGGGCGAAGGTCTAGATCGCTGGCTAGCTCCTTGATGATGGCGGCGCGATCGTCTTCGCTGAGCGCCATCATTTCGCCGCCCAGGGCCTGGGCCAGTATCTCCCGGCCCAGGGCGTGGAAGGTGCTCACCTTGACCAGGGCGGCGGCGGGGTTCTCCCCGGCCAAACGCTCGGCCATCTCCCCGGCGGCCTTGCGGGTGAAGGTGATCATCAGCACCCTGCCCGGGGCTGTGCCCTGGTCCACCAGACCCACGGCGCGGCCCACCAGAACCCTGGTCTTGCCCGCGCCGGGCCCGGCCCGCACGATGAGCGGCGCTCCCCGGTGGGACACCGCTTCCCGTTGCTCTGGATTCAACTGATCCGTAGCCGTGTCCGCCAGGGTCAACAGCGGCGGAGTGGGCTCGGGCTTATTTAGGGCTTTTTTTTTAAGCTTGCGCTTGGCTGCCGGGGCCTCGCGCCACAGGCGGCCCTGGCCCTTGAGCTGCTCGCGCTCCTGTGGGGTGAACAGCTTTACCACCCCGAACTGGCCGTCAAAGCCGCCCTCCAGCACCACCTCGCCGCAGCGCATGCGGCGCACCGCCTCGGACAACACCGGGCCGCCCACCCGCTCCAGCTCCTCCAGGGGAGCTTGGCGCAGGATGAACAACTCGGGGCCAAGATCGGCCAGCAGTTGCTCCACCGCCAGGGTAACCCCCTTGGTGGCCGGGCCCCGCTGCATCACCTCGCCCACCACCTCGCTCAAGGGAACGATGGACTCAAAGGACGGCGCGTTTTGGGGGCGATGACCCTCGGGGCGGTCGGCAAGATCCTCCACCCGGCTGAGGACCCCCACGGTGAGCGGCTTGCCGCACACCGGACAGCGGCCGCCCAGGGCCATGGTCTCGCTGGGCTCCAGGCACACCCCGCACTTGCGGTGGCCGTCCAGGTGGTACTTGCCCTCGTGGGGGAAAAACTCCAGGGTGCCGGCCAGGCCTTTGCCTCCGGGGGTGTTGATGGCCTGGGCCAAGGCCGGATAGGTGGGCTCGCAGTCCAGGAGGTTGGCCTCCCTGGCCAGCTTGGCCGGGCTGTGGGCGTCGGAGTTGCTTATCAGCTTGTAGCGGTCCAGGGCGCTGATGCGCCAGTTCATGGGCGGGTCCGAGGACAGCCCAGTCTCCATGGCGTGGATATGACCGCTCAGGTCGTCGAAGCACTCCTCCAGGGCGTCAAAGCCGCTTTTGGAGCCGAACAGGCTGAACCAGGGGGTCCATACGTGGGCGGGTATGAAAATGACGTCCGGCGCCTCGTCCAGGCACAGCTCCAGCAGGTCGCGGGTGTCCAGGCCCAGGATGGGCCGCCCGTCGCTGGTGATGTTGCCCAGGCGGTCCAAGCGCTCGTTTATGCGTCGGGCGGCGGCAAAATCCGGGGCCAGAATCAGGGAATGCACCTTGCGGGTCACCCCGTGGCGCTTGTAGATGGTGCTGATCTCGCCGGAGAGCACAAAACGCACCGGGGCGCGGCAAGGGCCGGGCACCTCGTCGCCCAGAGCAGCGGTCAGCTCAGGCCGCAGCTCATAGGCCCCGTCGCCGGTCTCCACCAGCTTTTGTTCAAGCTCGTCCAACCAGGCGGGATGGGTGAAATCGCCGGTGCCCAAAAGGCCGATACCCTTGCGCTGGGCCGCGATCCATAGATTCTCGGGGTTCAGGCTCTTGGCCGTGGCCCTGGAATAGCGCGAATGTATGTGCAAGTCGGCGATTAACATGGCTCAAAAGGCTAGCGCGGCCCGGCTCAGGAAGCAAGGGTTCAATTGCCTTGCAGCCCGCTTGTGTCGAATTCCGGTCAGTGTTAAGATGCGGGTGTCAATTTGGAGCAGCCCATGCCCTCATCCACTCATAAAATTTACCCCTCCTCCACCGGTGGGGCATTGCCCTCTCAGCCCGAGCGCCAGGAGTCCTCATGAGCGACGCGCCCCTACCACGGGTAAAGCCCCACGCCAGGGTGTTGGTGGTGGAAGACGACGCCGACTCGGCCATGCTGTTCGCCGCCCTCATGGAATCCGAGGGACACGAGGCGGTAAAGGCGGCCAGCGGCGAGGAGGCCCTGGAGTGCCTGGCCCATGACAGCGACTTCGACCTGGTGCTCTTGGATCTGGTGCTGCCCGGAGTGGGCGGCTGGGAGGTGCTGGAGCATCTGAAAACCGACGGCAAGCTTCGTTACGTGCCGGTGGTGGTGCTCTCGGCCTTGGACGACAAGGCCACCACCATCAAGGCTCTGGAGCTGGGGGCCGAGGATTTCCTCACCAAGCCGGTGGACGTGGAGCGCATGCTCTCCCGGGTGCGGGTGATGCTCAGGATCCGCAGCCTATACGAAGACCTCATCCACGAGCGCTCCGGCCGCCAGCACGCCCAGCGCAGCCTGGCCATGCGCCGCTACCTCAGCCAGATCATGGGCGGCTCCTCCCAGGTCCAGGATCTGGCCGACGTGTTGGAAAACGTAGTGGACACCGACGCCACGGTGCTTCTGGAGGGCGATAGTGGCACGGGCAAAGGTCTCCTGGCCGAAACGGTGCACCGCTTCTCCCGGCGCAGCAGCGGCCCCATGGTGGTGGTCAACTGCTCGGCCTACCCCGAGACCCTGCTCTCATCCGAGCTTTTCGGCCACGAAAAAGGCGCCTTCACCGGGGCCATCCGCCGCAAGCCGGGACGCTTCGAGTTGGCCCACGGGGGCACCATATTTTTGGATGAGATCGCCGAGATCAGCCCCCTTACCCAGCTCACCCTGCTCCGGGTCATCCAGGATCGCCAGTTCGAGCGGGTGGGCGGGGAGAGGACCATCACCGCGGACGTGCGCCTGTTGGCCGCCACCAACAAGCCCCTGGCCGGCATGGTGGAAAAGGGACTTTTCCGCGAGGACCTTTTCTACCGCCTAAACGTGGTTCGCCTGGAGGTGCCGCCTCTGCGTGAGCGCCCCGAGGACATCCCCTTTTTGGCCAACAGCTTTTTAACCGCTCAGGCCGATAACCTAAGCAAGACCATCTACGGTTTTGAGCGCGAGGCCCTGGCCCGGCTAATGTCCTATTCTTGGCCGGGCAACGTGCGCGAGCTTAAAAACGTGGTGGAGCATGCGGCGCTCATGTGCCGGGAAGACGTGGTGAGCCTGGCCAACCTGCCCTCGCGCCTGGCCGGGGACAAGGCCCTGGGCTCCGGTGGCGGCGCGGCCGCGCCGGTGGGGCGGTTGTGGGACAACGAGCGCGAGATCATAGCCCACACCCTGAATCGGGTGGGCTGGAACAAATACCGGGCCGCCCAGGTGCTGGGCATCGCCCGCTCCACCCTCTACGGCAAGATAAAAAAGCACGGCCTCACCCCCCCGGAGGGAAGCGAGGCCCAAGCAAGCCCGCCGGAATCCTAGGTCGCTTTGCGCAAGCTCAACTCCTGGGCCGCCCCCTCTGGCGCGGGCACCTCAAACACGTTCAGGGTCAGGGCCACCAAACAGTAGTAGCCCACGATGCCGGTAAGCTCCACCATGCCCTGCTCCCCCAACAACTCCAGACAACAGCCGTAGGTGGCATCATCCACCGAGGTCTGCTCCAGGGCCTGACGGCAAAAGGCGTACACTGCCGCCTCGTCGGAGGACTCGAACTCCGGCTCGATTTTGTAGTTGATGCTGGTGATGACCTCCGGGTCCAGGCCTGCCTTGCGGGCGAAAGGCTCGTGAATGGCCCACTCGGCCGCGCAGTTCCAGTGGCGCGAACCCACCAGGATGGCCAGCTCGGACAAACGGCGGTCCAGGGTGCTGTGCAGGCGAAGCTGCTCCCCCAGGCGCGAGGCCCAGCGGCCCATCTCCGGGGCCCGCAGCCACACGTTGAAGGGCCCGGCCGGGCTGGGGCGGCCGGAGACCACCTCCTGCCAAATCTCGGCCTGCTGGGGGGTCATCTGTTCCGGAGCTAGTTCCTTTATCCTGGCCATGAATGAAAACTCCCACGCCTGAGGCGCAAAAAAACGGCCCCCGGAGTTTGGCTCCGAGGGCCGTGTACTTTACTTGTCCTTGCCGGCCATGTCCTTCACCGCCTGGCGCATGGCCTCCAACTGCTGCTCGGCCAAATAGTTCACCGAGCCATCGGGGAAGGCCCCATCCTCGCCGCGTTCCCCGGCGGGCAGGCCGGTGAACAGCCCCAGGGCCTGGTCCATGGTGTCCACCGCGTACACCGAGAAGTTGCCCTGTTCCACAGCCTCAACCACGTCGGGGTGCAGCATGAGATTCTTGAGGTTGGCTGTGGGGATCACCACCCCTTGCTTGCCGGTGAGGCCCCGCTCCCGGCACAAGCGGAAGAAGCCCTCTATTTTCAAATTAACCCCGCCGATGGCCTGGGCGCGGCCATGCTGGTCCATGCTGCCGGTGATGGCCAGGTCTTGGCGCAGCGGCAGCTGGGCCAGCTCGGAGATGAGGGTTATCACCTCGGCCAGGGAGGCGGAATCACCGTCCACGGTGCCGTAGCTCTGCTCGAACACCAGGCTGGCGGTCAGGGCCATGGGGCCCCGGCGGGCGAAACGTTGGCGCAGGAAACCACCGATTATCAGCACGCCCTTGTTGTGGAAGGGCCCCGACAGATCGGCCTCGCGGTCGATGTTGGTGACTCCCTCCTTGCCCAGGCCCACGCTGGCCGAAATGCGGCTGGGGCTGCCAAAGGCGTAGTCGCCCAGGTCGTACACCGCCAAGCCGTTTATCTGGCCCTGAACACTGCCCTCGGTGGCGATGTTGATAAAGCCCCGGGTGGTGGACTCGCGCAGATGCTCTTCCATCATGGCACCGCGCCGCCGCCGCCCGGCGATGGCCGTGGCCACGTCCTCGGCGGTGATGTTTTCCCGCCCCGCCTGGCCGGCGTGGAAGTTGCTTTCCTTGACCAGGTCCTCCAGGTCGGCCAAACGCAGGGTGAGATGCTCGCTGTCGCCGGACATCTCCGCCGCCCGCTCCACGAGCCGGGCCACCGCGCCTCGGTGCAAGGGGCGCAGCTCTTGGCGGCGGGCGATCTGGCACAGGTGATTGATGAACTGGCTCACCTCCTGCTCGCCCCAGTCCATGTACTCGCTCATCTGGGCCCGCACCTTGAACAGTTTGGGGAACTGCTGGTCGTGCACATAGAGCAGGTGGTAAAGCTGGCTGTCGCCCACCAGCACCACCTTGAGATCCAGGGGTATGGGCTCGGGCCGCAGGGTGCGGGTGATCATGTAGCCCAGTTGCTCCATGACGTCTTCCATCTTCACCTTGCGGTCTTTCAGCGCCCGTTTGAGCCCCTCCCAAGGCACCCAGTAGCGCAGCAGATCCATGACCGGCAGCACCAGATAGCCGCCGTTGGCCCGGTGTATGGCGCCGGGCTTGAGCAAAGTGAAGTCGGTAAGCAGGGCTCCGAACTGGGCCTGGCGCTCGATGCGCCCGAAAAGGTTGGGATAGGTGGGGTTGTGCTCCACGATGACCGGCGCGCCCTTGGTGGCCGAGTTGTCCACGAAAACGTTCACCTGGTATTCGCGGAAGTCGGGCTCTTCGGTGGGCATGGGGAACGGCAGTGGCGATTTGTCCTTTTGCTTGAAGCGCTCGTAGTTGGTCACCAGATCCTGCTGCACCTGCTCCAGGTAGTCCAGAACCGGCTGCTGATCGGCGTATTCCTGGTGCAGGTCGCTCAGCATGTTGCCTACCGCCTGGAGCACCATTTCCTTGTCCAGGCCGTTTAGCTCCTCGTGCAGTTCCTTTTCCTGGCCGTTGACCGCGCGCAGGGCCTCGGTGACCTTGGCCTGGATCACATCGCTCTTCTTGCGCAGATCCTCGCGCTCCTGCTCGCTCATCTCCCTCAGGACGTTGTCGGGCAGGGGCTCGCCGTCCTCCCCGGCCGGGGCCACCATGATCCCGGTAGGCTCGAACTTGAGCACGTAGCCCTGCTCCCTGGCCTGTCCGTCCAGGGTGGCGAAAATGTCGCTGCGGGCCCTCTTGAACTCGGAGGTCAGGTTGTCCTTGCGCCGCGAATAATCCTCGCCCTCGAAGATTTCTGGGATCGCCGTCTTCAGGTTGTCCAGCAGCTTGTTCATCTGCTTGGCCAGGCGGCGCCCCCCACCCGGCGGCAGGCTCAGGGCTTTGGGCTCGTCGGGTTCCTGAAAATTATGCACATAGACCCAATCCGGGGGCGGGTCCTGCCCGGCGGCCAGCTTGTTGAGGAAGGTGGTCACCAGGTGGGTCTTGCCGGTGCGTTGGGGACCGGCCACATAGACGTGGAAATCCATGTCCTGCATGGCCAAGCCGAAGCTGAGCGCCTCCTTGGCCCGGGACTGGCCCAGCACCGAATCCAGGCAATCGGGGGCCTTGTCGCTGGTTTCAAAAGGAACCAAGGCGGGGTCGAAAACCCGCCGCAGTTGAGAAATATCCAAAGGCTGAGGGGTGGATGAAGGCATAACGCGCTCCCGCCCGAGGTTCAACAATAGGATGAGTTGTTAATCAGGCAATAGAATAGCACATAGCAGGGGAGGACTAGGCAGCGGCGGGTGAAAGACGGGGTCAGCAATTGCCGCCGGCGTGTTGCCACCAGGCGGTGTTGGCCATATCCCTCAGGCGTTCTATCAGATCGCTGAGGTCGGAGGACTTGTCCAGAACCGAGAGGCCCTCGATGGGCGGCGGGCGGTGGCAACGGCGGCCCAGCAGAACCACCCCGCCCTCGTGCACCTGACGAAGGTGTTCCATCCAATGCTCCAGGCGTCCGCCCACCAGATCCAAATTGGTTACCAGCACATGGGCCGGAGCGCCCTTGAGGGTGCGCAAGGCCCTTCTCAAATCCGAACGCACCACCACCCCAAAGCCGGCATCTTCCAACTCTTCGCGATACAAGCGGGCCAAGCTGGGGTCGCTTTCAACGACCATTATTTGCAGCATGGCTTTACCTCGCGTGGTTTAGCGGGAAGTATCTCATTGATGAATTTTGCCCTAACTATATGCAAAAAAAGGACCACGGCCGGAGTCAACCTTTTCGGGGGGTTATGCTTGGCCTTACACCGCATTTTGACCTATTTTCGACAGGGTGCTGTTACAGGCATATGGACAGCTGTTATTTAATGACTAACTCAGGCTCAATGGCCACCTGTTCGATTTTAGACATGTGTCTGCTTTTGGACATATAGTTCCGTGCTTAATCCTTGTGCAGTTTTTGACTTCATCAGTTATGACAAATGCTGCTCACTCCTTATTTTATATAATTATATTTAGCTGTTACCACGTTGAGATAAGTCCTTTAACGGCATTCCCCGCACATTTGGCACTTTTTTTGCTTAGATGAGAGCCAATATCAAAACCTTAGCAACCAGCAAGGGGGAATTCACATGAGGCGTTTCAAGAGGACTCGCAAGCAACAATTTATCCCCAACATAAACACCGAGGACTGGTTGGCAAAAAATCCCAATGCCATGATTCAGTGCCCCAGCCAGCCCGGCGGTTTGAAGCTCACCCGCGAATCCTGCGCCAAACGCTATATGACCGCCAACGAGCCTCGCTGGTCCAACATAGGAGCCGAACCTTTCCACATCTTTGTGTTCAAGATGAACCTGGTGACTTGCCGCCAGTGCGAAATAGGAGCCGGGTTCGCCAAGGAATTGAAGGTCAAGGCAGCTTAAAACTCCCTGTTTCCCTCCTCGTGTAGAGGCGGGCGGTACACCCCCCCGGCCCGCCAAGGCCCGCGCCAAATGCGCGGGCCTTTTTTTGCGCCCGCGCCGGGTTGCCAGGCGGCCCCCCTACCCTTAGAATGTTGTGATTTGGGTCTGAACTACATTTTTGGAGCAATTAATGACCAAATCCCTAACCCGGAAGATAATCGAAGGCCACCTCAGCGAGGGCTCCTTCGACCCCGGCAAAGAAATTTCCCTGAAAATCGACCAGACCCTCACCCAGGACGCCACCGGCACTTTGGCCGCCCTGGAGTTCGAGGCCTTGGGCCTGGACAGGGTTCGCACCGAAGTCAGCGTTTCCTACGTGGACCACAACATTCTGCAAGCCGATTTCAAGAATCCCGACGACCACCGCTTTTTGCGCAGCTTTGCCGCCCGTTATGGCCTTTGGTTTTCTCCGCCGGGCAACGGCATCTGCCACCAGTTGCACGCCCTTTGCTTCGGCCGTCCCGGGGCCACCCTCCTGGGCTCGGACTCCCACACGCCCCACGGCGGCGGGCTGGGCATGCTGGCCATGGGGGCGGGCGGCCTTGACGTGGCCGCGGCCATGGCCGGGGTTCCCTTTTCCCTGCCCTGCCCCAAGGTGCTGGGGGTGCGCCTCACCGGCCGCCTGTCCCCCTGGGTGGGTGCCAAGGACGTGATTCTGGAGCTCCTGCGCCGCCTCACGGTCAAGGGTGGAGTGGGCCTGGTGTTGGAATATTTCGGGCCCGGCGTGGAAAGTCTCAACGTTTACCAGCGCACCGCCATCACCAACATGGGGGCCGAGCTGGGAGCCACGGGCAGCATCTTCCCCAGCGACGAACAAACTCGGGCCTTTTTGGCCGACCAAGGCCGCGAGGATGTTTGGCAGCCTCTGACCGCCGACCCCGGCTGCGAATACGACCATCTTGAGGAGATAGACCTGGGCGCCCTGGAGCCCCTGGTGGCCTGTCCCTCCAGCCCGGACGCGGTGCGCCCGGCCGCGGAACTCACCGGCGTGTCGGTGGAGCAGGTGATAATGGGCTCCTGCGGCGGGGGCAGCTATTGGGATCTGATGATCCTGGCCGCCGCCATGAAAGGCAAACAACCAGCGCCCGGCGTGAGCCTGGCGGTGAACCCCGGCTCGCGCCAGGCCCTGGCCCAGATCGCGGCCAACGGCGCGCTGGGCGAACTGCTTGACTCCGGGGTGCGTCTGCACCAGGCCGGCTGCCTGGGCTGCATCGGCATGAGCCAGGCCCCGGCCACCGGCGTGGCCAGCGTGCGCACCTTCCCCCGCAACTTCCCCGGACGCTCGGGCACCAAGGACGACCAGGTGTATCTGTGCGGCCCCCAGGTGGCGGCGGCCACCGCCTTGGCCGGTCACATCGCCGACCCACGGGACCTGGGCCCGGCCCCGGTGGTGCCCCCCGCGCCACCGGTGCGGCCCAACGCCATGGCCGGGCCCCCGGCCGACGGCTCCGGCGTCAAGGTGCTGCGCGGCCCCAACATCGCGCCCTTTCCCGAGTTGGACGAGTTGCCCGAAGACCTGAGCTGCACGGTCACCCTCAAGGTGGGCGACAACATCACCACCGATCACATCATGCCCGCGGGCAGCCAAATTCTTCCCCTGCGCTCCAACGTGCCGGCCATCAGCCGCTTCGTATTCGCGGCGGTGGATGAAAACTTCGCCGAGCGCACCCAGGCGGTGGGCTCGGCCGTGGTGGTGGGCGGGGAAAACTACGGCCAGGGCTCCAGCAGGGAACACGCCGCCCTGGCCCCGCGCTATTTGGGAGTGCGGGTAAAGATCGTCAAGGGCTTCGCGCGCATCCACCGGGCCAACCTGATCAACTTCGGGGTGGTGCCCCTGGTGCTGGCAGACCCGGATGATTACGACCGCTTGGACGAAGGCCAACTCATCGAATTCCCCGGCCTCAAGAGCGCCCTGCTGGAAGGGGCCCAGGATTACGAGGCCCTGTTGGAAGGCCGGCCCCTGGCCCTGCTTATGCAAGCCAGTGCGGCGGAGCGGAAAATTCTGCTTGCGGGCGGCAGACTCAACTACATCAGGAAAATGCTATAATATTTGGGCGGCTCCCGGCCCTTGTCAGGAGCCGCCCTTGGTATTAAAATTAGTCATCATCCCGGAACGCGCCGGGTTTTTTAAGCGCTCCCCGGTGACCAGGTGGTCACCGTTGATCAACGGCTTGGCCGTATTATTTTTGCACCGCCAGTGACCACCTGGTCACCGGCTTACATCGCACGGGGACAAGCATTATGCCTCCCACATTGAGCACCGCCCTGGCCGACCAGGAAAACACCATCGCTCCGGGCCTCCCGCCCCTGGACATAAGCACCCGCCTGGTCAGCGACCCGGCCCTGAAACCGGTGGCCGCCAAGCTGACCCAGGGCGAACGCCTGGACGCCACCGACGGCCTGGCCTTGATGAACAGCAAGGATTTATTGGGCCTGGGTGCCTTGGCCCACGCCGCCCGCTTGGCCAAGAACGGCATGGCCACCTACTACGTGCTCAACCGCCAGATAAACTATTCCAACGTCTGCGGCAACCGCTGCACCTTTTGCGCCTTTTGGCGGGAGCCTGACGGCGAGGGGGCCTATCTGCTCTCGCCGCAAGACGCCGCCTCGGTTGCCGCCGAGCATCCCGACCTGGACCTGGCCGAGCTTCATATCGTGGGCTCCTGCCACCCGGAGCTAGGCCTGGACTATTACTGCGAGCTTCTTAGCGCCCTGGCTTCGGCCCGGCCTGAGGCCACGCTCAAGGCCTTCACGCCGGTGGAGATCGAGCATTTCGCCCGCAAGGAAGGTCTCTCCACCACCCAAGTGCTGGAGCGGCTCATGAAGGCCGGGCTCGGAGCCATGCCCGGCGGCGGAGCCGAGGTGTTCTCTCCCAGGGTGCGCGCCGAGCTGTGCCCCTCCAAGACCAGCGGGGAGCGCTGGCTGGCCATCAGCGGCCAAGCCCACGCCCTGGGCCTGCCCACCAACGCCACCATGCTCTACGGCCATATCGAAACCCCGGCCGAACGGGTGGAGCACCTGTTGGCTCTGCGCGAGCAGCAGGACCAAAGCGGCGGCTTCAGCGCCTTCATACCCCTGGCCTTCCACCCGGAGAACACCGGCCTGGGTGAGATGGCCCGCACCACCGGCCTAGACGACCTCAGGGTAGTGGCGGCCAGCCGCCTGCTCCTGGACAACTTCCCCCACATCAAGGCCTACTGGGTAATGCTGGGCCCCAAGCTGGCCCAGGTGGCGCTCAACTTCGGGGCCGACGATCTGGACGGCACCATCGTGGAGGAGCGAATCACCCACACCGCCGGAGCCACCACGGCCATGGGCATGACCGAGGAGGAGCTAAGACACCTCATCACCTCGGCCGGCTTCACCCCGGTCAGGCGCGACAGCTTTTACCGGAGCCTGGAGCAGGACTGATGGCCTTGGCTCAGTCACAAAGCACCCCCCTGGCCCAGGCCATGGCCGCAGCCCAAGCGGGCGAGCGCCTCAGCCCTGGGCAGGCGATTACCCTGCTCAAGGAGGCCGAGCTGCTGGAGCTGGGACGTTTGGCTCACGCCGCCCGCATGCGCCATAACCCGGAGCTGGTGGTGACCTTCGCGGTGGACCGCAACATCAACACCACCAACCAGTGCCTGTCCGGCTGCCGCTTTTGCGCCTTTTTCCGGCCACCGGGCCACGCCGAAGGCTACGTGCTCAGCCGTGAGGAATTGGGCCGCAAGATCGACGAGACCCTGGCCCTGGGTGGCACCCACATACTCATCCAGGGCGGTCTGCACCCCGATATCGGGGTGGAGGCCACCTGCGAGAGCTTCCGCTTCATAAAACAGCACCACCCCATCCACATCCACGGGCTTAGCCCCCCCGAAGTGGTGCACATGGCCCAAGTGGACGGCCTTAGCATCCCCGAGGCCTTGGAGCGTTTGCGCGCGGCGGGTCTGGGCTCCATCCCCGGCGGCGGGGCCGAAATCTTGGTGGACCGGGTGCGCGGTCAGATCGCGCCGGGCAAGTGCGACGCGGACCAGTGGCTGGCGGTAATGGCCCAGGCCCACAGCCAGGGGCTAATGACCACGGCCACCATGATGTTCGGCAGCCTGGACACGGTTCAGGACCGGGTGGAGCATTTGCGTCGCCTGCGCGGCTTGCAGGACGACAGCCTGGCCAAGGGCCGCGCCAATTTCACCGCCTTCATCCCCTGGACCTTCCAACCGGCCAACACCGCCCTGAGCCACCTTCCCCCGGCCACGGCGGTTGATTATCTGCGCATGCTGGCGGTGAGCCGCCTGTTCCTGGACAACTTCCCCCATGTGCAGGCCTCCTGGGTCACCCAGGGAGCGGGCATCGCCCAGACCGCCCTGGTTTTCGGGGCCGATGACCTGGGTTCCACCATGATCGAGGAAAACGTGGTGGCCGCCGCCGGGATCAGCTTCCGCCTGCCCCGGGAGGAGTTGGTGCGCCTGGCCAATGACATCGGCTTTGAGGCCCGCCAGCGCGATGTGTTCTACAACGCCGTCTAGTCGTGCTATAAAGCCTTCATGACTTCCCCGGCCACGGCATACACCGCCCGCTGGGTCTGGTGCGGACCCGGCGACCTGCGCTCCGGCGCGGCGGTGGTGATTCAAGACGGCTGGGTCAAAGCCGTGGAGTCGCGCCCACCCCAAGGCATTGCGGTCACCGACCTGGGTGGTGGTCTTCTGCTCCCCGGCCTGGTCAACGCCCACACCCATCTGGAGCTCTCTGGCCTGGCCGGGATGATGCCCCCTCAGGGCGACTTCGTGGGCTGGCTGGAAAGCATGGTGAGCCTGCGCCCCGAACAGCTTCGCCAAAACGGAGCCGAGGCCACCCTCGCCGCAGTGGAAGCCCTGGCCCAAAACGGCACCGCCTTGGTGGGCGATGTGACCAACACCGGCAAGGCTGCCTCCACGCTGGACCAAGCTGGGGTGAGCGCGGTGAGCTTCTATGAGGCCCTGGGCGCGGCCAAGGCCGAGCCGCCCCAAGCCCAGGCCGTGTGGCACGGCGCGGTGCTCATGGCCGCCGCCGTAGCCGCCCACGCCCCTTATTCCATACCCACCTCCCGGCTGGCCGCTTTGAAGGCCAAGGCCGGGACGCTTCCCTTTGCCATCCATCTGGCCGAGTCCCGGGCCGAGGTGGAGTTCGTGGCCGGGGTTGGTGACGAAGGTAAACGCCTGGAGGAGTTCCTCATCTTGCGGGGCCTGAGGCGCCAAGACCTGCACTTGGCCGCCGACACCCCCCTGGGCCAGCTGGTGGCCGCCGATGCGTTGGACCACAACACTCTGTTGGTGCATGGGGTGCAGCTAACCACCGACGAGGCAAGGCAGGTCGCTGCCGCCGGGGCCAGCCTGTGCGTTTGCCCTCGCTCCAACCTGGGCCTCACCGGCGGCATAGCCCCGGTGGAGGAGTTGCTGGCCGCCGGAGTGAACCTGGCCCTGGGCACCGACTCCCTAGCCTCCACTCCGGACCTGAGCCTGTGGGCCGAGATGGCCGCTCTCATGGCCGCCAAGCCGGGCCTGGACCCGGAGGCGGTGCTGACCATGGCCAACCAGGGGGGGGCCCAGGCCCTGGGGCAGAAGGGCAAGTTCGGGGTGCTGCGCCCCGGCGCTGCCGCGCCGCTGGCCTTTGTGCCTCTATCCGGTATGCCTCAAAGAGAGGTCATAGAGGCGGTGGCGCGGGGCGAGCATGCCGAACCGCCGATAAGCGTGGGACGTCTGGGTGGCTACGAAAGAGAAGAAGGCGGGTAAAAAGTAAACGCCTCTTGCCGCTTGGTCATGTCCGTACAGGAATCACACGCCATGCCGAGGTATAAAAGTCATTTACTATAGGTAACCAGTCCCTGAGATACCCACGCACGCACATCACCGCAAAAACAATTTATCCGCCTGAGCCGAGTATCTTCCCCTTTTTCAAAACCCAACAAAAAACGGGCCCGTCATAAATGGCGAACCCGTGAGCACCTTATCGTGCCGACTTCATTTTCTTTATCCTAACGGATAACCCCTCGCGCAACCTCCGGCACAGCCAGGCGTGTCTAGGCAAGGCGTCGGGCTAGCGAGTCCCGCAGGCGTATATTTCATACGCCGAGGAGGCTAGCGACGCGCGCAACGCAGCATAGGCGCGTCTGGCGAAGCCGCCCACTCTTAATGAAGGATCTTCCCTATCCTATCCCAGCGCACCCCGAACCCATGATCAGTCCAAGACCAGTAGATGATAAAGGCGCGGCCCAGGATATCCTGACGGGGCACGAAACCACCACGCCCGCCGAACCAAAAGCGCGAGTCATAGGACTGATCGCGGTTGTCGCCCATCACGAAATACTGATCCTCGGGCACCTTGACCGGGCCGAAGTTGTCCCTGGGCTGCACGCCCTGGGGCAGCACCACGTTATCGGTGTAAGTCCCCCAATGGTCGCTTAGCTTCTTGCCGTTGATGTAAACCGCCTTGTCCTTGACTTCCACCGTGTCCCCGGGCAGCCCGATGATGCGCTTTATGAAGTCCTTGTCCTTGTCTTCGGGGAAGCGGAACACCACGATGTCGCCACGCGCGGGGTCGCTGATGGGGACGATCACCAGGTCGCTGAAGGGCAGCTTGATGCCGTAGGAGGACTTGCTCACCAGCAAATGGTCGCCGATCAGCAAGGTGGGCTTCA
>JAIPDO010000016.1 GCA_021737645.1 Desulfarculaceae bacterium
GCCGCGTCCCTGGCGGCCCTGGGGCAGCTTGGCCACCAGGGGGTAGCCCCCCAGGCGCTCCATTGCCGCCTCCCAGGCCTGGGGCCGGTTGATCATAACCGTGTCCGGCACCTTGAGCCCCGCCGCGCATAGGCTTTGCAGGCAGCGGTCCTTGAAGCTGGCGGTCTCCACCGGTCCGGGGCGGTTGACCAGGCAGCAACCCATCAGCTCTAGATGGCGCAGCAGAACAAGGGTGTAGGGGCTGATGGTGGAGCCCACCCGGGGAAAGGCCGCCTGGGGGGCGGGCCGCCCGCCCAAAAGCCCGGCCCCGCCCTGGTCCAGGGCGCACCAGGTTTGGAAGGGATGCATGAGGGTCATGTCCAGGCCACGGGCTGCGGCTGCCTCCAACAGGCGGCGGTTGGGGTGGTAGTCCTGCCCCTGCACGCTGATCACCGCCAGACGCATGGCCTCACTTTTCCTCTCCCAGCTCAGGGTCCTGCTCCTGGGGCATCCAGATCTGCATGGGCTTGTTCAGGCGCTTGCTGAAATAGGTGCGCACCCGCCGCTGGTTGTTGCGGGCCAGCAGCTTCTGCCCGGCCAGGTTGTCCTCGCCGGTGATGATGACCATTTTGCGTCCCCCGGCCCGGGCGATGATACCCTGCACCAAGGCGTTGCCCATGCCGGTGCCCCTGTATTCCGGGCGGATGGAAACGTAGCCGCGCTCGGTGTAGCCGGTGAGGTCCAGACCGGACTGCTCCTTGATGTGCTCAAGATACTCGGGCCTGAGGCGCTTGAGGGTGTCGGTGCCCACGATCACCCCCTCCTCGCTGGCGTAGGCCACCAAGTAGGCGTTGGCCAAATTGTAGCGCAACCATTGGGGCTTCACCTTGCCCGCCGCCAGGACCAACAGGGCCACCTCCTCCAGCACCTCGGGGGCGATGTCCTTCGGCTCGGCGAACACGTAGCTCAGGTTTTCCCCTAGCCGGTAGACGCTATCGCCCTCGGGCCGCACCCGCCAGTGACGAATCGCATCGCAACCGTGGCGCTCCAGGTAGAGCAAAAGGTGGGCTGGGCCGGCCAGCTTGCGCCACAGGGGCCCGCCGGGCAGGGGTGCCACCTGGCGGTAGGCCTCGGCCCGGGGCTCGCCGATGTAGTTGATGGGCCGGGGCGACCAGGGCCAGGGGGTGGGCCGGGACCAGGAGTGCACCACCTGAGGGTTGGAGCCGGTGAAGTCCAACAAGGCCTGGGCCCAGGCGTCGGAGCCTTCCATGGGAAGCGCCAGATGGTTCCACAGCCCGGCGCGGGAAGCGGAAACCAGGATCTTTTGCATGGCCGCCAGCAAGGGGCCTGGCTCCAGGGCAGCCCCCGAAGGCGCGCTCCAGTGGATCAGGCGCACCCCGCCCCGGGCCAAAACGGCCAGGGCCTGCGGCGAAGGCGGATCGTCCAAAGAGGCGGACAGGCCCAGGGGCGTTTGGTTGCCGTCCAACTCCGAGGCCAGCTTTTCCAGATAGGCGGCGGGCATTTCCTGGCTGGTAAGCAAAAGCCCGGCCACGCCCTCCCCGGCCAACTGCCGGATCAACTCCACCAGGCGCCCGGTTTCCAGGAAGCGCGGCGCGGCTATGCCCGGATCGCGCGGGTCCTCGCGCAGCAGTTCCATGCCCTTCACCGGCCTCAGCGACATCACCGGAGCCGGGCTCAGGAAGCCTTGCAGGGAAACAGAAGCCAACTCCAAGGAGCAACCCTTGCCGGGAGTCTGGCCCGTGAGGGAGGCGGCCAGCTGGCGCAGGGGGCCGGGGTCCATGGGCGACAGGGCGTGATCCCAGGCCGGGCCGGGCCCCGAAGGCGCTCCGGCCTGCTCCAAACAGTCTCCCACCAGAGCCACCACCGCCTCGGGCCGGTGTTTTTTGAGCCACAGGCCCATGATGGCCGCGCCCAGGCACTGGCCCGGAACCTCCAGGCACAGCAGCACCAGGGCCTTTTGCCCTGGGGGCAAGCGCAACTCCAGGTTGTCCGCCGCCCAGGCGCTCATGGGATGGCCCTGGTCGCCGGCCTGGTCCAGCAGGCTCTCCAGGGTCAGCATGACCGGGAGCCTCAGCCCCGCGAAGCCGTAGCGCCCCTGGGCCAAATTCTGTCCGGCCTGGTCCAGGCGCTCCTCCAGGGCTTGGCGTGCGGCCAGATAAGAGGCGGGATCATAGAACCCCTGCCCCCGCCACATGCGCGCCGCCTGGTCGGCTGGGCCGGTCAACAGGCGCTGGTTCCAAAATTCCAGGTTGGCATCCCACACCGCCAGGGGCTCCAGGCCCGACAGGAACGAAGCGGCCCTGAGGGACGCGCAGGGCGCCGCCGCCGGGCCGCCCAGGGGCGGGTTTACCACCAGGATTTGCATCTTTTCTCCCGAAAGGGCGCCATCAGCGCCCAAACCCCTTGCCAACATCCAACCTTGACCCATAGTTATCCCCCAACTGCCTATAAATCAAGGCCCTTTCTGGGCCCCACCCAAGACGGCACGACAAAAATGAACTAATTATCAGACAAACGCGGCCCCTAAAGGCCGCGTTTGGATAGACAGGGGATGTGTGCCGGTCTGATCCGGCCGATCAGACCTTGAACTCGGAACCCGCCCAGTACTGGTCGCGCAGCTTTCGCTTGAGCACCTTGCCCACCGGGCTGCGGGGCAGCCGGTCCACGAAATCCACCGAGCGGGGCTTGAGATAGTCGGACAGGTGCTGGGCGCAAAACTCTTTCAACTCCTCAAGGCTGCTGCTCTGGCCGTCCCTCAGCACCACCACCGCCTTGAGCACCTCGCCCCAGGTGGAGTCCGGCACCCCGATCACCGCCACCTCGGCCACCTTGGGGTGTCGAAGCAGCACCTCCTCCACCTCGCTGGGGTAGATGTTCTCCCCTCCGCTGATGACCATGTCGGTGCGCCGGTCCACGATGTACAGATAGCCGTCCTCGTCCAGCCGTCCCATGTCCCCCAAGGTGAACCAACCGTCCTTGAAGGCCTCGGCGGTCTTTTCCGGGTCGCGGAAATAGCCGCTGAACAGGCTGGGGCCTTGGAGATATATTTCGCCCACCTGCCCATCGGGGACCTGCTTGCCGTCCTCGTCCAACAGCTTGAGGAAAACGTCCCAGGCGGGCGGGCCCACGGAGCGTTTTTTGCGCAGCATTTCCTTGGCCGGGATGTTGGTGATGATCAGGGTCTCGGTAGCCGCGTAGAACTCGTAGAGCACCGGCCCGAAGCGCTCCAGGGCCGCCTCCTTCACCGGGGTGGGCATGGGCGAGCCCCCGCTGGTGAGCACCTTGAGGCTGGAGGTGTCATAGGATCGGTGGTCGGCCAGAGCCAGGATGGCGCTGAACATGGTGGGCACCAAAAAGCTGTAGGTGACCTTGTGCTTGGCCACCAAGCGCAGATATTCGGCGGGGTCGAAGCTTCTCATCACCACCGCCGTGCCACCCATGTAAAGGGCCAGGGAGGTGAAGTTGCGCGGCGCGGTGTGCCAAAAGGGGCCGGGGTTCAAGGTAACCTCGCCCTGGCCCAGGCCGTAGTCCAGAACTTTATACAGATATCCCGCCACGATGGCCCGGTTGGAGGTGAGCGCCCCTTTGCTGCGCCCGGTGGTGCCCCCGGTATAGCCTATGAAAAGTACGTCCTCGGGGAACAGGTCCGCTTCCGGCTCATCCTCGCTGGAGGTGGCCAACAGTTCCTCATAACTGTGGCCCCCGTTCACCGCCGGGCCCTCGCCCAGGATAAGCAGGCAATCGCCCACCGCCCGGCGGGCCTCGGCGGGCAGGCTGTCGTACAGGAGCACGAACTCCGGCCCCAGCACCAAGCCCGAGGCCTGGGAGTGGGAGATGCGATAAGCCATGTCCGGGGCCTTTAGGCGATGGTTGATGGGCACCATCCACACCCCCAGCTTGGCGGTGGCGTGGTAGATCTCCAGGTACTCGGGGCCGTTGAGGGCCAATACCGCCAGCTTGTCGCCCTTGCCCAGGCCCAGGCCGCTCAGGGCGTGGGCCAGGCGGTTCACCCTGGCGTTGAACTGGCGATAGGTCCAACAGCGGTCCTCGAAGATGACCGCGGTCTTGTCGGGGTGGCGTTGGGCGCTGCGCGCCAGGGCCCTACCCATCAGCATAAGTGCTTCTCCAAAAAATCCAAAAGCTAGGTTTGGCGTGAGGCGGCCGGGGCATGACGGGGGCCCTCGGCCGGTGAGGCCCTCTGGGGCCCGGCCCGGCGTTTGCGGTAATTGCCCAGCAGGATAAAGGCGGCCAGGGCCCCGGCGGGGATGATGAGCCAACTGGCCCCCACCGCGGCCACGGCCAACAGGGCCAGGCCGCTGGCCGCAGTGCCCAGGCGCTCCCAGGGGTTGAGGCGCGCCAGGAAAAAGCCCACCAGCCCCACCTGGAACAGGCCCAGGCCCAGGATCATCAACAGCACCGTGACCGCCAGCCCGGCCAGGCCGGTGCCGGGGGTGAGCAGCAGGGAACCGTTGTAGGCGAAAACGTAGGGCACCAGAAAACCCGCCCCGGCCGCGCCCATGGAATAAAAGGCGGTCTTGATATAGCGGGCGTCGGCGATGCGGCTGGCCACGATGGCGGCCATGCCCACCGGGGGGGTGAGGCCGGAAAATGCCCCAAAGTAAAAGGCGAACATGTGGGCCTGGATGGGCTCCAGCCCCAGGCGCACCAGGGCGGGGATGGCCACCATGGCCCCCACCAGATAGGCGGCCACGGTGGGGACCTCCAGGCCCAGGATGATCACGCAGCCCATGGACATGACCAGGGCCAGGAACAGGCTGCCCCCGGACCAGGCCTCCACCGAGTAGCCCACCAACATCCCCAGGCCGGTCTTGGTGACCAGGGCGATGATGGGCCCCAGGGTGGCGCAGGCCACGGCCACCTTGGCCCCGGTTACCGCGCCTTTTACGCAGCCCTCGATCACCCTGGACAAGGGAGGCCTGGTGCGCCGCCTGAGCAGGCTGAGGAAAACCAGGCCCACGATGCCCCAGAAGGCGGCGAACATGGCCGGGTAGCCCCAAAAGAACAACAGGACGATGGCCAGCACCGGCAGCACGAACAAGGGGGCGGTGGCCCACAGCTTGGCCCGGTCAGGCTGCTCCGTCAGGGGCGCCACCCGGCTTTTCAGGGCCGAAAAATGCACGAAAAACCCCACCGAGATGAAATAGAGGGTGGCGGGTATGGCCGCGCTGGCGATGATGTCGGCATAGGGCACGCCCAGCAAATCGGCCATGACAAAGGCGCCGGCCCCCATGATGGGGGGCATGATCTGAGCCCCGCCCGAGGCCGCCGCCTCCACGCTGGCCGCCACCTCGGGCCGGTAGCCCACCCGCTTCATCAAGGGGATGGTGAACGCCCCGGTGACGGCGATGTTGGGGGTGGCCTGCCCGGTGGTCATGCCCATTAGCGCCGAGGAGATCACCGCGGTCATGGCCGGGCCGGAGCGGGAATAGCGCCCCACCACCTTGCCCAGTTCCAGGAAAAAATCGTTGGCCCCCAGGGCGGCCAGCATGCCCCCGAACAGGATGAACAAAAAGATCACGTTGGCGCTGATCACCAGGATGGAGCCCCACAGGTCGTAGGAGCCGAAGGTGAGGTCCACGGTGGTGATGATCTCCTCCACCGACAGGATGGGCCCGCCCAAAAGGTGGCCCCAAAAGCCGTAGGCCAACAACAGGCAGGCCATGATCGGCAAAATGGCCCCGAAGCTTGCGTAGCAGGCGATGAAGACTATGGCCAGCACCAAAAAGCCCACCACCACGTCCGGGGTGGTGGGGAAACCCATATTGAAAAGCAGGCGCTCCAGGTTGAGCCACAGATAGGCCACCACCGCCAGGGTGGCCACGATCAAAAGCCACCAGAACCAGCGGGCCCGCTTGGCCTTCACCGCCCCCAAAAAAACCAGGGTGAGGGCGAAGGTCAGATGGATCATGCGGTGCTCGATGGTGCCCACCACCGAGTAGTACACGTTGATCAGGTGGTACAGGCCCATGAATACGGCCACCAGGGTCATGGCCAAATCCAGGCGCGAGGGGAACATCCCCAGGATCAACCCGCCGCTGTTTTGCTCCGCTTGCGCCATGCCTTGTGAAACCTGCCGTTCAGGGGGAGTTTCGCCGCCTAGTGCACCAAGGCCCCTCCCCCGTTTGGCGGGGAAGGGGCTCAAGATAGCTTAGTCCGTGGGATAGAGCTTGTGGAAGTATTCCAGCCCGAAGGGGATCTTGTGCTCCTGGTAGAACTTGATCGCGCCGGGGTGCCAGTCCTTCTTGGGGGCGGGATAGGCCCCGAACTTCTCGGGAATCCAGCCCTTGCCCGCGCTGTGATAGGTCTTCATGTCCTTGGCGTTGGCCGTGGTGACCTTGAGGATTTCGTAGACCACGTCGGCGGGCATCTGGGGATACACCGCCCAGGCCAGGATGATGTTGAAGCACAAGACGTCCTGGCGGGGCACCCCGTTGCCCAAAACGCCCTTTTTCAGGGTGGCGGTGACCCCATAGGCATCGCCGTATAGCTTGGCCGAAAGCTTGCGCATGGCCGGAGTGGCGGTGACGAAATACACGTCGCGCTTGGACATCAACTCCTTGAGCTTGGGTACGGTGGTGTAGATGTCCTTGCCCCGCTCGGGGCAAAAGGCGTAGGCCGCGTCGGCCTTGCCCAGGATCATGTCGTTGTACCCGGCATAGCCGGTGTACTGCCATTTAATGGAGTCCAAGACCTCCTTGCCCGCACCGCCGATGAGCTTGGCGGTCATATCGTACTTGGTGGTGCCCCGGGGCCAGGTGGCCACCCGCTTGCCCTTGAGGTCGGCCAGGGTCTTGATCTTGGGGTCCAGGGTGATGACCACCCCGGCCATCTCCTGCTGGTTGGCCATGATCATCAGGTCCTTGAACTTGGAGGGGTCCTGATTAAAGGGAGCCTCGCCCTTTTTGGCCTTTTCGAACATCTCGGCGGCGCAGGTAAAAAAGGTGCGGGTGCGCTTTTTGGGGCTCATGCCCACCAGCTTGATGTTCTCCGGGGTGCCGGTGGACTCCAGCACCGAGCCGCGCACCCAGGAGGAGTGCTTGTTGATCAGGTCGCACATGCCGAAGCCCAAGATGTAGCTGGAGCCGCCGAAGGTGGTGGTGCGAGCCTCCACCCGATAGACCTTGGGGGCCGCCTGGCTGGGGCAAGGCGCGGCCAGCCATGCGGCGGCCAGGGCCAAGACGCAAGCAGTCACGAACGCCGAAAGAGCAAGTTTCCTCATCACTATCCCGCCTCCCGAGAAGATTGCAAAATGCACAACAAATGGCGCGGCCCACCCCTCCCCGGCGATCCCGGAGCCCACATGGGCCAAGCCGCAATTTACAGGTTCCCATGGTAAGACCTGGGGCGGCCAGCACAAAAGATAAATTATAAGTAGGTTATTGGTAGCAGCATACTATTACTTTGAATGGCGAATCCTGGGGGTCTTTTGGCTGCCTCAAGGCATCTGCATGAGATAAGTGCACAAATTCAGGCGCTTTTTCTTGAGGCCCAATTTGGCCCGGATGTTTTGACGGTGGAAGGCCACCGCATTTTCGCTGATGGCCAGAACCTGGGCTATCTCGCTGGAGCCCTTGCCCTCGCGGACCAGGCGGGCCACCTCCAGTTCCTTGGGGGTCAGGCCCACCAGCTTGGAGGACAGCCGCCGGGCAAAGGGTGAGGAAATCTCGCCCACCCCGGAGCGCACCGCCTCGGCCAAAACCCGCTGGTTCGGGCCCAGGCCGCTGGCCAGCA
Organism: Desulfarculaceae bacterium; assembly: GCA_021737645.1. Taxonomy (GTDB): domain Bacteria; phylum Desulfobacterota; class Desulfarculia; order Desulfarculales; family Desulfarculaceae; genus Desulfoferula. The sequence continues at coordinate 7,753 of JAIPDO010000016.1, forward strand.
AACGCTCGACAAAAGGCGTGACCAACTGAGCCACGCTGGCGTTGACCTTGGCCTCCAGCTCTTTCTTCTCCTCGGCCCGGTGGTTCAGCATCACCTTGAGGGCGGTGTTGGCCGCCTCCAACTCGGCGGTGCGTTCGGCCACCTTGGCTTCCAGCTCCTCGTGGGCCTTTTTGAGTGCCGCCTCGGCCAGCTTGCGCTGGCTTATGTCCTCCACTATGACGATGAAGTGGCATGGCCTGCCATCGGCGTCCCGGGCCATGCAGCAGCGCACGTTGGCCCACCACAGCTTGCCGTCCCGGCGGAAATAGCGCTTTTCCACCGTATAGTCGTCTATCTCGCCGGTTAAGAGCTTTTTAAAGCGCTCCACGGTCCAATAATCGCCGGGGTGAGTGCATTTCCACAAACGCAGATCCAAAAAAGCGGGATCGCCGGGATCATAGCCGAACAACTCGCTGATGCGCCGGTTGGCCAGCCGGATGCGCCCGGCCAGATCGCCGTGGATGATACCCACCGGCGCCTGCTCAAAAGTCAGCCGGAAGCGGGCCTCGCTCTGGGCCAGGTCCATTTGGCCGTCCAATGTGTCCCTTTCTCCGGGCTGGGCTTCCTGTTTCATTTGATTGGCCTTGTCCTTCACTGTGGGGTCCCTGATTTCAAACCGCATTTTACTAGTATAAAACTATCATTTCCCATCAAATAGTTATGCCCAGTGAAAAGCAAGGAAATCCACACAACTCGCTTGCCATATAGTGTAAAATTTTAAATTGACGCGATTTTGCCCCAAAAATGGATCGCGATGAAACCAAATCCGGCCATAAGCGGCGCCCGATATTGGATTACCTCCCTGGTGGTCGCGGCGTTGTACGTGCTCACCGCCAAGCTGGGCATGCTCCTGGCCACGGTGGGAGGCAACGTAACCCCCATTTGGCCGCCGGCGGGCATCGCCCTGGCCGCGGTGCTGCTTTGGGGCCGGCGCCTGGCCCCGGCCGTGGCCCTGGGCACCGTGGCGGCCACCGCCAGCACCGGAGCCCCCTGGCAATTCGCCCTGGCCGCCGCCGTGGGCAACACCGCCGCCGCCCTGGCCGGGCTTTGGTTGTTGAATCGGCAACTTGACCGTTCCATGGGACGGGTGCGCGACCTCATCGTCTTAGTTCTTTGGGGCGCCTTGGCCGCCAGCATCATCAGCGCCACCTTTGGAACCGCCGGACTGCTCTGGGCCGGCATGGTGCCCTGGCCCGGGTGGGCCACTCCCTGGCTTACTTGGTGGTTGGGCGACAGCATGGGAGTGGTGGTGACCACCCCGGTTATCCTCTACTGGTTCGCCCGCCCGGTATCAGGTTTCAACCACGCCAAACCCTGGGAACTGCTTTGCTGGGCCCTGAGCGCGAGCCTGGTCAGCATGCTCCTGTTCGGGGGCTGGGCCTCCGCCGGGCTCACCCACATGCTTTGCTTCCTGTCCTTCCCCCTGCTGCTTTGGGCCGCCCTGCGTTTTGGCCGCCGCCTCACCGCCACCTGCGCCATGGTGCTGTGTTACGCCACAGTGGCCGCCACCGCCATGGGGGCTGGGCCTTTCGCCGAGCACATGATTTACGGCGGCATGGTGCTGCTGTGGGCCTATCTGGGCAGCTTGGTGGTCACCTCCTTGGCCCTGGTCTCCGCCGTGGGGCAAACCCGGCGGGTGGCCGAGCAGCTAAGCCACCACCGCGACGAGTTGGCCCAGGCGGTGGAGCGCCGCACCGCCCAATTGGTCTCCTCCCACCAGGAGCTTTGGCAGTCCCACCAGCGCACCCAGGCGGTCCTGGACGGCATCAGCGACGGGTTTTTCACCCTGGACCACAACACGGTGTTCACCCACTTCAACGCCGCCGCCGAGCGCCTGGTTAAGCGCCGGGCCCAGGAAGTGCTGGGCCTTCCCTTTGCCGAAGCCTTTCCCGAGGCGGCGGGAAGCTTTTTGGAGCAACAGTACCGCAAGGCCATAAGGGAAAAGCGGCCCCTGGCCTTTGAAACCTTTTTCGAGCAAGAGCCTTACCGCAACTGGTTCGATGTGCGCGTCTATCCCTCGGAAAACGGCATCAGCGTCTTTTTCCAGGTGACCACCGCACAAAAAGAGGCGGCCCTGGCCCTGGCCCGCAGCGAGGAGCGCCTGCGCACCCTGGTGGAGGAATCTCCCTTGGGGGTGGCGGTCATCAGCCCCCAAGGCGAATACCTCTACACCAACCCCCAATTCACCCGCATCTTCGGCTATGAGCAGGACGAAGTCCCCCGGGGCCGGGAATGGTTTGTGCGGGCCTTCCCTGATGCTGGGTACCGGCGCGAGGTTTTGGAGACCTGGCGGCGCGACCTCACCGCTTCCAAGGTGGGCCAGGTGCGGCCGCGCACCTACCGGGTCACCTGCAAAAGCGGCCGGACCAAAACCATAGAGTTCAGGCCGGTGACCCTGAGCACCGGCGAGCAATTGGTGATCTACGAGGACGTCAGCGAGCGCGAAAACGCCCTCAGGGCGCTGAGAGCCAGCGAGGAAAAGTTCTCCAAGGCCTTCCAGCACAGCCCCATGTGGGTGGTGCTCTCCTCCCTGGAGGAGGGCCGCCTTTTCGAGGTGAACGAAACCTTTTTGCGCAGCACCGGCTACACCCGCCAGGAAGCGATCGGCAAGACCATCATGGAGCTGGGGCTCAACACCAACTCCGAGGGACGCGCCTGGGTGGTGGAGGCCCTGCGCCGCGAGGGCTCGGTGAGCGGGCTGGAGGTGCGCATGCGCACCAAGGCCGGGCGGCTTTTGATCATGGTCTACTACGGGACCATGATCGAGGTGGGTGGCGAGCGGCTGGTGCTTTCCCTGTTGCAGGACGTCACCGAGGCCAAGCGCGCCGAAAAGGCTCTCAAAGCCAGCGAGGAAAAATTCCAAAAGCTCTACATGGCCAGCCCGGTGCCGATGAACCTGACCACCCTCAAGGAGGGGCGATACCTGGAGGTCAACGACGCCTTTTGCCAAATTTCCGGCTATTCCCGCCAGGAGGCCCTAAACAACACCAGCACGGGGTTGGGCCTGTGGGAAAACGCTGCAGACCGCGACACCGTCCACCAAATCATGCAGCGGGACGGCTCGCTGCGCGACTACCCGGTCAGCTTCAGGATGAAAAACGGCCAGGTGCGTCATTTCCTTTGGTCGGCGGAAATGATGGAGCTTGGGCCGGAGCCCTTGATGATAAGCGCCCACTTGGACATCACCGACCTGATCCGGGCTCAAGCCGCCCTAGCCGACAGCGAGTCCCGCTTTCGCTCGGTGGTGGAAAACTCGCTGGCGGGAATCTACGTGATCCAGGGCGGCAAGCTGGCCTATGTAAACCCGCGCCTGGTGAGCATGCTGGGCTTTTCCAGACCCGAAGACCTGTTGGGCAGCGACCCTTGGGAATACGTGCACCCGGGTGACCATGAGATGGTCAAAAGCGGAGGATGGCTGCGCCAACACCATGATGTCTCCCAACGTCATTACAATTTCCGGGCCATATGCGGCGACGGCAAAACGATCTGGCTGGAGGCCTTGGACACCCACATCATGTATGAGGGGCGCAAAGCCAATCTGGGCAACGTGGTGGATATCACTCAGCGCAAGGCCACCGAGGAGGCGCTGAAGCAAAGCGAGGAGCAGTACCGCCTGTTGGTGGACAACGCCCAGGACGCCATCTACATTCTCCAGGACGGCGTTTTCGTCTTCGCCAACCCCGAGGTGGAACGCTTGATCGGCTACACCCAGGAGGAGTTGCTCTCCCTGGACTTCAGAAAAGTCATCCACCCGGACCACCTGCCCGAAGTGTCCCAGCGCTACGCCGACCGCCTGCGCGGCAAAGCGGCCCTCAACGACTACCCCATGCGCGTTCTGGCCAAGGACGGAAGCGAACGCTGGATACAGACCAAGGGCATACTCATTAGCTGGAAAGAGCGGCCGGCCCTGCTCTACACCTCCCGGGACATAACCAGCCAACGGGCCATGGAGTCCCAGCTCAGGCAAAGCCAAAAGCTGGAGGCCATCGGCACCCTGGCCGGTGGCATCGCCCACGACTTCAACAACATGCTGGCCGCTATCATGGGCTATACCGAGTTGAGCCTGGACGATGCCGCTGCCGGCAGCGAACTGGCCCAAAATCTGGAGCAGGTAATGAAGGCCGGCGAGCGGGGCCGAGGCCTGGTGCAACAGTTCCTCTCTTTCAGCCGGGGGGCCGAGCGGGAAACCGAGCCCCTGGACCTGGCGGCTCTGATCGCCGAGGCGCTCAAGCTGCTCAGGGCCGCCATCCCCAGCAACATCACTATAAAAACCCGCCTGGAGCCCTGCGGCCTGGTCCGGGGCGACCCGGTCCAATTGCATCAGCTGTTGATGAACTTGGTGACCAACGCGGCCCAAGCCATGGAGGATACCGGCGGAACCATCACGCTGAGCCTGAAGCCCATCGAGGTGACCAGGGAAGATGCGCTTCAGAGTCCGGGTCTCATGCCCGGGCCTTATCTGCGGATGGTGGTGAGCGACACCGGGCCGGGCATACCCCAGGAACTCAGAGAGAGAATTTTCGAGCCGTTCTTCACCACCAAGGAGGCGGGCAAAGGCTCCGGCTTGGGCCTGGCCGCGGTTCATGGAATAGTCCAGAGCCACATGGGCGCCATCACCCTGGTGGACCAAGAGGGGCCGGGAGCCTCTTTCGTGGTGCTGCTGCCCGAGGACAAAGAGGCCGAACTTACTACGGGCCAACCCGCCGCCTACCCCAACCCCACCGGCACCGAGCGGGTGATGTTCGTGGATGACGAGGGCAGCCTGGTGGAGGTGGGGGGCAACATACTAAAGCGGCTGGGCTACCGGGTCAGCGCCTTCACCTCCAGCCGCGAGGCCCTGGATGCCTTTAAGGCCGACCCCTCGGCCTACGACCTGCTCATAACCGACCAGACCATGCCCGGCCTCACCGGCGCGGCCCTAACCCAGGAGGTCAAGGCCCTGCGCCCGGAAATGCCGGTGATCATCACCTCCGGCTTCAGCCACCAGTTAAGCGCCGAGGGGGCCGCCAAGCTGGGGGTGGCCGCCTTTGTCATGAAGCCCATCACCTCACGGGAAATCGCCCGGGTGGTGCGCCGGTCCCTGGACGCCGCCAACCGGCCTATGCCAAAGATGACATAGGCAACCTATTGATAACACTACATTAACATCTTGACCTGCCGTATAGGTTGGGCCACAATGAGGCAATCTCCCCAACGTCTAGGAGGATTACCCATGGCCAAGCTTTTGCGCGTAAACATGAGCGAAATCATAACCAAGTTCGAACCGGTGCCCGAGCAATATCTGGGACTGGGAGGCCGCGGGCTGACCTCGGCCATAATCAGCAATGAGGTTGACCCCACCTGCCACCCCATCGGCCCCATGAACAAACTGGCCATAGCCACCGGCCTTTTGGGCGGCACCAACTGCGCCAACAGCGGCCGTCTTTCCATAGGAGCCAAAAGCCCGCTCACCGGCGGCATCAAGGAGTCCAACAGCGGCGGGCAGCCGGGCATCCACCTGGGCCGCCTGGACATCATGGCCATCGTGGTGGAGGGCGTGGCCGAGGCCGGCAAGTATTACAAGCTGGTGATCAACGCCGGAGGGGCCGAGTTGGTCCCGGCCGACGATCTCAAGGGCCTGGGCAACTACGATACCGTGGAAAAGCTCAAGGCCGCCCACGGCGAAAAGGTCTCCTTCATCACCATCGGCCAGGCCGGGGAAGCCATGCTCACCGCGGCCAGCATCGCCTGCACCGACACCGGCCTCAGGCCCACCCGCCACGCCGGGCGCGGCGGCCTGGGCGCGGTGATGGGCTCCAAGGGCCTAAAGGCCATCGTCATCGATCCCTCCGGGGGCCATGTGCCGGAGATGGCCGACCCCGAGGCCTTCAAGGCCGCGGCCAAGAGCTTCGCCAAGTTCTTGACCTCCCATCCGGTCACCGGCGAGGGCCTGCCCGCCTACGGCACCGACATCCTCATCAACATCCTCAACGAGGCCGGCGGCCTGCCTACCCGCAACTTCAGCGTGGGCCGCTTCGCGGACGCGGAACAGGTGGGCGGCGAGCGCATGAACGAGATCACCACCAAGCGCGGCGGGGTGTGCACCCATGGCTGCATGACCTCCTGCGTGATCCGCTGCTCGGGCCTGTACGTGGACGAAAAGGGCGACTACGTGACCAAGTGGCCCGAGTACGAAACCGTGTGGGCCTGGGGGCCCAACTGCGAAATAAGCGATCTGGACCTCATCGCCCAGATCGACCGCATGTGCGACGACTTCGGCGTGGACACCATTGAGATGGGAACGGCCATGGCCGTGGCCATGGAGGGCGGCCTGATTGAGTTCGGCGACGGGCCCGGCGCCCTGGAAGCCCTGTCCCAGATAGGCAAGCTCACCCCTCTGGGGCGCATCCTGGGCTGCGGCACCAAGGCGGTGGGCCAGATGTTCGGGGTCAAGCGGGTGCCGGTGGTCAAGGGCCAGAGCCTGCCCGCCTACGACCCCCGGGCGGTCAAGGGCGTGGGCGTGACCTACGCCACCACGCCCATGGGCGCGGACCACACCGCCGGGTACGCGGTGGCCACCAACATCCTCAAGGTGGGCGGCGACCTGGACCCCCTGAAGCCCCACGGCCAGAGCGAGCTGTCGCGCAACCTGCAGATCGCCACCGCGGCCATCGACACGGTGGGCCTGTGCCTGTTCGTGGCCTTCCCGGTGCTGGACAACCCCGAGTCCCTAGGCGACGTGGTGACCATGCTCAACGCCCGTTTCGGCTGGCAGCTCACGGTGGACGACGTGCCCGCGGTGGGCCAAAAAGTCTTGGAAATGGAGCTGGACTTCAACCGGCGGGCCGGTTTCAACAAGTCCATGGACCGTTTGCCCGACTTCTTCAAGCGTGAACCCCTGAGGCCCCACAGCGAGGTCTTCGACATCCCCGACGAGGAGTTGGACCGGACCCTGGACTTTTCATCCTAGCCTGACTCAGCGGCGGGCCGGGGCCCAGGCTCCGGCCCGCCTTTTTGGAGAGCCGCGTGCAGATAACCGTCAAGCTGGCCGGACCCCTGCGTAAAGAGGTGGAAGGCCTGGTGGGTGGTGAAAAAGTCTTGGATCTGCCCCAGGGGGCCACGGTGTCCCAGGCCATAGAGACCCTGGGCCTCACCGGCAAAGTGCGCATGCTCATGCTCAACGGGCGGCCCCTGCAACAAGACGGGCCCATGAGCGATGGCGACCGCCTCATGCTCCTGCCCCCCTCCCTGGCCTACAACATGTACGTGGCCACCAACTTCCTGGCCCCCTCGGTGCGCGAGGACATCCGCAAAAAGTCCTGAGCAGTACAGGCCGCCTGGTTCGCCCCCACCCTAAAATATGGGCCCCATCCCTATCGGTTTTAGGTGCTATCCCCTATTCCCACGCCCCACAAATGTTTCGTAATTTGAAACAGCAAACTCCGAGATGTCCAGGCCCGCCCCCAACCAAGCCAGGAGGCCATGGTGGAACAGGAGCCTAGAGGATTCCCAGCCTTTGCCCGAGGCGCGGCGCATTCACGGCACAGGGTGTTGATAAGCGACGACCCCGCCCAATGGCGGCGGACGGTGCGCGGCTTTTTGCGGGAGGGCCTGGCCCTGGGCGAGCCCTGCCTGTGCCTGCACTACCTCATCTCGCGGCGTAGCGTCTGCTGCTGCCTGGAAGCGGTGGGGGTGGACGCCGAGGCCGCCCAAAACAAGGGGCTTCTCACCTTCCTGTCCGCGGAAGAGGTGTTCAATCAGGACGGGGTGTTCTCGCCCACCACCTGCCTGGGCGCCCTGGTCAGGGCCGGGCGAAGCGCTGTCCCCAACTGGGGCGGGCCCGTCCGGGTGGTGGCGGATATGAACTGGGCGGCGGACAGCCGCCTGAACCACCTCCGGCTGCTGGTCTACGAGGATATGATCAATCGCCGCCTGCTCCCCCATTTCCCGGTCAACCTGCTTTGCTGCTACGACCGCGCCCTGTTCCCGCCCGCCTTTTTAAAGGAAGTGGTGGCCCGGCACAAAAGCGAGGTCCCGTTCCTGGAGCCCATGGGCGCCGGTTCGAGCCTGCCGGTTCCGCTGAACGGCGGCAACGGCCACCGGTCTAGCCTGGCGGCGCTTTAGGGCTCATTGCATTCGGGCAACCCGCCCGCCCGCCAAGCACGGTGCGCGCCGCCTTGCGATGACCTTAGCCCAGGGTGAGGATCTCCAGGGCCGGAGCGGCCAGGTCCAGGTGCAAAAGCTGCCCTGGCCCCAGGCCCTTGCGCCCCAGCAACAGCTTCATGGCCTCGCTGACCTGAAGGCTGGCCACCGCCGCCGGGGTGGGGGTGGGGGTGCCCAGGAGCACCTCGGCCCCGTGGTCCTTGGGCGGGGGAGTGGGGCCGTGCAGGTCGCGCAGGCCAGGGCCCTGGGGAGGTATCACCATGACCATGCCCTCCATGCCCGCCAAGGCCCCGTGCACCAGGGGCAACCCCGCCGCGCGGCAGGCGTCCTCCAAGTGGTAGCGGGCGGTGAGGTTGTCCAGGCAATCCACCGCCACCTGACAGCCCTGCACCAGGGCGGGCAGGTTGTCTGGGCCGATCCAGGCCACCTCGCCCCGCGCGTGGCAGGCCGGGTTGAGGCTGGCCGCCGCCTGGGCCGCCACCTGGGCCTTGGGGCGTCCCAGAGTCTCGGGGGTGGCCAGCATCTGGCGGTTTAGGTTGCTCTCCTCAAAGCTGTCGCCATCCACCAAGAGCAACTCGCCCACTCCCAAGCGGGCCAGCAGCAGGCAGGCCAGGCCCCCCAGGCCGCCGCAGCCCATCACTGCTACCGAGGAGTTCAGCAGGCGGGCCTGGTCTTGGGCGCTAAGCTCACCCCGGTTGGCCCGGAAACGCTCGGGCCAGATGCCCTGCTCCAGGCACTCCAGCATGGCCTGTTTCAGCCCACCGTCCTGCTCGGCGGCCAGGGCCTCAAGCCCGGCCAGGCTCACCGCATAAAAAACCTCGCCCTCGGGCAGAGAGTTTTCTTGCAGATAAGGAGCCAGGATTCGGCGCAACTCGGGCATCATCCCCCTCCCACCGGCGGGAACAGGCCCACCCGGTCGCCGTCATTCAGCTCCTGATCCAGGGCGGCGGATCGGCCGTTGACCATGATTATCTTGATGCGCGCCGGGTCCAGGCCAAGCCGGTGGATCAGGCCTTGGGCGCTCTCGCCCGGCACAAACTCCAGGTCCAACCCTGTATTGGGGTTGTAGCCCGGCACCTGCCGGCGCAGGGTGGTGCTCAGTTTGACCAAGAGGGACATGGCCTTCCTCGCGCAAAAGGTCTTAATTAACTATAGCCCAGCTCCAGGGTCATTTCCTGGTGCTCCCAGCCATGCACAGCAAAAAAACCCCCCTGCTCCCGCCAACCCTGCCGAGCGAACAGGGGCACGTTGGCCTTCTGCACCGAGGCGGTGAGTTTGTCGGCCCCCCGGCGGCGGGCCTGCTCCTTGGCCTGGGCCAACAGCTCCGAGGCCACCCCCTGGCCCCGCCGGTCAGGCAGCACGGCCAAGCGCCCCAAACGCAGCAGCCCCTGGCTGTCATCCTCGGGCAGCAGGCGAAGCACCCCGGCCAGCTCGCCGCCCAGCCAGGCTCCCAGATGCAGGGCCATGCGGTCCTGGCCGTCCTGGTCGGTGCCCTGCACGATGCCTTGCTCGCGAACAAACACCTCGTGGCGCAGGGCCAGGGCCGCGTCCAGCTCCTGGGTGTTGCGCATGGGCCGCACCAGCAAGCTGAGCGGCTCCAGCTCCCAGGCCCCCAACGCGGTGTAGGCCCCGGAGCGCGCCGCACCCGCCTTGGCCATGCCCAGGCTCAGGCCATAGGCCCGCATCAAGGCGGCCACCTCGGCGTAGAGCCCGGCCATGTACTCCGGGTCAGGAGGGGCCTCCAACTCGAACTGATCACAGGAGCGCGCAGGAGTGAGCAGGGGAATCACCCCCATCTCGGCCAGCAGGTGGCAGCCCTGCAGGGTCTGGGCGCGGTCCTCGCCAAGACCGGCCAAGATGGTGCAGCTCACCTGCCCCGCCCCCAAGCGGCGCACCGACTCGGCCCAGGACTCCACGTAGCGGTCCAGGCCCAGCCCCACCTTGGCCGGGGCGATGCGGCCCAGCACCGCCGGGTCAAAACTCATCAGGCTCAACTCCAGGCAATCCACCCCGGCCTGGGCCAGCCGCTTCAAGTCCTTGGTAAAGGCCGGGGGCAACAGCGAGGCCTGCACCGGCAAGCCGGTGGCCTCTTTTATGGCCTTGGTGATCTCGATGAGATGCTTGATCTCGCCCCCCGCCGGGGGAACCACCCCGGCCATGAGCAGCACGTGGGCCACCCCGTCCAACTCCTTGGCCCGCGCGGCGGCCAGGGCCACCTGCTCCGGGGTCTTGTCCTCCAAGTCCAGGTCGGAGTCCCGCACAGGGCCTATGGAACAAAAGGAGCAGCGATTGGGGGAAGGCCAAAACAAGCAGGTGGGCCCCACCGCCACGGCCAGGCAGTCGGCCCCCTGGCGCTGAGCGATTTGGCCCAATGGCACACCCCGCGCATCGCTCTCGGCGCTGAAGGCCGGGGGAGGCAAAACCTCCACCGGGATATTCAATGCCCGGCCGTCCCGGCACAACTTGCCCGCCTTCAGGCTCCAGGGCGAGTCGCCCAGGGGCGGGCACACCGCCCGGCCACCCACCAGCAGGGTCAGATCCTCGCCGGGAGGGCGGGGCGGGGCCTCGTCCTGTTCCAGGCAGAGTCCCAGGCACAGAAGTTCATTGATTATCTGGGCGTGATCCATGGCTGCTTGCCTCCGGCTGACTGACTGGGCGGGCCGGTTGGCCCGGCAAGTCATTGTACCACCGGGGCTAAGGGATCAGCAGCAGCCGGAGCTTTTACGGCGCGGGGCGGCGTCCAGGCTGGTTTGCAGGCCCTGCTGGGGAGCGCGGGGCTCGGCCACACAGCAGCAGGCGTTTCCCTTGCGGCCAAAGGCGCTGTTGAGCACCGCCTGGGCGCAGCCCACCCCGGCCTCCACCCACAGGGCCTCGGCGGGACAGTTGGTCATGCAGGCCCCGCACTCCATGCAGGCGTCGCGGTCGGCCACCACCACCCGCTTGTCCACCAGGGCCAGCACCCCCTGGGGGCAAACCTCCACGCACAGGCCGCAGCCCAGGCACAACTCTGGGGCAGCCTTGAGGCTCACCACGTCCTTGAGGTAACGCAAAGCAGGCATGATTTTCTCCTATGCCGCCACCAGGGCGTAGACCCAAAGGCCCAGACCCAGGGCCGTGGCCGCGATCTGCAAGGGCACCGCCCGGCGCATCTCTTTTTTCACCCCGGAAAGGGAGGTGTAGGTGGACGCGCCGGTGAAGTTCATGGCCAAAAAGCTGCTCAGGGCGGGCACGGCCAGGCACCAGGCCAGAAGCTCGGCATCGGCCGCACCGGGCCACAGGCCCCACAGCAGCGCCGCCCCGGCCAGGCCCGGCCAAAGGCCCTTCAAGGAAAAGGCCCGCCCCGGCAGCCAGGGCAAGAGGATGGGCGAGGCCACCGCCCCGGCCAGCGCGGCCAGGAGCATGGCCCCAACCGCCCTGAGCCCGGCCCCGGCCATGGCGCTCCAAAAGCCCAGGCCACTCACCAGGCCGCCCAGCCCGGCCAGCACCAGCACAATGGGCAGTAACCACAGATAGACCAGCAGAACCTGGGTCAGCTCCACCGGCACCAGCACAGTGCGGGCCCTCAGGGGAAAGCTAACCCGGCGCATGGCCGGATCGGCCTTCATGCCAGCCGCCAGAAAGGCGGACAGGTCCTGGGCCAATACCGGGCCGTAGCTCACCCCGAAGCCACAATGCTTTTTCACCAGATGGGCGGCCACGCCCGGCGCGGCCAGTTGGGGCAAAATCAGCTTGCGGTGGCTCACCACCCGCTCCAAGCCGCTGGAGCGCACCCGCCCGGCCAGCTCGGCGGTGCCCATGGTGCCCTTGCCCGCCGCGCACCACACGTTGACCCCCTTGGTGTCCAGCACCAGCAGCCAGGCGTCCAGATCATGGGCCTCACGGCGCAGGTGATCAAAGCTGAGCTTGTAGTTGGCGCTCACCAGCACCGGGGAGTCCGGCGTGGGGCGGTTCAGGGCGTAGAGGCCGGGGACCACCTTGTAGTCGTGGCGGCCAAAGCCCAGGCGGACCCGCAGGGTGCCCCGGTGGTCCGCCCGGCTCAGCTCGCCGCCCACTTGGGGCACCGGACCGGCCGGGGTGTCCACCGCGCCCAGCACAAAAGGCTGGGCCAGGGGATCGCCGCAAGACTCTTCCGCCCCGCAACAGGAGAGGGGCTCCTGGGGCGGAACCTGGCTTAGCAGGGGCATGGGTTGGGGGCCGGCGTTCATCTCTTTATCTCCGGGGCATGGCCATATACTAATACAACACTAGGAATTTTACCGGTGGCGGAGGTTCATGGCCAGGGGGCTATGGTTTTTGAGATTGGGGCTGGGCCAAGCCCTTCTGGCTCAGAAGTTCGTACATGGCTTGGCCCAGGCGGCGGCCCAAAAATATCTGGGCGGCGGTGGTAAGATGTATGCCGTCGGCCTTGAGCGACAGGTCGTCGGTGACCACCATGCGCACCCCCGGCAGGCGAACCCCGGCCTGCTTTTTCTTGAGCAGATCCCAGTAGCGAAAGGCCGGAGCGCCGCGCCAGCTGGGGGCCAGGTTACCCACTTGACAAAACACCACCGGCAGCTTTGCATCGCCCAGGTCCCGGCGCCAGGCGGCCACCAGGGCCGCGAAGCGCTGGGGCCAGGCCTCCACCGCCCGGCGAGAGTAGGCGTCGCTCTCGCCTTGGTAAAAAAGCACCCCGGTCACGCGGCCCTTGTCTTTGGCCAGGCGGGCCCGGCGCAGGCTGGAGCCGTAGAGGGTGTTCGGCCGGGTGTTGGGGGCCCACTCATCCATGGTCACCCGCCCGCGAGCGCAGGGTATCAGGCCCACGTGCACCATGGGCAGCAGTTCGGTGAGGTGCTGAGCAAAGGACGCTCCCGGTCCCACTCCGGGAGCCAGATCCAGGGAACAGGCGTCTTTTTGCCCTCTGGGGTCGTCAAGGGGCTCGGTGGCCTCGGCCCACACGTCGGCGTTGGTGAAGTTCTTGATGCGCCTCCGGTTGGCCGGAAAATCAGGCGGCAACTGGTCCAGGGCCCCCCGGCCGGACATGTTGGACTGTCCCGCCAGAATGAACAGCAGGGTCTGGGGCTTGTCACCGTCTATGCCGCATCCCGCCGCCCCTGCCAGCATGGCGGCCAATAAGAGGAGGCAGAACAATAGCCTGTGGTTAATAAGCCTTTTTCTTGACAACAAACGCATATGCCATATCATGTCAAATTAAGCATGCACTCCTGCCCGGAGGCTACGGCCCGCCGCGGGGCGCCGGGGGTGTTGGGAACTGGACGGAACCACGCTATCATTGGAGGGTGTCAGCCAGAAGGCTGCGCCGGTTCTGTCAGTCTTGTTAGGGCCGTCACTATCGTTCACCACGAAGGATGAACCCCAGGCCCTTGAAACAGGGGCAGGGGTTTTTGTTTGGGCAATACATGAGACACAAAAAGTCTAACACAAGTAACACCGGTTGGCTGACCGTGCTGCTGTTGGCCGCTTCCCTGGCCGGGTTGGGGGCCGCTTCTTCTGCCCAGAGCGTGCCCAAGGCCCAGGAGGTGGGCCGCCAGTCCAAGGAGGCGGTGCAGTTTCGGGTGGCCACCCAAAAAGAGTTGGACGCCTGGGCCGATAAGCGGGCGCCCCTGGCCGACGCCATCGAGGCCACCGAAAAAGAGCTCAAGCTCATTACCGCTCAGCGGGTGAAGGCCCAGGCCTACCTGGCCGGACAAAGGGCCAAGGTGGCCGAGCTCAAGCGCCGCCTGGACGAGATGGCGCGCATCCGCCAGGAGTTGGAGCCTTTGTTGGATCAGCAGACCGCCCGCCTGGCCACGGTGGTGGGGGCCGACCTGCCCTTCCTGGCCGGCGAACGGGCCAAGCGCCTGACCTCGCTGGGACACACCCTCAACGACTACGACGCCTCCCTGGCCAAAAAAGCCAGCAGCCTGCTGAGCGCCTTGGAGGTGGAGGCCCGCTACGGCCTTACGGTGTCGGTGGAAGAATCCGAGCTGGAGGTGAACGGCGCCCGCCGCCGGGTGCGCCTGTTGCGCCTGGGCCGCCTGGCCCTGTTCGCCCTGGACCCCGCCGGCCGCAAAGCCTGGCGCTGGGACCGGCAGTCCGGCCAGTGGAAACCCCAGGACACTCTGCACCGTCAGCTGGAGATGGCCGCCGAGATCGCCCAGCGCCGCCGGGTGGTGAGCCTGGTCGAGTTGCCGGTGGGCCTAGCGCCCGCCGCGCCGGAGGCCAAGTGATGCGCTGGTGGGTTTGGGCATGCGCCGCGGCCCTGGCGCTTTGCTTCAGCGCACCGGCCTTGGCCGCCGACTTCGGCCAGGCGGCCCAACAGACCGCCGTGGAGCGCTCTCAGGCCCAGGCCGAGTTGGGGCGCACCAAGAAGGACATCGCCCAGGAGCGGGCGTCCATGCAGGCCAAGCTGAAGGAGCTCAAGGACAACCTGGCCCGGGAAAAGAAGGCCCTGGCCCAGGCCCGGGAAGACTTGGCCGCCACCAGCCGCCAGAGAGCCGAGCTCACCCGCAAGCTGGCCGAGACCAGCGGCGACCTAAAGGAGCTTTCCGGCCACGTGCGCGCCGCCGCCAGGGAGCTTTTGGCCATGGCCGAGCGCTCTCCTGCCACCGCCCAGCACCCCGAGCGCCTGGAGATTTTGCGCGGCTACCTGAACAAGAGCCGCTTCCCCGGCCTGAATGACATCCAGCAGTTGGTGGAGCTTTACTTCGCCGAAATGGCCGGCGGCGGCCAAATCGCCCGCTGGCGAGGCCCCCTGGTCAACCAGGACGGCCAGGACGTGCAGGCGGACATCGTGCGCTTGGGCTCCTTCACCACCCTGTACCGCACCGGCGGCGAGGTGGGCCTGGCCACCCTGGGCCAAGCCTCGGGGCGCCTGCTGGCCGCCGGGGGCGATCTCTCCTGGGGGCTGACCAGCGACATCAACTCCTACCTTGACCGCGAGACCGACGCCGCGCCCATGGACATCAGCGGCGGGGCCGCCCTTAAGCAGCTCAGCCGCCGGGAAACCATCTGGGAGCAGGTGCGCTCCGGCGGGCCGTTGATCTGGCCCATCTTGGCGGTGGGCCTGGCCGCGCTTATCCTCATCATCGAGCGCCTTATCTTCTTCAGAAGGGTGCGGGCCAACACCGACGAGATGATGACCCACGTGGCCGAGATGGTGGGGCACGGCGACTTCGCCGGGGCCCTGGAGGAGGCCGAGAAGCAGCGGGGACGCCCCACCAGCAACGTACTCACAGCCGGGTTGGCCCTTCGGGACCAGCCCAGCGAGGTGATCGACAACGGGCTCAGCGAGGCCATGCTGCGCGAGCTGCCCCGCCTGGAGCGCTTCCTCACCGCCATCAAGGTGCTGGCCGCCGTGGCTCCCCTGTTGGGCCTATTGGGCACGGTCACCGGCATGATCAACACCTTCCAGGTGATCACCGTGTTCGGCACCGGCGATCCCCGCCTCATGGCCGGTGGCATCTCCGAGGCGCTGATTACCACCCAATTGGGCCTGGCCGTAGCCATACCCATCCTGGTGGCTTCGGCCCTGTTGGGCCGCCGGGCCCAGCGCCTGGCCGGGGACATGGAAGAAAAGGCGGTGTCCTTGTCCGCCGCCCTGATCAAGGCAAGAGGTTAGGGATGGACGCGCTGCGCTCCGCATGGGAGTTCGTTCTGGCCGGGGGGCCGGTGATGTGGCCCCTGTTGGCCCTGTCCCTGTGGTTGTGGGCCCTGGTGCTTTACAAATTCCTCTGGATGGCCAGGGTGCGCCGCGAGGGGCTGGAGCCGGGCCAGGCCCTGGAGAGCCTTCTTAGCGGCCAGCCCCCGGAAATCGTGGGCCCGCGCAGCGCCGCCCTGGCGCATTTCCTGGGCGCGGGCAGCCACGCCCCCCAGGCCGATGTGCGCCTGTGGGAGGCTGCGGTGCGCCGTCAGGGGCCGCGCCTATGGCGGCATGTGGACACCATCCTTATGCTGGCCGCCGTGGCTCCGCTGTTGGGCCTGTTGGGCACGGTCAGCGGCATGATCGACACCTTCGCGGTAATCGGCGAATACGGCACCGGCAACGCCCAGGCCATGGCCGGGGGCATCCGCGAGGCGCTCATCACCACCGAGACCGGCCTCTTAGTGGCCATACCCGGCCTGTTCGCGGGCTATGTGCTGCGCCGCCAGGCGCGCAAGCTCCAGCAGGGCCTGTTGTCCTTTGCCGCGGCGGTGCAAAGCTGGCTGCGTTCCAGACAGGAGGCGGCATGCTAAAGCTGAGAAGCCGCCTGGGCGGCATGGACAACAACGGGGGGGACGAGGCCGAGATCAACATGGCCCCGTTGATCGACATGGTCTTCATCCTGTTGATCTTCTTTTTGGTCACCACCACCTTTGTGCGCGAATCTGGGGTGGAGGTGCAGCGGCCCACCGCCGCCACCGCCGCGGCCAAGCAAAAAGGAGCCTTGGTGGTGGCCGTGGCCGGGGACGGCCGCATCTTCGTGGACCGCCGCCAGGTGGACCTACGGGCGGTGCGCGGCCTGGTGGAGCGCTTCCTGGCCGAGGACCCCACCGGGGCGGTGATCATAGCCGCCGACAAGACCACCCCCACCGGCCGCACGGTTGAGGTGCTCGACGAATGCCGCCTGGCCGGGGCCAAAGACGTGGCCGTAGCCGCCAAGAGGCCCGGCTCATGACCTGCACCGCCCTGGATCGGTCCCCTTCGCGGTGGACCTGGGCCCTGGCCCTGACCGGGGCGGTGCTGCTCAATCTGGTCATCTTCGGCTCCGCCTCCTGGCTGCTGAAAAAGCAGATCACCCGCCCGGACCTGGAAGCCTTTTCCATCAGCGCCTTTTTGCCCCTGCCTCCGCCGCCGCCGCCGGAGGCCGAAGAGGAGCCTCCTCCTCCTCCGCCGCCACCCAAAGTTTTAAAGATGCAGCCGGTGCAGGCGGCCCCGGTGTCCACGCCCCAACCGGCCCTGGAGACCCCGCGCCTGAATCTGGAGCTAAACCCCCGCCTGGCCGTGGGGGTGTCGGTGTCCGCGCCCGGCCCCCAGCGTTTCACTCTGGGCCAGGTGGACCGGGCGCCCTTGGCCAAGGGCCAGGTGCCCCCGCCATACCCATATTTGGCCCGGCGCAGGGGCATTGAGGGGGCGGTGACGGTGCGCTTTTTGGTGGACCGCCACGGCGAAGTGCGCAACCTGGAGGTCATGGCGGCCAGGCCGTCGGGCGTCTTCGAGGAAAGCGTGCTCAAGACGGTGAACCGCTGGCGCTTCGCGCCGGGGGTCAAGGACGGCGAGGCGGTGGAAACCTGGGTGGAAACCACCATTCGCTTCAAGCTGGAACGATGATCAGACGCATCCTCATATCCGCTTTGGCCTTGCTGCTGCTGGCCGCCGCCCCGGCCCTGGCCGCCCCGGCCCAGGACTGCCCCGAAGAGCCCCGCCTGACCCACAGCGTCCACCGGGTGCTCTTTGAGGCTCAGCAGCTAATGGAGAAAAAAAAGGACGCCCAGGCTGCCCAGAAGCTGGCTCAGTACGCCAAGGGCCACGACCAGGCCCATCCCCGCTTTTGGTTCCTGCGCGGGGTGCTGGCCTACCAGGCCAAGCAGCGCGACGAGGCGGGAGTCTATTTCGCCAAGGCGATGGAGGGTTGGCCCTGTTTCCAGGCGGCGGTGCGCAACCTGGCCGTGGTGCGCTACGAGCAGGGCAAGCCCGCCGAGGCCGCCCGTTTGGCTTACCGCGCTTTTTTGCTGAGCAAGCCCCCGGACTACAACCTGCTCTACGAGGCGTCGGTGTTTGTTTTGGGTGCGGGCCAGGCAGCCAAGGCTCTGCCCTGGCTGGATGAGCTTTGCGCCCGGCCTCAGCCCAAAAAGGCATGGCTCACCGCCCTGCTCCGGGCCTACCTGGACCTTAAGCGCAATAAGCAGGCAGCCAAGGTGCTGAAGCGCCTCTTGGCCCGTTGGCCTGAAGACGCCTCCCTGTGGCGCCTGGGAGCCAGCCTGGCCACCATGGACAAGGACTATGCCGAAGCCGCCGCCGCCCTGGCCGTGGCCTACCGGCTTCAGCCTCCCAAAGAGGCGGGCTGGCGGCAGTTGGCCGACCTTTACCGGGCCGCCGGGTCCCCCCTGGCCGCCATCCCCTTTTACCTGAAGGCCTGGGGGGGCGAGCCCAAGGGGATCAAGCAGCTCGACCGCCTGGCTGACCTTTATTTGCAAGGCCACGACCTGGCCCGCGCGACGGTGTGGTCGCAGAAGGCGGCCACGGCCCAGCCCACGGCCCGGCGCTGGGCGCGGGCGGGCCGGATATACTTGGAGCAAAAGGCCTACCCGGCAGCCCACGCCGCCTTCAGCAATGCGGCCAAGCTGGAAGACAAGCACCACGGCAAAAAAAACAAGGGCGGGCGCTACTGGCTTTTGGCCGGTTACGCCGCCTGGCAGAACGAACAACTTCCCCTGGCCGAGGCCGCCTTCAGCAACGCCCTGCACAGCGCCGTGAAAAACAGCAACACGGCCAAGGAGGCGGTCCGGGGACTCAAGGCGGTGCGCGAGCAGCGCCGCCAACAGGCCGAGGGATAACCGCTGACAAACCAGGAGGCGAGGCCATGACCACCCACAACGAAGGCCCCTTTGAGATAGCGCCGGGCCTGTACCAGTTGGGCAACTCCTCGGTGCCTTCGTTCCTGCTGGACGCGCCGCAGCCGGCCCTGTTCGACGCTGGCTTCGCCTGCCTGACCCAGTCCTACCTTGACGACGCCCGCCGGATATTGGGGGAGCGCACCCCGGCCTGGCTGTTTCTCTCCCACGTGCACTTCGACCACTGCGGCGCGGCCGGTTGGCTCCAGGAGGCCTGGCCGGAGATGCGCATCGTAGCCGCGCCCAAGTCGGCCCAGATCATCACCCGGCCCAACGCCCTGAAGCTCATCGCCAAGCTAAACCAGGCGGCGGCCCAGGCATACTTCACCGCCGGGGGAACCCGCCAGAGCCGCCACGAGTTCAAAGCCTTCACCCTGTACGGCACCGTGGAAGACGGCGACGAGATCGACCTGGGCGGGGGGACCAAGGTGCAGGTGCTGGCCACCCCCGGCCACACCTGGGACTCGCTCAGCTTCTATGTGCCAAGCAAACGCATCCTCTTCGCCTCCGAAGCGGTGGGCACCGACGCGCCGGGCGGCTACATCGTCAGCGAATTCCTGGTGAGCTACGACGCCTACGTGGAGAGCCTGCAACGCCTGGGCGGGCTGGAGGTGGACACCCTGTGCCCCGGCCACCACGCGGTGCACACCGGCCCGGCGGCCCAGAGGCACATAAGCCGGGGCTTGGCCTCGGCGGAGCAGTTCCGGGAATGGGTGCTGCGCCTGCTGGCCCAACAAAATGGCGACATGGAGCGGGTGGTGGAACTGGTGCGCATGGGGGAATACGACCACCGCCCCGGCCCCAAGCAACCCCTGCCCGCCTACATGCTCAACCTTCAGGCCCGGGTGGCCACCCTGGCCCGTGAGGCTGGGTATACCGCTTAGTTGATCCTTTGATCGTCCCTGAAAAGATGGGGCCTGGCTCGTGACGGGTCCAGGGATATCTCCGAACCCATCTCGGCGCTGAAGTCCGCCGGGGCGGTGGCGGTGAAGCGCGCCTCGCCGGAGCGCAGGTGCAACACGCTCTGCCCGCCCACCCGCTCCACCAGTTCCAGGCGGCCGTGCAAGAGGCCTTCGCCGGGAGTCAATTCCTCGGGCCTGAGCCCCAGCACCGCCGGGCCGGGGGTCACATCCTCCACCGGCAGGCTGAACCGGGGATCGCGGCAGACGAAGCTGCCTTCCTCCACCGACCCCTCGAAAAAATTCATGGGCGGGAATCCCAGGAACCCGGCCACGAAGCGGTTGACCGGACGCTGGTAGATTTCGCGCGGCCCGCCCACCTGCTGCACCCGGCCCTGGTGCAGCACCGCGATGACCTGGCCCAGGGTCAGGGCCTCGGTCTGGTCGTGGGTCACATAGAGCATGGTGGTGCCCAGCTTGCGGTGCAGGGCGGCCAGCTCCAGGCGCATCTCCCCGCGCAGTTGGGCGTCCAGATTGGACAGGGGCTCGTCAAAAAGAAACAGGCGCGGCTCGCGCACGATGGCCCGGCCGATGGCCACCCGCTGGCGCTGGCCTCCGCTGAGTTGGCCCGGCTTTTTTTTGAGCAGCCCCGCGATGCCCAACAATTCCGCCGCCTCGTTTACCTTGCGCTGAATCTCGCTCTTGTCTTCGTGGGCCATGCGCAGGGGAAAGGCCAGGTTGCCGAACACGTCCAAATGGGGATACAGGGCGTAGCTCTGAAAGACCATGGCCACGTCGCGCTGCTTGGGGGCCAGCCCGGCCAGATCCTGGCCGCCCAGGACGATGCTCCCCTGGTCCGGCTCCTCCAGCCCGGCCACCAGGCGCAGGATGGTGCTCTTGCCGCAGCCGCTGGGCCCCAGCAGCACGGCCAGTTGCCCCTGCTCCACGCTGAGGCCCACCCCGTCCAGCACCTTTTCCGGGCCAAATGACTTATGCAGATTTTTCAGAACCAGGCCGCTCATGCGCTTATCCCTTTATGGCCCCGGCGCTCAGGCCGCTGACGATGCGCCGCTGGAAGATGAACACCAACGCCACCAAGGGGCCGGTGGCCACGGTGGAGGCGGCGGCAATCTCCCCCCAGGGCATGGTGAACTGGCCCTGGAACAGGGCGATGCCCACCGGCAGGGTCTGCACCGCCCGGCGGGTCATGATGAGAAGGGCGAAGAAAAATTCGTTCCAGGCGTAGATGAACACCAGGATAGCCGCAGTAAACACCCCCGGCCCAGCCAGGGGGAGGATCACTCGCACCAGGGCTCCCAGGCGGCCGCAGCCGTCCAGCATGGCCGCCTCTTCCAACTCACGGGGCAGCTCGCTGAAGTAGCTGGTGAGGATCCACACCGCCAGGGGCAGGGTAAGGGTGACGTAGGGGATGATCAACCCCTGGTAGGTGCCCAGCCAACCCACGCTTTGCAAGATGCGCCATATCGGCCCAGCCAACGATATCTGGGGAAACATGCTCACCAACAAGAGCGCACCCATAAGCCAGGGCCGCCCCGGCACCCGGAGCCGGGCCAAGGCGTAGGCCGCGCCCACCCCCAGGCACAGGGTGCACAGCGTGGTTCCTCCGGCCACGATGAGGCTGTTGAGCACGAAATGCATGAGCCCGTAGCGCGTAAGGGCCGAGCGATAGAACTCAAGCGAGCCGCTTGGCCAGGGTATGGGGGGGATTGCCGTGACTTCCAACTGGGTCTTGAAGCTGGTGAGCACCAGCCAGGCGAAGGGGGCCAGGGCCAGCAGGCAAAACGCCGCCGCGCCCAGCACGGCTATGAGGCGCCCCCGCTTCACCGGGCGTCCCCGCGCAGCAGCCGCCGCCCCACCAGGCGCAGATATATAAGCGACACGGCCAGCACCATGACGAAGACCATGACGCTCACCGCCGAACCGTAGCCCATGAAGCCCTCGGCGAACATCTTTTTGTAGCCGTAGAACTGGAGCACGTTGGTGGCGTTGGCCGGGCCGCCCTGGGTCATCACATACACCAGATCAAAGACGCGAAAGGCGTCCATGGTGCGAAACACCAGGGCCACGGCCAAAGCGGGCAGCACCAGGGGCAAGGTGAGGTGGCGAAAACGCTGCCAGGGACCGGCCCCGTCCAATGCCGCCGCCTCGTTCAGCTCCCTTGGTATGGTCTGCAACCCGGCCAACACGATCAGGGCGGCAAAGGCGCTGGTCTTCCACACATCGGCGCTGATCACCGCGGCCAGGGCCCAGCCCGGCTCGGCCAGCCAGGCCCGGTAGGAACCCACCTGATCGCCGAAGATCAGCCAGTTGAGCAGGCCGTAGCGGTCGTTGAGGATAAAGCGCCACATCTGGCTGGCCACCACGGTGGGAATGGCCCAAGGCACCAGCACCGCCGCCCGCACCAGCCCTCGCCCCCGAAAGCTCTTGTCCAGGGCCAGAGCCATGAGGGTGCCCAGGGCCACCTCGCAAAGAGTGCTGACGGCCACAAACACCAGGGTGATCCCGGCCGAGGAGCGGGCCGCTGGCTCGCTCAAGAGTCTGGCGTAGTTGCCCAGGCCGATGAAAGGCTCGCCCAAGCCGGGCAGGCCCAGCACGATGCGGTGCAGGCTGAGCACCATGGAATAGATGATGGGCCAAAAAGCGAAAGCGCAAACCGCGGCCAGGCAGGGTAAAAGCAGGCCCCAGGCCAGGAACTTTTCGCCGCGCCTTGGGACCATGACGGCCATGGCCTACTGCCCCCCGGCCAGCCCCAACAGGCGGTCGATGTCTTGCGCGGCGCGGCCGGCCAGCTCGGGCAGGTCGCTGTCCCGGTCGCTGATGGCGCGGTGGAAGTAGACCTGCATCACCTCGCTCACCGCCGGGTACAACGGGGTGCGGGGGCGGGGGCGGGCACCGTCCAGGACCGGCAGCAGCTTGGCGAAGTGCGGGCGGGACTTGAGCACCCATGGATCTTGGTACAGGGCCGCGCGGGTGGGGGCCAGGCCTTCCTCCAAAACCAGGCGGCGCTGCACCGTCTCGCTGGTGAGAAACTTGATCAGCTCCAGAGCTTGGGTGGGCTTGGTGGAATAGGCGCTGAGCCCCACCTGCCAACCGCCCAGGCAACTGGCGCCTTGGCCTCCGCTGAAGCGGGGCAGCGGGGCCAGGCCCACCTTGCCCGCCACCTGGGAGCGTTGGGCGTCGTTAAGGATGGGCCAGGCATAGAACCAGTTGCGCAGAAAGATGGCCCCGCCCTGGGCGAACAGGCTCAGGCTCTCGGGCTCTTGATAGGCCAGCACCCCGCGCGGAGCCACCCCGCCGATGAGGGCGTCGCGCACGAAGCGCACCGCCTTGATCGCGGCGGGCCGGTCCAGCAGACACCGCTTGCCCTGGTCCCCTAGGGCCCGGCCACGGGCTGACCAGATGAACTCCAGCATGTCGCAGACCAGGCCCTCGTACTGCTTGAACTGGCCCGAGTAACCGGCCATGTCGCCTTTTTCCTGGGCCAGGATCAGCTTGGCCTGGCTCACCAGCTGGGGCCAGGTAGTAGGAACGGGCAAGCGGTAGCGATCCAAAAGGTCGCGGCGGTAATAGAGCACTCCTGCGTTGAGGTACAGGGGCGCGCCGTAGACCCGGCCCCTCCAGGACGCGGCCTTGATGGCGGCGGGTATGAACAGCTCCCGCTGCTCGGGGCCGAAGAGTTGATCCAGGGGGAGGGCCCATCCCGCGCTGGCGAACTCCGGCGGCCAAACCACGTCCATCAAAAAGACGTCCACCTCGCTGGAGCGGTTCTTGAGCTTCTGGCTGAGCAGGTCGTGATAGCTGGTGGAAGAGTGGGGTCCGATCTCCAGGGCCACCTTGAGCGGCGGATGCAGCTTTTCGAACTGGTCGGCCAAACGCCGCCACAGGCCGGGGTTGTTGAACTTCCAGGCCACCAGGCGAATGGTGTTGGGGTCGTCGGCCTTTTGGTCGCATCCCGCCGAACCCAAGGCGATAAACAGGGCCAAGCCCAGGGCGGCTATGGTCTTGAAAGTTGCCACGGCTTCACTATAGCAAGGCCGCAGGGCGGGCACAAACCAACTCTGGACCGCCCCGGCGGGAAACGTTAAGATGAGCCGCCCCACTGAACAAGTCCGCACGCGATCAAAATTTTAGGGAGCAACAGATGACCCCCAGCACGGTGCAAGAGGTCTTTGACAGCATGGCCGGGGCCTTCCGCCCCCACAAGGCCGAGGGCGTGGAGATGGTCTACCAGTTCCACATCACCGGCGATGAATCCGGCGACTGGATGGTGAGCATCGCCGGCGGCCATTGCGCGGTGAGTCCCGGCACCCACCCCGACCCCACCGCCACCCTGACGCTCAGCGACAAAAACTGGCTCAAGCTGGTGGCGGGCAAGCTCAACCCGGCCATGGCCTTGATGACCGGGAAGCTGAAGGTTGGCGGCGATCTTATGGCCGCGCAGAAGTTGGGTTCCCTGTTCAAACTTGGTTAGGCGGCGGCTTCGCCAGGCTCCGCCATACTGCGTTGCCGGCATCGCTCGTTTCCTCGGCGTATAAGACATACGCCTGTGGAACTCGCTCGCCGGACGCCTTGTCTGACAAAGCCTGGCTGTGCCGCTAAAGATAGTTTTCCTAACTGGTGGGAAATGTAGGGGCGGGGTTTATCCTCGCCCTTCATTTTCTCTTTTATACCATTTCCGTCTTCAGGGCGGCCTTCTGCTCTTTGCGCCGGGCCCGGCGGGCCATCCAGCCCTCCAGCAGATCCCACATCACCGGCACCACCACCAGGGTGAGGAAGGTGGCGGTGCATAGGCCGGTGACGAAGGTGCTGGCCATGGTGCCCCACACCAGGCTGTACTCCGGGAAGCCCACCGCCATGGGCAAAAGACCCAGGGTGGTGGTGACCGTGGTCAGGAGAATGGGCCGCAGGCGAATGTTCACCGCCTGCAAAAGGGCCTGGCGGCGCTCCAGCCCGGAGCGCAGGCGGCGGTTGAGGAAGTCGATCAGCACAAGGGCGTCGTTGACCACCACCCCGGCCACTCCTACCGTGGCTATGAAGGAGTTGACCGTGAACAGGGTCTGGGTGAAAAACTTGCCGTAGATCACCCCAATCAGGGCGAAGCTCACCGCGCTGAGGATGATGATCGGCTGGAGGTAGCTTTTGAACTGGGTGGCCAGGATCACGTAGATGATCAGCAGGGCGATACCGAAGGCGTAAATCAGCGATTGGAAGGAGCGGCGGGTGGACTCGAACTCCCCGGCAAAGGCCAGGGTGGCTCCAGGGTAATTGGAAGCGATTTTCTGGTAACGGCGGCGCAGGTCCTCCACCACCGCCGGAGTGGACAGCGGCGCGCCGGGGCGCAGATTGCCGGTGATGGTTATGGCCCGCTGGCCCTGGAAGCGGTTTAGCTGGCCCCGCTCCTGGTACACCTTGGCCTCGGTGAGGTCGCCCAGTCGCACCGGCCCGGAGGGGTGCTCCAGCAGGGGGATGGTCAGGGCCTGCTCCGGGGTGGTGACATAGGACGGGTCCATCTTCACCTTGAGGTCCACGTCCTCGTCCACCAGGCGGTACTTGCCCACGTAGCGTCCATTGAGCACCGACGCGGCCAGGGCCACCACCTGGGCCGGGGTGGCCATGTATTCGGCCGCCCGCTCGGGCACCACCCGGTAGCGGAACACCCGGCTGGGCTGGCCCAGGTTGTCGGCCACGTCCATGACCGAGGCCTTTAGCTCCGGTTCGCTGGTGAGCAGGCGCTTCACCTCCCGGGACAGGGCGGCCACTGTATTGGGGTTGGAGCCCACCACCCGTATGTTGATGTCCTTGCCCGCCGGAGGAGAATCCTTTTCCGGCCGCACGGTCAGATGCACCCCACCGGTCTCCATCTCCCTGAGCTGTTCGCGCACCCAGGGAAGATGGCGCATGGGGTCGTTGCCCACGTTTTCAGCAAAGTGACGATCCTCCTTGGCGGGCAGGGTCACCGCGACATGCCCCAGGTTGGAGCCGAACACCGGTTCGTAGTCCTCGGTGAGGTAGAAACCGGCCAGCCCAGCCGCGCTGCGGGCCATGCCCGGCCCCTGGTCCATGATTTTTTTGGAGATGCGCTTGATGATCCGGTTGGTCTCTTCTATGGGCGCGGTTATGGGCGCCTCCACCTGCACGTAGTACAGGGAATAGTCGTCCGGGAAAAACTTCACCTTGATCAGCTGGGCCACTCCGCTGGCGCTGATGCCCGCGATGGCCAAGGCGCTCAATAACAGCCCTCCCACCATCCACATGGTGAGCCAACGGTGACGCAACCCCCAGCCCAGCATGCGCATGACCCCCGCCCGGATGCGGCCCATCACCCAGCCTTCGCCGGTGAAGTCCAGGGAGCTTTCGTCGATGCGAGACTTGACTTTTTTGGGGCCCCAGTCCCTGAAGTGCAGGGGCAGGATGAACAGGCACTCCACCACGCTGGCCGCCAGGGCAAAGGACACCGCCTTGGGTATCAGGGAGAAAAACTCGCCGGTGGAGCCGGTCATGATGAGCATGGGCATGAAGGCGGCCACGGTGGTGCTGGTGGCGCTTATCACCGGCCAGAACACCTCGCTGGTGCCGTTTATCACCGCCTGGTCAATGGACTCGCCCTCTTGGTAGTGGCGATAGATGTTCTCCACCACCACGATGGCGTCGTCTACGATGATGCCGCTGACCAAGACGAAGCAGAACAGGGTGATCTCGTTCAAGGAGTTGCCGGTGACCCACATGAAAAACATGGTGAGCAAAAAGGAGAAGGGAATGCCCACCGTGGTTATCAGGGCGTTTCTAAAACCCATGAAATAGGCGATAACCGCGCACACCAACAACACGCCCACCAAAAGGTTGCGGCCCATGGTGTTCATGGCGTCGGCGATCTTCACCGTGGAGTCCTGGGTGAGCACCAGCTCGACCCCCTCCCGGGCCATGATTGGCTCGAAGGTCTTAACCACCTTCTGCACTTCGTCCACGATGCTCAGCGCGTTGCCGTCGCGGGTCTTGATCACCGCCAGGTTCACGCAGTCCTGGCCGTTGACCGAGCTGAGCACGTAGGCGTCGCGGTAGTCCAGGCGGGCCTCGCTAGCCAAATCGCTCAGGCGCACGAAGCTGCCGTCGGCGTCGGTGCGCACGATGGTGGCCAGCACCTGGGACCGGCTGCGGTAGCGCTCGTCGGCCTTGATGACGAATTCGCCGCCGGGGGTGGTGAAGTCGCCCGCCGGAATAGAGATGCCCGCGTTGCCCAGGGCGTTCGCCACCTGGTTGAAGGTGACGCCGTGGCGGCTGAGCTTGGCCGGGTCCAGCATCA
Organism: Desulfarculaceae bacterium; assembly: GCA_021737645.1. Lineage (GTDB taxonomy): Bacteria > Desulfobacterota > Desulfarculia > Desulfarculales > Desulfarculaceae > Desulfoferula. The sequence goes on from JAIPDO010000016.1 coordinate 34,723, forward strand.
CGTGGAACTCGCGGGTCAACTCGCCCTGGAGCTTCACCTCCTTTACGCCGGGTATCTGGCGCAGGGCGATCTTCATCTGCTTGGCCATGAGGGTGAGCGCCCGGTTGGAGCGGTCCCCCACCAGGTTCACGCTCACCGCAGGCAGCCAATCGTTCACGTCCAGGTCGTTGAAGACCGGCGGGTCCACCTCCGGCGGCAGCTCGTCCAGGATGCCCAGCACCTTGAAGCGCAGGTCGTCGTAGCTCCTTTGATAGTCGGTGTCGTCGATGAACTTGATGACCACGCTGGAGCGTTGCCGGTAGCTGGAGCTGCGCACGAACTCCACGTTTTGCAAATCGTCCAGGGCGTCTTCTATCTCGCGGGTGACCAGGGCCTCCACCTCTTGGGGGGAGGCTCCGGGGTAGATGGTGTTGATGAACACCTTGCCCAGGCGCACGTTGGGGTAGCGCTCCACCGGCATGCTCAGCAGGGCGAAGGCCCCGGCCACCATGAGGATGACGAACAGAAGGTTGACCAGAACCGTTTCGGTCAAGGTGAAGCGGATTAGGCTCTTCATGGCGGAGCTTCCAGCCTAACGGTTAAGAAGGAACTTCTGGCCTGGCTTGATCTGGGGGCTGCTGACCCTGAGGGCGCCCCCCGGGCCGGGGCCCAACACCACCACGCGCAAGGACTTGCCGTCCACGCGGGTGACCCAGTTTTCCTGGTAGCGCTCGGTAACCGCCCCGGCGGGCAGCAGCACCGCGCCCGAAGGGTCCGGGGCGGTGAGGGTAAGCTCCACCCTTAGGCCGCCGCGCTTGTAGCTGACCTCAGGCCCCAGCTCCAACTCCACGGCTATCTTGCGGGTGGCCGGGTCAAAGGCCGGGGACAGGCGCTCCACCTTGGCGGGCACGCTCACCCCCAGATGGGGCAGGCTCACCTTGATCTGCTTGGCCTGTCTGGCCAGGATGGCGAACTCGTCGGGGCTCAGCGCCAGGGGCACCAGCAGGGTGCGGAAGTCGCCCAGCAGGGCCACCTGGCCGCCGGCGGCCACCCAGGAGCCCGGCTCCACCCGGCGCTCGATGACCCGCCAGCCCGGCGGGGCCTTTATCACGTGGCGCGACAGGCGCTCGCCCAGGATAGCGGCCTGGGTTTTCAATGCCTCCAGTTGCAGGCGGGCCTGGGTAAGCTCCTCGTCCAGGCGATCCAGCTTGGAGGGGGCTTCACTGCCGCGCTTGACCAGATTGCGGTAGCGCTGGGCGTCCTTGTCCAGAAAGGCCACCCGGCTCACCAGGCGCTTTTGCTCCACTTGGTTGGACTTTAGATCCAGGCGGGTGAAGGTGTCGTCCAGCACCGCAAACACCCCCTTGGAGCCGATGGTGCCGCCCACGTCGTAGTTGACCTTTTGGCAGCGCCCGGCCACCTCGCTCACCAGACGCAGCTTGGCCCTGGCCCTGGTGAAGCCGCTGAACACCAGGGGCCGGGTGGCCGCCAGGGCCTGAACAATTCGCGCGCCTTCCGGAGCCTTGTCCGCGGCGGGCGGGGCTGCCCCGGCGGGCAGGGCCAGGCCGAGGCACAACGACAAAATCACAAAAAACGAACCCAAGGGGGGCAAGGGTAACCTCCCAGGCTGAAGTGAAAACCTAATAGCGTCGCCCGGCGCAACGGCCAGGGGGATTATAACCCAAGTCGCCTAGCCCATGGGCCAGAGCAACAGGCCGGTGCCTTGGTCGAAGCCGCGTTCAAAGGGCTTGTCAGTTTGGTACTCAACCAGCATAACCTCGCAGGAGAAAACCTCGCTACCCGGAGCCAGGTGGCCTCCCCACAGATGCCCCTGTTCGTCGCCCAGGGAAACGTGGGCGTGCACAAAGGGGCGTCCTTCCTTGAGGGAGACATCGCCCAACAGGGAAACGATCTCCAGGGGATGCTCCAGGGTGAGATATTCATATTCGCGGTTTTTCTGGCTGTAAAAACCCAGGACGGCCTTGGTGAGGGCGCCTATGGCCCGCACCTCGCCCGCGGTGATGTTTTCCCTGGCGCACAATTCCGTGAGGGCCTCCAGCAGGTCCGCTCCCTGGGGCAGGCGGCCCATGAGCCGCCGTCCTGCGGTTACTTCCCTAAGCAAGGCCTCCTCCTTTCAGGTGGTTTGGCGCAACCGGGGCAAGGCATACCCCCTCACTTTATATATGTGGCCTCTCCCAGGCAAGGGCGGTGGACAACAAGCCTTCCATGGTCCACAATTTGGGGCAGCCTGCTTCTGGGCCTTGGAGGTTATTTATGCGCGAACAGCCCCTTTCGCCGGGGGCCTTTACCCAGAGGCTGGGGCCTCTAGGTTTCATCACCGGCATATTCCTGCTCAACTTCGTGGGCCGGGTGTCTTTGGCGCCCCTGTTGCCCACCATAGAGACCAATCTTGGGCTGAACCACGTCCAGGCCGGGATGCTGTTTTTATTCATGTCCGTGGGATACTTCGTGACCGTGTTTTCCTCGGGCATCATCAGTCAACGCCTGACTCATCGGCGAGTCATTTTGATCTCGGCCCTGTCGGTGGGGCCAATGCTCTGCCTTGCCACCTTTGCCCAAGGGATATACTCCCTGAGCGCGGTGTGCCTGGGTCTGGGCCTTTCCGCCGGGCTCTATCTGCCCTCCGGGGTGGCCGCCCTCACCTCCTTCGTACGCTCCCAGGACTGGGGCAAGGCCCTGGCCATGCATGAGATGGCCCCCAACGGAGGCATGATCCTGGCCCCGCTAATCGCAGAGCTGCTTTTGGAGGGGCTCACCTGGCGGGGAGTGCTGGCTCTCATCGGCGGCGCGTCCTTTCTCTTGGGCCTGGCCTACGCCCGCTGGGGCAAGGGCGGCGAAGAGCCGGGTACAGCCCCCAGCCCCGCGGCGCTGGCCGAGCTGCTGCGCCTTCCCGCGGTGTGGCTGATGGTGGTGTTTTTCGCCCTGGCCATCGGAAGCAGCCTGGGCATCTACACCATGCTGCCCCTGTACCTGGTTACCGAAAAAGGCTTTGACCAGGGCTGGACCAACCTCATGCTGTCCGGCTCGCGGGTGCCGGGACTGCTTATGGCCTTTGGCGCGGGCTGGGCCCACGACCGTTTCGGGGCCCGGGCCAGCCTGTTGACCATATTCACGGCCACCGGCCTGGCAACCCTGGTCCTGGGCCTGAGCAGCGGTTCGCTGCTGGTGGTGGCGGTTTTCGTGCAGCCGGCGGTTACGGTTTGTTTTTTCCCGGTGGGATTCGCCGCTCTATCCCTGGTGGCCCCGCCGCACCTCAGAGGAGTGGCGGTTTCCCTGGCCACCCCCTTGGCGTTTATGCTGGGCGGAGGAGCCCTGCCCGCCTTCCTGGGCTGGATGGGCGAGCACTACAGCTTTGGGGCTGGTATCGCCATCTTCGCCGGGATGGTCTGGCTGGGAGGGGCTCTGGCCCTGTTCCTACGCCCATCGCCCAACGGCCATTAGTCCGGCCGCGATAATTTTGGAGCAATATCATGACGTCTTCATTGCCTGATCCCGTTGAACTCACCTCGCGCCTCATCCAGATAGACACCAGCAACCCGCCGGGCAACGAGGGAGCGGTGGCCGCCGTGTTGGCCCCGCTGCTCACCGAGGATGGTTTCACGGTGGAGATGCACGACATGGCTCCGGGCCGCCCCAACCTGGTGGCCCGCCTGGCCTGGGGGCCACAGCCGCCTCTTTTGCTCACCGGCCACATGGACACCGTGACCCAGGGCGGCGAAAAGTGGGAGCACGGCCCCTTTGGCGGCGAGGTGAGCCAGGGCCTGGTGCACGGCCGGGGAGCCAGCGACATGAAAAGCGGCCTGGCGGTGATGACCGTGGCGGCCATGGCCCTGGCCAGGGCAAAGCCCACCAAGGCCGGGCTGGTTTTGGTGTTCACCGCCTCGGAGGAAAACGGCTGCCAGGGGGCCGAACATCTGGTGCAAAACCCGGAGGTGTTGGGCGGGGCCGGGGCCATGCTGGTGGCCGAGCCCACGGCCAACCTGCCGGTGCTGGGACATAAGGGGGCCCTGTGGCTGCGGGGCCATTGCGCCGGCAAGGCAGCCCACGGCTCCATGCCCGAGCTGGGCGACAACGCCATCTACAAGGCCGCCGCCGCGGTGGGCAAATTGGCCGCCTATGAGTTCGCCGCCTCGCCCCACCCGGTCTTGGGGCGGGCCACCTTGAACGTGGGCACCATCAGCGGGGGCCGGGCCACCAACGTGGTGCCCGAAAAGGCCGAGTTCACCGTGGACCTGCGCCTGATCCCCGGCCTGGAGCCCGACGCGGTGCAGGGCGAGTTGGGCCGCTTTTTGGGCGATGAGGTGAGCCTGGAGCGCATCGTGGGGGCGGGCGCCCTATGGACCGAGCCCGACGACCCCTGGATCGCCAGGGTCATGGACATCCTGGCCCAGCGCCGTGGCCGGACCTTCGCCCCGGCAGGAGTGCCCTATTTCACCGACGGCTCGGCCCTGAGCCGGGCCCTGGGCGGGGTGCCTTCGCTGCTGTTGGGCCCCGGCGAACCGGGCAAGGCCCACGTGGTCAATGAAAGCTGCCCGGTGGACAACATCCACCAGGCGGCCCAGGACTACCTGGCCATTCTCAAGGACTGGTGCGGGGCCTAGGCCGCCCGCCTCTTAATGAAAAAACGCGCTCCCCGCCTCCGGATAGCCGGCCGGCGGCGGGGAGCACCCCCTGCTCTCTCTTGTCCCACGCATAAACCATGAGTTACCATCAATTTAGACGATGCGTCTTGCGGCGCGTCGAGCCTGATTATTCGCCCGAAAAATTGAGAGGGGATATGGATTGGTATAAGGACTTCCCGGTGCTTATTATTTCGGATCACTTGGGAGCCTCCAACTCCCAGGGCCGCGCTTTGGATCAGATCAAAACCGAATTGGAAAAATTGGAAGTTAAGGTTCTGGGGGCCAACACCTTGGAAGATGGCCGTATGGTCTACTTCTCTCGCCCGGACGTGGGTTGCGTGCTGCTGGACTGGGACCTGTGCGAAAAAAACCAGAAGTCCCGCAAGGAAATCGAGCAGCTCAGCCAGGAGGCCAAGGAACGCAACTTCAAGATACCCCTGTACCTGCTCACCAGCCGTCTCAACGTTGAAGAGATCCCCGTCACAGTGGACAGCCTGGTGCACGGCTACATCTGGCTCAGCGAGGACACCCCGGACTTCATCGCCGGGCGCATCATGGAGGCGGTGGAACACTACGCCGACCACCTGATGCCTCCCTTCTTCAAGGGCCTGGTGGAGTACTCCGAGGAGTATAAGTACGCTTGGCACACTCCGGGGCACACCGGCGGCACGGCTTTCTTGAAATCGCCGGTGGGCAGGGTGCTGTTCAACTTCTACGGCGAAAATACCCTGCGCAGCGACCTTTCCATTTCCGTGCCCGAGTTGGGCTCCTTGATGGAGCACTCCGGGGTCTTGGGCGAGGCCGAGCGCAACTCGGCCCAGGCCTTTGGGGCCGACCAGACCTACTACGTAACCAACGGCACCTCCACGGCCAACAAGATCATCCTCTGCGGCCGGGTGACCCCCGGCGACGTGGTGCTGGTGGACCGCAACTGCCACAAGTCCATGATGCACTCCCTGATCATGACCAGGGCGATTCCGGTGTACTTGAACCCCACCCGCAACTACCAGGGCATCATCGGGCCCATCCCGGCCGACGAGTTCAGCAAGGCCTCCATCAAAAAGCGCCTGAAGAGTAATCCGCTGACCAAGGACCGCAAGCTTGAGGACATAAAGCACGCCGTGGTGACCAACTCCACCTACGACGGAGTGCTCTACCACACCGGCCAGGTGAAGGACGGCCTAAAGGGCTGCACCGCCGGGCTGCACTTCGACGAGGCCTGGTACGCCTACGCCTGCTTCCACCCCATTTATGACGAGCGCTACGCCACCTTCGACCACAACGGCGAAAAAGACACCCCGGTGTTGTTCGCCAGCCAGTCCACCCACAAGCTCTTGGCCGCCTTCAGCCAGGCCTCCATGGTCCACGTAAAGGACCGCCACGTGAGCGATCCTGAGCTGAAGGTGGACCCGGACCGCTTCAACGAAGCTTTCATGATGCACACCTCCACCAGCCCCCAATACAGCATCATGGGCAGCCTGGACGTGGCCACTCGCATGATGCAGGACGGCCGGGGCAAGGTGCTCATCGGCGACTGCATCTCCGAGGCGGTGGCTTTCCGCAAAAAGCTCTTTTCCGTGGAAAAGGAACTGGCCAAGGACAAGGACTGGTTCTTCACTTGCTGGCAGCCCACCAAGGGCAAGGGCAAAAAAGACTTCGGCGAGACGGCCGACCATGAGTTGGAGAACCAGGCCAAATATTGGGAGCTGGACCCGGCCCAGGGCTGGCACGGCTTCGACGGCCTGGGCAAGGGATACGCCATGCTGGACCCCATCAAGGTGACCATCGTGGCTCCGGGCATAAACCCCGACGGCTCCATGGCCAAGCACGGCATCCCCGCCGCCCTGGTGGCTTCTTTCCTGGAAGCCGACGGCGTGGTGCCCGAGAAGACCAACATCTACTCCTTCCTGATGCTGTTCTCCATGGGTGTCACCAAGGGCAAGAGCGGCACCCTGCTGGCCTCCCTGTTCGAATTCAAGCGGGCCTACGACGCCAACCTGCCCCTGGAGCAGGTGTTCCCCAACCTGACCCGCGACTACCCGGAGCGCTACCTGGGTATGGGCCTAAAAGACCTGGCCGATGAGATGCACCAGCACTACCGGGCCCGCAACATGGCCAAGATCGTAAAGAAGGTCTACGACGCCCTGCCCGCCCCGGCCCTGACCCCGGCCCAGGCCTACGACGCAGTGGTGCGCGGCCAAGTGGACCTGGTGCCCCTGAGCGAAATCAAGGATCGGGTGGCTGCGGTGATGGTGGTGCCCTATCCTCCGGGCATTCCCATCGTCATGCCCGGCGAGCGCTTCGATGCGGCCAGCAGCGTTATCATCGACTACCTGAGCATGATGGAGGAGTTCGACGGCGCCTTCCCCGGCTTCGAGAGCGAGAACCACGGCGTGGAGGTGCGCCGGGTGGACGGCCAGTTGCGCTACCACGTCTACGCGGTGCGCGAGTGAGCCGCATCCAGCTCTGAAACACAACCATGATAAAGGCCCCGCCAACCGGCGGGGCCTTTTCTTTTGGGTTCAGCCTGCCGCTATTTTTGCAGGGTGTAGTCGGCCTGGTAGGTGAGCACCGCGTCGCCGCCGGCGTCATTTTTGTCCAGGCCGGTCACGTAGCCGCCCTGGTAGGTAAGGGTGCCGGTTATCCCCTTGAAACGGCCGGTGCCCTTCATGAACGTACCTTGGCCGGTGACCCAGGGCAGCTTGGAGCCGTCCTTGAACGTCTCCTTACCCTGGCATTTGAAATATATGGTGGAGCCGTCCGCGAAGCTTATCTCGCCGTAGCCGTCGTGCCCCCGCTCGCCCCCCTGGCGGTCATAGACATCGAAACGGCCCCTGGTGGTGCAGGCGGCCGCCTGATCGTCAGGGAACAGGGCCACCCCCTGATGCTCGTACAGGCCCAGCAGGTGGTCCTCGGCGTCCGGGGCCTGCATCTTGTGGACCTTGCTCAGGTGGCTCACTTCCTTCCAGGTCAGGCTCTGCCCGGCCCAGGCCGAGGCCCAGGCTAGGAGCAGCAGGGCCGCCAGGGCGCTCATAGCCCCCAGTTTACACACCTTGCTCATGTCGCTCTCCTCGTTGAACGGGCCGGGCCGCCGAAGCGGAGCCTCTGGTTTCAGAGGCCAGCTCGCTTGGTATGCCGGGAAATCGCGGCAGCTATTTGCGCCCAAGCCCCTTGGGGCAAGTCATGCCCCATGCCGTCAATAATCAATAAACCGGCTCCCGGTATCACCCGGGCTGCCTCTTTTCCCGCTTCGACCGGTATCAGCGGATCGTCAGCCCCATGTATCACCAGGGTTGGGGCTTTAATGGATGAAAGCAACGGCCTTCTATCGCCATTGGCCAGGATGGCCATATTTTGGCGCGCCATTCCCTGTGGGTAATGGCAACGGTCGTAGCTATTCTCCAGAAAGGTTCGAGCCCTTTCATCCTCAAAGGGAAACCCAGGGCTCCAGATCTGCCGCCATACCTTCAAATTGTGGGCAATATAGGCTTCGCGTTCCTCTGGCGGAGGCGCGACCACGGCAGCCAAGGCCTCTGGCTTGCCTTGTGGAGCATTAGGATTGCCAGTGTTGGACATTATTGAGGTAAGGCTCAGGACACGATCAGGGTGCCGATAGGCCACGACCTGGGCTACCATGCCGCCCATTGAAAGGCCGCAGATATGCGCCTTGGCAATGCCCAAGGCATCCAGCAAGCCAACCGCGTCATCGGCCATATCGTCCAGAGAATAGGCCGATTCCACAGGCTCGCCTTGCATGGCCGCTTGGAAGGCAGCCATGAGGTCCGGGACGCCCGCTTCATCGAATTTTGTGGAAAGACCGGCGTCACGGTTGTCGAAACGAATTACAAACAGACCCGTTGCTGCCAATAGTTCACAGAACTCAACCTCCCAAAAGATCAACTGGGCGCCGTTGCCCGCGATTAACAATAAGGCAGGGGAAGACCTGTCACCAAAGGTATCGTATTCGATCCTAATGCCATTAGCCGCCACGTCAGGCATTGCCAACTCCTTTTGGTATTCATCCGCAACATGAGTAGGCCCAACGAACAAAGCCACCACGATTCAGCGAATCCAACTGATTTTTACATATTTATGCTTCTTTTCCAAAACCGTTCATCCTTTGACGGCATCCTGCGGTAATGCTGGGAAGGGAAGGGCAACCAGATGAACGAGGTCCGTCCAGCGGCTCAGCGGCTGGGCCGGTTGCGGAACTTTTTCACCACCTGGCTGTCGGGCACGAAGAAGTAGGCGCATCCGGCCGCACACAGCCCGGCGGCCATGAACAGCCACACGCCCCACAGGTCGCCGGAGCCGGTGATGGCGTCGGGCTCGGTGAACACCAGCAGGCCCGATATCTGCATGACCAGGGCCGGGCCCATCATCAAGAAAAGATTGGTGGCGGTCATGGCCCGGGCCGAGAGGTGGGTGGGCACCAGTTCCCGAATGTGGGCGAACATCAGCTGGCCCGGCGAAGAGGCCAGGCCCATGACGAACAGCAGAGCGTACACCGCCCAGAAGGGCATGCCGTGGGGCAAGAAACCCAGGAGCAAAAACAACCCCACCAGCAGGAACAGGGAGGGCAGCACCACCCACTTGCGGGTGCCCAACAGCGAGTCGCTGAGGCGGCCGAACACCGGCAAACCCAAAATGGTGCCCAGGGCGGCGCACAACAGGGCGTTGCCGGCCTGCACCTGGTTCAGGCCCAGGGCGTAGATGAGGTAAGGCCCGCCCCAGAGGCCCAAGAGGGTCATGATGCAACCGTAGCGGAAAAGCTGGCCCATGCTGATGATCCAGTAGGCGGGCATTCGAAGCACCTGGCCCAGCCCCTTGAGGGGGTTTTCCCGCATCACGGGAGGGGCCTCCACTCCGGGGGGCCGTTCGCGCAAAATCACCAGCTGGGCGATGACCTGCATGAGGGCCACGGCGGACACCACCCAAAAGGCCCCGCGCCAGCCCAGGGCCTGGGACATGAACACCAGGGGAGTGGTGGCGATGAGCTGGCCCACCACGCCCAGAGACATGTACAGACCGGCGATGGTGGCGAAGCGGCCCGGCGGAAACCAGGTGGCGAACAGGTAGAACGCCCCCATGAGGTTGCAGCTCATGCCCACGCCGATCATGGCCCGGGCCGCCACGGCCATGCCCGCATTGGTGGAGGTGGCGAACAGTATCGCGCCGAGCACCCCCACCAGGCCCACCCCCGGCATCACCCAGCGCGCGCCCAGGCGGTCCAGGGCCATGCCCAGGGGAATCTGGCAAAAAGCGAAGCCGTAGAAAAAGGCGGCGGACAAATAGCCCAGTTGGGAGGCGGTGAGGTTCAGGTCGCGGCTCAGCTCGGGGCTGATCACCGTAACCGACACCCGGTAGAACATGCTTAGGTTGAAACCGAGAAGGCATGTGGCGAAAATCGCCCAGGCCCGGCCCCGTGCGGCGTTGTGCGAATCAGGTTTCATGAGGCAGCATTGTAGCCCAGAGTGGGCCGGTGGTGAAATAAAACCTTGAGAAATGTCGCAATAAGCCTATGGTGTCACGCAAGGCGGTACACTCTGACGCAACGGGCGGCCAATTCCTCCATGCGCCGCCGTTCCATTTCCCCCATCTCCCCTCCCCCCAGGCTGGCCCCCAGATAGCCGTTTATCACCACCGTGGGGGTGGCCTCCAGCACCTGGTAGAGCTTGGCCGGGTCGCCGGCCTGCAAGTAGAGCGACACGTCGTTGATAAACAGCACCACCGCCGGCGCGGCCAGGTAGCCCTCAAAAGCTTCCTCCAGGCGGGCGGCGTTGGCCTTGGCCAGGGCCAGCACCTCCTCGGGCGTCTTGCCGGTCAGGCGAGGAGCGATTATGGCCGGGGCGCAGACCTTGAGGTTCACCCCCGGCGGCGGGCTCAGCTTGCCACCCACCCCCCGAGTGAGTTCCGGGGCCATGTCGATGAGGGCCATGCGCCCAGGGTCCTGGGCGGCGAAGTCGGCCATGAGCCTGGACAGCAGGCCGGTCTTGCCGGTGTTCACCTCTCCGGTGATCAGGGTCCAGGAGCCGACAAGCTCCTCCACCGGCGGCAGCTCAGGTTTCATCACATCACCCCCAGTTTGCTGAGCACAAAGCGCGCGGCCAACAGGGTGGTTATGGCCAGGGTTATAAATCCCAGGATGTTCAGGCCCCAGGAATTGACCCGCGCGCCGTAAAAGCGCTTTTGGTTGAGCAGGTAGAGGATCACCCCGATGATGATGGGAGTGCCGCACAGGCCCAAGGCCAGCATAACCGGCAGCAGCAAAAAGAAGCCGCCCTTGATAAAGGGGCCCACCGCGCTGAGCAGCACCCCGCCTATGAGCACCAGCTTGAAGCGCCGGTCGTCCCGGTCCGGGGCCAGCCCGGCCTTGTCGAAGATGAAAAATGCGGCCGCCAGATAGGTGGGCATGATGGTGGAGAAGGTGGCTGCCCACAGACCGGCCAGAAACACCGCCACCGCGCCCGGCCCCAGCAGGGGCCCCAGGGCCTGGGCCACGTCGCCGGCCAGGCGCACCTTGACCCCCGCCGGGTAGAGCACCGCCGCGCCAACCAGGAAGATGGCCAGGCTGTACAGGCCGAAGGCCAGGCCCATGGAAACCACGGTGTCGAAGCGGGCCAGGGGCAACTCCCCCACGCCCCAGCCACGGGCGTTGGTGTTGTAGGTGTGCATGCCGATGATGGTGATGTGCACCGCACCGCCCATGATGGCCGCGGCCATGAGCGCCGGGGCCGCCCCTCCGGGCAGGCTGGGCAGCAGGCCGCCCAGGATGGCCCCTGGATCCAGGGGGGCCCTGAGGGCGGTGATAACGAAGCAGGCCACGATGCCGATCACCAGGAATTTACACAGGCTTTCGAACCAACGGTAGCCGCCGCGCAGCAGCAAGGCCGACAGCACCACCGCGTAAGCCAGGCCCCACCAGGGCGAGGACAGGCCGGTGACCAGGCCGGTGACCCCCACCAGGGCGTTCATTAGCACCATGGCCGCCAGGTAGGTGGCCAGCACCGCGTCCACGGCCAAGACCCAGCCCCAGGCCTTGCCCAGGCGGTCGGTGGCCGCGCTTATGATCCCCCGGCCTTCCAGGATACCGATGCGCGCGGCCAAATACTGGGCCGTGGTGCCGAACACCGCGCTGAGGATGACCACCCACAAAAGCTCGTAGCCGAAGGACGACCCGGCGATGGCCACGCTGGCCAGGGTGGCCGGGCCGCAGGCCACCGCGCTGACGATCCAGGCGGGGCCCATTTGGCGGGCGTAGTTCATCCAGCGGGCTAGCATGGGGCCTCCGGGGCAAGGAGTTGAATAGGCCCTAAAATTTACCATATCCCTCCCTCCGTCCAAGGGCGGGTTTTGGCGCAGGGGCCGGGGCTGTGATATTTTTCTATACATCCTCAATGAGATGTAATGACATGAGCGAAAATTTCATAGCCGGTTTCACCCCACCCCCGGACGACGGCGGCCCGTCCTGGTGGTTCGTTTACTGTGAAGACAAGTTCCTGGTGACCAGCGACGATCCGCCTCGTCTGCCCCTGGTGCGCCAGGTTGCCGAGTTGGGCCTCACCCTGGAGGCGGCCCGCTACCTGGGGCTTTGGCAGGGGCGGCCCACCTACACCATTTCCCTGGCCCTGGCCACGCCTGCTCCCCAGGGCTACGAATGGCATGGGCTCTACGGCCTGGCCATGGGATGGCCCGAGAGCCTCACCGCTCTGGGCGGCCGGGCCAAGCAGGTATTGGCCTGGGAGCGGCGCAACCGTTTCTGCGGGGTCTGCGCCGCGCCCATGAAGGACGACCCCAAGGAGCGGGCCCGTCGCTGCCCACGGTGCGGCCTGGTGGCCTATCCCCGGGTTTCCCCGGCGGTGATCGTGGCGGTGCAGCGCGAGGGCAAGGTCCTCTTAGGCCGCTCGCCCCGCTTCGCCACCGGGCGCATGAGCGTGCTGGCCGGGTTCGTGGAGCCCGGCGAGACCCTGGAGCAGACCGTGGCCCGGGAAATCGACGAGGAGGTAGGGGTGCGGGTGAAAGACATCCGCTATTTCGCCTCCCAGCCCTGGCCCTTCCCCGATTCGCTGATGGTGGGCTTCACCTGCAAGTGGGCCGGGGGCGAGATCGTCGTCGACGGCGAGGAGATCGTGGAGGCGGGCTGGTACGGCCCCGGCGAGTTGCCCAGCATCCCCCCCCGCTCCACCATCGCCCGCCAGCTCATAGATCACGTGATAGCGGGTTCGGAAAACTTGGACCCCGGCGGCGGCTGGCGCTAGTGTATCCCCTGGTTCGCACCGCCAAGGTGGCCCTGGCCGCCCTGGCCCGCCCGCCGCTGAAGCTGGGCGACACCTCGCGCATCAACCTAAGGGTGTGGCCCGGCGACCTGGACCTTTATCTGCACATGAACAACGGCCGCTACCTCAGCCTCATGGACCTGGGGCGGCTGGACTTGATAATCCGGGTGGGCATGCTGCGCATGATGCGCCGCCAGGGATGGCGTCCCCTGCTGGCCGCGGCCACCACCCGTTTCTGGCGCTCGCTAAAGCCCTTCAACCGCTTCGCCATGGAGACCAAGGTGGTGTGGTGGGATGAAAAGTGGATATACCTGGAGCAGGAGATGATCCACCAGGGGCACGTGGCCGCCCACGGCATGATGAAGATGGTGATCAAGTCGCCCCAGGGGACCGTGCCCCCGCCGATGGCCGCCCGCGCCCTGGGCATGGACTCGCTGCCGGTGCCGGTGCCTCCGCCGGGGCTGGCCGATTGGATTCACTGGGAGCAGGAGATCAAAAACGGAGACTAGCCCGAATATTTCCTTATGACCATGCATCCAGCCGCGCCTACGCCGTCCATGGCACGTTGCCGGCATCACTCGGTTCTCGATGTGGCCTAGACTACGCCTGCGGCCCCAGCTTACCGGTTACCCAGCCTTCATGAATTTCCGGGTTAGGCATCCCCTCCCAAAAACAGCCAGCGGGTGGGCTTGAAGCGGTGGGCTACAAAACGGGCGAAGGCCCAGGGCAGGAGCATGGCCAGGACAAAGGTGAGGCTCAGACGCACCCACCACGTGGGCAATAGCTCCAAACTCATCACCCCACTGACCACAAACATGTGCATCCCGAAAATGGGCAAGGAATAGCGGCCAAGCAAACGCAGGCCCTCGCCCATTCCTGACCAGCGGTGGGCCACCGTCCCGGCCAGAAGCACGCAGACGGCCGCCCCGGTAAAGGCGCTCAGGTCCATCAGTGGCATTTCCCACAGCCTGAGGCGCAGCATGTCCAGCGACTCATAGGGGCGGCTGGCGTATAGGCAGGCCAAAAGCACCAGCAGGGACAAAGCGGCGGTCAGGCGCAGGCCTCGCCCTTGCGATGGCGCGGGGCTTTTAAGTGGAACGGCGGCCAGGCGGCCCGCATGAAAAAAGAAAAAGGAGATCAGGGCCACATCCAGACAATAAGGCACGTAGCGGCGATCCAGGCCCTGGCTGAAAAGCCACAAGCAAACCATCTGCACCGCCAACAGGGCCACCAGGCCCCGCAGCAAGCCCAGCCGGTCTAAAAAGCCCGTGGTCAGAGCAAGGCAATTTATGGCCAGCAAGGCCGGGAAAAACCAGAGCACCTCCTGAGTGGGCAGGGAAGCCAGAGACCAGTGGTTGCCCCAGAGATACAAGTTCCCCAAGCCGCTCCACACATTCCCTTGATCGGGGAAAAACACCAGATGGTAAAGCAAGGCGTAGACGCCAAAAGGCAGCATCAGGCGCAAAAAACGCCCGGCGACATAGCCCATGGAACTCCGGCCCCGCAGGCCGCCGAACAGGGCTCCGCTGAGCATAAAAAACAGCGGAATATGAAAAGAATAGATCAGCCGCACCAGCCAACCACCTATCAGGCGCAGGTGGGGGTCCGGCCAAGGGCTGCGGTTGAGCACGTGCCCGGCCACCACCAAAGCGATGGCCAACCCCTTGATGATGTCAAGCTGGGGGCTGTAGGCGGACGCACGAAGGGCAGGTGGCGTCACACTATATCCTAGGGTTTGAGTTGTTGTAAATCAGCGGCCAACGCGGCCCCGGCCTCGCGGGCCTCTTGCAGATATTCCGGGTGCTGCTCCACGTCGCCCTTGAGGTCCAGGCCCCGGTACAAAAGACTTTGGCTCAATTCCATGTCCAGCACGTCCATGAAGTAGCGCACCGTTAAAAGCACCCCTTCGAAGAGCTTTTGGCCGTGGGTGGCGCCCACCGAGATGAACAAGCCCTTGCGCTTGGGGGTCCACTGGCCGAACTTAACCTTATCTATCCAGTACTTCTTTACCCACAGGCTTTGGAAGCGGTCCATCATGATCTTGGTGTGGGCGCTGACCGTGTAAAAGAAGATGGGCGAGGACAGGATCATGGCGTCGGCGGCCAGGCATTGGTCGTATAGCCCCTGGAAATCGTCCTTGATTACGCAGCGCCCGTCCTTCTTGCAGCCGTATATCTCCAAGCAGGGAGAGATGTTCAAATCCCTGAGCACCAATTTTTCCACGGTGGCCCCGGCCTCTTTGGCGCCTTCCACGGCCTGATCGGTAAGCAGGGCGCTGTTTCCCCCCTGGCGGGGGCTGCCGTAAATGGCCACGATGCGGCTCATGCTGCTCTCCTTGTGGGTTTTATAGCTGGACCAATTTTAACATAACCACACCGGCCCTTTCCCCCCGGCGCGCGCAGAGAGTATAAATAGGAACTAAACCACGGAAGGCTGCATGGAAAACCTCGTCCTGACCAACCAGATGATAGAAGTGCTGGCCCTTATCGGGCTGGCCGTT
This sequence comes from Desulfarculaceae bacterium, assembly GCA_021737645.1. Lineage (GTDB taxonomy): Bacteria > Desulfobacterota > Desulfarculia > Desulfarculales > Desulfarculaceae > Desulfoferula. Next base: position 50,121 of record JAIPDO010000016.1, read on the forward strand.
TTCCTTTTCGTGGTGGAATGGGTCCGGGTGGACGTGGTGGGCATCATGATGATGGTGCTCACCCCGCTGTTGGGCCTGGTGACTCCCCAGGAAGCCCTTTCCGGCCTGTCGAGCAACGCGGTGGTTTCCATCATAGCGGTGATGATAATCGGGGCGGGCCTGGACCGCACCGGGCTGGTGAACCTGGTGGTGAGGCCGGTGCTCAAGCTGGCCGGCGGGCACGTCAACCGGGTGGTGGTGCTCATCTCGGGGACCGTGGCGGGCATCAGCAGCATCATGCAAAACATCGGGGCGGCGGCATTGTTTTTGCCCGCCGTGCAGCGCATCAGCCGCAGCCAGATGATACCCGTCTCCCGCCTGCTCATGCCCATCGGCTTCTCGGCCATTTTGGGCGGCACCCTCACCCTGGTTGGCTCCAGCCCCCTGATACTCTTGAACGACCTCATCGCGCCCTTTGACCTTGCCCCTTTCAGCCTGTTCTCGGTGACCCCGGTGGGGCTGTGCCTGGTGGCGGCGGGAATCCTCTACTTCGTGGCGCTGGGTCACTGGGTGTTGCCCCAGGGAGTCACTCCCCCGGCCGAGCAAATGTGTCATCTGCACCCGGTGGACGGCAAGCACTTCGAGGTGGTCATCCCCCCGGAGCTGCCTCAAACCCTCACCGCCGAGATAATGGCCCGGCGCTACGGGGTGCATCTGCTGGCCCTGGACAAGGTGCACCACGGCGAAAAAGCCTTGGCCCCGGACGAACGCAGCGTGCTCTACCCCGGCGACGTGGCCGCCGTGTTGGCCGAGCCCGAGGCCCTGAAGCGCCTGGCCCGGGACTTCAACCTGGAGATAAGGCCCGGCATGGAGTCCTTCGCCGAGGAACTTAGCCCCCAGCAGTGGGGCGCGGTGGAGGCGGTGGTGGCGCCGCGCTCGGAGCTGGTGGGCAAGACCCTGGGCCAGGTGCACTTCGTCACCAAGTTCCAGCTCAACCCGGTGGTGATCTTCCGGGGCGAAACCCCCAACGAGGTGCTGTTGGAAGAGATGGAGCTGAGGGAAGGCGACAGCCTGCTCATGGAGGGGCCCTGGCAACGCTTCCGCATCCTGGCTGAAAAGGGCTGGCTGATCTTTTGCACACCCGTGCGCGAGGAGCCCCCGGCCACGGGCAAGGCGGCCTGGGCCGGGGCCTGGCTGGCGGTGGCCCTGGTGATGATCATGGGCTTCAAGGTGTCGCTGGGCCTGGGTCTTCTTACCGGGGCCTTGGGAATGCTGGTCACCAAGGTGATCAAGGTGGACGAGGCCTACCAGGCGGTGGACTGGCGCACCGTGTTTTTGCTGGCCGGTCTGTTGCCCCTGGGCATGGCCACCCTCAAGACCGGGGCCGCCGCCTGGATCGCCCAGGAGGCTTTGCAACTGGCCGGTCCTTTGCCCCCCCTGGCGCTCTTGGCCGTGGTTGGGGCGCTCAGCACCGCCTTCACCCTGGTGGTGAGCAACGTGGGGGCGGTGGTGCTGCTGGTGCCCATCGCGGTGCAGATGGCCCTGCAGGCCGATGCCGATCCCCGCCTGGCCGCCCTGGCCGTGGGGCTGGCCACCAGCAACTCCTTTATCCTGCCCACCCACCAAGTCAACGCCCTGTACATGGGGCCGGGCCGCTACCACTCCACCGACTTCATCAAGGCCGGGGCCGGGCTGTCGGTGGTGTTCTTGGTGGTGATGCTGGCGGTGCTGTACTTCTTTTACTGAGGCGGGGCCGACTGGGGAGTCGTTGGGTTTCGCTTCGCTCTACCCAACCTACGCTATTCTAAATAAGGCCAATCCAGTAAATGTCGTCAAGGCGTCCGGCGAGCGCAGACCGAAGGCGTATTTTTTATACGCCGAGGTCTAAGCGATGCCGGCAACACAGCCCACGGGCCGCTGGCGAAACCGCCCGCCTACGCCAAAATATCAAGTGAAGGTACGGCCTTGTGCGGATTGAGTATTCCCGCCGGGTCGAAGAGCCGCTTGATGCCGCGCATCAGCTCCATGGCCACCGGGTCCAGCTCCGCCCCCACGTAGCCCAGCTTGGCGTTGCCCACTCCATGCTCGCCGCTGAGGGAGCCCCCCACCTTGAGCACCTGGGCGAAGACGTCGGTGACCGCCTGATGGGCCTGGCGGTTCTGCTCCGGGTCTGAGGCGTCGTACATCACGTTGACGTGCAGGTTGCCGTCGCCGGCGTGGCCAAAGGTGGGGATGAGCACCCCGCGCTGGTGGCCTATGGCGTGGATGGCCCGGATGGTCTGGGCCAGACGGCCCAGAGGCACCACCACGTCCTCGTTTAGCTTGTCCGGGGCCAGGTTGTACATGGCCGGGCCCATGGAGCGCCGCACTCGCCAAAGCTCGGCGGCCTCGGCCTCATTGAGCGCCAGGCGCACTTCACTGCCGCCGCGCTCCTCCAAGACCCGCACCAGTCGCTGGCCCTGACCGGCCACCACCTCGGGCGCGCCGTCCACATCGATGAGCACCATGGCCTGCACCTCGGGGGGGAGGCCCAGGCCCGCGTGAGCGTTCACCGCCCCCAGGCTCTGGGAATCGATTAACTCCAGGGCCGCCGGGATGATGCCGCTCATGAGCACGCCCTGCACCGCCTGGGCGGCGGCCTCCAGGTCGTGGAAAAGGGCGCTCACCGTGGCCTTGACCTCGGGCTTGGGCAGCAGGCGCAGGGTAAGCTCGGTCATCACCGCCAGGGTGCCTTCGCTGCCCACCAGCAGGCGGGTGAGGTCGTAGCCCACCACCGTCTTCATGGTGGAGCGCCCGGTGCGCAGCACCCGGCCATCGGGCAACACCGCTTGCAGGGCCAAAACATAATCACGGGTCACCCCGTACTTCACCGCCCTGAGCCCGCCGGAGTTCTCCGCCGCGTTGCCCCCCACGGTGCAAAACTCCACGCTGGCCGGGTCCGGAGGATAGAACATGCCCTGGGCCTCGGCGGCCCGCTGCAAATCGGCGGTTATCACCCCCGGCTGCACCACGGCCACCTGGTCGGCGGAGTCTATTCTAATGATTCGGTTCAGGTTGGCCAGGTTTAAGACCAGGCCGCCGTCCACCGGCAGGGCGCCGCCGGACTGGCCCGAGCCCGCTCCCCGGGGCACCACCGGCACCCGGTGCTCACTGGCAACCGCCAAAACCCGAGAGATCTGCTCCACGCTCCCCGCCCGCACCACCGCCTCGGGCGGGTAGCTCTTGCCCGTGGCGTCGTAGGAGTAGAGCAGGCGATCCTCCGGGCCGTCGCTGTAGTGCTCGGCTCCGGCGGCCTGGATCAGGGCGTGGCGGGCGGCGGGGTCCATTGATCCTCCTGGGAGTGTGGCGTAGTACAATGCTAACTTAATACCATAGCCCGAGGAAGCAATCTTGCACCCCATCCGCCGCCACATCGCCCTGCTGATCATCTTGGCCGCCCTGGGATTGGCCTGCGCCCCGGCTCAGGCCCCCCTGCGCCTGCCGCCCCAGGAGCTGGCCCCCCTGCTGCCCCGCGCCGGGCAGGGCGGCTGCCTGCTGCGGCCCCAGTATCAACAGGAGCGGGCGGCGGAGTATCTGGCCCGCTACTTTGCCTGCTGGGCCCGCAGCACCCCCAAGCACAGCCGCGACGAGCTTTTATCCCTGGCCCAGGCGGTGATGGAAAAGCCCGGCCTGGGCATAAACCTGCGGCCCCGGCCCCAGGGCTGGTATGGCAAGCTGTGGCGGGAAGCAGGGGGCGACGCCTATCCCGACGCCGACTGGAAAGGCCTCACCCTGAGGCCCTGCAACCTGCGGGTGCTGCCCACTTTGGAGCCTGATTTCGAGGCGGGGCCGGGGGGCGGCTTCCCCTTTGACCGCTTGCAGCAAACCTCCCTGCCCGGCGGCCTGCCGGTCAGGGTGTGGCACGTGAGCCCTGGGGGCGACTGGCTGGTGGCCGAAACTCCCCTGGCCCTGGGCTGGCTGCCCACCCGCGCGGTGGGAAGACTGACTCCCCAGCAGGCAACGCGCTGGATGAACGGCCCGTTTGTCGCCGTGACCAAAGACCAGACCCCGGTGCGCAGCCTGGGGGGCGGTTTCGTGTTCAACGCCGCCCTGGGCTGGCTGTTGCCCCTGGAGCCGGGGCAAAGCGGCGCCTGGCGGGTGCGGGCCCCCCTGGGCTCGGTGCAGGGCGAGGCGGTGCTGGGCCCCTGCGCCCTGCCCCTGGATGCCGCCGCGCCCTTCCCCCTGCCCCTGACCCCGGCCAACCTGGGCGCGGTGGCCCGTCCCCTGCTGGGACAGCCCTACGACTGGGGCGGCCAATGGGGTCGGCGGGACTGCTCGGCCCTGACCCGCGATCTGCTGGCCCCCTTCGGCCTGTGGCTGCCACGCAACTCCTCGGACCAGGCCAAGGCCGGGGCACGGAACATCCCCCTGGAAGGCCTGGGCGAGGCTGAGAAACGGGCGCTTATCCTCAAGCGCGGCCTGCCCTGGCTGAGCCTGCTCTACCTGCCCGGCCACGTGATGCTCTATTTGGGCGCGCCGGACGGCCAGCCCCTGGTGCTCCAGGCCCTGTGGGGCCTCAAGACTCGCGGCCCCCAGGGCGAGGGCCGCCGCCTGGTGGGGCGGGTGGTGATAAGCGGCCTGAACCCAGGGGCCGAGTTGCCCGATCTGGCCCGGCCAGAGGGCCTCTTGCTGCCCCGCCTCACCACCCTGGTGGTGCTGGCCCCGCCGCATGGCCTGTGCCCCCAAACCGAATAAATCGATATATTCAATGGACTAGTGTTCTATATATCAATATTAACGATTTGACCTTGCGGCCAACCCGGCTAAAGTTGATTAAGACCGATCACTATCAGGTGTTTCGCCTGGCGGGCGCTTTCAACAAGGCCGGGAGAGAGAGTCATTCCCAAAGCAGCCTCCCATAACATCGCCAACAGCCAAGAGGTCAGCCGCCTGGTGGGGGCCAAGGCCCAGGAGCTTTTCTCTAACGGCCGCATGCTCTGCGCCCCGGCGGTGCTCACCGCCCTGAACCGGAGTCTGGGGGGCAACCTGGACCAGGCGCTGGTCAACAACCTCACCGCCGGTCTGGTGGAGGGCCTGGGCGGGGCGGGCTGCCTTTGCGGGGCGGTTGCGGGGGGGTGTTTGGGCCTGGGCCTGTTTTTGGGAGCGGGCAAAGATGGCGGCCGCTCCAGCCGCCGGGTGGCCGCGTCCGGCAAACAGCTGCACGATGCCTTCAAGGCCGAGCGGGGCTCCACCTGCTGCCGGGTGCTCTCCAAGAAGGTCAAGCACGACAAGAAGGCCCACTTCGCCCAATGCGCCGAGCTCAGCGGCCTGGCCGCCGAGTTGGCCTGCCGATCGCTGTTGGATCAGCGGCCCGAGTTGATCCAAGCGGCTGACCTGGACTACCTGCGCCGTGGGGTCGGCAAGAAGTCCGGCCTGGCCCGACTGGTCACCGCCGTTTCCGCCTGATTCCTACCCTGCCCCAACTTTTTGGTATAAAAATCGCACCTCAGCGGGGCGCGGCCCCAACTTTGCCATCCAGGGTCTATCCTGGGGACGTGGGTATTTTTTATGCATTATCTCTATGAGTTAAGACAAAAAGAAAGCGCCGGGTGGCTAGTCCCGGCGCTCTCTTGGAAAGGAGAAAAGGCTTTTAGAAGCTGGTTGCCCCAATATGGAAGCAATTAGGATGCCAACCGGCCAACCAAAGCCATTTCTCCCTAGTTAAGCCTTTAATTACAGTCACTTGACTTAAGGTTCCAGCAAATAGATTCTCCCTCCGCCAAACCACGCGGGTACAAATATTTGAACCGCTGGGAAGGCTTGAGAGAGTCACTTTGTATAACCTGCTTTAATCAGTGCCAAAAGTTCAGTTCAAAAATCAACACTTACTAGGGGCAATTCCCGGAGCCGGGAAATCCACGCACAGATCGGCCACCAGTTGGCGAATATTGTCCAACGCGGCGGCGTCATTGAGGTTGGCCGCCGTCTGGCTTACCAGCCCGGCGATGAGGTCCATCTCCACGGCGCCCATGCCCCGGGTGGTCAGGGCCGGGGTGCCCATGCGCACTCCGCTGGGGTCGTTGGCCGAGCGGGGGTCAAAGGGGATCTTGTTGGCGTTGGCCACGATGCCCGCCTGCTCCATGGCGGTGGCCAGGGCCTTGCCGGTGAGCCCCGAGGCCCCGGCGTCGATGAGCACCAGATGGTTGTCCGTGCCGCCGGTGACCAGAGTGAAGCCGCGCTCCAACAGGCCCTGGGCCAGGGCCTTGCTGTTGGCCACTACCCGGCGGCAGTAGTCGGTGTATTCCGGGGTGGCCGCTTCTTTCAGGGCCACGGCGATGGCCGCGGTGGTCTGGTTGTGGGGCCCCCCCTGCAAACCGGGGAACACCGCCTTGTCGATGGCCTTGGCCAACTCCTGGCGGCAGAGCACCATGCCCCCCCTGGGGCCACGCAAAAGCTTGTGGGTGGTGCTGGTCACCACATCGGCGTGGGGGAAGGGGGCGGGATGCTGCCCGGTGACGCACAGCCCGGAAATGTGGCTCACATCGGCCACCAAGCGGGCCCCCACCTCGGCGGCGATCTCGGCAAAGGCCGCGAAGTCCACCACTCGTGGATAGGACGAGGCCCCGCAGAAGATCATCTGGGGCTTGAACTCCTGGGCCAGGCGGCGGGCCTGGGCGTAGTCGATGCGGCCGTTCTCCCGGCTCAGGCCGTAGGAGGCCACCTCATAATAGGTGCCCGAAAAGCTGGCCTTGGCCCCGTGGGTCAGGTGGCCGCCGGCGGCCAGGTCCATGCCCAGCACCCGGCCGCTCTTGCCCAACAGGCCCAGATACACCGCCATGTTGGCCGGGCTGCCCGAATAGGGCTGCACGTTGGCGTGCTCGGCCCCGAAGAGTTCCTTGGCCCGGGAGATGGCCAACACCTCCACTTCGTCGATGTTTTCCTGGCCTTGGTAGTAGCGCTTGGCCGGGTAGCCTTCGGAATATTTATTGGAGAGAATGCTGCCGGTGGCCGCCAGCACGGCGGGGGAAGCATAGTTTTCCGAGGGGATCATGCGCAGAACCGACGCCTGGCGCAGGGCCTCCTTGTCGATCAAGGCGGCTATTTCAGGGTCGGTGGAGTGAAGAGGGTCCATGGTATTGAGTTCCTTGGAGGTTGCCGTAATAAGGGTCTAAACATGGCACAGGCAAAATGCCTTGTCAACGCCGTGGGCCTCCCTTGGCGGCCCCGCCGGTTTAGGGTAGAAAGGTAGTAGAGTTAACCATGCCTGACCCGCGGAGACGAGCTTTTGCGCCTTGCAGGATACAAACATCTGGAATTGTCGGACAAGGAAGTGTTTACCCGCCACCTCATGGCCGGCCCCCCGGCCATAAGCGAGCTTACCTTCTCCAATTTGTTCATGTGGCGGCACCACTACCAGCCCCACTGGCGCGAGGACGGCGACTGTCTGTTGGTGGCGGCCTGTCTGGAGGGCGACGAGCCCTTCGGCCTGCCCCCGGCCGGGGCGGGAGACCGGGTGCGGGCCGCCGAGACCCTGTGCCGGGACATGGCCAAGGCCGGCTATCTCCACGACCTGCAAAGGGTGGGCGAGGACCTGGCCCTGGAGTTGGAGGCCACCGGGCGTTTCGGCATATCCCTGGACCGCGCCAACAGCGACTACGTGTATCTGGCCTCGGAGCTGGCCGAGCTGCCGGGGCGGCGTTTCCACCGCAAAAAGAACCACTTCAACAAGTTCGTCAAAAATTTCCCGTTCGAGTATCAACCCCTGGGGGCCGAGATGATCCGCCTGGTCCTGGACATGCAGGAAAACTGGTGCCAGTTGCGCGACTGCGACCAGGACCCCGGCCTGGCCAGCGAGGACCGGGCCATTTACGAGGCCCTGACCAACTACCAAGCTCTGGACTACTCCGGCGGAGTCATCCTCATCGACGGCAGGGTGGAGGCCTTCAGCCTGGGTGAGCCCCTGTCGCCGGACACGGCGGTGATCCACATTGAAAAGGGCAACCCTGACTTCGACGGCATCTACGCGGCCATCAACAAACTGTTCGTCACCAACGCCTGGGCGGGGATGACCTACATCAACCGGGAGCAGGACCTGGGCCTCAGCGGCCTGCGCAAGGCCAAGGAGTCTTACCAGCCTCACCACCTGGTGAATAAGTACGTGGTTACGCCGAACTTTTTATAGACCCGCCACGGCGGGGCGCGCTTGCGCCCCAAGGGGGTTTGCGCTAGCCTGTTATTAATTTGGGCTGCGGCGGCCCCACGGCAACAAAGGAGCAGGCGGTTTGCTGGAACTAAAGCCTTATCAACAGAGACTGGCCCGCCTTCTGGCCGGTAGCGGGGCCCTGTTTTTCGCCCCGGACCTGCGCCTCAAGGATGGCCGCCCCACCCCCTATTTCGTAAACCTGGGCAAGCTCAACACCGGCCGCCTGGCCCTGGAGATGGGCCGCTGCTTCGCGGGCTGGATCGCCGAGCAGGGTCTGGCCGGGGAAAACCCGGTGATTCTGGGCCCCTCCTACAAGGGAAGCGCCCTGGCCCTGGCCGCGGCCATGTGCCTATGGCAGGACGATGTGGCTGATCTGGCCTTTGATTACGACCGCAAGGAGGCCAAGACCCATGGCGAGGCCAGCGGGGCCAAGGCCATGTTCGTCACCGGAGCCCTGAACCCCGGCGCCAAGGTGCTGATCATCGACGACGTGGGCACCTCCATGGCCACCAAGCGCGACCTGCTGGTAAAGCTGGCCGCCGAGGGCGAGCGTCTGGGCAAGCCTTTTGAGGTGCTGGGGGTGCTGTTGGGCGTGGACCGCCAGCAGACCCAGGCGGTGTACGACGACAAGGGCCAACTGGTGGAAGGGGTGCGCGGGCCCGACGCCCTGGCCGCTTTTGTGCAAGACACCGGGGTCGAGGTGTGGGCCCTGCTGGGCATATGGGAGATGGTGCAATTTTTGGCCGAGGTGGGCGAGCCGGTGAACGTGGCCGGGACCATGCGCCCCCTGGAGGCCGCCGACGTGCTGGAAGTGGAAGAGTACCTGGCCGTGTACGGGCGGGAGGGCTGACAAATGCGCCGCGCCCTGGTGTCTCCCCTGCTTTCGGGCCTGGTGATTCCGGGCCTGGGGCAGATCGTGAACCGCCAGGTGGGCAAGGGGGCCATAATGGTGGCCGCGGCCAGCCTGCTGTTCATGCTCACCCTGGGATTCGCCTTTCATGAGATAAGCCAGGCGGTGCTGGCCCTGGATGGCTATGCCGGCCCGGACAAGATGGCCGCCCTGAGGGGCCAACTGATCAAGCAAGGCGTAACCTGGCTAGTGATCTTGGGCGGGCTTACCGCCGTGTTGTGGATATACGCCGTCATCGACGCATGGCGGGGGGGCCGGGAACGGGACGCCGTGCTGGCTGGCCAATAAGGAACTACAGGATGCGCTCCATAGTAATAGACGAACTCAGGCCGCCGGACATGGAAAAGCTCACCAGTCATCTGGAGGCAACCCTGGGGTCCTCGGGCCTGCCGGACGTTTTTTGGCTGCAAGTGCCTGATGAACTGTTGACCCCCGCCCAGAGGGAGCACCCCGACTGCGGGCCTCACCGGGCGGCGGTGGTCTTGGGATTGGACAGCCTGCAACTGGAGCTGCTGGTGCGGGCCTCCCAGAGCCTGCGCTGCTCCTGCACCGGTTATGCCGATGACAGCCAGCGTAAGTGGCTCATCGCCTATGTGGACGAACTGATCGAGCAGCTGGAGCTGCAAACCTAGGAGAGCTTGTATGCTGCCGGGTACGGGAAGGGGCGACGGACGGCAAAACCACCAGAACCTGGAAGCCACCAGCCTGTTTTGCCCCCGCTGCCGCAAGGCTCAACCGGTGCGCCGCCGCCTGCTTTTGGTTTTGCCCACCGGAGAAAAATATTCCTACCTCTGCGCCGTATGCGGCGAGGAGGTGGGCAGCAAGACCGAGACCGGACCGATCAACGGGGTGATAAGCACCCTGGATTAGGTGTGTCAGTTGAATCAGCTCAAACCTCAGCCCGTGCGGGCGCTCATCACCGGCGGGGCCGGCTTTATCGGCGGCCACCTGGCCGGGCACCTGCTGTCCCTGGGACAGCAAGTGGACGTCATCGACGACCTGTCCACCGGCAGCATAGAAAACATAGAGGCCTACAAGGACAACCCCGATTTTTCCTACACCATCGCCGACATGCGCGACAAACCCTTGTTGGCCGAGATGGTGGACCGGGCCCAGGTGATCTACCACCTGGCCGCCGCGGTGGGGGTGCGCCTGATCGTGGAAAGCCCGGTCAAGACCATCGAGACCAACGTGGGCTGCACCGAAACGGTCTTGAAATTGGCCAACAAAAAAGGCAAGCGGGTGGTCATCGCCTCCACCAGCGAGGTCTACGGCAAAAACGAGCTGGTGCCCTTCCGCGAAGACCACGACCTGGTGCTGGGGCCAACCACCAAGGCCCGCTGGTCCTACGCCTGCTCCAAGGCCATCGACGAATTCCTGGCCCTGGCCTATTGGCGGGCCCGGGGCCTGCCGGTGGTGGTGGTGCGCCTGTTCAACACCGTTGGCCCCGGCCAGACCGGGCGCTACGGCATGGTGCTGCCCAGCTTCGTGCGCCAGGCGCTCAGCGGCAAACCCATCACCGTGTACGGCGACGGCACCCAGAGCCGCTGCTTCTCGGCGGTGGCCGAGGTGGTGCGCTGCCTGTCCGCCCTGGCCGACGCCCCGGCGGCGGTGGGCCAGGTGGTAAACGTGGGCTCCACCCAGGAGATAAGCATTCTGGAGTTGGCCCAGTTGGTCAAAAAGCTCACCGCCAGCGACTCGCCCATCAAAATGATCCCCTATGAAGAAGCCTACGAAGAGGGCTTCGAAGACATGCCCCGGCGCCTGCCCGACGTGGGCAAGCTGCGGGGTCTGGTGGGCTTCGTCCCGGAGATGGGCATCGATGAGGTGGTGCAGTCGGTGATACGCTACTACCGGGAGCGTTGAACTTGCCCGCTACGCGCCCAGGCGAGCCTGTAGCATGAAAATTATCTACGCCTTTGCCCTGGCCCTGGCCGCCGCCGCCCTGTTTACTCCGGTGATCATCGCCCTGGCCCGCCGCCTGGGCTGGGTGGTGGCCCCCCGCCAGGACCGCTGGCACCGCAGCCCCACGGCCATCTACGGCGGGGCGGCCATATACCTGGCCTTCGTGGTCAGTTGGCTCATACTGGGCGGCCGGGACAGCCAGAGCCTGGTGCTGGTGGGCTGCGCCAGCGGCATGTTTTTGATCGGCCTGATCGACGACATCTTCGAGATGAAACCCCAGGTGAAGTTCCTGGCCCAGCTTCTGGTGGCCACCGTGGCCGTGGCCCTGGGCTTGTGCTTTGATTTTTTGCCCTGGCTCTGGCTCAACGTGCCCTTCACCCTGCTGTGGCTGGTGGGGGTGACCAACGCGGTGAACATCCTGGACAACATGGACGGCCTCAGCTCGGGAGTGGCCCTGTCCGCCGGTTCCATTTTGGCCATGGTGGCGGCCATGCACGGCGCGCCCCAGGTGGGCCTTCCCGCCGCCGCCCTGGCCGGGGCCGCCGGGGGCTTTCTCATCTACAATTTCAACCCGGCCAAAATTTTCATGGGCGACTGCGGCAGCCTTTTCCTGGGCTTCAGCCTGGCCGGGTGCACCGTTTTGGGGGCAGGCGGGGCCAGCAACCTGATATTCGCCCTGCTCATTCCGGTGGGGGTGTTGGTGGTGCCCCTTTTCGACACCGCCCTGGTGAGCTTCCAACGCACCAGCCACGGCCGCTCCATCGCCCAGGGAGGCCGCGACCACTCCAGCCACCGTCTGGTGTTTCTGGGGCTCAGTGAGCGCAAGGCGGTGCTGACCCTCATCGCGGTGAGCCTGGCGGGCGGTCTTCTGGCCCTGCTGCTGCACTACTTCAGCACCCTGGTGGCGGTGGTGGTCATCGCGGTGGTGGTGGTGGTCTTCGTGTTCTTCGGGGTGTTTCTGGGCGGAGTAAAGGTATATGGCTCCCAGGAGCGCCGCCGCCGCCGCTGGCACAGCCCGCTGCTGGACCAGTTGGTGCTGCACAAAAAGCAATTGGTGCAGATACTCGCCGACCTGCTGCTGCTCTCGGCCGCCTACACCGCCGCCTGGCTGCTGCGCTTCGAGGGCCACCTGGGGCCGGAGCAGATGCACCTGCTCACCAAGTCCCTGCCCTGGGTGCTCTCGGCCAAGATTGTGTGCCTGTGGCTGTTCGGGGTGTACCGGGGCGAGTGGCGCTACGTCTCGGTGCACGCCATGATCCAGTTGGTCAAGGCGGTGCTGCTGGGATCGCTGTTGGTGGTGCTGGGCATCCTGCTGCTGCAACGCGGCCAGGGCTACAGCCTGTCGGCGGTGATCATCGACTTTTTCGTGAGCTTCCTTTTCCTGGCGGGCAGCCGCTTTTTGGTGCGGGTGTTCACCGAGAGCATGGTGCACAAAAAAGGCGACCCGGTGCTTATCATGGGGGCCGGCGACGGCGGGGAGCTGCTCTTGCGGGAACTGCGCAACAACCCGGCCCTGCCTTTCGCGCCGGTGGGCTTCGTGGACGACGACCCGGCCAAGCGCGGTCTTCTCATCCACGGCATACCGGTGTTGGGCACCCGCCACGACATCGCCGGGCTGACCCGTAAGCATGGGGTGGCCCGGGTGTTCATCTCCATACTCAGCCCGGTGGAGGGCGGCCTGGAAGAGGTCTTCACCATCTGCCGCCAGGCGGGGGTGGAGTGCGTGCGCGTCCAGCCCATCGTGGAGCAAGAACTTGCCCAGCCCCAATAATTCGGCATATGCTGAGCCCATGGTTGCGCGGCGGCACGGTGAGCTGGACTTCTACAGCTTCCCGGACCTGGAGGCACTGCCCGGCCTGCTGCACGGGGTGACCACCCGTCAGGTCGACCTGGCCGCCGCCGGTCCCCAGGCCGAACCCAACCTGGAGCGCCTGCGCCTGGCCCTGGGGCTAAGGCGGCTGGTGTGGGTGCGTCAAGTGCACGGCACCGAGATCGTGGCGGTGAGCGGCGAGGAGAACCTGCCCGCGGCCCAGGCCGACGGCCTAGTCACCGATCAGGCGGGGGTGGGCCTGTTGATCAAGCAGGCCGACTGCCAGGCGGTGATCTTGGCCGCGCCCCAGCGAGGGGTCATCGCCAACCTGCACGCCGGGTGGCGGGGCAACGCGGCGGGCATGCCCGCCAAGGGAGTGGAGTTTTTGGACGAGCGCTACGGGGTGGCCCCGGACGAGCTGTACGCGGCGGTGAGCCCCAGCCTGGGGGCCTGCTGCGGCGAGTTCGTGAACTGGCGCGAGGAGCTGCCCCAATGGTTCGCGCAGTTCAAGGTGGGGGAAAACCACTTTGACCTGGAGTCGGCCACCCGCCACCAACTGGAGGCCTCCGGGGTGCGGCCCGAGCGCATATTCACCAGCGGCAAATGCACCGTGTGTGACCAGGATTTTTATTCTTATCGCCGCGACAAGACCACCGCACGCTTCGCCACGGTGGTGGCCCTGCGGGAGTGAGATGAGCATCAGCCTCAAAGCTAAAGTGATGAGTAACCAGCCGGTGGGGCCGGAGATTTTTCTGCTCACCCTTGAGGCCCCTGCCATCGCGGACGCGGCCCGGCCCGGCCAGTTCGTGATGCTCAGGGTAAGCCCCGGCCCGGATCCCCTTTTGGCCCGGCCCTTTTCCATTCATGGGGTGGAGGGCGGCAAGCTGCTGATCCTCTACCAAGTCAAGGGCAAGGGCACCAAGCTGCTGGCCCAGGCCCGCCCCGGCAGCGAGCTTCTGGTCTGGGGGCCGCTGGGGCGCGGGTTCGACCTCGCCGCCGAGCGCCCGGCATTGGTGGCCGGGGGCATGGGCATCGCGCCGCTGGCCTTTGCAGCCGAGCGCCTGGAAGAACGGGGCGCGGCCTTTGATGCATTCTACGGCTTGGCCTCCAAAGAGGCCTTCATCGCCTGGGATTCGGTGAGCGGCGATGGGGCTTTTTTCCTGGAGGATTGGGGCTGGAACGGGGCCAGCGAGGACGGCAGCGTCGGCCTGCATGGCCTGGTCACCGAGCCTTTGCGAACCCGCTTGGAGCAGGACGGCGAGCGGCCCGGCGCGGTGTTGGCCTGCGGCCCCCTGCCCATGCTCAAAGCGGTGGCCCTGTTGTGCGCCGAGTTCGAGGTGGCCTGCCAAACTTCCCTGGAAGCGCCCATGGCCTGCGGGGTGGGGGCCTGCCTGGGCTGCGCCATTCCAAGCGTGGGCGGCGGTTATCTCAGGGCCTGTCAGGAAGGACCGGTAATGGACGCCTCTTTGGTGGACTGGAAGAAGATATGAGCGACGAGCAACCTCTGGAGAATTTTCTGGTCCCCGCCCCGGGCGTGCAGTGCGAAGCCGCCGAGATATTCGAGCTGGCCCGGCGCACCGCGCGGGGCAGCGTGGGCGATGTGGAGGCGGCCCGGCGTTTGTTCGAGTTCGTGCGCGACACGGTGCGCTACAGCGTGCGGGTGCCCTTTGACTCCCTGGAGCATTATCTGGCCCTGAACACCCTGGCTCGGGGCCGGGGCTACTGCGTACAAAAGGCGGCGCTGTTGTGCGCCCTGGCCCGGGCGGTGGGCATCCCCTCGCGCCTGGGCTTCGCGGACATTGAGAACAACCTCTTGCCCGAGGGGCTCTACGAGATCACCGGGGGCAAGGTCCTGTCCTACCACTGCTTCGTGGAGTGGTACGTGGGCGGGGCCTGGTACAAGGCCACCCCCAGCTTTGACAAGGCGCTCAGCGCCGAGCATGGCTGGCGGTTGGTGGAGTTCGTGCCGGGTGAAGATTTGCTCCTGCCCGCCACCGACCTGGCCGGGCGGCCCCACATCCGCTACCTCCAGCAGCGGGGCTGGCGGCTGGGGGTTCCCCTGGAGGAGATGATGGCCTACTGGACCGAGGACGTGGGGCTTGACCACCTGGACGCCTGGCGGGCCTGGGCCCAGGCGGCGGAGGCGGCCTCATGAGCCCGGCGGCAAACATGGCCGTCTTCGTGGGCGGGGTGCGCCTGGCCAATCCGGTCCTGGCCGCCAGCGGCACCTTCGGCTATGGCCGCGAATACAGCCCCTACCTGGAGCCGGGCGCCATCGGCGGCCTGGTCACCAAGGGGGTGAGCCTGGAGCCCCGAGTGGGCAACCCGCCGCCGCGTATCGTGGAGACCGCCTGCGGCATGCTCAACGCCATCGGCCTGGCCAACGTGGGCCTGGAGGAGTTCCTGGCCCACAAGCTGCCCTGGCTGTCCGAGCAGCCGGGGGCGGTGGTGGTCAACCTCTACGGCGAGAGCGTGGCCGAGTTCGCCGAGTTGGCCCGGCGCCTGGGGGCTGAGCCGGGAGTTGACGCCCTGGAGCTGAACGTGAGCTGCCCCAACGTGAAAGAGGGCGGCATGGCCTTTGGCTGCCACCCCGGCGCGGTGGGCGAGGTCACCGCCGCGGCGGTGGCCGAGGCCCAGGGCAAGCCGGTGTGGGTGAAGCTCACCCCCAACGTCACCGACCTAGCGCCCATGGCCCTGGCCGCTGCCCAGGCCGGGGCCCAAGCGGTGAGCCTGATCAACACCCTGCTGGCCATGGCCATCGACCCCAAGACCAGGCGGCCCAAGCTGGCCAACGTGGTGGGAGGGCTGAGCGGCCCGGCCATCAAGCCGGTGGGATTGCGCATGGTGTGGCAGGTGGCGGGCGCCCTCAAGGCCGAGCACCCAGGCGTGGACGTGGTGGGCCTGGGGGGCATCATGAGCGGCACCGACGCGGCGGAGTACCTCATCGCCGGAGCCAAGGCGGTGCAGGTGGGCACCGCCTCCTTCACCGACCCAACCGCCGCCGGGCGCATCGCCGCCGAGCTGGCCGCCTATTGCGCCGGGCAGGAAGTGTCCGCCGCCGAACTGGCAGGCAGCTTGCGAATATAGCCTGGGCTTTTCATAAGGGTTGGGTGGAACTAAGCAACGAACCAGTATTCATAGGCCGGTATGAAAAAGGAGGCAATCATGGACCTGAGCCCACATGCCATCGCCGAGGTTCGCATCACCCTGGACAGTTTTTTCGAGGCCTACGGCCGGGGCGACCTGGACGAGGTGATGAGCTACTACCTTGATGACGAGGGCATCATAGGCATGGGCACCGGAGCCGACGAGCGCAACCTGGGCTGGCAAGAGCACAAGGCCCAGATTGAGCGAGATCTTAGCCAAAGCTCCAGCCGCCAACTGACCATCGACTGGTTCAAGGGCGCGGGCCAGGGCGACGTGGCCTGGGCGGTCACCGAAGGCCCGGCCAGTGCGGTCACCGAGGCAGGGGAGTTCAGCGCCACTCTGCGCATGAGCTTTGTCTTGCTGCGCACCGAGGGCGGCTGGAAGATCGTGCTGGGCCACGGCAGCGTGCCCTTGGCCGAGCAGGAAGAGGGCCAGAGCTTTCCGGGGGAGTGAGAGCCTGGCTGAACCACTGTCGCACCGCCAAGCTTAGCCCCCACAAAAAACGAGGCGGGGATCAACCCCGCCCCGCCTTTGTCAGTCTAAAGCCGGTTACGCTCTACTGCGCGGTCGGCTTGATGCAACCAGACTTGTCCTGAATCTTGCACAAGCGATAAGCCGCGTTGTCGGCCCAGAAGCGCATGGCCTGCTCCACATCGCCCCAGGAGCTCATCTGAGCCGCGTCCAACTGCTTGCCGCCCACCCGGTCGGCCACCCAGGCACCCAGCAACTCGCCGGTTTCGGCGTCGCTTACCTTGGAGGCCACGGCGGCCTCGCCCACAAAGGACGGCTTGCCGCTGACCGCGTCCTTGAGGCTGGAGATGACCATGGCCTGGGGCACCACCGAGGAGATGACGTCCAGGCCCACCTTGGAGGGCACCGCCTTGGTCAAAGCCACCTGCACCCGCAGCACCCCCGGCCCGGGCGTGGTCACCATGGTGATCTGCTTGCTCATGGCCTTGTAGATTACATTATAAAAATAGTTGGCCAGTTTCTGGCGATCCGCCATGGAGATGCCCTCATCCGGTGCTCCGGGGTCGCGCCAAAAGGTGACCGGGTCCAAAAGCATCTTGTGGTAGGAGGACCACTTGGCCATGGGGTTCCTGTACATCAGGGCGGGTTGCCCCGGGCCGCCCGGCTCCAGCTTGGCAGCGTCCGTCCCCAAAAATCCGCTGGGCTTGACGTCTTCGTGCACCCCCTTGGGGGCCGCGCAGGCGGCCAGGCCAACGGCCACGACCAACAAGACAATTATTTCCCAACGCCTCATGCCTTCGTCTCCGTGCCAAGGGGCAACATCGCCCATACATCCAGCATGAGGCTTTGGGCGCGGGAAAACCAGACTGCTTTAAAAGGGAATCGATCCGCCGCCGGTCCGGCGGCGGCGCCCATAAAAAACGAGGCGGGGACGAACCCACCTCGTGGGCTAAGCTTGTAGCCGCACCCTACTCCGTGGGCGGCGCGCCGCAGTCGGACCTTTTCTGGAGTTTACACAAGTCGTAGGCCGCGCTGTAGGCCCAGAATTTCATGGCTTGCTGCACATCGCCCCAGGAGGAGAACTGGGCCTCATTGAGGTTTTTGCCGCCCACCCTGGCGGCCACCCAGGCCCCCAAAAGCTCGCCGGTCTCGGCGTTGGTGACCTTGACCGCGATGCGGGCCTCGCCCACAAAGGCGGGCTTGCCGGTGACCGCGTCCTTGAGGGTGGAAAGAGCCACGGCCTGGGGTAGCACCGAGGAGGCCACGTCCAACACCACTTCCGAAGGCTCAGCCTTGGTTATGGCCACTTGTGCCCGCACCACGCCGGGGCCGGGGACCGATACCATGGTCAGCCGCTCAGACATGGCCTTGGCGATGATCTTATAAAAATAGTTCACCAGCATCTGCCGGTCATGCTGGGTCAAATTCTGCTGTTTGTCGTCCGGAGCGCGCCAGAAGGTCACCGGGTCCAGGATCATCTTGTCGTAGGAGGCCCAGTTTGCCTTGGGATTCAGATAGATCCAGGCGGGCTGGCCCGTCTTGCCTGGTTTTAGCTTGCTCGCCGCCGGGCCCAGGAAGCTGGAGGTCTTTTTCACCTGACTGGACGGCAGGGGAGCGGGCGCACAGGCAGACATAGCCGCCACGGCCATCAACAACAAAACCACTCGCCAAGTTCGCATATCTTTGCCCCCATTCTTGGTTGGATCAGTTTGTATTGGTCTATGATGGACCGGCGCCGCGGCAAAAGTCAAAAAATCCGCTTAACACCCGTGGTAGGCCAGGGCAGGAAATTCGGCCGCGATCCACCGGATGGGTGGATCG